>USDT01000006.1 GCA_900553465.1 uncultured Prevotella sp.
TGCCGATTCTATGTTTAATTTTAATTTATCGGTAAAAATTTACCGAAGTATTGATTATATAATAATACATTTATATAAAAAGACCGCGAAAAAGCGCAGGCTGGACGCAGCGACATGCACAGGCTTGATCCACAGACAAAAAAGAGGCGGAATAAGCGTTGCTGGAGCGCAATGCGCAACGTTAACGTCTTTAAAACCAGTATGATATGGCGGAAAAGGCGAAAAACTTTCATTAATTTGCAGAAAAGACCGTGAAAGGCATGAATCCATGGTACTTGGGATGTCAAAATGCAAGCTCGAAGTATCAAAATGTCACAATATCAAAGCACAGCGGCAAATTTTCGCCACACATTGAACGCTGTGTGCGCACACAGAATATTGATATATGTCAAAAAAGAATTAAAAATATCATATTATTTGTTTTATTGTTTGGAGGAATCGAAAAACCGTCGTATCTTTGCATCGTCAAAAGGTTAATAGATTGTTTAGGTTAGTAGTAATAGATTTAGGTTTTTAGTTATTAGGTTTAAGGTAAATTAAAACGATTGTTTAACAGGTAACAATGCTGGGCCGTGAGGTTCGCATTTGTTTCGAAAGTTTTTTTAGTTAAACATAGGAATATGCCACTGCTTGTTGAAAGTAGTGGCATTTTTCTTTTTAATACTTTGAAGAACAAATACGCAGATACGCCAGAGCGTGGCAACACACTGCGAAAACCGTTTACATATTTTCTGAAAAACAAAACTGATATACATTGAAAAGCGGCACTTTATCCTTTTAGAAACAGCACCGCACGTTTTGCAGAACCGGACTCCAGATTAACAGACCGGCATCTCACAAGACTGCGCATACGGCCGTTAGACGTCGTATAAAGCAACAATGCACAAAGAATACAGCTGCGGCAGAAGGCCACGGCCCGTACGCCGCATGCCCACGGGCGGAGCACTTTGTAAAGCAGATGTAAAAAAGCCTTGCCCTGTTGCATAAATATACAGAAATCTGAACGGTGATGAATATTTATACATCGTCAACCTCACGAGAATTGAATATTTGCGAGCAAGTGTGCATCCGGCCGCAAATTCGCGAGTTTTGAGCACTTTGCGCAACACACTGTCACACAGCAGGTTGCGCCATTACGCGAAATAATACGCTCCACATGGTGCGGCGAAAGAGCCTTTTCGGGCATGCGAAACAGGCTATATCATGCCATGAAACGAACCAGATCAGGGCATGAAACAGTGCATTTCGCGGTGCAATAAAGTGCATTCCGCAAAGCAAAGGAAAATCATGTACACCGCAGTCAAGACACAGCAAACGCAAAAAAGGGCTTTTCGCGATTTGAGATACAGGAAAAACGACATCGCGCATTTCTATTTTGCGAAAATTTTTTGTCAAAATTTTTTACTTTCAGAAATGCATAAATATGCATTTGCAACGCATATCACAGGAAATGCAAAGCAACAAATAGGTATAGCGACGGAGCATGAAGAAAGCACATCAGGAAGCAACAGATCTTGTTACAGGTACACTTCGGAAACGCCACCCTGCTCCATCGACGCCGCTACTGACGCATCACAGACGTGCCGGAAATGTAGAAACGGAACATAGCCACGGGCTTCTCCACGAAAGACAGACAAAAGGGAAGGAAACAGAAAGAAGCGCAGGAGGCATAAAAACAACAACGGCCGACCTGTGAGGTCAGCCGCATATAAGAACAGTGGCGTAGGCACTGATGCCTTCCTGACGCCCTGTGAAACCGAGACGCTCGGTTGTCGTGGCCTTCACCGACACATTGTCGACATCGGTGCCTATCACTTCGGCAAGACAACGGCACATGTCCGGTATGTGAGGATTGAGCTTAGGGCGCTCCGCACACACCGTGGCGTCGATGTTACCCACGGTGTAACCCTTTGTGGCTATGAGCTCCACGGTCTTGCGCAGCAGTATTTTGCTGTCTATGTCGAGCGTTTCGTCCGACGTATCGGGGAAGTGATAGCCTATGTCGCGCATGTTTGCCGCACCGAGCAGAGCATCGCATATGGCATGGATGAGCACGTCGGCGTCGCTGTGACCGAGCAGTCCGAGCTCGTGGTCGAGCTTTATTCCGCCGAGCCAGAGGTCACGGCCGGGCACCAGCTTATGTACGTCGAAACCGAATCCTACACGTATTTTCATATTCTAATATCTTTATTTGCTGTGTTATGTGTGTTCCGTCGCCGGCAGGGCGTTTATCTTCTGAAGAGTTCCTTTATACCGTCCATGTCGAAACTGAGCGTGAAGCGCAGTGTCTGGTCGAGCGGATTGCTCTTCGCGGTGGCTATGACGTAGGCCGCATCGAGCGAGAACACGCTCATCTTGAAGCCCGCACCGACTGTGAAGTATTTGCGGTTACCTTTGTTCTCCGACTCGTGATGATATCCGGCACGCAGCGCGAACTGGTCGTGATAGACATATTCGCCACCGACACTCCAATTGATTTCCTGCAACTCTTCCTTGAAACCGCCGGGCGCATCGCCGAAGCTCTTGAATATACCGCTTATGCTGCTCACGTCGTAATAGTCTTTCTGCACACGCTCCATGTAGTCTTCGGTAGACTCGCCTTCGTTCTGCTTGGGATAGGTAGGCACAAGCAGTTTGTTGGCATCGGCCGTGATGGTGAAGCGGTTGTACTCGTCCACGGGCACCATAAGCGAGGCACCGAGTCGCATGTTGGTAGGAATGAACTCGCTGTTGTCGTCGCCACCGAACGAAATTTTGCTACCGATGTTAGATATATTCAGACCAAGACCGAGCTGACACTCACGCTGTCCGATGGTGAAATAGTCCTGATAGTAGGCGGCGAGGTCGGCTGCAAAGGCGCTTCCTGGCGACGTATCTTCGGTGTAGTCGTAGGTCAGGTCGGAGTAGATCCATCTCACTGCAGCCGCGATAGAGAACTTTTCGCTGAGCATAAGAGAGTAAGCCACGTCGAACGACATCTCGTACGGGTTGATGGTCATGCTGTTGTCTGCAGTCTCACCCATGCTGGTATATACCTCACCGAGCGAGAAATAGCGAAGCGAAGCCGACACAGCCGAGTAGTCGCCTATGCGGTAGTATCCGGCCAGATAGGCCAGATCCATGTCGCTGACAAGCTGTCGCAACCACGGAGTATAGTTGAGTGCGACACCCGCACGCGATATGGCGAACGGATATTTTGCCGGGTTCCAGTATTGCGAAACCACGTCAGGGTCGGTCGCTACACCGGCATCACCCATACCGGCAGCACGTGCGTCGGGGGCGATGGTCTGCGATGTGACTGACGTATTGACAGGGTTGAACATGTTTTCCTTGTCCTGGGCCGAAGCCGTCAGTGCAAGACCGAAAAACAGGCACGCGGCAAATATTCTTATCTTAGTGTTCATTCTTATGGTGTTTGTCGTTAATATAAATCTTTATAAGGCACTGAATAAAAAACGCCGATGCGCTCTATTTATTGCCGATGATTACAAGTTTCTTTGCTTTTGAGGTCTGCGAGCTGCCGTCAGACGACATGCGCACACGGTAGAGATATACACCTGTGCCTAGGCGCCGGCCGCCATCGATGGTCAGATCCCATTCCACAGTGTAGGCACTGCCCGTGCTCACACCGCTCTCCTCGTGTGTCCAGAGCAGCCGTCCGCTCATGTCGAACACGTCGATGCCCACATCCACTGTGCTGCCGGCACGGTCGTGACTGATGATGAATGTCGTGGAGGTGGTGGCGGGATTGTCCGAACAGCTCACACTGAAGAGCGAAGGCGAAAGTCCTTTCACCACTCTGAAACGCAGTTGAGTGCTCGACATGTTGTTGAACACGTCCCATGCGCGGAACTGCAAGGTGTGCTCGCCTTCCTCGAGTTCGGGAATGTTGTAGTATGTCGTGCCGCGTGTGTAGCTGCCGAAGTCGTAGCTGAAGTTGTCGTTCAGATTGTATGTGCGCGTCATTTCGCCGTCGATGACAAGCTGCAGGTCGTGTCCGATGCCGTTGCCGGAGGAGTTGATGCCGTCCTTGTCCATTATTTCGGCCACGAAGTAAGGCGTACTGTTCACCTTGCCTCCGTTGACAAACGAAGGCGAATTGAGATAGCAGAAGATGGACGGACCCACAGAGTCGTTGTCGGCCACATCACCTCCACCCACAACAAACGACTCACTGTAGCCGTTGCCTATGAGTGTGCGGTCGTTGCTTACAGCATAAAGATTGATAAGACCCGTACCGTCGGTGTAGTTGATGTCCTTAGGCACGGCGAAGGAGAACTCAAAGCGTCCGCCGGAAATGCTGTCGTTGCCGCTGAAGAGCACCTTCGGACGGTCATAATAAGTGAACGGACTGCTCGACGCCTCATCCTCGTTGCGGTTGTTCCAGCGGCATGTCACCAGCTCGCGGCTGTCGTGAACGGTGGCAGAAAGCACTCCGCTGAACGACGGAGCGTCCTTCACATAGCCGCTCACACGCATCACACTGCCCGCTCCAACGCTCACGGTGTTGCCCGTGGTTACGTCCACTCCGTTGATGGAATCCACCACAACGGTGAGTGTAGGCAGGCAAAGCGTCATGGCAGGATCGCCAAGCAGTGAGTACTGTAGGTTGTTCACCACTTCCATGTTGCCGTTTGTCTTCACACTGTTCTTTGCCAAACGCTGTGCCTCGCCGAGTGTTGTGGGTTTCCCGTCGGTCAGTGTGAGCACGTTGCGCAGGAAGTTCATGTTCATCGTCTTGTTGTGCGAGGCATATACTGTACGTGTCGTGCCGTAGAAAGCCACGGCTCCGCCTTTTGAATTAAGCACGGCTGTCTCGCCTATTGTCGACTTCATGCCGTCGAAAGGCATGATGTCACACGATGCCGTTATCCACAAAGGAAGGTTTGTATTGGTGAAACCTGCAAAGTCGGAGAGTCTGAGCACCGACTCATGCGATATCTGGTCGGCACGTCCGTGTCCGGCATAATCCATGATGAGCGCGCCTGCGGCCTGCTGCTGTTTTATGGCTTTCGATGCGTCGGGATATGATTTTCCTGTGGATGATGTCTCACGTTTGTAGGCATCCCACAGCACTTTCTTTATGTTGAATCCGGGATTCAGCTCCGCCACCATGTCGGCAGCGTCGTTCACATCACGCATGTGTATATCGTAGTTGCCGTCATCACCCATGAACATCATGGTGTTCTGCCATGCTCCGGCGTTCTGGTTGGTGACGTAGTTTATCACCTTATCCACCATCACCTTGGCGTCGCTCTCCGTCGTTACGGGGAATCTTCCCACCGCAACATCGAGCTTGTCGCGCAACAGCGGGTTCTCTCCCTCACCGTCGTCGAGCATACAGAAGTAGCCGTCGTCGATGTAACAGCTCACCTCGTTGAACGAGTTCTCGCTCTCAAAGCAGAGCAGATAGTCGTCGGCATTCAGATTGCGGCACTCCGGTGTGAGCATGCGGTTGTCCCACACACAGTCTCCGAAAAGCAGCAGATATTTGGGCATATCGGCCTCGGAAGCGGCACGGTCGTAGAGCATCTTGAGATAGTTGCGGTAGGCGCTGGCGTCGGGTGTACCGCTGGAGAACTCGTTGAACAGTTCGTCGGCAGGCACTATGCGCACCCGAAGCGCGTCGCGGGTCTCGTGGAATTCTTTCAGACGCTCGGCCTCTTTCCTGAGTTTCTGCGATGTCGGGATGATTATCACCATGTCGGCAGGCCCGTCGGCGTGCAGATCCTGGTTGGTTATGTTATATACGTACTGCGGAACGGGGAACGACGACGTCAGGTCGGGAGCGGCAAAAGGCTTGTCCCACGCCATCGACACATAGTCGAGACGTGCCGGTCCGCCCGAAAGTACAGTCAGCTTGACAGTGTTCTGTGCCTTCAGGTTCTTTACTGTGTAAGTGCCCGAAGCCTCACTGCCCTCGTCATAGGCAATGAGATTCACACTGAGAGTGCCTATAATGGAATCGTTGAATTCTATCTGTACACGGCATGCACTGCCCGCAGACACATTGACGGACAGTTTTCCGGATGTGGCCTCCAGATTGCCGGCCAACTCGACAGAGTGTGGCGACGTTGCGGTTATCTGCCGGCTGTCGAACAGATTGCGGCCTCCCTGATACCAGGAATAGCCGTCCACTTCGTAAAGAGAATGATAATAATCGGCTGAAGGATAAAAGGATGCGAGGAAGTCTTCCTGACTTATGCGGGCAGGAGAGCCTTCATCGTTCTGCGTGATGAAATAATAGCCGTAGTCAGAATATGGATTACGCGTGCGACGACTGCTGTTGTTGGCTTTCCACGACACCGGACCGAGGGCATGGAAAAGCAGGCGTCCGCCGACATCACAGAGCGGAACCTCACGCAGGTCGTCGTATTCAGTAAGGTCGTCTGCCGACAACTGCTCACTCCTGAGGTTGCCGCCGTAGCCATAAACCTTGACCTTGCTTATATCAGAAAAGCCGGCCTGACGTATCAGCGACTCACTGAGCTGATACACTCCGGTGGACGGCACACGTATCTTTGCCCAACGCCCTGAAGCAAGAACAGAATGAGCGGCATAGCGCGAGGCCGGATCGGAAGCGGCGCGCAATGCAGCACGACGGGCAGAAGAGGCAGGACGGGCTTCTTTCTTCAGCATGAAGCTGACAAGAAGCTGGTAGCGTCCGTCACGGAAAACCACCGGACAGAAACTCATCTCGAGCGAAGGTTTCTTGCGGTCGAACACAATGTGACTTTCGACCTTTGGCATTTCGGGTGGAAGTTCTGAAACAAGTTTCTTGTAAGACTCGATGTCCTGTCGGGGCATATCAATAAATTCGGGATATGCAACAGACACCGTATAAATGGAGTCGGCGTAATTATCAGGCAACGGTAGAGTGGTTGCAAAATGAGGAAGCACGGAGTCTGTCCTCACCTGATCAGCCGTCAGATTGAAGAATGTCTGTGCTCCGGCAACCGAAGGCTGCATGAGCAGGAACATCAGAAAGAGTATATTGTAAAACAGTCTGTTCACGCTTATCTTACGTTTTAGCTTTTTCCGGCTAACCGAGCTAGGAATGTGTCGCTGTCTAACGACACGAGAATTCGAGCACCTTGCGGTCGTCGAGCCAGCCCTCCAACCTGTCGCCTATCGCAACAGGACCTGTTCCGGCAGGCGTTCCGGTATAAATGAGGTCGCCGGTCTTTAGTGTGAAATATCTGCTTATATAAGCTATGAGTTCGTCAACGCCATAAAGCATATCGCTCGTACAGGCTTCCTGAACGGTCGAACCGTTGATATTGAGACGGAAATTTATGGCCTGTATGTCGCGGAATTTGTTGATCTCAACCCATTCGCCTATGGCAGCCGAACCGTCAAAGCCCTTGCACAAGTCCCACGGCATGCCTTTCTCACGGAATCTGCGCTGCATATCGCGTGCCGTGAAATCGACACCCAATGTCACCGCATCATAGTAGCGGTGGGCGAAACGCTGCGGTATTGTCTTGCCGAGACGGCATATCCGCACCACCAGTTCGGCCTCATAGTCTATGCGTCCCATGAAGTCGGGCACGAAAAACGGCTTGCGATCCTTGAGCAATGCGGAGTCGGCCTTGGTGAATATCACGGGTTCCTCCGGTTTATATAACGCTCCATCCAGCTCTTTATTGTGCTGGATATAGTTCATTCCTACTGCAAATATCTTCATTGCAAATAATTAACAAAAGACGGAGTCATAAAGAGCTTTCACTCCTCATAACTCCGTCTTCTATCTTGTGATTGTATATTCAGTTATACACTTATTCGGCAACAAGGGTGAAACGCTTGTAAGCAACAATCGCCAGATCCTTGTCCTGCTTCTTCAGATAGTCGGCAACACTTGTCTTGTCGCCGTCGCCGAACTGGAATTCCTGATTTACGAGACAGCACTCTTTGAGGAATTTAGCCAGACGTCCCTTAGCGATGTTCTGTATCATCTGCTCAGGCAGGTTGGCAGCTTTCTGCTCTGCGGCTTCCTTCTTGATAACAAGAGCCTTGTCAGCTTCCTCACGTGTGAGCCATCCCTTCTTGATGTTTGACTCGATATGGTCTTCGCTGTCAACCAGATTCGGGTTCAGGCCGGCCTTCTTGAGAGCAACCTCAACAGCTTTCTCAATCTGCTCTTCCTTTGTCTTCTGTACAGCTACCTGGAACTCGTTGTCCTTCACTTCCTGAGGAACAGACTCCTCATCGAGTGCGATAGGCTTCATAGCAGCAACCTGCATAGCCATCTTGTGTCCAAGTTCTACGTTCTCCTTGTTGAGCTGAACCATTGTTGCGAGAGTGTGCTTGCCCATGTGGTCGTACACTTCGATGTTTTCGCCTTCGAGAACGTTGTATCCGTCGAGCTCCATCTTCTCACCTGTGATACCAGAACGCTGTGTGATAGCATCCTGTACGGCAGAACCGTCAGCGAGTGTGAGGGCCTTAACCTCGTCGAGAGTGTGGGCCTTTGCTGCGATGGCAGCATCGAGGATGTCGCTTGTCAGCTTAATGAAGTCGGCTCCGTTGGCAACGAAGTCAGTCTCACACTTCAGAGCTACGATAGCAGCGAAGTCACCTACTTTCTTAACGAGCACGCATCCATTGGATGTCTCGCGGTCTGAACGCTTTGCAGCGATAGCCAGTCCACGCTCACGGAGCAGATCCTTTGCTTTGTCGAAATCGCCTTCAGCCTCTGTGAGAGCCTTCTTCACGTCTGCCAGACCGGCACCGGTCATTGCGCGAAGTTTCTTTATATCGTCAATTGAAACAGCCATAGTTTATTGTTTTCTTTTGATTTATAAATGAATGAATGGTTTCTAATGCATTACTCTGCAGCCGGTTCTTCAGCAGCCGGAGCCTCTGCTACAGGAGCAGCCTCTTCTGCGGGAGCATCCTTGCGAGCTTTGCGTGCGCGCTTCGGTTTAGCGTCAGCAGCAGCTTCAGCCTGCTCGGCAGCAGCTTTCTCGTCAGCCTTCTCAGCCTTACGCTCCTCCAGACCCTCAGCGATTGCGTTGCAGCAAGCTGTCAGAACTACATCGATAGAATCCTTAGCGTCGTCGTTGGCAGGGATGATGTAGTCAATGTTCTTCGGATCAGAGTTTGTATCAACCATTGCGAAAACAGGAATACCCAGACGGTTTGCCTCTCTAACTGCGATGTTCTCCTTCATTACGTCGATAACGAAGAGAGCGCTCGGCAGACGAGTCAGGTCAGAAATTGAACCGAGGTTCTTCTCCAGCTTTGCGCGCTGACGTGTAATCTGCAGCAGCTCACGCTTAGACAGCTTGGCATAAGTACCGTCGTTCATCAGTTTGTCGATATTGGCCATTTTCTTCACAGCCTTGCGGATTGTCGGGAAGTTGGTAAGCATACCGCCCGGCCAACGCTCGATAACGTAAGGCATATTTACGCTTGTTGCCTTTTCAGCAACAATTTCCTTTGCTTGTTTTTTAGTAGCGACAAACAGGATTTTCTTTCCTGCCTTGGCAATCTGCTTGAGAGCTTCAGCAGCCTCGTCAACCTTAGCTACGGTTTTGTGCAGATCGATGATATGAATGCCGTTGCGCTCCATGAAGATATAAGGAGCCATTGCGGGATTCCATTTACGACGCAGGTGACCGAAGTGGCATCCTGCTTCCAATAATTGGTCAAAGTTTGTTCTTGACATTGTTGTTTTGTTTGTTTAAATTGTTTACTTTCCTTTTAGTTTTCTCGAACCAGCCCATGGGTAATCCGTTATACTTGTGTCGAAGTCTCACAGGCTTGGATACTAAACTTATGCTGCCATGACGTCAGATATCACGCTGCCACGCATTGCCGTACAACCGGCAGGACAGCACATCCGACATCGGATGACATTAACGCTTGCTGAACTGGAAGCGACGACGAGCCTTCGGACGTCCCGGCTTTTTACGCTCAACAGCACGAGAATCGCGTGTGAGGAAGCCTTTGTCTTTGAGAGCTTTCTTGTCTTCTGCGTTGATCTTAACCAGTGCACGTGCGATTGCAAGACGAAGAGCCTGGCTCTGTCCGGTATAACCGCCACCGTCAAGATTTACCTTAATATCATATTTGCCTTCCACACCCAGGAGCTGCAGAGGCTGCTTCACAACATACTGCAGAATAGCTGACGGAAAGTATTTCTCCAGTTCTACCTTATTTATAGTGATCTTGCCGGTACCCTCAGTGAGATAAACACGGGCTACAGAAGTCTTGCGGCGACCAATTGCATTTATCATTTCCATCTTACTGTTTATTTATACTGGTTAATATCAATTGCCTTCGGTTTCTGAGCATCCTTGTCATGCTCTGCGCCTTCAAATACATAAAGATTATTCAACAGCTTGCGGCCGAGCGGACCTTTCGGGAGCATGCCCTTAACAGCGTGACGAATGATCTTGTCTACACCATTAGGACGCTTGCGCAGGTCTTCCGGTGTATTGAAACGCTGTCCGCCTGGATAACCAGTATAACGGGTGTAAACCTTGTCGGTTTCCTTCTTTCCGGTGAATACCACCTTAGAAGCGTTGATGATGATTACGTTGTCTCCACAATCTACATGAGGAGTGAAGTTTGGTTTGTACTTTCCGCGGATAAGTTTTGCTACTTTAGAGCAGAGGCGACCTACCACCTGATCTGTTGCGTCAACAACAACCCACTCTTTCTTCGCAGTTTCCTTGTTTGCGGAAACAGTCTTGTAACTTAAAGTGTTCATTGTTTAATTTAAATATTACTACTAAAAAACATTATACCTTTGCGCGAGCGATTCACTAACCGCGTGGTCCGGCCAAAGACCAACACTATTAACACTCTCACGCTGGGGACTCTAAGTGTATCCCCGAAATAATCGGACTGCAAAATTACATATTTTATTCAGCGGAAGCAAACAGGAAAGCGACAGTAAATATATTATTAATAAACTTTAACTATTTTAGATATTATTAGCAATGTTATCAACACACCATCACAACTTTATGACTCGTCCGTTGATACCGGATACGGAGCACAGTGCATACTGCAAACCAGACATAACGCACAATATCCCAAACACATAAATCCGGAACCAAAAAGAGAGATTCCGGCCATAAGAAGACAACAGAACCGCCACGACAGAACCACAGGAACAACGACGGCCTCACGCCACGGCTTTATAAAAAACAGACGACGATAAAGGAAGCATACGCGCAGCAACATTACGTCACAGATACTTCCACCCGGGCTGCGCCCGTTTCTCCAAATTTCCGTTAACTTATATTCACATTCAGCGATCCGAATTTAACATTCTGTTTTCTCTGTTCCAGCTTTCCGCAGCACCGTTTCCGGCTTCCGTAAAGCTTTTTCCCAACACATCGTATCACCATTGCCGGATGACTCTGTTGCAAAACAGCCTGTTTTATGCCGCGAAACCCACCATTTCAGCGTGCGATATGAACTATTTCACCATGCGATATGGGCATTATCAGGAGGCAAAACGGGCCGTTTCGCGAAGCGCATAAAAACAGACCGCAATACAGCTATGCGTAAACGACTGTTTTACAACGTATTACCGATTTTGTCAAAATTCACGTTTTTCGGTCCAAACAACCCGTCGGTGCGCTCCGACGCGTTTTTTCCGCATTTTTCACGACGAATATTTAACACTCGCGACCGGATTTTCTGTTTTTTTATACATCCGCCATTCCACCGCCCGCAAAGTCATGCGGACAACATGGCTGACGGTACACCGTGGCATGACACATACGGCGCGGCCCGCCCACAACGCACCGCTCCCTCTCATTTCAGCATGACTATGCGCCGCAGTATAAGGTTCTTGTATTGCTTCTTCATGTCGTCGGGTATAAACGAACGGTCTATTATCTCAAACCATTTTGTAATGGCGCGGCTGAATCTCTTTGCCATGTTGTCTATCACTTTCTCGTCGATGCCCGACGCCGTTATCGACTTTATGAAATCAGAGCGGCGCAGCTTGCGCTTCTTACCGTTGAGCGTGAGGGCCAGTTCCTCGGGGTCGTCGAGCATGATGAGCGCCGTAGCCACCATGTCGTAGGCAGGAGTGAGCGTATAGCCCGTGCCCATGTTGTTGTATAGCGAGAAGTTCTTGAGGTGCATGTCGGCGTTTCCGGTTATCCACGAGAACACCACCACCTCCCAGAAGTTCACGAGGTCGAGCTTCGGAGCCGACGAATACTTCTTTATCGCCTTGGCTATCTGCTCGTACGAACCTTTATATTTATATTCCGTCAGACGTTCCGTGAGCTGGCACATGTCCTCCATCGGTACCTTCGCGCCCGTCTCCGTGCGGTCGACACGCCTCGTGATGTAGCACAGTTCGCCGTCGCTGAAGCGTATCAGACTGTGTGGCACCACGTTTATCTTCACCGCCTCGGCCAGGTGCATGGTGAGGTCCTCCAGCTCGGGCAGCGCCCTGTACGTTCCCGTCTGCGGCTTGAGGATGAACCGTCCCCACAGCCCCACAATGGTGAAACGGTCGGGCTGGTTGCGCCCACCCTTGTCTATGTCGAGCGAGAGCTTGGCCTGCACACCCGTCAGAGTGCTCTGACTGCGCACCACCTGCCGCGCCAGGTCGCCCAACTGCGAGCGGACGTAAGGCAGCGACGGTGCCTCGCGCGTACCGAAAAACTTGCGTGCGCACGCCGGATGATAGTCAGTCTGCCCGTCCTTCAGCGGTTTGTAGCAATGCAGGCATATTCTTTTAGAGTCGCAGTCCATGATTGTTGCTTTTTATAAAATACGTTTCCGGTCCGTCGCATGGTCAGAAGCGATGCGCCGACGGAGTCACTCCTCATCCTTTTCAGGTATCACACTCACTGCTCCTATGCAGTCCTTGCAGCACACCATGAGCAGCGACATGCGGTCGCGCTGGTTTATCTTCCAGCTCCTCTCGGCTATCCCGAGCAGCCAGCCCTCGGGTATCAGTCCGTCGAAGAAGGGAAACAGCACCGTGTCGTGATACGGTTCGTCGGTCAGCGGAAGCGTAAGGCTCACGGCCTCAGCATCGTCCGAAGCAAGAAACTCACGGTCGTAACAGAACGTGAAACCGTTTTCATCCTCCGTCAACCGCCCTGCAAGGCGGTCGTAAAGATATACAAGCGCTGTCTTCATACTCAATGATGTGTCTTAATATTCATGTTCCGGCAGTCATTCCCCGCGCGTCCTGCCCTCGCCTCCTATCTCCACGGCACCCACCTGCCGGCCGAAAAGGCTCAGCACCTGGTTTATCTTGTCCATGCGCAAGGTCTGTTTGCCCTGTTCCAACTCACGTACGAAGCGTAGTCCCACGCCCGACTTGTCGGCCAGGTCCACCTGCGTGAGGTTGAACTTCTTTCTCATCTCTTTCACAAAAGCGGCTATTTCCCTGTCTTCCATTTTATACCCGTTTGGGTACAAATATACAAATTATACACATTCATTATACCTTTTAGGGTATAATTTTATTAATATTTTTAATTATTATACCCTATCGGGTGTATTATTTATAAACAAACCTTATTGCGGAAGCCGCTTTTCCTCATAGCCGACACATAAAAGTCATGACATCACCATGCCTTCAGGACATAATCACCGGTATTATGAAATAATAATATAAAGAATACGATTATGTGGCCGAAAAGACTTAAATTTGCATCAACCACTATACAATCATTACTACTTTTCCGTAAAACTCATGAACAAAAACATCACCATTATCAACAGAGCCGTGCTCGCTCTCGTTCTGTCGGGGCTGTTGCAGACGCCCGCAACAATGGTCTCCGCAGCCGAAACATGCGCAGCCAGTCAGACAACTGTCAGCAATAACGTGGAACCTTCGGACATCTTCGCCGACAAACTCATGACCCGTCTGAAAAAGAAAGTCACCCGTTCGCAGATAGACCGACTGCAGAACGCAGCGCTGCGCAACCTTGCCCAAAGCATTCTGGCAGGAACATACGACACCGGCTACCGCGTTGCCGAATACGAATGTTATCTGTCCTACGAAACCCTCGCACGCCAATGGAATGCCCCCGGCAAGCACTACGACCAAATTGCAGGCGTCACCGGAATAAACATCCCCGCCATGTCGAGCCAGACAATCGTCGTAGACGGACTTCCGAAGGACATGAAAGTGGAGCTCAAGACAGTGGCATGGTATGTCGGGAAAGTAGGACAGAACTTCGACGGAGGCTTTCCTGAAATAAAAACATACGAACTGAAGAACGGCATCAACACCATCGACTATGACGGCGAATGGAATGCTCTGGCATACATCTGCTATTACGCCGACGAGAAACCGGAGAAACGCCCGGCCCTGAAAGTGCATTTCGTCAACGGACAGGTGAACGGTTATCTCTCACCGGACAAGACAAACGAGGAGATGATGGCCCTCTGCAACAAGGCACCTAACAGATGTATGGACGTGCTCAGCCATAAAGTGCACTCCATTTGGACGTCAAAGGGACTTGCCCAACACTGCAAGTCGCGCGACGGAAAACCCGGTTTCCGCCAGTACATGAACGTGGTCGACTCGCTCGTAGCGTGGGAACACCGCCAGTTGGGAATAGAGAAGTACGGCCGGATACCCAAGAACCGCACCATGGCTTACGTCAACTACACTTATTATATGTATCAGGACGGACTGGGCGTATCCTTCCATGCTGACCAGGAACCGCGCGTCCTGGACTGCCGCAACATCGTGGAAACCGACGACGATGCCATCTGGGGCCTCAGCCACGAGTGGGGACACCTGCACCAGATGACTCCTTACTTCAACTGGGCAGGCATGGGCGAGGTGTCCAACAACCTACAGGCATACTACAACATAATGAAGATGGGCTACCGCACTTCCGACAAACTCAAGCTGTGGGCGCCTCTACGGGCGCAGTATCTCGAGGACAAAGGCTTCAGCTCCGGCACTGTTGTTAGCCGGCAGCGCAAGGATGCCTACGCCGACCGCGACAAATTCGCATACAACGCCAAGCTCCATGCCGCATGCCAGGCCATGAGCGACTCGCTCATAGCACCCGGCTCGAGCAATCCTCTGCGCGCCCTGGCCTACTCGGAGGTTCACGACGGCGCACTCTGTCCGCTCATCATGATGTTCAATTACTTCACGGAGAACGGCGTGCCCGACTTTGCTCCCGACTGGTATGAGGCCCTACGGCAGAACGACGACAGGAAAGGCTCGCAAATAGAGAAGAAAGGCAAGGCCGACAAATACGAGCTCATAGCCAGCGCACAGAACAACAACGCCAGCGGAAAGCTGGCCGAACTGCGCCGCCGTTTCCCAGAATCGTGCTGGGTGAAGGACAACTACATAACCGAAGATCACTGCGACCCGTGGGAGAACTCCGTACCGTTCATCATGAACTTCATACGCAAGACAAGCCGTGTGGCAGGCTACAACCTCATGCCTTACTTCGAAAGATGGGGCTATCTGCGGCAGATAGCGCTCCGGATAGATGATTACGGAACGAAATATTACATCATGACGCCCGACATGTACAACGAGTTCAAGGCCGACATGGACGCGCTCGTCGCATCCGGCGAACTCAAACAGATGCCCGAAGGCATGGTGGAGAAGATATCAAACAGTCCTGACTGGTTCCAGCCGCAGCCCTATTTCCCCAACTGAACGACACGCCGGACAATCCCGACACAATACCGGCAGTCCGTACAAACACGTATGCGGACTGCCTCAAACCACTTATAAATCCTAAACATCAACCTATATGAGAACATTCAGAAACGCCGGCAAGTACCTGTTCTGTATTCTGCTTGCCATGTGGACGGCGGCATCAAGCGCAGAGCCTAACCGCAAACCATTCGTCATACCCGAGCTAAAGTCGTGGACCGGAGCCGAAGGCATGTTCACACCTTCGGGCCGCATAGCCGTGAAGGGCGACAAAGAGATGACACGCATAGCCGACGCCTTCGCTCAGGACTACCATGCCCTCACCGGCAAAACCCTCAAAGTGGTAAAAGGAAGCGGCAAGGCCGGCGACTTTGTTTTAGTAAAAAAGAACGACAAGACGCTGGGTGAGGAAGGCTACAGAATGGACATCGGCGAGAAGGCCGTCATCACCGCGGCCACAGCCAAAGGCGTATACTGGGGCACACGCACCCTGCTGCAACTCTCGGAACAGCATGCGTCGCAGGCCATACCCAAAGGCCGGGCTGTCGATGTGCCCGAATACAGTCTGCGCGGATTCATGATCGACTGCGGCCGTAAGTACATACCCATCAGTTACATACGCAATCTGGTGAAGATAATGTCCTATTACAAGATGAACACCCTGCAGCTACATCTCAACGACAACAGCTTCCTGCAGTTCTATTCCGACTGGTCCAAGGTGCAGGCGGCCTTCAGATTGCAGTCCGACACATATCCCGGACTCACAGCAAAAGACGGTTCGTACACCAAGCAGGAGTTCATCGACATGCAGATACTTGCCGAACACAACTACGTAGAAGTGATTCCCGAGATAGACGTACCCGCCCACTCGCTCGCCTTCACCCACTACAAGCCCGAGATAGGATCGAAGGAATACGGCATGGACCACCTCGACCTCTTCAATCCGGAGACATACAAATTCCTTGACGGACTGTTCGCCGAATATCTCGGCGGAAGCAATCCCGTGTTCCGAGGCAAGCGTGTGCACATAGGCACAGACGAATATTCCAACGCCAAAAAGGAGGTAGTGGAGAAGTTCCGCGAGTTCACCGACCGCTACATACGCCTTGTTGAAGGCTACGGCAAGCAGGCCGTGTGCTGGGGAGCACTGACTCATGCAGCCGGAGATACGCCCGTCAAGTCGGACAACGTAATCATGAGCTGCTGGTACAACGGCTATGCCGATCCGGTGGAAATGAAGAAACAGGGCTACAAACTCATAAGCATTCCCGACGGACTGGTATATATCGTGCCTGCCGCAGGCTATTATTACGATTATCTCAACTGCCAGTATCTCTACGAAAACTGGACTCCGGCAACCATCGGCAACCGCACATTCGACGAACAGGACCCGGCCATCCTCGGCGGTATGTTCGCCGTATGGAACGACCACTCCGGCAACGGCATATCCGTGAAAGACATTCATCACCGCGCCTACCCAGCCATACAGACGCTTGCCGTCAAATGTTGGAGCGGCCGCAACACCACTGTGCCATACGAAGAATTCAACACCCGGCGCCTGCTTCTCAGCGAAGCGCCCGGCGTGAACGAACTGGACACCTACGGACCAGACAAGAAAGAGGTGCTGGCATGTGCCGAGGTGAGCCCCGGAATGGACATGCCATGCAAGGAGATAGGCTACAACTACAGCGTCAGCTTCACCATTGATGCGAAAAACGAGGCCAAGGGCACCGAACTGTTCCGCTCGTCCAACGCCGTGTTCTACCTCTCCGACCCGCGCAACGGACAACTCGGTTTCGCACGCGACGGCTATCTCAACACCTTCAACTATCGTCTGCCGGAAGGCAGGAAAGTCACAATCACCATACAGGGCGACAACCGTAAGACCGAGCTTTTTGTAGATGGAAAGAAGATACAAAGCCTCGAGCCCCTCACACTCTATGCCGTGCACGAAAGCGACAAGGTGGATTTCTTCTACGGAGTGGAACATCCGCAGAAGCCGGAACTGTATAACCCCAGAGCAAGAATGAACTACCAGCGCACACTCGTCTTCCCGTTAGAGAAAGCCGGAGACTTCAAGAGCACCGTCACCGACCTGAAAGTGTACAACTACTTCAAACTGTAAGCCGGCAATAAAGAAACAGTAAGAAGACCATCTAAGACAAACCCATAAAAACCAAAAGGCCTGCCGGAAGATATTTATTGTATTTCCGGCAGGCCCTTTTTATATAAAGAATTACACGAGAGCGCCTTCATACTGTTGAAGACAAAGAATTTTACAATAAAGGAACATGTGAATCATGGATTCCTCTATTCTCAAACGCAGCGGTTCTTGACGAAGACTACAGACTGAAGAATGAGCCAAGACTGCTGTATCTGAATAAAAAACAACAGTCATGATATGCCTGCCGCATCATACGCACACACATATTCCATCGCTCGGCTCCATCCTTTCCGCCTTTATCAACGCACGCCCCACAATGCCCGTTCCGCCGCCATAAATGAATAAATATACACACCCGAAAGTAAAAAATTTTGACAAATATTTTTCACAAAAGAGAAGTTAACAAATCTTAAATCCGAAAATTATGAGGCGTTTTTGATGCACCTGCGGAACACTTGTGAAGAGATCGCTGTGCGATACAGGCCGTTTTAAGGTCTGATTACGACCATTTCAGGGCATGAAATGCACTGTATCATGGCATGATAGAGGCTTAATCGCAGTCCGATATAGACTTTATTGCGAGACAGCGGAAGGCATACGGAGACACTGATCCGCATAATCTGCATGATTATCAGCGCATTGCGCAAACCTCTCAAAACTCGCGTATTTGCGTCCAAACGTGCTGTCGCTCGCAAATATTCAATTCTCACGAAGTTGAGGTCCGTCGGTTCCGCATAATTATACATTCACAACCGTATATTTATGCAGAACTGCCGGGCGCACAATAATGCCCAGTCTGCACGCACGTGTCAGCGCAGACCTGGAGCAGCGGTGTCCGGCAGACGCCACATTTTATCGCCAAGATAGAAGTAAAGTGTGCCGTATGAATAGCGGCCTGTCTGCGCGCCGCGGTCGAAAGTTATCCACAGATAGCGTTCATAGTTGCCGTAAGGCACGGGCACTATGGTCGGCCAGCCTCTGAATCCGCCGTTGGCGAACTGCTGGTTGAACGTGCCGAGACAGCGCAGCGACGGATAGTCGTAGATGTAGAACGTGGTGCCCGTTCCGCCGCTCAGCACGTGGCGACGTCCGCCCACGGTGGTAATGCGTATTCCGGTGTTGTTGTTGCGGTCGGACTCTGCCACCTGTCGGTACGGTCCGTTCCACTCGTCGCTCTCGCAAAGATAGGTGACGTAGGAGCCGTCCTTCAGCGCGCAGTAGGCAAGACGCCACCGTCCTGCCTCGCTGTCGAAGAAAAAGTCAGGATCCTCGGTATTGAACCCGTGGCCGTTGCTATAGCTGTGGGGGAACGGCAGTTCGGTGCACTCCAGATAGTGCATGCCGTGCAGCAGGTCGGCCGAGGACGAGCTGTAGGCCAGAGTGTGGGTGTCCTCGTGCGTGGTTGTCATCACCAGGAAACGGCCGGCGTCCTCGTCATACACCATCTTCGTGGCATGGAAACCGTACATCAGTCCGTCGCCCTTGCCGAAGAACAGCGCACCCTCGAGCCGAAGCTCATAGGAGTCGAGGTCGATGGAATAAACACCCTGCCACGAGTCGCATATACGTTCGAATCCGCGTGTGGTCATGCAGACGTAAAGCCTGCCGTCGCGTATGAGCGGTGAGCCGTCTTTGAGCTGCACAACCTGCGGGTCGGCCTGTCCGGTGCCGCACGTCAGCAGGCTGCGCGCGTCTTCCACTGTCACTTCTCCGCCTGCCGGCAGCTCCGCACGCACACCGAACGAGTAACGGGTGCAGGTATCGACGCGGCGCATGTCGCACTCGGCACTGTAAAGAAGATCGGCCTGACCGTCGTCGCCGAGCAGGAATACATGGAAGCGTACACCGGTGTACTGCACACGCAGAGACACACGTTCGCGCCGTCCCACTTCCTTCGAGGCAAGCTGCTTCGTATGTCCGTTCTCTATGATTTCCGACACAACGCGTCCTCCGTGATACATGGTGCGTATGGTTCTTTCCTTTCCTTCGTTGTCCGTGAAGTCTATGCCGACCCTCTCGTCGCCTTCTATGCCGCTGAAGCGCGCCTCATAGCACAGATAGGGATGGAACGCTCCAACACGCAGCGTGGAGGCCGACCTGTCGTCAGCCGTGCTCCCAAGCACAAGCGTGCGGCCCTCCTGCCTCATAGACACGGCCCGCGCGCTGTCACCATCCATCACCACTATGTTGGCGGCATCGGGCAGAAAGAGGCGCGTACCGTCCATGTTGATGCGGCTCATCACCTTCGACGAGTTGTAGAAATTGCGCACAAACGACTGACGTACGAACGTCATCGACGTCAGACTGACACTGTCCGCAGGCTGCTGGGCCACCGCCACAGACGGCAGAACCGCCAAAAACAATCCTGCCGCAAGGGTGCGCACCTTTGCGGCAGGAACTGTAAACGAATTATATATCATATTGTTCATCATACTGGTCTTGTTATACAGCATTATTCAAATGCCTGTTTTCACGGAATATAATAATCAGCAGGCATCACCGCCGGTTCTCCTCCACCGCCTCGCGCAGCACTCCCGCCACCTCGCGCGCGCACCGTTCGTCATTGAACAGGCGCTCGGCAAGCCGGCGTCCACGGCGTCCCATCTCACGTGCTTCGTCGGGATGATCCATTATGTAGCGCACCGCCTTCTCCCATCCGTCCACATCGTAGTAGGACACAGTGATACCGCAGCCCTCTGAATCAAAGTCGACGGGTATCTGAGGATTGCGGCTGCATATAACGGGCAGACCGAGAGCCAGAGCCTCAACAACGGTTGTAAGGCCCACGGTGTATCTCGTCTCCTTGCAGCATATCACCACGCAGGCGGCGCGGTCCACCTTCAGGCTGAGTTCATAGGGACACAGTCCGTGGACATAATGCACCGTAATGTTCTCCGCCGGAGGATTGGCTGCAAACACTTCCTCATAGTTCACCCCGCCCGTATTGCGTCCGGTGTATATGTCGAGCCGCGCTCCCGCACGGTTGAAGGCATTGACGAGCGTCGGCATGTCGCGCAGTTCCTTGCCCGTGGATATGAATCCCGTGCGCTCATGAGTACCGGCCGCCATCACACGGTCGTAGAATCTGAGGTCGGCACCCCAGTGTCCGAGTACCAGACGTTCGGGACGTGCCTTGGGCGAACGCAGCGAGTCGTCGATGAGTTTCTGCGAGAAGAATATCATGCGGTCGAACCCTCGGTAGAACAGCCGACCGAAACGCTCGCGAAGAAAACCGGACGAGGTGATGACAGGCTGATGATGCCATATCACGACAGGACGGCGGAACAGACGCAGGGCATGCAACAGGACAATGAGTTCTAGTCCGCGATAATGCGTGGCATACACGGCGTCGAAACGCTCGCGAGAGGTGAGTATGAGCCAAGCGTTGCGCAACATCATGCGCCAGCGCGGCAGTCCGGGACGAGAACGGTGCCATACCACCTCGATGCCGCTGGCAGGCAGTCCTGTCGCTCCGTAAAGGAAATGGGCCGGAAACTCTCCCGCCTCCATCCGTTTGCGGATGTGTGCGATGTCCTGTGTGTGATAGAAATATACTTTCATGCCTTTTGTGTGTATGCCGGGTGAGTCTTCTTTTTAAATAATAAGGTGCGTACGGGCTTTTATAAACCTTGCTATCAAATTGCCGAGCGCAGCCTATCTTATGCAAAAACAATGCAAACGAGAGGAAAGAAAGCTCGCTTTCAATTTCCCGAGTGCAGCTTGTTTTATGCAAAGATAGTGCAAGTGAGCGCAATGAGAGCTTGATATCAAATTGCCGAACGTAGCCTATCTTATGCAAAGATAGTGCAAACGCACTGACTGACAAAACAAAAGCCTCTGTTTTTGGACACTCCGCGCCCCTGTATCATTGCATACACAGCACATTCATCAGCCCGCCGATAGGGAAATGCCTGCAAGGTTTAGGCATTTCCCTACGACAAATTAGGGATATCATTTTGCAAATGCGGCATTTTATCCTCATCTTTGCACCAGATAAACAACACGAGGAACACAAAAGGCAGACATGCTTTTCTCCCGTTTGTTTTATCTGTCCAAGGTCACAGACCAAGGAACGGCGAAATGTCATAAACGGTTACAGAATGTTATCAAAGAATAATGACATTAAACCAAATGAGAGTAATAACATCAAATGAGTAACAACCGCAAAAAACTAACGATTATGAAAAAGATTATGATTTGCATGATGGCAGCATTGATGAGTCTCGCTTACGCAGAAGCTGATGCACAGCCACGCAAGCCGAAAAAAGTAAAGGTTGTAAAGAAAGTGGAAGTAGTTGCACCAAGCCACAGAACATTCGGAAGCAGAACAATAAGCGCAATACCGTCGAAGAGTATATATGTGAATTTCAACGGACTGCAGTTCATATACGACGAAGGTGGCAGATATTATAGCAAACTCGCACCGTCAAGATTTGAGATAGTACGCCCGCCGATAGGACTTCTCGTTGAGAAGATATACAAACCGAAGACCATCAAGCGTAACAAAGAGAAGCTTTATCTGGTTGACGGAGTTCTCTACAAGAAGGTGAAGACACCACACGGAAAGATGTACAAGGTTGTGGGATTCATGTAAGACGGCATTTTCAAACACACGGACATACTGACTGATTGAGTTTTTAACATAGAATTGATTAACGGATTATTAAAAAAAGGAGACATTATGAGAGGTATCAAAGTATTGGCAATGGTGATGATGCTCGCCGCCGGGATGCAGGCGTTCGCGCAGAACAACACAAAACGCTCCGACAAGGCCGACAGACCGACGAAAGAGGAAATTATGAAGAAAAGATGGCAGGCACTGGCCGGACGCATGATGCTCACCGACAAGCAGACCGAACAGCTGGAAGACACATACTGTGACTATATAAAGGATCTTGCGCAACTGAAGGCTGAGAAGCGCAGCGACAGAAAAGAGGCAAAGAAAGACATGGCCGAAAAAAAGGAGAAAGGCAAATGGCAGCCAACCGACGAGCAGGTGGCAGAAATGACCATGAGCGGCTTCGACATGCAGCGCAAACGCATAGACATAAAGGAGAAATACTTCAAGGAGTTCAGCAAGGTGCTGTCTGCACGCCAGGCAAACTATCTGCTGAAACACGACAATATAAAGCCGGGACACAAAAAAGGCATGAAGAGAATGGCCAAAAAGGGCATGATGCCACGCAAACGCTTCGCACCGCAGGCATAAACGGAACGCAAAGCGGCAGTGGCGGAGAGAAATCAAAGACGTCATAAAGAAACGTAAAGGCGCGGAACAGCATTTCACTGTTCCGCGCCTGCGTTTTTCATGCTCTGCGCCGGAGCCTCAGCGGGAGGGCGGCTGCGGACTATCGGTCAGTTGGTTATCTTCACACCGATGAAGAATGTGCGCGGCTGCACCGGGCCGTAGAAGTAGCCAGAATCGCGGTATGCGCCTTTGTCGAGATCCTTTTGGAACGCGTTGAGCATGTTCTGCACGCCTCCGTTGAGTTGCAGCTTCACATGATCGCTGAGCACGAAGGTATAGTTCAGCTTGAGGTTCAGCTCAAAGAAGTCGGGCGTATGCACAAGTTCATCCTTCGTAATGTAACTATACTCATATCCGGCAGGTATCTCCGAGGCGTCGGGAGCTATGTGTGGCACACGCATACGGCCAGTATAGACACCTGAAAGCGAGAAGTCAAAGTTGCGGAACGGTGCGCTCGTGAGTGTGAAGTATCCGTAACAGCCGGGCGTGCGGGGCATGTATTTGGTCGGAGCAACGTCGGGATCCTCGCTCCAGCTTTCTTTTTCGGCGTAACGGCTGCGCTGAACAGTGAAGCCGGCCTGCAGCGAAAGGTCGGAGCCATGAGCCAGTTTTCCGTCGAAGTTAAGGCCATATACACGCGCACCATTGCCGTTGCGGCGTTCTTTTATTATGTTGCCGGCATCGTCTGTGCTTGTCATCTCGAGCACAAACACATCATCAAGACGTGTATAGAAGGCTTCCACAAGCAGATTGGCCTGCCAGTGACCGAAGCTGAACGTGCGGTCTATCGATCCGCTGAAGCTGTTGGAGCGTTCAGGTTTCAGTCCGTCGGCCAGCTTTATGAGCACTCCCTCGCCTCCGACAGCCGTCACATGGAGGTCTTCGTCGTAGGCCTGTGGAGCACGGAAACCTGTTGACCATGTGAGGCGCGCCTGCAGTTTGTCCGACGGTTTGTACATAAGGTTGACGCGCGGACTGAATATCGGATTCAGTCAATAAGATTGTGCTTGTCAACACGGAAGCCAGCAAGCAGCGTGAAACGGTTGATCTTCCACTCGTTCTGGACAAATCCACCGCCTATGCGTACGTCCTGCTTCATGTCGCGGTTGTAGCCGAGCATGACGTCGTGGAGCGAATTGCTCTGATACTCAATGCCCGAAGTGAAGACGGCAGGAGCAAAGAGCAGGCGTTCGAAATTGCCAGTGTACATTGCTCCGGCAACCCATGTCAGGTCGTTGGTCTTGCCGTATGCGTCGGTATTCTGCTGTGCGCCGTAGTAGCTGTTGCGGTCGGTGTGCTGTATGGACGAGTAGAACGACAGCTTATGCTTGTATGAATTGAAGAACACATCGTAGGTCAGACCACCGCTGTTTATCACATGTTTGGTCTGCTCGGTGATGTCTGTCTCGAACGGTTCGAGGTCGAACTTGTTGCCGCCACGGCGGAACTCATTGGTAACATGATACTCCAGGCCCAGCCTACTGAACTGCGACGGACGGTAATATCCGCGAAGTCCGAAGCTGTTCATGTTGAGTTTGCCGAGCTCCGAGAATCCGTCGCCGTCGGCATCATACGGATTCCGGTTACGATATGACTGATACAGAGCTATACCGTAAGTGTTCTTGTCGGACACGAGCGACGCGTTGGCACCGAAATATTGTTCCCACGACTTGCCGTTCATATTCGACAGCGACGAGGAAACCTGGAAAGAGTTGTTCACAGGGTCCTTTGTTATGACATTGATAGTGCCTCCCACGGCGTTGGCTCCGAACAGAGCGGAACCTCCTCCGCGCACAACCTCTACACGGTCTATCATGTTCACCGGTATCTGCTCAAGTCCGTAAACGCCCGAAAGAGCGCTCACCACCGGTCGGCTGTTGATGAGTATCTGAGAGTAAGGTCCTTCCAGACCGTTGATACGCACCTGCGGGAAACCGCAGTTCTGGCAGTTGTTCTCCACACGCAGGCCCGACTGATAGTTCAACGACTTGGCAAGGTCGGACGAGTTTACGGCCTCGAAGAGCTTACTGTTAAGAACATTCACCACGACGGGCGCGTCGCGTCGGCTCGTCTCGTTGCGGTTGGCTGACACCACGACTTCGTCTGTGACGGTGACATCGGGCGTCATGACAAAATGAACGTCGGCCGCGAAGTCACGACTCACGCTGACCTTCTTCTCCTGAGTGGTGTAACCGAGCAGCCGCACACTCAGTGTGTAAGTTCCGGCAGGAATGTTGCGGAACATGCAATGGCCGTCAGCACCGGTCACGGCAGCCTGTCCTGTCTCCTCAATCTTTATCACAGCACCCGGCAGATTCTCCTCGCTGTCTTTCTCTATCACGTGTACGGTCACCGCGTTTCCCTCGGTCACCGGTTTGTTTTCGTCGGCACGCACGGCCTCGGATGCGCCGAAAATCATCAGCGCAAGCATTAAGATATATTGTCTCATTGTGTATTAATATGTATGATATGTGTATTGTCTGCCGGCAGCTATGCGCTTCCGACAGAATGAAATGAATGATGCTGCTGGACATTATCCGGCATACTGAAAGAACATATTAATACAATGAAGGTGGGGCACGGGGATTGATGTTCAGCGCGCAGCCTGACATTGGTCTACTCTCAGTGTTGTCCTGCAGAAGGACGTAGAGAAGATGAAGACACACCTGCAACGGCATGGCACCGCCGGGTGCCGTCATCTGCTGGGCTGAAGCGAAAGCAATGGAGTGGATCTGAGAAGAAGAATGGCTGTGATTGTTGCCCGAATAAGGATGCGAATGGACAATCTTCACACCGTCAATGGTGTGAACGTGCACAAACATCGTTGTTCCTGCCTTGAACACAACGAAGAGTACAAGCAGGAACAATGATATCGATATGCGTAATCTTTTGCTCAAATCCGGTTACGTTACGTTGAAATGAATGTGGTATAATAGCCTTTACGCCTCACCACTACAATATAATACCTTGACGGCTGTATATTTACGAGTGTGCAAATATACGAAAAATATTTCTAAATACACACTGCCACCGCATGAGACCGGAAACCCATGCGGTGGCAGTATGCTTCATTCTATTGTTGACCGTTGTTTCCTCCGCCCTTCACATCGTCGTTGCTGATGGTACGGGCAGCCTTCTTCACGCTCGCCGTAAGTTTACCGATGCGGAAACTTACACTCACTCCGTAACGCATCGGAGAATACTCCGACCAACTGCTCGAGGTGAAGTTGATGCTCTCGAGTGTCGATGATGACCTCTTCTTGGAGTTGAAGAAATCGTTTGCGAACAGCGATATCGTGAGTCGTTTGTCAATGAACGACTTGTAGATATTCATTCCGTAATTGAAATAACTGCTGCCTTTGCCCTGG
The DNA here is from genome assembly GCA_900553465.1 of uncultured Prevotella sp. Lineage (GTDB taxonomy): Bacteria > Bacteroidota > Bacteroidia > Bacteroidales > Bacteroidaceae > Prevotella. The sequence continues at coordinate 26,412 of USDT01000006.1, forward strand.
AGAGAGATGTAAGGCGTCTGGCCTGAAACATTTATTCCGATGCGCCAGTCATACGGGAACGTCTGCTGAATACCTGCATAATAGAACATCATCCAGCCGTGATTGCTCAGTCCGTTGCCGTCAGACAGATAGTTATAACCGCCGTTCAGGTTGCTGTAAAGGCGCGTATTTGTAGTGATGTTCCAGTTAATGTACGCACTGAAGTCGAGGCTTCTGGTCTTTCCAATGTTCTTGTATGTCTGGTACATCACGTCCTTTCCGGTCGGGTTCTGCAGTCCCGGTATCTCAGTATCGTTAATATATTGCGTCAGACTTTGTATGCTGTTGTTGGTGAACGCATACCGTGTGGAGAAGCTCAGACTCACATTCTGCGTGAAGTTGTTGTACGAAAGGCTGAACGCATGACTCTTCTCGCTATCCAGGTTAGGGTTTCCCTGACTGATACTTGTCGGATTACTGTCGTCAATGTAAGGATTGAGCGACCATATACCCGGACGGTATATGCGCATGTTATAGCCGAGACGGAGATTCGACATATCCGTAATCTTATAACCGACACTAACAGAAGGGATAACGTCGTCGAAGTCTTTGCGGAAGTCATCTCCGCGTCCAAGCAGGTATTCCACGTCCTGAATGGTATGCTCGTAGCGCAATCCCAGACGGCCGGAAAATCTTTTCAGCTTGATGCCATAGCCCACATAGGCAGCCAGAATATCGTTGCGATGTCTGAAATGTGAACTGTAATCGTCCGAGAACACATATTCGTCATCGCTTCCGGCCTGCCTCTGATAGCGGTCATCGTTCGATTTATTGTTGCGCAGAATGTATTTCAGACCGGCCTCAACAGTGTGTATTGTGTCGATTGGCGTTGTAAAATCCACCTGGAAAGTGTTCTCTATCGTATTCTGCTCACCCTTGTTGCGCTGTTCATTCATGCGGTGCAGGAAGTCGAGCCAGCTGTCTTCAGCCGTCATATCGGTATAATAGAAACTGCCGTCAGAGCTGTTCGGATTGGAGTTTATTCTGTAAGAGAAAGTCAGCATGCGGTCCTTAACATGGAAAAGACGCTGATAATCCAAACCTCCGTTTATGGAAGACCAGCTGCTGTTCGATCTGTTCTGCGAAGTATAACTATATATAGGGTTGCCCGAAAGAGGCGAAGTGGCATTGGTAGTGCTGGTAAAACGGCTCTTGTTTCCACCTCCATACATACCGAAAGACATGCTTACCAGACGCAGCGTATCTATCTCGTAGCTGGCTTCTATCGAACCGTACTGGAAGTCGTAGTTGCCCTTTTGCGAGCTGGACGTCTCGACATCGGATGAGTTTTCGTCTATTTCGCCGATACTCTCACGCTTGCTCCAGCTCTTGGTACGCGGCGAACGATTGGTGTTGCTGTAGTTGTAGTTTGCACTGACAGTGAGTTTTCCGCTCTTCACTGTTCCGAAAAGTCCGCCACCCTGACCGCGGTTATTCACGTTGGCCGACATCGTTGCAGTATATCCTACAAGCCCGCTGCCCTCGGTAATGATATTGAGTATTCCGCCCACTCCCTCAGCGTCGTATTTCGGTCCGGGATTTGTTATCACCTCCACGCGCTTCACACTGTTTGCCGGAAGACTTTTCAGCACTTCCTTCGGGTTGTTGCTCATCATGTTGTTAGGGCGCCCGTTGACATATACTTTGAACGAACTGCTGCCGTTCACCTTTATGTTCTCATCACCGTCAACCGTCACGAGCGGCACCTTACGCAACATTTCAAGCATTGTGTTCGATTTGGAGTCAGGGTCGTCGGCAATGTTATACTCTATCTTATCAATGTCCGATTTCACCAAAGGCTTCTGCACCACCACCTCAACGCCTTTCAGTTCGTTGGCGGCATCGTGCACATACATTGTTCCGAGGTCCACAGTTTTGCCGTCAGCCGGTGCCTTGAACTCCCTTACAACAGGCTGTCGGCCCATCGATGTGAGCGTAGCTACAAAGTCACCGGAGCCTTTGAGACTTATCACAAAGCGTCCGTTCTTATCTGTCACCTGTTTTGCCACTGCTTCGGAAGGAGTCTGTTTGTTTGCCACAGAAACCGTGGCATACGCTTCTCCATCTTTGGTCAGAGAGTCGAGCAATTCACCTTTCAATTTGAAGGATACGGCACCTGTCTGTGCTGCAATAGTAGAGCTGATGAAAAAAATCATCATCAGAATACTCAATCTGGTTTTCATCTTCTCAATTATTATTGAATATTAAGTTCAGGATATTATTATTTCGCCTTTTGAAAATATATACGCACGAAGCAACCGATTATATACTGCGTAATGAATATTTTATTATTTTTTAACAAAAAGGCCGTTATAATCCGGTATGTGCATCATTAATGAAAAACCACATGCTGCTGTTTGATAAAAAACCGTCGCATAAGACCTTTTCATACAAGGATTGTGTACTCATAACTATCATTTAATAACAAAAACACAATATTTTAATTACAATTCACACAAATAATAAACAAAATACAAACAAATCATAACTCCGATATCATAAAGACAATTATTTTGCGCACCAATCCGAAGCTTTTATCACAATTTGTCGTATTTTTGCATTTGTCTTTAATAAAAAGGTATATAAACAAGCACAAAACAGACAAAATGAAAAAAGCTGTCAGATTCACAAAGATGCAAGGTGCAGGCAACGACTACATATACGTTGACAATTCGCTGTACGCAATAGCGAATCCTGAAGAGGCCGCAATAAAACTCAGCGACCGCCACACGGGCATCGGAGGCGACGGCCTAGTGCTCATCGGAAGGCCATCCGACACCGACGGCGCAGACTTCACCATGCGTATTTTCAATGCCGACGGTTCGGAGGCCATGATGTGTGGCAACGCCTCGAGGTGCATAGGAAAATATGTGCACGACAAGAATCTGACACAGAAAACCGCAATACGCCTCGCCACACGGTCGGGTGTGAAGACTCTGAAACTTCATCTTGACGCCGAAGGTAATACCAAAAGCGTGACAGTGGACATGCTTGAGCCTGCACTGTCGTGCCCGGAGCAGTATGACGAGACGTCGTGCGGACACCTGACAGCGGCACTCCACACATTCTGTGGTACATTCGTGTCGATGGGCAACCCGCATTTCGTGATATTCACCGACGACATCGAGCACACCGACCTCGCAAAATACGGAAGCCTGCTGGAGCATAACCCCGCATTTCCACAGCGCTGTAACATCGAGTTTGCCCAGGTAATAGAGAAAGACAAAATCAGAACAAGAGTATGGGAGAGAGGAAGCGGCATCACAATGGCCTGCGGTACAGGAGCCTGTGCCACAGCCGTGGCTGCCGCTGTCACAGGCCGGGCCGGACGCCACAGCACAATAGTGATGGACGGCGGTGAGCTCGACATCTTGTGGGAGGAAGCCGACAACCACGTATATCTCACCGGTGGAGCCGAATTTGTGTTCGACGGCGAGGTGTACCTTTAATCATTCCGACAAACAAAAACATTATACGTATATGGCATTAGTAAACGAACATTATCTGAAACTGTCCGACAACTATCTCTTTGAAGACATAGCCAAGAAAGTGAACGCCTTCAAGCTGTCACATCCCAAGACAAGAGTGATAAGCCTGGGCATAGGCGACGTGACACAGCCGCTGTGCCCTGCAGTGATAGAAGCCATGCATAAGGCCGTTGACGAAATGGCATCCACCGCCACATTCAGAGGCTACGGTCCCGAACGCGGATACGACTTTCTGCGCGAGGCAATCGTGAAGAACGACTTTCTTCCGCGCGGAGTGCGTCTCGACACCGATGAGATTTTCGTGAACGACGGTGCCAAGAGCGACACCGGAAACATAGGTGAGATTGTGAGATGGGACAACAGCATAGGCGTGACCGACCCGATCTATCCCGTATACATCGACTCCAACGTGATGTGCGGACGCGCCGGAACACTCTCCGACGGCCGTTGGAGCAACGTTAACTACATGCCATGCACAGCCGAGAACAACTTCATCCCGCAGATACCAGACCATCGTGTCGACATGATATATCTCTGTTATCCAAACAATCCCACGGGCACGGTGCTCTCCAAGGACGAACTGCGCCGCTGGGTGGACTACGCACTGGAGAACGACACGCTACTGCTCTTCGACGCTGCATATGAAGCCTACATACAGGACGACGACATTCCGCACTCCATCTACGAGATAAAGGGAGCACGCAAGGTGGCCATAGAGTTCCGCAGCTACTCAAAGACAGCCGGATTCACCGGCGTGCGCTGCGGCTACACCGTCATCCCGAAGGAGCTCACAGCAGCCACACTCGACAACAAAGAGCGCATAGAACTCAACCATCTGTGGAACCGACGCCAGAGCACCAAGTTCAACGGAACGAGCTACATCAGCCAGAGAGCGGCCGAAGCCATATACACCGCCGAAGGCAAGAAGCAGATAAGACAGACCATAGCCTACTATATGGACAACGCGTCCTACATGCTCAACGCACTCAAGAACGCCGGAATGGAGGTCTACGGAGGCCGCAACGCTCCATACATATGGATGAAGACTCCCAACAACACGCCTAGCCGCAAGTTCTTCGAGCAGATGCTCTACGCCACAGGAGTGGTGTGCACGCCGGGTGCAGGCTTCGGACCGAGCGGCGAGGGATACGTCAGACTCACCGCCTTCGGCCGCAGCGAGGACTGCCACGAGGCCATGGAGCGCATCACCGCATGGGCCGGCCGCTGACCGCATCACCCTTTCACACGGCCCGCACATCCTGTGCCGCGGGCCTCAACACACGTGCCGCACAATCTTTTTGCCTATAAGAGTGGACAAAGTATGACGGTTTTTTGATAAAAAAAACTTAACTTTGCACCGCAATACATGCAAAGGCATATAATGCCTGACGCAGGACATGCAGAGCAAAAGCAACAACAAACCCAAAAATAACACTCTTAAAACAATGGCAAACTTAAGATTTGAGGTTGTGGCCGAGGCTTTCAAGAAGAAACCACAGGAAGTCGTCACACCGGCCGAACGTCCGTCGGAGTATTTCGGAAAATACGTGTTCAACCGCGCCAAGATGTACAAATACCTGCCGCGCGACGTTTATGAACAGCTCGTTGATGTAATGGACAACGGCACACGACTCGACCGTTCCATTGCCGACGCCGTGGCCAAAGGCATGAAACAATGGGCCGTGGAAAACGGAGTGACACACTACACACACTGGTTCCAGCCGCTCACGGAAGGCACAGCCGAGAAACACGACGCCTTCATCGAGCACGACGGCAAAGGCGGAATGATAGAAGAATTCTCCGGCAAGCTGCTCATGCAGCAGGAACCTGACGCCAGTTCTTTCCCGAGCGGAGGAATACGCAACACCTTCGAAGCGCGAGGCTATTCGGCATGGGACCCGACCTCGCCCGTATTCATCATCGACGACACGCTCTGCATTCCCACAATCTTCATCTCATACACAGGCGAGGCCCTCGACTACAAGGCTCCGCTGCTGCGCGCACTCCATGCCGTAGGCACGGCAGCACTGTCTGTCAGCCAGTATTTCTATCCCGACGTGCGCAAGGTGTCGTGCAATCTGGGATGGGAGCAGGAGTATTTCCTCGTTGACGAAGGACTCTACTCCACACGCCCCGACCTGCTGCTCACAGGCCGCACACTCATGGGCCACGACTCTGCAAAGAACCAGCAGATGGACGACCACTACTTCGGAACAATTCCGGAACGCGTGCAGGCCTTCATGAAAGATCTCGAAATACAAGCCCTCGAACTCGGCATACCGTGCAAGACACGCCACAACGAGGTGGCGCCAAACCAGTTTGAGCTGGCCCCGATATACGAGGAGTGCAATCTGGCAGTGGACCACAACATGCTGCTCATGTCGCTTATGAAGAAGGTGGCACGCCGTCACAGCTTCAGAGTGCTGCTCCACGAGAAGCCGTACGCAGGCATCAACGGTTCGGGCAAGCACAACAACTGGAGCCTCACCACGGACACGGGCATACTGCTCCACGCACCCGGCAAGACACCTGAGGACAACCTGCGCTTCGTGGTGTTCATCGTCGAGACGCTCATGGCCGTATACAAGCACAACGGACTGCTCAAGGCCAGCATCATGAGCGCCACCAATGCCCACCGTCTGGGCGCCAACGAGGCTCCGCCAGCCATCATATCATCCTTCCTCGGCCACCAGCTCAGCCATCTGCTCGAGCACATAGAGCACGCCGACAAGGAGACTCTCTTCAACGTGGCAGGCAAACAGGGACTGAAACTCGACATACCTGAGATTCCGGAACTGCTCATCGACAACACCGACCGCAACCGTACATCACCGTTCGCATTCACCGGCAACCGCTTCGAATTCCGCGCCGTAGGCTCTGAGGCCAACTGTGCAAGCGCCATGATTGTGCTCAACTCGGCAGTGGCCGAAGCGCTCAACAACTTCAAGCAGCGCGTGGACGAGCTCATAGCCAAGGGTGAGGACAAGATGAGTGCCATCATCGACGTGGTGAGAGCCGACGTGAAGACATGCAAACCTATCATATTCGAAGGCAACGGCTACTCCGACGAGTGGAAAGAAGAAGCCGCACAGCGCGGACTCGACTGCGAGACTTCGTGTCCGGTTGTATTCGACCGCTACCTCGACGAGGACAGCATCAGCATGTTCGAGAATCTCAACGTGATGAAGCGCAAGGAGCTTGAGGCACGCAACGAAGTGAAATGGGAGACCTACACCAAGCGCATACAGATTGAGGCGAGAGTGATGGGCGACCTCACCATGAACCATATCATACCTGTGTGCACGCACTATCAGAGCCAGCTGGCAAAGAACGTGCAGAGCATGTACGACATATTCCCTGCCAACAAGGCCGACGAACTGACATCGCGCAACAAGAAGATAATAGAGGAAATAGCACAGCGCACACAGATAATAGAGACCGGCGTGGAAGAACTCGTAGAGGCACGCAAGGTGGCAAACAGGATAGAGAGCTGCCGCGAGAAGGCCATTGCCTATCACGACACCGTGGCTCCGAAACTCGAATCAATACGCCACCACATCGACAAGCTCGAGCTCATCGTATCTGACGAACTGTGGACTCTGCCGAAATATCGCGAGCTGCTGTTCATCAAATAATCTCTGACTGAATAAGAATATCATACACCCGACGCTTTCCGCGGCCGTAAAAAGCCGTGGAGAGCGTCTTTTTCATGTCCGCATGCCACACTGCGGGAAGCATGGAATACGCATCTTCACGAACCGTCGCACCACCGTCAGGAAGGCTTTACCGTAAGAATGAATATTTATGCAAAACCCCGAGGCTGATGAATATTTATGCAACGTCAACTTCACGAGAATCTAATATTTGCGGGCAACAGCTCCTTCGGTCGCGTACAGCCAATTCTCAGAGACTTTACGTAACTCTTTATCAATCAGAGCTATACGTCTTTTCGTCATTCAATTAAGATTTTCCGGCTGTGCGAAAGAGTCTGTTTCGGCACTCAATAGAGCCCGTATCAGGGCCTGATATCGCATATATCGGCATGCAAATAGAACTGTTTCATAAGCTGATAAAGCCTTTATTGCAAACCGACGTTCAAAAATAGGGATCGCAGACCAGAATTTCCCGACCCATGAAAATGCGGAAGAGCCTTTCCGGTTCGCGTATTAACATTTATTCACTTCTATTTTACGAAAAATTTTTGTCAAAAAAAAGTCAAGCCGGAATTGTATATTTATGCAGTTCAAGACAATTTTACGCCACTTTGGCACACGCCCGATAAAAACTCAGGCGACAATTTGCCGTTGTTCCGACGAATTTATATATTTGCATAATCATAACCACATGGTTATCAGTTATTCATAGAAACACAATCCACAACCATACACACATGGCACAGATAAAGAACATCGTATTCGACTTCGGAGGCGTGCTTGTCGACTGGAACAGCCGCTACTACTACCGCAGCTACTTCAACGACGACGAGCGCATGGAGTATTTCCTCGCCAACATATGCACCGACGCATGGAACCTTGAGAACGACCGCGGACGCACCTACGCCGAGGGCGTGGCACAGCTTGCGGCACTCCACCCCGAGTTTCGCGAGGCCATAGAGATGTTTCCCGTGCACTGGGGCGAGATGCTCCGTTGCGAAAAGCCCGAGAGCGTGGCCCTGCTGCGCAGTCTGAAGGACGAGGGCTACCATCTGTACGGACTCACCAACTGGTCGGCGGAGAACATACACGTGGCCTTTGAGCGCTTCGACTTCCTCTCGCTTCTCGAAGGCACTGTGGTATCGGGCATTGAGAAAGAAGTGAAACCCGAACCGCAGATATACCGCATACTGCTCGACCGCTACTCGCTGAAGCCGGAAGAGTCGGTGTTCATCGACGACAAGGAGGCCAACGTGGCAACGGCCCGCGAGCTGGGAATGCACGGCATAGTGTTCACAAGTGCCGACGACACACGCCGGCAGCTCGACGTTCTCACTGGCACCGCATCATCAGACCGCTGACAGCAGCCCCACTCCACACGCCGCAACCGCCACAACGGCTGCGGCACATCCCATGACACACATGCCGCACCGACCTGCGCAAAGCCCGCACCGGGACACACCGCCGGCGGCATACAGACCACTCACCGGCAAAAAGGATAATCGCAGAAACCTTTATTTCCGTATTTCGCAATTTTGATGTAACTTTGCCAAAAATTCTATAACATGCAGAAAGTTGTGAAAGCACTGTGCGACGCGCTGTCACTGGCTGTCAGACCGATAAGCGCCAACGCGTCATTCTTCTTTTTCATGTATGCACTCGGATGCGTAAGCTCATGGGCAGTGCTGCCCGACAGCCGCGGTGCGAAGGTTTACGACAATCTTTATCTCGAACTGTTGCTCGACACCTATGTGGTGTGCATCGTGCTCGCGTTGCTGCCGCTTGTCGTCAGACGATGGGCCAGAGGCATACTCTATGCGGTGCTTTATACCACGTCGCTCGTCGACGTCTACTGCTTCGTGAAGTTCCAGTCCACGCTCACGCCCTCCATGCTCATGCTCGTAGGCGAGACCGATCCGCGCGAGGCAGGCGAGTTTCTGCGCTCATGCGTCTCGCCGGGAGTCATCACAAGCAGCGTGGGATGGGTGCTCATGCTCATCATCGTGCACGTGCTCACGGCTCTGCGGCTGAAGTTTCCGCACATCATACCCCACCGTCTGGAGCAACGTCTCTGCAATGCTGGCCGGGCTGTGGCTGCGTTCGCATCCCGAACAGCGACAAAGGCTGTGGCCGGACTGGTCATTATAATAATGGTGATATGGGCAGCCGACGTGTCGGCCGACAACAAGCAGGCCACATGGAAACTCATGAGCGGCACCAACATTGGCGAGGTGGAGCACACGCTCACCGAGAAAGACCACGCCCAGCTCTATCTGCCGGCCTACCGTCTGATGTTCAGCGTGTATGCAAACTCGCTTGCTGCAAAGCAGATAGACAAGCTCATAGCTGGAATAGATGACGTGAAGGTGGACAGCTGCTCATACAGCAGTCCGACCATTGTGCTCATCATAGGCGAGAGCTACAGCCGCCACCACTCCGCAATGTACGGCTACACCATGCCCACAACACCGCGGCAGCAGAAGCTCGAACGCCAGGGGCGGCTCGTGAAATTCACCGATGTGGTGTCGCCCCACAACCTTACGAGCTTCGTGTTCAAGAGCATTTTCTCCACACGCGTTGAGGGACAGAAGGGCGAATGGTGCGACTATCCGTTGTTCACCGAGGTGTTCCGCAAGGCTGGTTACCACGTGACGTTCCTCACCAATCAGTTCCTGCCCAAGGCACGCGAGGCCGTTTATGACTTCAGCGGCGGATTCTTCCTCAACAACCCGACACTCAGCGCCGCACAGTTCGACACGCGCAACGACAGGTTGCACACCTACGACGAAGGCCTGCTCGAGGATTATGACGAGCTGAAAGGACAGGGAGGAGACAACAATCTCATTATATTCCATCTCATAGGACAGCACGTGAGCTACCGCCAGCGCAGTCCGAAGGACCGCAAACACTTCAAGGGCGACGACTACACCGAGCTGAAACCCAACCTCAACGCAAGGGAACGGCGCATCCTGGCCGACTATGACAACGCCGTATTATACAACGATTCGGTGGTTGACAGGATTGTGGACAGATTCGCACACGAGGATGCCATCGTCATCTACATGCCTGATCACGGCGAGGAATGTTACGAAGGCGACATGCACTTCTTCTGCCGCATGCACTCGGCGGAGATAGATGCGCGTCTGGCCCACGCCGAATTTGACATACCGTTCTGGATATGGTGCTCGCCCAAATACGCACGCCGCCGGCCGGAGGTGCTCAAGGCGATGGTGGAGGCACGCAGACGCCGCTTCATGACCGACGCCGTGCCGCATCTGCTCATGGGGCTGGCGGGCATTTCGGCTCCGTGCTACGAACCGAAGTACGACCTTCTTTCGCCCGACTATGACGAGACAAGGCCGCGACTGCTCAAGGGCACTACCGACTACGACAAGCTCGAAGGAATATGAAAAGACCGCTGTGGCGTGCCGCCGATGACAACGCGACACACTAACACGCACATATAACAACACACCGAATATGCTGAAAATAAACAACGACCAACTGCTTTCGCGCGCCGAATGCTCGGCCCTCAGGGCCATAGCCATAGCGGGCATAGTGCTCCACAACTACTGCCACTGGCTGGGATTTGCCGTGAAGGAGAATGAATACACATTTGACAAAGGACGCAGCATGGGCCTTATGCAGGCGCTGCTCGAGCCCGACCTTAATCTGCCGGTGCACCTTCTGTCGTTCTTCGGACACTACGGCGTGCCGGTGTTCCTGTTTCTCAGTGCCTACGGACTTGTGGCAAAATATGAGCATACACCGCATGTGCCTGTGCCGGACAGGGTTTCGTTCATGCGCACACACTTCCGCAAACTGTTCGACATGATGATTGTGGGCTTCGCAATATTCATCATGGTGGATGCCATAACGCCGGGTGCCCACCGCTATGCCGTGCCCGACATCATCGGCCAGATGCTCCTGCTCAACAACCTCATGCCCAATCCTGACAAAGTGATATGGCCTGGTCCCTACTGGTTTTTCGGTCTGATGCTACAGATTTATGCGGTCTACATACTGCTGCTAAGGCGCAAGGGCTGGCAGACGGCAGTGGCAGTAGTGGCTGTATGCTGGGCGTTGCAGGTGGGATGCGACCCTCAGGGCGAAACGCTCAACCGTCTGCGCTACAACTTCATAGGCAGTATGCTGCCATTCTGCGCCGGACTGCTCTACGCAAGATACGGCCGGCCGATGTCGCACGCGTTCTGGGCCGGCACGACAATCATATCATACATAGCCGTGATACTGTTCGGTCTGAACTTCCACACATGGCTGTGGGCACCGCTGTTCGTATGCTCCGCCGCTGTGGGAACAGTGAAGCTGCTGCCCGTATATGCCAACATCAAACTCTCGCATCTGGGCAAACTCTCGGCAGCAATGTTCGTCATACATCCCGTTGCACGCAAGATATTCATCGGCATAAGCCGCCGTGGCGATGTGTACACGGGTCTGCTGCTCTACATCATAGCCTGCGTGGCACTGGCATGGGCCACAAGGATTATAATAAACAAGGTGAAAACACGCTGACGGAGCATCGTTGCAACGCAGCGTAAAACATATTCTGAAGATGAATTCAAACGCTAACAGTAGTGAAAAGACCACCGGAACGGACGACGGACGCCTGTGTCTGGCCGACATAAGCCGCTTCAGAGGCGAACTGATGGGACTGGCGATGCTTTTCATCATACTGTTCCACGTGTGGGTGAGACGCGACGATCCTTTCTACGGACTGCACCGTTGCGGCAACGTCGGAGTCGACATGTTTCTCTTCCTAAGCGGAGTGGGACTGTGGTTTGCATGGACACGCAATCCGGACACACGCAAGTTCTACGCCAGAAGGTTCGCACGCATATTCCCGGCATGGTTCATCATGGCCTGCCTTTTCTACGTGCCCGACTTCCTCGGACGAGGACGCTACAGCAGCAGTGTGGGCGACCTGATAGGCGACGTCACCATAAATCTGGACTTCTGGATGCACGACGAACTGACGTTCTGGTACATACCGGCAATCATGGTGCTATACATCGCAGCTCCGCCTTACATGAAACTCATCAGCCGGAGACCCGTTTACCGATGGCTGCCGGTGCTTATGGTGGTGTGGTGTGTCATGGTGCAGTGGGTTACACCCATACATTCGGCAGTAGGCCACATCGAGATATTCTGGAGCCGGGTGCCAATCTTCTTCATCGGCATCAATGCCGGACAGCTTGTTATGGAGCGCCGCTGTCTGCAACGCGGCTCAATGCCGTTGCTGCTCGTGGCTTTTGCCATGACGTTCGGCACATCGCTGTATCTCGAACAGGAACTGCACGGCAAGTTCCCGCTGTTTGTCGAGCGCATGATATACATTCCGCTGACCTTCACCGCCGTGGTGCTGCTCGCACGACTGCTGGCTCACGCGCCGTCATGGACCAACGCCATGCTACGCACGGTAGGCGCACTGAGTCTGGAATGTTATCTCATACACAGCAACTTCGTACTGGTGTACATCCACCAGATGCACATAGGCTACTGGCCGACGTTTCTTCTCACCACGGCCATAACACTCCCGGCGGCATGGCTTCTGCAACGCATAGCCGCACCAGTGGTGCGCATGCTGCTGCCGGCAAAAGGCAGATAACACAACCAAAACAAAGATAATACATACATAATATATGAAAGACATATTGAAACTCATCCGTCCGCAGCAATGGATAAAGAACCTGTTTGTCTTTATCCCTATGTTCTTCAGCAGCGAACTGTTCGACACCGAGGTGCTCATGAACAGCCTTATAATGTTCATAGCATTCTGTTTCACAGCATCGTCGATATACTGCTACAACGACATAGTGGACGCCGACGATGACCGCAACCACCCGGAGAAGTGCCACAGACCGATAGCCGCAGGCAAGGTGTCGGTGGGAGCGGCATACAGGATAATGGGCGTCACGTTCATACTGAGCATCGGCACTGCGCTCACACTGCCAGCTCCGGTGATGCCATCGGCCGTGGCTGTGCTGCTGTTCTATTATGTACTCAACCTCGCCTATTGCTCACGGCTCAAGCAGTATGCCATAATCGACGTGTGCATCGTGGCATTCGGATTCGTGCTGCGTATACTCGCAGGCGGCATTGTGGGCGAGATAATGCTGAGCAAATGGATTGTGCTGATGACGTTCCTGCTCACTCTGTTCCTATCTTTCGCAAAAAGACGCGACGACGTGATACGCATGAACGAGACGGGAGAGGCTCCGCGGAAGAACACCACGCGCTATAATCTCACTTTCATCAACCAGGCCATCACCATAACGGCATCCGTAACGCTTGTGTGCTACATCATGTACACCGTGTCGCCGGAAGTGGCCAGACAGTTCGGAACGGAAAATCTGTATCTCACATCGGTGTTCGTGCTGCTGGGACTGCTGCGCTACATACAGATAACAGTGGTGGACAAGAGAAGCGGCGACCCGACAAAGGTGATACTGCACGACCGTTTCTCGCAGTTTGTACTTATTGCGTGGGGGCTTACTTTCCTCATAATGATTTATCTGTAAGCACTGAATGACATCTGAAAACATTAATCTGAAGGAAACGAAAACGAGAATACACGTATTCGACTTCGACGGAACGATAACGTGCGCCGACTCGCTCATCGCCTTCATAAGGCATGCACGGGGCAACAGTGCGCTCATCGCCGGACTGCTGCTCTACAGTCCACTGCTCGTAATGATGAAACTGCGGCTCATCGACGGAGGCTCCGTGAAGGAGCGACTCTTCGCCCATCTGTTCAAGGGAATGACTGTAGAGGATTTTGAAAAAGCCGGCGCTGACTTCGCAGCCGACCGTACCGATACACTCAGACCGGCCGCAATGAAGCACATCGCCGACGTTCTGGCAAAGGGCGAAAAGGTTTATGTAGTGACGGCAAGCATAAGTCAGTGGGTGGAACCGTTCTTCACCAACCGCTTCGGAGCCGGCCGTGTGATAGTGATATCCACGCAGGCTGAGGTGAAAGGAGGACTCATCACCGGACGATTCGCCACTCCCAACTGCTACGGCAAGGAGAAAGTGTGCCGCCTGAAAGCCGTACTGACCGACCGCGACAGCCTTCACATCACGGCCTACGGCGACAGCCGGGGCGACAAAGAACTCTTTGATTATGCAGACGAACGATTCTACAAACCATTCGAACAGTAACCGCCGCGAGCGTCTGAACGAGATACTGCGGTTCGGCATCGTGGGCGTTACGGCCACGGCAATACAATACGGCGTCTATGCACTGCTGCTCATGCTCATCAGTCCTACGCCCGCCATGACCATAGGCTACATCGTCAGCTTCGCGTTCAACTTCATAGCGACCACCCGTTTCACCTTCCGTGTGAAGGCAAACGCACGCCACGGCGCCGGATTCATAGCCGCACACGCCGTAAACTACGTCTTGCAGATGGTGACGCTCAATCTTTTCATCCACCTCGGAGTGAGCAAACACTGGGCACCTATTCCCATGTTCGCCATCTGCGTGCCGGTGAATTTCCTGCTTGTAAGGTTTTTCATGAAGAAATAAAACATGAACGTCGCGACACCACAATCATTCCGATGTGTATCAAGACTACCCATGTCGCACTGCAAAAAAGGCTCTATCGCATCTCAATAAAGGCTTTATCAGAGGCTGATATGGGCTTTATCGCACCCTGAAAAAGCCTGTATCGCACCCTCAAAGAGGCTTTATCATAACGTCGGAAAGGCTTTGTCGCAACACGACAACAATTCTGATACATCGTCAACACAATTCTGAAGCAACATCAAAAAGATGAAACTGAAAGACAACAGACTCATAAAGGCTGCCTCACGCATATTCGGACTGCGCCGCGAAGAACGCCTGTTCGCAGCTGTAATGCTGCTTATGCTCACAGCACTCAACTCACTTGTCATCATAAGATACTTCGACAAGTTCACTCCCATGGTCAAATACTACTGGCCATTGTTCATCCGCAACTTCCAGATATCGGGTTTCGATCCCATCACTTATTCAGTGGTGAGCGACTGGACGGCCGGTTACAACGTCTACCGGCATCCGCTTCTGGCGTTCTACATGTACGTACCGTATCTCATAAACCAGCTACTGATGAAACTGACAGGCGTCAACTGCGCCATATTCATCGTAGCGGCGATACAGATTTTCTTCGGTTTCTACGCCATGATATTCCTCCGTCGCATACTGCGCGACATCGTCGGACTGGGCGAAAACATGGCTTCGCTCATGTCATTGTTCTGTTTCTCGTTCGCGTTTGTAATGCTTTCGTCCATGGTTCCCGACCATTTCATCATCTCGATGATGCTCATTCTGCTCACACTTCACCTGTCGGGGCAGTGGATGAAAAACGGCCGCCGCATGAGCGCATGGCACACCATAGTGCTCTTTCTGCTCACTGCCGGCACGTCACTCAATAATGGTCTGAAGACATTCATGGCCGCACTGTTTGTCAACGGCCGCCGTTTCTTCCGGCCCGGATACATACTTGCGGCCGTCATACTGCCCTCGGCGCTGCTCTGGACTTGCAGCCGGCTGGAGTACGACAAGATAGTATGGCCGCGCGACATGGCACGTAACGAGGCGAAGGCAAAACTGAAAGCCAAGAAAGAAGCGGAACAACGGCAGAAGGAACTGCAACTACAGAAGGAGCAGAAAGCAATGGCCCAGGCAACAGTGAAGACCGCATCGGCCGGCAACACTGCCGCCGCGAGCCGTGATACAGCCTCCGCACACAGCGACACAACTGCTTCCGCCACAACAAAACCGGCACCGAAGAAAACCACAAAGCCCAAAACCGCAAAACAGGGCAAGCCCATCAGCAACGGCGAATTCATGAGATGGACCGACATTTCCACATCGCGCACCATGTCGGCTGTAGAAAACCTCTTCGGCGAATCCATCCAGCTGCACAAAGACTACCTGCTGAAGGACGAGTTCCGCAAGCGTCCTATGATTGTGCACTACTCGTCACCGGTCAATTATATCATCGAAGCCGTCATACTGTTGCTCTTTGCCGCAGGCGTGTGGTGCGGCCGCCGGTCGCGCTTTCTGTGGCTCGTCATGTCATACTTCCTGCTCGACATGGTTCTGCACATGGGCTTGGGCTTCGGCATCAACGAGGTTTACATCATGTCAGCCCATTGGATATACGCCATACCGATAGCCACGGCATACATCATTGCCACCTCCGGCAAACGTGTGAGACGCGCAGTCGGCGCAACGGTATTCCTGCTCACATGTTTCCTTCTGGGCTATAACATCACACTCATAGCGTCATATCTGTTATAAAAGAAACACTTATAACACAATCAAAAAGATGAAAACAATATTCAAGATAAGAAAAGAAGAACGGCTGTTCGCACTCATTTCAATGATCGTATTCATCCTGTTCAACGGTCTTCTGATATACAGCAAGTTCGACAGATTCACCATCGGCGCCCACGGAGGCTTCTGGACGATATTCTACAATCACCTCAACATGTCGGGCTACGACGTGTTCTCATGCATCGCGGTATCGTGTCTGCGCATCCACTACTCCACCCTGCGCCATCCGCTCTACATCGCCCTGCTTCTGCCTCTGTACTGGTTGAACAGCTGGCTGATGGAAGTGACAGGCTTCAACTTCGCAGTTTTCTTCATCGCGGCAATCAATGTGTTCTGCGCAACCTACGCATCCGTGTTCATGCTGCGCATACTCCACGAACTGGCAGGCGTATCACGGCGCGACGCCATGCTGCTCACCGCCATGCTCTACGGCTTCGCCCACGTGCTCATAGCAACCATGGTGCCCGACCACTTCGGCATTTCCATGTTCCTGCTTGTGGCAACCATCTACATCGCCGGCACCAAGATGAAGGAGCGCAAGCCCATGTCGCCTCTGCTCGCCGGCACGCTTTTCTTCCTGTCGGCAGGCATGACGCTGTCCAACGGAGTGAAAACCGGTCTGGCCCTCCTGTTCACCAACGGACGCAAAGCCTTCTCGTGGCGTTACGTCGCAGCCTTCGCCGTTCCGCTGTTGCTCTTCGCCGGCATCATCTACTGGCAGCAGCAGGCAATCATTCTGCCGCAGTCTGAAAACATAAAGAAGATAGAAGACAACCTGAAAAAGAAGAATCCGAACTTCGGCGACAAGTTCAAGGCTCACGACGAATGGGTGAAGAAGCAGAACGGAAAGGCAATGACGAAGGACGTTCCGCTGCTTGAGTGGAGCGATATGACCACTCCGCGCCTGCAGTCGGTCACAGAAAACCTCTTCGGAGAGTCGCTCCAGCTCCACCGCAGCCATCTTCTTGAAGACGTACAGCAGACACGTCCAGTGTTCGTGAGCTACCGATGGACTGCAAGCTACGTTGTCGAGGCACTCATAGTTCTGCTTTTCGCCGCCGGAATATGGTACGGCCGCCACTCGCGCCTGCTCCATCTTGTCCTGTCGTGGTTTGCCTTCGACATGACCATGCACATCATCTTCGGCTTCGGTCTCAACGAGGTTTACATCATGGCTGCCCACTGGGCGTTCGTCATACCTATAGCCGCAGCATTCCTCTTTAAGAATTCCGGCGCACGGCTCAGCCGCTATACACGCATACTTACGCTTCTGCTCACTCTCTGGCTGTGGGCTTACAACGGATGGCTCATAGCCGATTATCTTGTATAATGAAGCAAACGAAACAACGGTAAAAAGCACAACGCTATGACAAACGCAGGAAAACAAGACAAAGAGAAGCGCCCCGTGCGCATCTTCCACATCGTAACCCACTTCGACATGGGCGGTGCCGAGAAGGTGGCGGCAAACATAGCAGCCTCACAGACACCCGGAACCGAATATCACATGGTGGAAGTGATGCGTGCCTCGACGCCTTTCACACGCGAGTTTATGGACGGTCTGAGCCGTGCCGGCATACGCTTCCACCGTGCCCACATGCCCGACATACGTTTCCACTTCCTTTTCGAACGTATCGCCGCACTGTGCTTTCCGCTGTGGTTTCTACCCGTTTATCTGCGCTGGCGCCCCGACGTCATACACGTACACACCGAGACTCCGGACATGAGTCTGCGCACTTTCTTCCTACTGTTTCCCTGGCTTCGCCGCTGCCGCATAGTGCGGACGGTGCACAACACACGCCTCTGGACAGGTCAGAACAAGCTGGGCCGCCACATGGAACGCTTCTACCAGCGCGCCGCAAACAACGTGGCCATATCGCCGTCGGTGCAGTCGTGCTACGCCAAAGCCTACGGCCTCAGCCTGCCTATTATATATAATGGTGTGCAACCGGTGGATCAGAAGCCATACGCCGGCATAAAGAAAGGGTGCATCAACGTGCTCTTTGCCGGACGCTTCGAGCAGCAGAAGGGAATCGTACACCTCGTCAGACTGCTCCACAGCATGGCCGGCGACCGACGCTACCACTTCCACATCATGGGCGACGGCTCCCTGCGGCCCGACGTAGAGCGTGCCGTGGCACAGTGCGACAACGCCACTCTCACCCCGCCCATGTTCGGACTGTCCTCTGTTCTGGCGTCGTTCGACTGCCTGTTCATGCCCTCCGAGTTCGAGGGCCTCAGTATAATGTCCATCGAGGCGAGCATGGCGAGCCTGCCCGTCGTGGCAAACGACTGTCCCGGACTGGGCGACACACTGCCTCCATCGTGGCCGCTGAAGGTGAGCGGAAACGACGACGAAGCCTTCCTCCGCCTGTTCAGCGAAGTCATACCACACTCCGACCTCCGCTCACTCGGAGCAGAAGCCAAGGCATACGCCCTGTCGCGGTTCGGCATAAGGCTTATGCAGACAGAATACGAAAAGATTTATCTGGACTGAGAAGCGTCCGTTATTTGTGGCCGTCGCGCCCCGTCCATTTGTTCAGGCGGCGCTTCACGGCCCGCGCTATGATGCCGAAGTTGCCGTAGCGCAGGTTGAGCAACAGTTCCTCAACCGACCTTCCAATCTTTATCCACGGGTGTCCGTAGCCGTAGGTGCGGTATGTGCGCTCCTTGAATTCCACATTCTCAATGACATAACGCGGATGCTTCAGCGGGAAATCCACCTCAAAGCGTTTCATGGTGAACAGTCGGCGCAGACGTCGCGGCATGGTCTCCAGGCTTCCTGCAAAATGGGTTGAGCCTTCAGTAGCGCCGCGGTTGTTTATCATGTTGCGTGTCGGCATGATGGCGAGCCCGCTGTTCATCACCATTGCCGACCAGAAAATGGTCTCATAATACTCCTTGCCCGACGCGCGGTGGTCGTAGCATGCACGCAGAGTGTCGGCGCAATAGCGGCGCTGACGCATCACTCCGTTGAGCTGACGCATGGCAAACTCGTCGTCAAGGAAGGCATAAGAGGTGTCCCAAGTGTCGATGACACGACGCCACGATGCCCATCCCCAGATGGAGAACACCGACGTGAAGAAGTAGTCGCACGGCACTCCCGGCGTCACCTCGTCGCTGTTGAAACCGGCTATCATCGTGATGCGCTCGTCGTGTTCGTAGCGGTCGAGCATCTCCTTGCAGAAAGGAAAGAACGACTGCGACGGCACATCGTCGTCCTCGAGTACAATACATTTGTCGACAATGGAGAACGCCCACTTCTGCGATATGTACTCCGACGGGTCGCAACCATAGTTGCGCTGCTGATACATGCGGTGCACCTCACACTCCCAGTCGATGTCCTCCACCACGCGGCGGCATCCCTCTATGCCCGCCATGTCGGCCTCGCCGCGCGGACCGTCCTGATAGAGAAAGAGGCGCGAGGGCCGTGCCTTTCTCACCTCGTCGAACACTTCCTTGAGCCTTTCGGGGCGGTTGAAGAAAAGTATCAGCACCGCCACATCCACCTTTGCCGGTTTCTTATCCATAATATCTTGCTTTACTTAATGTCTGTTTTCAGTCGTGCGCCGTACCGCCACGCTCATAGCAGCTGCTCCATGCACACCTTCTGCGGCTTCAGTCCGCAACGCTCGTAGAACCTCATGGCCTCCGGATTGCAGCTCCACACATTGAGTGTCACGTTATGACAGCCGCATCCGCGCGCAAACTCTATCACATGCCGGTAGAGCTCAGTACCGATATGCCGGCCTCGCAACTTGCTATCCACACACAGGTCGTCGATGTAGAGCGTGGTGACAGGCTCGAGTATGTGGCTGTCGGCATGATGCTGAAACACGCAGAAGGCGTAGCCCACGGCCACGTCGCTGTCGTCCACCGCCACAAACACGGGGCGGCTGGCGTCTGCCAGTATGTCCGTGAGTTCCTCGTCTGTATATTTCCGCCCGAGCCGGAACAGGTCCGGACGTCCTTCGTGGTGCACGGCGTTCACCTGACTGAGCAGGTTGTTTATCTGTGGTATGTCCTTACCGGACGCTCTGCGTATGTTCATGCCTTCATTATTTTATGTTTACAGGATGCTGCCTGTCTTGTGGCAAAGATACGATAAAAAAACGACAAATGCCTCCGCACACCCTTCTATTATGCCATCCCACACCGGACGCCCGTCAAAAAAAGAGGCCGGCGGACAGCGTGTATGGCAAAATTGTACTAAATTTGTGTGCGGATAATAAAACATCACCGTTATGGATGTCATCAGATTCATAAAAGACTGGACACTCGCCGTGTCCATTGCCGCCGGAGCAGCGCTCTATCTCACGTTCGCTTTCACACCCGCACTGAGCGGTGCCTCCGACTTCTTCGCGCCACTTCTCGACGCCATGCTGCCCCTGTTCATGTTTCTCGTGCTCTTCGTCACCTTCTGCAAGGTGGACTTCAAGAAGCTACGCATAGTGCCGTGGCATCTTTGGGTGAGCGCGTTTCAGGTACTCACCGTGGCGCTCATCACCTCTCTGGTGCTGGGATTCGGCATGACCGGCGACAGCCTTGTGCTCATGGAGGCCATGCTGATATGCGTCATCGGCCCGTGTGCGTCGGCCGCCGCCGTGGTGGTGAAGAAGATAGGCGGCGACATAGAACAGATGACGGCCTACACGTTTCTGTCCAACTTCATCACGGCACTGCTCATTCCCGTGTGTCTGCCGCTCATAGAGAAGGGCGCCCACCTGTCGTTCTGGGAGGCGTTCAGCATCATTCTCTACAAGGTGTGCACGGTGCTCGTGGCGCCGATGCTGCTGGCCTACGTGGTGAAACACTGGATGAAGCGTCTCCACAGCGCCATACTCTCCGTGAAGGATCTGGCATACTACATGTGGTGCGGCTCTCTGATGATTGTCACCGGCACCACCGTCAAGAACATAGTACACGCCGACACCACCTGGACTTTCCTCGTCACGATAGCCATTGTGGTGTTCATTCTCTGCCTGATGCAGTTTGCCGTCGGCCGGTTCATTGGCCATTACTTCGACAGCACCGTGAACGCCGGACAGGCACTCGGACAGAAGAACACGGCCTTCGCCATCTGGATAGCCTACACTTACCTCAATCCGCTGTCGTCCGTCGGACCGGGCTGCTACATATTGTGGCAGAACATAATAAACAGCATTGAGATATGGGCACACGAACACAGACAGAACCGGACAGACAATAAAAAATAACAGCAACGCCGTAAGCACCCGATGCTTACGGCGTTGCCGCTATATGTCGATAAAAGGATGGGCGGACACTGCGCCCGTATCCTCATTTCTTATTTTCCTGCAGCGAAACGTTCGGCCTGCTGACGTATGAGTTCGGCGTCGTCGAAATAGTCGATGCGCATGGCGTGGCGCACCTCGCTCATGGTCTGGGCAGCCACTTCGCGTGCCTGCTCTGTGCCGCGACGCAGTATGTTGTATATCTCCGGTATGTCCTTCTCAAACTCACGACGGCGCTGACGCATCGGTTCCAACATGTTGTTGATGATGGTGTTGAGGAACTTCTTGCACTTCATGTCGCCCAGTCCGCCGCGACAGTAGTGACACTTCAGCTCGTCCAGACAGCTGTACTCAGGCCAGAACTCTGCGAAGTCGGCGTCTGTGGAGAAGGCGTCGAGATAAGTAAAGACGGCGTTGCCCTCCACCTTGCCCGGATCTTCCACACGAAGGTGGTCGGGATCGGTGAACATGGAGCGCACCTTCTGCCATACCTCTTCAGGCGAATCGCTCAGATAGATGCAGTTGCCGAGGCTCTTGCTCATCTTCTCCTTACCGTCCGTACCGGGCAGACGGCGTGCGGTGGCGTTCTCGGGCAGCAGGATGTTCGGCTCCACGAGCACGTCGTCGTATATCTGATTGAAGCGGCGCACCAGTTCGCGGGTCACCTCTATCATCGGCTCCTGGTCTTCGCCGGCAGGCACTGTGGTGGCCTTGAACAGTGTGATGTCGGCAGCCTGGCTCACCGGATAGCAGAAGAAGCCCAGCGGAATGTTGGCCTCGAAGTTGCGCATCTTTATCTCCGTCTTCACCGTCGGGTTGCGCTGCACGCGCGAAACGGTGATGAGGTTCATCAGATATGTGGTGAGCTCGGCAAGCTCGGGTATCTGGCTCTGGATGAAGAGCGTGCACTTCTCCGGATCGAGTCCGGCGGCCAGATAGTCGAGAGCCACCTCTATGATGTTCTGACGTATCTTTTCAGGATTCTCGGCATTGTCGGTGAGGGCCTGCACATCGGCCATAAACACAAACATGCGGTCGTAGTCGCCCTCGTTCTGCAGCTGCACTCTGCGGCGCAGCGAACCTATATAGTGGCCCAGATGAAGTTTTCCGGTTGGGCGGTCACCGGTAAGAATTACTTTTCCCATTTGTCTTTCTGTTGTTTTGTTAGTGGCTCCTCTGTGGCGGGAGCGGCCGGTGCGCCTCGGCACCATGTGTGGCTACAAAGTTACAAACAATTTCCGACATACGGCAAACAACTGACACGTAACACGAAAATAAAACCGTGTGCCGGGCCGTAGCCGACATTTCGATGTAAGGAAAACCGGTAGCTGAAAAATGAAAACGGGAAGGAAAACGGACAAATATACATTTCTGAAGGAAAAAACTATAGACAGAAGGAATTTTCATAACAGAATATCAGAAGATGGGGAAAACATTATTCCGCAGCGGAAAGGATAATAAGGAATAGCAGCGGATTTGCCGATGCTTCACGAAACGGCGAACGGCCGTAATTAAACGGATGCTGATTGTAATAAAAAAAAGAGGTTTCGATACCGGACAGACCGTTTTCGGTGACGGATATATGTTGTGTCCTTACGCTGAAAAGAAACCGATATGGGCAACTTTCAATTTATAACCGAATTTTGAATTTTCCCTCTGAGTTTCCTGTTCTACCCCGAAAAATAAGCGAGAATTTGCGGACTGAGTCGTCCTCGGGCGCAAATACGCGAATTATGAGAGGTTTACATAAGTCGTTGGATAGCAATAGCTTATATTTAAGAGATATTTTATCGTCTTGCAAAAAGCACCATTTCAGCACGCGATTAAGCCCATATCAGGGGCTGAAATGCACCAGATCAGGGCCTGATACAGACTCAATCGGACCATGAAACGGGCATTATCAGAAACTGAAGTGAATTCTTCCGGACTGCATTACCGGATATATGGCAGTGCGGTAAATGCTGAAACGGACTATATAGCAGCTGATTTAACATTCCTTTACACCTCTTTCGCGAAAAAATTTTGTCAAAAAAAAGTCAAGAAAAATCGTAAGTCCCTCGCACGGGTTTCCTTTGAAAACACCGATATCAGGCGCGGGAAAAGCCACGGAGATATTCTATCGGACGAGCCGGAAGCATGCATCGCAGCGGTGACGGCGGTTTACCAGTCAAGATAATGTGAGTTTATCATTACATGAGTCCCGTTCCGTCACTGTCTATATCGCCCAGCGTTGTCTGCGCGTTTTGCGGCTTTCCATGGTTCTTTATGAAAGGAACGATATTCCACTGAATTTCTACTGAACCGCATGCTGCCGTAATGTATATTCGTGCCCGGCCTTAAAGGCACATTCCGAGTGCCCGCGGGGCGGCGGCGAAAGGAAAATATTTCGGTGTTTTTCTTTGATTATTAGCCGATAAGCAGTACTTTTGCGTTGGTTTCGGACATCTGTTATATGGCGAAACCGGCATAATCCTGAACTGACAGTATGGAATCACTGAAAGAAAAAACGGCAAAGGGACTGTTCTGGGGAAGCATGAACAACGGCGTGCAACAGATTGTAGGCGTGGTGTTCGGCATCATTCTCGGACGTCTGCTCTCGCAGTCAGACTACGGCATGATGGCCATGATAAGCGTGTTTTCGCTCGTGGCCACGGCACTGCAGGACAGCGGTTTCCGCACGGCCCTCACCAATCTGCACGACCCTAAGGACAGCGACTACAACTCGGTGTTCTGGTTCAACATCATAGTGGGCACTACCATGTATCTCGTGCTCTTCTTCTGTGCGCCGCTCATAGGACGCTACTACAACTCGCCCGACGTGGTGCCGCTCTGCCGCTACGCCTTTCTGAGCATAGTCATAGCGTCGCTGGGCACGGCTCAGTCGGCCTATCTCTTCAAGCGGCTGCAGGCCAAACAGCAGGCAAAGGCGGCCATGACGGCCGTGCTGGCGTCGAGCATTGTGGGCTCGGTGATGGCGTGGCAGGGCATGGCCTACTGGTCGCTGGCCACTCAGGGACTAGTCTATGTATCAATAAACACCTTCATGCAGTGGCACTACTCGCCGTGGCGGCCGTCGCTGCGCGGCATCAGCTTCGCTCCGGTGAGGCGCATGTTCCGCTTCTCGTTCAAGATTCTGGCCACTACTATCATGACTCACGTCAACAACAACGTGCTCAACATTCTGCTGGGCCACTACTTCACGCCGCGCGACACGGGCGTATATAACCAGGCTTACCAGTGGAACACCAAGTGCTACTCGCTCGTTCAGAGCATGGTGGCGCAGGTGGCGCAGCCGGTGCTTGTGGATCTTGACAACGAGCGCGAGCGTCAGATGAACGCCTTCCGTAAGATGATGCGCTTCACAGCGTTCATATCCTTCCCGCTGTTGTTGGGCTTCGGACTGGTGGCGCGCGAGTTCATCGTGCTGGCAATAACCGAGAAATGGCTGCCCAGCGTATATCTTATACAGATTCTTTGCATCAGCGGCGCGGTGGTTCCGCTATCCACTCTGCTGTCCAACATGATTATAAGCAAGGGCCGTTCGGGCACATTCTTCTGGTGCACGTTCTCGCTCGGCGTGGCGCTCATTGTGCTCATGCTGCTCATCTGGCCGTTGGGCATACGTGCAATGGTCATAGGCTATGTGTGCCTCAACGTGGCGTGGCTGTTCGTGTGGCTCTTCTTCGTGCGCCGGCTTTCGGGCTACGGCGTACTGATGTTCCTGCGCGACACCGTGCCTTTCGCGCTTGCGGCGGGCGGAGTGATGACGCTGGTCTATGTGGTTACGTCGCCCATAAGCAGTCTGTGGCTGCTGCTCGTGGTGCGCATAGTGCTGGCCGTGGCGATATACTACGCCGTGATGAAGATTGCGAGAGTGAAGATATTGGACGAATGTATGTCGTTCGTACTGTCAAGAATAAGGAAAAAACACTGAACAACATGACTGAAGGCAAGACGGTGGCGGTGGTGATGTGCACCTATAACGGCGAGAAGTTCCTGCGCGAACAGCTCGACTCCATACTGCGACAGACCTACCCGATAAGCGAGATAATAGTGCAGGACGACTGCTCGACGGACAGCACCGTGGCGATACTCCGCTCTTACGCTGCCCGCGACGGCCGTGTGAGGGTGATTGTGAACGAACATAACCTGGGGTTCAACCGCAACTTCAGGAGCGCGGTGATGAAGGCGACGGCCGATTTCGTGGCTATATCCGACCAGGACGACGTGTGGATGCCGGACAAGATAGAGCGTCAGGTGGAGGCGATAGGCCCATACAACATCTGCTACTCCGACCATCTGCGCGGCACTACGCTTGAGGGTGCGCACACAGTGAGCCCGCGCTGCTCGCTCGAGGCTCTGATGTTCGGTGGTTTCGCGGGCCACACCATGCTTCTGCGACGCGACTTCGTGCAGCGCGACGATGTGTGGATGGACGGCATTTACTACGACTGGAGCCTGGGATTGAACGCTTATTTTCACGGCGAAAAGGCAATAACGCACATCGGCAAACCGCTCAACTGGCACCGTTCGCATCCGCAGGAGGCGGCGCTGTTGCAGAGTCTGAGCGTGAACCCTGCACCGAAGAGCCGGCCTACGTGGCAGCCTTACGTGCTCGGATATGCTCATTTCCGCCGTCTGCAGCGCAAACCGGCGTGGCAACGGCTCTACTCGCACATTCTCGAAAACACGCGCGACCCTCGCTTCCTACTCCATCACACCATGGCAAGACTCATGCTCAGCCGCAGTCCTCTGGCCATGCTGCGCCTCTGCACGATATGTATGAAGCACCGCCGCGACATATATCCCAACGCGGCAAAGACCAACGGAATAATGGGAATGGTGCGCGGCTTCTGCTGGCCAATGATATTTGCTTACCGATGCTCGCAGTTCGACCTGTGAGGTTCGGGGCACGCCGTGTGGCGACAACACTGTCCACGGCAGACATTATTGTTTCGTATTACCTTCGCAGTCACCACTTTTTCAGCATGGCGGGGCGTAAACTCGAAGTTTTTGTCTATATTTGCATAATATAATCTGCACTCGGAAAATTAAGAACAAGTTCTTTTTCCACTCGTTGGATATATATTTGCATAATACAATAATTACGACTATGGCACACAAAATATTATTAACACTGTTACTGCAACTAACCGTTGCTTTTTCTGCATTTGCACAAACAGACAACGTAGGAGAATATCTCGCACAAAATTCTAAAAGATTCCTGACCGTAAAAGGATTGGAGCTAAAACCCGGCTTGCGTATGGATGACGCACTGAAAGCGTTTGAAGCCAAAGGATGGGAACGTTCTAAATTATTTGATATTGTGAAAGAACTAAATGGCGTATATGCTTTGAAGGGTACCTTTTATAATCGCAGTGATTGCAATATTATGATAATGCCAACAGAAAACAACCAAAAAATCGTTGGCACAATCGGTATAAATTTACCTAATCGCGATTCTTTTAAAGATCTGAAAGAAGAGTATGACGATCTTAAATCAGCTCTTAGCGATAAATATCACATGGTTTCCTCCACAGAATCATTTGATGATAAATATTTAGAAGAAAGTACATCTGATTTGCTAAAACTTACAGCTCTCTCACGTGATGAAGCAAAATTCATGACAGAGTTTCATTTGTCAGAAAACAAGCAGGATGACTTATTAGGCTATATTAGATTGACCATAAGTCATCTTAAAACGGATAGTCAAGAATCTTTTTATGTTTCCATTATATATTGTACCTATGATAATTTAATGGAACAAGTAAAAGCAAAAGATGATTTGTAATTCTTCGCAAAAAAGACATGGTTATAACTGATAATCAAACCGTATCTTCAATATATTCATACATAATGATAAAGACAACATAATGAAACAAAATATCGCCGTAATACTGGCCGGAGGCGTTGGCACACGACTCGGCATCTCGACACCGAAACAATTTTACAAGGTGGCAGGAAAAATGGTGGTGGAACACACCATCGACGTTTTTGAACGCAATCCGAGGATTGACGAGATTGCCATTGTGTCGAACCCGATGCTCATTTCCGACTTCGAGAATATCGTGCTGCGCAACAAATGGCGCAAGGTGAAGAAGATTCTCAAGGGCGGAAAGGAACGCTACGACTCGAGCCTCTCGGCAATCAGGGCTTACGAGAAGCTGGAGGTGAACCTCATATTCCACGACGCGGTGCGCCCGTTGCTCAGCCAGAGAGTGCTCGACGACGTGATTGATGCGCTCGGAAAGTATGAGGCGATAGACGTGGCTGTGCCGTCTGCCGACACAATAATAGAAGTGGAAGGCGACTTCATAAGCAACATACCCGACCGCTCAAGACTCCGCCGCGGACAGACTCCGCAGGCTTTCGACATCAACGTGATAAGAAAGGCGTATGAACTGGCACTGAAAGACCCGGCGTTCCGCACAACGGACGACTGCGGAGTGGTGCGCCACTACCTGCCGGACACACCTGTATATGTGGTGCGCGGCGAGGAAAGCAACATGAAACTGACCTACAAGGAGGACACATACATGCTGGACAAGCTGTTCCAACTGAAGAACACGGAAGTGGGAACGGCAATGCCCGACGCCTGTCACTTTGAAGGTAAGGTGGCCGTGGTGTTCGGCGGAAGCTACGGAATAGGTGCCGACGTGGTGCGGATGCTTGAAGAACGCGGCGCAAAAGTGTTCGCCTTCTCGCGCAGCATGGGCGGAGTGAACATAGGCGACAGGCAGTGCGTGAGCGACACTCTGGCGCGCGTGGCGGCAGAGGCGGGCAAGATAGACTTCGTGATAAGCACAGCCGGCATACTGAACAAGGAACCGCTGGCAGCGATGGACTACTCCGTGATAGAATCGGCCGTGCAGACCAACTACATGGGAACGGTGAACGTAGCCATCGAATCATATCCTTATCTGAAACAGACGGGCGGACGTCTCATATTCTTCACGTCGAGCTCGTACACCCGCGGACGCGCTTTCTACAGCATATATTCGTCAACCAAGGCTGCGATAGTGAACTTCGTGCAGGCCGTTGCGCAGGAATGGGAAGGCGACGGAATAAAGATTAACTGCATAAACCCGGAACGTACGAAGACACCTATGCGTGTGGCGAACTTCGGAACAGAGCCCGACGACACACTGCTGAAGCCGGAGAAGGTGGCGGAAGCCACACTGCGCACACTCGCATCTGACTATACGGGACAGGTGGTTGACGTGAGACGCGCCACGGCGGAAAACAAATGACAAACGGAAAAGACACATAAGCCACAATGAAAAATACTTTTCTCGAGGAATACAAACGCAGAACACTGAGACAATGTCAGCTGAAACAGCTCGGCATACTGGAAGAAATAGACCGAATATGCCGCAAGCACGACATATCTTACTGGCTCGACGGCGGCTCACTGCTTGGTGCAGTGCGCCACGGAGGATTCATTCCGTGGGACGACGACATTGACATTGCCATGAGCCTTGCCGACCTTGAACGGTTCAAAAGCGTCGCTCCGAAGGAGTTGCCTGCCTCTCTGACGTTGCAGACACCGCAGAGCGAGGACACGAAAGAGCCAATAGTGAAGGTGCGCGACCTCAATTCGTTCTTCGTGGAACCGGGCGACGACTTCAGCGCCAACTACGAGAAAGGACTCTATGTGGACATTTTCCCATTCATAGACTATCCGGACGTTTCAAAGAAATTTGTGAAACGATACGGCCGCGGCATATCAAAGTGCTACTCCATACTGCACAGTCCGCACAGATATTCGCTGCGCTCGGCGGCAGAACTGCCGTGGTTCGGCATGCAATACGCGCTTTACAGCCTTGCGTGGAAGCTGGCTTTCATGTTCAGAAAGAAGGGAACGTATATGTCGAACACGCTCGTGAACAACGGCTACGGCATCATGCACCTGAAGGAAAGCATCTTTCCGCTCGGCACGATAACATTCGAAGGCCGCACATTCAGCGCGCCGTGCAATCCCGACGCTTACCTGTGCGACCTCTATAACAACTACATGCAGATACCGCCGAAAGAAAAACAGAAGATTCACTCGGTCTTTATCATGCCTGAACTGATAAAATAACGAGCTCGTTGCCACCTATGGTCGAGGCCATGGTTGAGAAACTGCTGCCTGCCGAACCATAGATGCGGCGTGTGAGCGAAAGCGTCCACATATCGACAAGTCCGCCGCGTATGCCGGACGTATTGCCGCGTTCGGCGGCGTCGGAAGGTGTGATGATGCGGTCGCCGAAGACTCCACGCATCTGCTGTTTCACCTCTTCGCTGTCGGTAGCGAGGAATATGCGCAGGTCTGGATGTTCTTTCAGCTCTCGCTGTCCTGCCTCGATGAACAATGCGGTAGGGCTTTTCTCTATCGACTCGGCGTTGTCTGTACGACGTATGTGCATACCTATCGTGTAATCGGAAAAACCTTCACGGAACGTCTCAACGCGCTCCATAACCTCGTCAACGGGGCGGAATATCTTCTTATAAAGTATGGTTTCCCACGTACCGAACTCCTGATAACAGCTCATGTAGCACCGTTTGCCGCGCAGCCATGCCTCAAAATCAAAGTTTTTCTGCTTCAAAGGAGTGACAAACTGCTCGTATATGCGGTCGTCGAAAACAACGCTCTGAAACGCCTTTGGTATCCAGAAGTTGCGCCGGCGCGGCCTGTCATTGACGAGAAAATCCAGTCCGCGTGCCTCACGCAGGGCAAAGAGAGAACTGTCAACGGGTTTGAAGATGTCGCGGAACGGAGCATTCAACGCCCAGTCGCGAAACCAAACGACCTGCATTCTGCCGTCAACAGCACGGCACAAATTATATGCCGACACAACGGCACGCATTCTATTGGCCAGTCCTCCGGCCGGTACCAACATCAAACTGGTTTTGTTCATAACGGTGACTTGAGTTAAACCGGAAGGCGGAACGCGTCTTATCGCAAGCCTTCCGCAACTCTCCGAATGATTGATTATGAATGCAAAGATATGCAAAATAGCCCTCAATCGGAGATTATGCGGCCGATTATTTTGAAATGAATAAAACTTTTAGAGCAATAATAATTATCTTTGCATAAGATATACTGCACTCTGGAAACTGAGAACAAGTTCTCTTTCCGCTCATTTGCACAATCTTTGCATAAGATATACTGCACTCGGGAAACTGAGAACAAGTTCTCTTTCCGCTCGTTTGCACAATCTTTGCATAAGATATGCTGCACCAGGAAGAAACAAAGCAAACTATATTTCCACATGCAGCAAATGTCTCTGCACATTATATTACTGCACCGGCACTACCGGCAGAAGCCGCCCTGCGACACACCATACAGACGCAGACACGGGGCGACGGGCCGGATCCTGACTTTCGTTTGACAAGAAGAATGAACAAAGAACAGAACATTACTACAAAATGGATGAACGGCATCGCCTACGAGGTGGCCTTCTGGAACAACGTGTACAGATGGAAATGGACCTTCAACGGCATGATGAACTGGTCGAAACACGGTGGCGTTATAACGCTTGAAGGATTCGACGCCAACGCCTTCCTCGCCAAAACGGACAAGCCGAAGGTGCTCGACGTGGGATGCGGAATGAGCTACGCGACGGGCAACCACATCATGCGCGACGGACAGTTGACACCGCTCGACATTCATTACGTTGACCCGTTGGCCGGCTACTTCAACAGAATACTGGCGCGTCACCGCCGCAAACTGCCGAGAATAGAATTCGGAATGGCCGAATATCTGTCGGCGTTCTATCCGGCACACGATGTATCGCTCGTGATAATACAGAACGCACTCGACCACTCCGCCCACCCCATGAAAAGCATATACGAAAGCATCGACGTGCTGAAAAAAGGCGGATGCCTCTATCTCAACCACCACATAAACGAGGCGGAAACCGAACACTACAAAGGATTCCACCAGTATAACATATGCCGCGAGAACGGAAAACTGATAATATGGAACAAGAACGAGCGTCACGACGTGGCTGAGCTGACAGCCGGATTTGCCGAGCTGACCGTGGGACTGACCGAAAACGGACACGTGGCGGCTGTGATAAGGAAGACCGGAGACGTGCCGCAGAGCCTCATAGACGATAAGGGTGACAAGCGCGCACTGTGCTCAATACTCATGGACTATGCCCGCACTGCCGGAAGTCCGTGGTACGGAGTGAAAAAGAGTGCGGCCTACTGGAAATACAACATACTGCAGTTCTTCATACAGGGACTGCCCTGGACACTGAAGATGAAACTGAAAAAACTCATCAAACAGGCCTGAACCGCAGAATGATAAGCATCATAATACCCGTTTACAAGACGGCGGCGACGCTCGACAGATGCGTGGAAAGCATAGCCGCACAGGAGGACGCCGACTTCGAGATAATACTCGTCGACGACGGTTCGCCGGACGATTGTCCTGCGATGTGCGACAGATGGGCCGAAAAAGACAAGCGCACGAGGGTGATACACAAGCCTAACGGCGGACTGAGCAGCGCACGCAACGCAGGCATTGAGGCGTCGAGGGGCGACCTGCTGATGTTCATTGATTCCGACGACTACATAGCCCTCGGCACGCTGCACGACCTGAACGGTCTGGCCGAAAAGCATCCCGAATATGACATTATAGAGTTTCCCATCAGCCGCGAGAGAGCAGACGGCACTGAGGAAACGCTGACCTTCGGAAACTGCGAATACCGCGACATGGACGAATACTGGCTCTCGTGCCGTGCCTATACCCACGCTTACGCCTGCAACAAGATATACCGACGCAGGATGTTCGACGAAGTGAGATATCCCGAAAAGATGATTTTCGAAGACCTGCACACCCTGCCCATGCTTCTGGAGAAAGCCGGTGTGACGGCCACAACGTGCACGGGAACTTACTATTACTGCTGGAACAGTGGAGGAATATCCAACAACGCCGACGGCAACGCCTGGCGACAGCTGCTCGCTACGCACCTGAGGATGCTGGAAAAGACGCGCCGCCACACGCCAGAATGGGTCGACTACTACATGCATGTGCTCAACATCCAGATATACACCACTGAACTCACGGGCGACCGTCCGCTGCTGACAACCATCAGACAGAACTTCATGAGCGTAGATAAGAGTTTCCGCCTGAAAGCCATTCTGCTCGACATAATGGGCGTGAACGCCCTCTGCCGTGCCAACAGACTGCTGCGCATCATGTCCGGACGCGGCCGTCGGAAGTAAAAATTATTACACTACGGCCGCACAGTGTAATATTGTGTAACGAATCGTTTGGTTCGTTTTGTTTTTTCATCCTATATTTGCAGCGTCCGGACAAACGACTAACATGTCTAACGCAAAAAACCAAATGTATTATGAAAAGAATCCTTATGATGGCGCTTGCCGCGATGATAATGGTATCGACGGCGGCTGCACAGACCACAAAAGAGAATAAAGAAAAAGTGTATGAAAAGTGCGAGGTGCTGCCGGAATATCCGGGCGGCATTCAGGCCATGATGAAGTTTATTGGCGAAAACCAGAAATATCCGGCGGAAGCAGTAAAGCGCGGCGAACAGGGACGGGTGGTTGTGAGCTTCGTAGTTGAGAAAGACGGTTCGCTGACCGACATAGAGGTGACCAAGCATGCCACTCCTACGCTCGACGCAGCAGCCGTGGAGACAGTAAAGAAAATGCCGAAGTGGAAACCCGGAACCCATAAAGGAAAGAAAGTCAGAGTGCAATTCGCCCTTCCTATCAGTTATAAAATAAACTAAGAATGAACCGCACCGGCACTATACTGATTATTCTCGTCACGGCCATACTCATGACAGCATGCGGACAAAGGGAGACGTACGACAGCACAATCGCGCGCACCGAGAGCATGACCGACACCGATCCGCACGGCGCACTGATGCTGCTCCACGGCCACAAGGACAGTCTGTGCGCCGGCCCGGCAGACAGCGCGCTCTACGAACTGGTCTATACCGAATCAGTGCACGACCTCGGGGTGAAGCTGACCAACAGCGAATATATAATCAGCAGTGTGGCATGGTTCGACCGATGCGGCGACAAACGCCGCAGGGCAAGAGCGCTGGTGCAGCTCGCACTGTGCCTCCACGACAACAGACAGCTGCACGACGCAGTGCTCAACCTGAAGATAGCGGAGGAAGCGGCAGCCGGTACAGACGACAGTTTTCTCAACTTCAGGCTGGCCGCAGCATTGGCGCAGATGAACATTATGACGGGACATCACGACCTGATTATGAAATACCGCCGCATGGAACTCGACGCAGCGCAACGCACCGGAAGCACAGACCACGTGGCACGGGCATGGAACGACATGGCGACGGAGTATCTGCGGATAAACCGCACCGACAGTTTCATGGCGTGCATGAACCGTTGCCGGCCGTTACTTCCTAAGGCAGGACCGGAGGTGCAGTCGCTCATACGCACCAATCTGGGCTGTTACTACATGAACCGCGGCGACACCGCGCGTGCACTCCGGCTGCTGACGATGGCTTATGTGGGATGTCCCGACCGCATGGCATCGCTCCGTCTGGGTGACATATACGCCGCTGAAAACGACATGCAGAGGGCCGAGAGCATGTGGTACGACGCTGCCGACTCCGACGTGCCGGCCATAAGCAAGAGCGCACTGAAGAAACTCATAACCCTCGCACGCACAAGAGGCGACGGGAAGTCGCAACTGTTTCTGAGCGAAAGGCTCAACAACGTGTACGACCACGACGTATCCACCGAAACGGCAAGCTCGCTCGTAGAACTGCAGAAAAACTATGACAGCCGGCGAAGCGAACGCCTCTCGCATGCAAGGATGATGCGGCTGGGTGGTGCGACGGCCATGCTGATAATAGTAATGGTGGGATTCATGGCGTATCACCGGCGCAGAATGAGCCACTACGGACGTGTGATAAACAAGCAGAAAATGACGCTCAAGGAACTGAACGCCGGCTACACGCGCGACCTTGAGAGCTACCGCACCCTGCGCCGGAGGCTCGACGAGCTGCAGCAGGCAAGGGAGAAGGACGTCAGACTGATTGAGGAGAAGACACGCGAGATGGAGAAGATGCAGGCGCAGCTGGCCGAATACCAGAACGACCGGCGCAATCCGGAGCAGTGGAACATGGAAGACCGGCTGATAAACGCCGACTGTGTGTATGCCCTGCACCGCCTGGCTTCAGTAGGACGGACGGCCGAAAAACAGGACTGGGACGCACTCCACCAACTGACAAACAGCTACGACGGCAGACTGAACGCGCTGTTCGCCGGGCACACCAACCTCTCGCCCAACGAGATAAACGTCACGATACTGACGCGCCTGCGGTTCATACCGACGGAGATTGCGGTGCTTACAGGCATGTCGTCGCAGTCGGTCACCAACATGAGGGCACGCCTGCTGCAGAAGATATTCGGCATGAAAGGCGGCGCAAAGGAGTTCGACGACCGTATAAGAAACCTCTGACCGACAGGCACAGAACGCGGCAACGACCACGCAAGGAGCGCTCTACTGTATGAAAAGACTCACGGACAATAATAGTCTAAAGGGAATATTTCAGACAGAAAAGCAAAAGCGTATATTTATGCAAAGACACTTCTGCAATCGTATAAATATGCAATCACGATGTCGAAAAAACTCCGTCAGAATCTTCGGACGACCGATCGGACGCAAATTTCCGACTTCCTGAATTTTCATTTAAATCTCTGATATACAGCCGCTTGCGCACAACAGCACTGCGACAGCGACTTATCTCTCTTGCGAAAGAGTCCGTTTTAAGGTGCAAAAGAGCCCGTTTCACACGCTAAAACAGGCTATATCACACCCTGAAACGGGCTTAATCGCACCCTTAAACAGTCTTTATCGTAAGCCGAAAAGCACTCTTTCGCAAATCACAATGCCGGATTACACATAAATAGCGGCACTTTCACACAGAATTACGCGATCCTTTTCATGCCGTCGCGCTCTGTTTTTCAGCAGACATTCCGATGCCGGAAATCACCCTGAAAAGTCCTTTTTCGCTGCGAATATATGCTTTTAATCAATTTATATATATAATTCGCACAAATTCACTCCAATCACATCATGTTCCGCTATAGTTCCAGAAACGGACAAAACATAAAGAAACACAGTTGCGAAACGGCTTGTTCTGCTGTTTCTTTTTCCAGATTCAGATTTTAGGATGAAGTTTTTTCGAACGTCTTTTCTGCATAATTATGCAAAACACAGAAGTCAAACGGTGTTCCATATTTCCTGTAAACGACAGATATTTCCTGCTCATTTACATCCTTGCAGAAACGCTGCCTGCCGTCAGACACCATATACGGACAGACTGCGTGTAATGCTTCGGCGACGGCATACAGCGCTAACGGCGCATCATCCTGCGGACACACCGTTAACCGTACATCCTCCGTCAGAGCAGGCCGGGCAATTCAGAGATGCTTGATATCTGCTCGAGGCGGCCGTGAGGAAATTCGTCTGTGTGTTCGTATTTCCACGTAACATGGAACGGCACGTACACCGCCGAGGCACCGACCGACAACATCGGCGCTATGTCGCTCTTGAAAGAGTTGCCCACCATGAGCAGATGGCGCGGTTCGACACGCAGTGTGCGGCAGAGCGAAAGGCAGGCCGACTTGTTCTTGTCGTTCACTACCTCAACGTGAGAGAAATACTGCGACAGGCCCGAACGCTCGAGTTTGGCGTACTGGTCGAGCAGTTCGCCTTTGGTGAAGACAACGAGGCGATGGCCGCTGAGGGCCTCGAGAGCTTCGCGTACGCCCGGCAGCGGAGTGGCGGGAAGACGCAGCAGCGACTTGCCCAGATCCACAATGCGTGCCACATCGGCCGCCGCAATGCGGTAGCCGCTGAGCCGCAGGGCGTTCTCTACAAGCGAAATGGTGAACGCCTTGCCGCCATAGCCAAGCAGGGACATGTTGGCTGTCTCAACAGAAAACAATTCGTCGGACACCGTCGTCGCGTCGGCGTATGGCGAAAGTATGTCGCAATAGCGGCGCTCCACATCGGCAAAGTGCGACTGGCAGTCCCAAAGCGTGTCGTCGGCATCGAATGCTATGACGTCTATATCATTGAATTTTCTCATTATGCTTCTGTGTCTTGCTTTACATTATTGGCGTCGGCAGCCGACCGCATCACCACACGGCGGAGGTCATCGGCAAAGACGGCGTAAGCGGCGGAGTCTATGGCGCGCGGCCATGTCATCAGCGTAAGACTGTGGGCGGCGTATCCGCGACGGTAAGGAGGATGGACATGTGCGTGGGAGTTAAGGCAGAACCCGCAGCGGATGTAGAAATTCATGCGTCGTGTGGTCAGCTCGTCACACACCGGATCAATCTCGAGTATCACGTTGCGTGCCGCTTTCTGCTGGAACATCTTCATTATGCGGCTGCCTGTTCCCCGCCCTCTCTCGTTCTTCACGACAGCAAAATGCTCCACGTACACATAGTCACCGAACAGCCAGCATGATATGAAGCCAACGAAACGGCCGTCCTCCATGAAAGCATACAGACGGTAGCGGTCGTCAGAGAATGCCTCCTGCTGCTGGTCTTCGGTG
The DNA here is from genome assembly GCA_900553465.1 of uncultured Prevotella sp. Taxonomy (GTDB): domain Bacteria; phylum Bacteroidota; class Bacteroidia; order Bacteroidales; family Bacteroidaceae; genus Prevotella. The sequence continues at coordinate 63,744 of USDT01000006.1, forward strand.
CGCTGTTCATGCAGAGGAAAGCTGTCGGCGTATAGCAGGGCGAATGTTTCGTAAAGACTGTGTGAGGAAGAATCGATGCGTAGGATGTCCATAACGTGTGAAGAATAAGAATGTATGGGTTGACGTGAGACGCCGTATCACAGGCACGTATGCAGCTTCACGGCAGATGTTTCTGCGTATGTGACATGAGAAACGGCAGCGTTCAGTGGAGTCGCCGCTCCGCCCAGTCGCCGCGGTCGAGATTGCGGTATGATATGGCTTCGGCCAGATGTTCGGGCTTCACTTTCTCGCTGCCGGCAAGGTCGGCCACGGTGCGCGCCACTTTCAATATACGGTTGTATGCGCGTGCCGACAGACTCAGCCGCTCCATGGCTGTACGTAGGAGGGCGATTCCTTCGGCGTCGGGCTCGGCAAAACGGTGTATCATACGCTCGGACATCTGCGCATTGCAGTGCACTCCCTTGTAAGGGCGGAAACGTTCTTCCTGTATCTGACGCGCGGCGATGACACGTTCGCGTATGGCGGAGCTCGGTTCGCCCTGCGCTGCCTTCGATATGTCCTTGAAAGGCACGGGCGTTATTTCGGTCTGAATGTCGATGCGGTCGAGCAGCGGACCGGATATCTTGCTCATGTATCGCTGTATCTGTCCCGGCGTGCACACGCAGTGATGAGTCGGATCGCCGTAGTAACCGCACGGACATGGGTTCATGGAGGCGACAAACATGAACGAGCAGGGAAATTCTATGGTATACTTGGCGCGTGAGATGGTTATCTTGTGATCCTCCAGAGGCTGTCGGAGCACCTCGAGAGTGGATTTGTTGAACTCGGGAAGTTCATCGGCAAAGAGCACGCCATTGTGCGCAAGAGATATCTCTCCGGGCTGCGGATTGACGCCTCCGCCTACAAGTGCCACCTCTGATATGGTGTGATGCGGTGCGCGGAACGGGCGTTGCGATATGAGCGAAGTGCCGCGTCCGAGCTTTCCTGCCACGCTGTGTATCTGCGTAGTCTCAAGACTTTCGCTGAGCGAGAGCGGCGGAAGAATGGATGGCAGACGCTTGGCCATCATGGACTTGCCGCTTCCCGGCGGGCCTACCATAATCATGTTGTGGCCTCCTGCGGCCGCAACCTCGAGGGCACGCTTCACGTTTTCCTGTCCGCGGACGTCGGCAAAATCGAGGTCAAACTTGTATTGCTGTTCGTAAAATTCGCGGCGAGTGTCGATGACGATGGGTTCGGGATGTTCCTTTCCGGTGAGAAAGGCTATGACGTCGCGTATGTTCTCCATGCCGTAAACCTCAAGATTGTTCACCACTGCGGCCTCGCGCACGTTCTGCTTCGGAACTATCAGACCCTTGAACTTCTCGGCACGGGCACGTATGGCAATAGGCAACACTCCCTTGGCAGGCTGCAGATTGCCGTCAAGACTCAACTCACCTACCATCATATAACGGTCGAGCTCATCGGAAACAATGCTTCCCGCCGCAGCAAGAATGGCTATGGCGAGAGGCAGATCGAAGCTGCTGCCTTCCTTGCGCAGGTCGGCCGGCGCCATATTGACGGTGATATCGGCATGCGGAAACTTGTATCCGTTATACTGAAGGGCGGACGCAATGCGGTCTCGTCCTTCGCGTACGGCCGTGTCGCCAAGGCCGGTAAAGTGATACATCACTCCGCGGTTGAGGTTCACCTCAATGGTGACGGTTGTCACCTCAAGGCCGTTCACGGCTGCGCAATAAGTCTTTACGAGCATCAGAATAGGGTTTACTGTGTCTTTCCGGTCTTCAGCTGTTCCTTCAACTGTTCCATGGTGAGGTTGCGCGCAACCACGCGTCCGTTCTTCACCACAATATTGTCTGGCACATAACTGAATGCGAGCGATTTGAAAAGCCGACCGTTCACCATCTCGCCATCGCACACTACGTCGAGTTCGAGCATGTTGTTCTTCACCGCACGGCGGCAGTCATCAATGGATGCATCCACCGAGATACCCATCAAAGTGAAGTCGGCCCCCTCGTTCTTTTTGAGAAGCATCAGCTGGCGGAGCATGTTTATGCTCTCATAATTCCACGAAGCCCACACACAGACTACAGCTGTAGGCGTGGCAGAAAGACTGGCGGCAGTAAGAGACTTGCCGTCAATGGTCTGGGCGGAGAATGCCGGCACGGATATGCCTGTCTTGGAATTGCCGCGTCCTTTTATCTGCTGCTGAAGCTGACGGAGATATCCGTACTTGGGCTGATGCTTTATCATAAGATTGATAAGGCTGTCGGCCATGACAAGATCGGGATTCTGCGACTGGATGAAATAGCGTCTTACAAGATATGAACCGACCATCGACTCGGGATGATCGAGAACGAACTGATGCGCATATTTCCTCGCTTCGGGCGGCGATGCTGACGCCACCTGCTCGCGGAAGGCGTTCATCAGCTTATTGTCGTCCGTTCCTTTCACTTCCATTTCCTTCAGATTGGACGCGCTTCCCTTTATTTCCACCGCCTTGCCCGGCTCTGCAAACACCGGCTGTTCGGTGAAATTGGGGAATATAATCATAAGAGTCATCGGACGACGGCACGGTATTTCGTAAGTGAAACGGCCCGCCTCAACCTTTATGGTGTCGAGTTTGCCATTGTCGCCGTCAGGACTGTAAACATAAAACTCACCCTGGTTGAGGTGGAGCAGACGACCGTCGATCTTGAAATGTTTATCGTCGGTCGAGCACGACACCAAAACCAGGGTGAGCAGAAAGAAATATATGAGTTTTCTCATTTACTTCAGTATAGAGAGTTCCAAGTCGTTGTCAGCGTATGCTTTCAACGAAGGATCTTTCTGAAGAGCCTCTTTCAGATAAGAAGAAGTGGCGAACTTGTTAGCCTGACGTGCAGCAACGATTGCGTGCAGATAGGCTGTCATTCCGTTCTGAGCAGGCACTTTGTCGAGTGTTGCGGCAGCTGCAGCGTAGTTCTTGTTAAGGATCTGTGCCAGAGCAGCGCTGTTTGTATTCACGTCGCCGAAGTCTTTCTCAGCCTGAGCGTAGTTACCCTTAGCGATGTTGAGCACACCGAGAGCGTAAGAAACATTCTCAGAGCCGGCAGCCTTTGCGATGTCTGTCTCAGCCTCAGCAACGTTACCGTTGATCAGGTTGATAAGACCGCGGTTTGCATAAGCCTCAGCAGCGTTGTTATCGATGCGCAGAGCTTTCTCTACATAAGAAGCAGCAGTTTCCTTGTCACCCTTAGCCAGGCTCAGAGAAGCAAGGTTGTTGTATGCGCGATAGTCGCGGTCATAGAGTTCAGCAGTCTTCTTGTAGATTTCCTCTTTCTTAGCATTGTCTTCTACGAGAGTTGCTGCGTAGAGCAGTTCGTCAGCGCTCAGCTTTGAAGGATCCTCAGCATACTGCTGCTGTATCTGCTCGTCGCTGCGGCCGATTGTCTCATAGTTGATGATAAGACGTGCACGACGGAGTTCAGGCAGGATGCCGTCAGCCAGCTCACGGAATACTGCTGACATGTTGCGGATCTGCTGTTCACGCTCCTCCGGGTCCTTATACATTGACAGAACGCGCAGAACAACTTCCTTGTCCTGAAGATCTGAAGCCTGAACGAGCTTCTGGAAACCTTCCCAGTCCTGTGCTGTGTAATGAGCATCAACACCTGTGCTTACTTTGGTTTTCTTAAGCTGCTCTTTTACATACTTCTCAGAAACGTCCTGACGCTTAGAAGCCAGTTTGTCGTTGAACTTAACACCACCTTCCGGTGAAGCGTAAGCCTGTACTTCAACATTCTGTATGTTAAGACCTTCGCGGTCGTCGTTGATCTTCTTCAACATCTTAACGAACTCAGTTACTGAGTTGTTCTTCAGCTCGCTCTTGCGCAGGTTAGCCTGGTTGATGAGGAACTTAATGTTAGCTTCCTGCTTCTGTGCTCTTACGCGCTGGAATGAATCAGGAGCTATACAGCCACCATCGGTAAGGATGGTCTTTTTGTACAGTTCAGAAGTAGAGATGACACCAGTAGCTACTTTCACAGCCGGAACATCATACTTCTTCTTGCCTTTGCGTGCATCGAAAGTGAGATACAACTCGCTCTGCTGCATTTCCGGTACATAATCGAAGCTGGTCTTCATTGTGTAACGGCCGCCAAGACGATATGATATTGTCTGGTTGTTGCCCATAACCTTCTCTCCCTGGAATGTAGCACTCTCACCTTTGGCCACCTGACCGTTAGCGTAGCGCAACTCAGGAGTTACAGTTACGGTTGCCTTTTTCTTCATGTACTTCTCCGGGAACATACCGCTTATAGTTGCCGGAACCTCACCTGCCTGTGATTCAAGCGGATTCGGTGTCACTGTAAAGTTGTCAGCTGACAGCGGTCCCATCTTTGAGCATGACGCGAATACAAGTACGGAGCATGCTGAAAGGGTATAAATAAGTTTTTTCTGCATAATAAAAGTTTTTAGAATAAGTGCCGCGAGCGGGACTCGAACCCGCACAGCCATTTCTGGCCAAGGGATTTTAAGTCCCTCGTGTCTACCAATTCCACCATTGCGGCATCATTTTTGCAATATCGACCATTCCTTTTACGGATTATCGCGGCATACATACCGGTTTCTCGTACGTACACCGCCGCTTATGGCCTAAAAACACATTGCGGTTGCAAAGTTAAGGTATTAAATCATAACATCCAAAACAATTTACACAATTTAATACTTCATGATGCCATAAAATTTACAATATGGCATTGCAACAGACATAAAAACGACAGACGACATGCCGTTATACACACTTCAGCATATGCCGTCTGTCACAGACATTACACCTTTTTTATTATATATAAGAATAATTCCTATTGAACGATTCTACTGCGAGCGCAAAGAATTAATCTGCTCGTTACAAGTCCGTATTCTGTTCTCCGTACTTTGTATAACACTCTTCAGATAAGCAGAGTCGGGATCCTTTATCTGTTGCGCTTTGTATTTTGCGAGCTGACTCTCGGCGTCCCGCCGCCTTGCCTCCCATTCAGCTATCTGCGAAGCTTTTCTTGATGATGAACCGGAAGACGACGATGTGCTCACCGCTGTGCCTCCGCTGTAAGTCGTGGTAGCTTTTCCTGAGGAACCGGAACCACCTCCTCCCGTAACAGCATTGGTCGCGCCCTGAATGAATGCAGAGAGAATGCCACCCCAGAAAGCCGCGTTCTGCTGACGTTGCAACTCCTGTTGACGTTGCAGTTCGGCAGCCAGCGCTGCCTGACGCTGCCGGTAAACCTTCATCGCTGCTTCGTAACGTGCGACGCATTTTGGAATACTGTCAAGATAAATATTTGTATAACTGAGATAAAATTCTGCCTTCTTTGCATAAGTGGTATCCCCTCCCTGCATATAAGAATCGAATAAATTTGCCGATGTCTCAAACTGTTTTGTTGCAAGATCTATATCGAACGAAATATTCTTAATAAGGAATTCATGGTCCGGTTTCTCTTCTATGATATATGAAATTGTATTCATATTACTAATATGATCCTCTGCTTTATGATGCAAAGCCATCGCTGTGAAGAACTTCGCCCAAGGCTTCTCCACTCCTTCATGGGCATAGAACGATATCACATTATCGTATTCCCGTTTCTCATAATATTCCTCACCTTTGTCACGATATACACCTTCTTTTGCCAAATCCGGGGTATACAGCATAGATTCCCCCAACCTTGTTTTACGGACTGTCCACTCATCGCTGTAAGAAGAATAAGACACATCAGCATATATCTGGGGGATACCTTCTTCTTCAAGTCCAATCATGAAACCGCCATATTTCTGAGTCTTATCAACGAAATCACCATATATGCACCAATTACGTTCTTTTCCATATTTGGTTATAAAAGAGTCAGGATAGTCTTCCCGTGCATATATCTTTATGTCAAACATTCCTTGCGGTACAAGTTGCTTTCCTGACTGCGTAAACAGTCCACAATTATGGTTTTCATACGGCGACACATTTCCGTCAAAATATGCACTCCGTACCTTCAAAAGCGTCGTTCCTGTAATGAAAAATCCCGGAATATACGCACACTTGTCCGTCATTATGCTGTCTCGCAATACCTCGCCCGCCGTAGAATATATACGGCTTATGTTTCCCTTTGCATAAATAACGGCCGGCGCTGCCTCGTGATACACCGCCACGGAGTCGCCGGTCCTCGTCTCCTGATTATCGTAAACCCAGCTTTTCCCCTCCTCTATCGCAGGACAGAATATAAAGTCCGAGTATTCTGCCGGAACGATTATCTTGCCCGAAAGGTCGGCAATGCCTATTCTGCCATAACCTTTATTAATAGTGAAAACCTCCATACCATCGAGCACTGTGCCTTTGTTTATACCATAATAGATAGCAGGCAGAATCACCTTTCCGTCCATATCGGCACGGCCTATAAGTTTATCCTTCGACGTGAGAAGCATATAGTAAGTCCCGTCCCCGTCCTGTCTTATCTCCACACGTTTCAGTCCGAGCGACTTCTTCAGCTCCTTCATCTTGTCCTTATGGGCCTTTTCGAGGTCTTTAAGGTTCTGCGCCGGCGCCGCCATACACAACGCAAGCAACAATAATTGAATAAAATATCTGTTCATAACTAAATCTTTATGCCTTCCCGTAATGATTGATGAAATCCACAACCGCGTCAGACGTAAACAGTACTGACCATAGCGGTTGCAGAAATCGCCACACTTCTCTATTCAAAAAAATGTATTTTTATGTAGTGCAAAGATAGGAAAACGACCTCACAGTCACAACCCGTCCCCTCCGAGTAAGTGCCCGGAATGAGACATGTCGTGTCCATGCGGTTGAAGAATATGTCTGAACGGTATGTTTTTCTTATGGCAAGGGGTATGCGTAATCCTCCGTCAGTTGGTCACGGCCACCACTCCTGTCGGAGTGTAGGAGGCATGATATCGGGTGAGAGGGTCGCCCTTGTCGCCCTTCACTATGTTTCCGCCGGTGTTCATGTTGTATTCACGATGACATGTAGAGCATGTGGCGATGCCCGTGGACGCCACACTCAGCGGATGACTTCTCACCGGCACCATGTCCGGATTGAAACAGTTGGGACACTCGGCGTCGTAGGCATAGAACACAGGCGGTACGTCCAGATTGCCGTAACCGAACCAGATGGCGTTGTTCATACCGAGGAGCACGGTGGTGCGTTCGTCCTCGGCGGTGAATATTACGTCGTCGGTCATGTTCTGGTTTGTGGAAAATCTGTAATACTGCGCGCCGCCTTTTATCACGGTTGTCACCTTACAGAAAATGCCGGTGCCGCCCACTGCGCTGTTGAGCGCGGCCGAATGGCCGTGCGTGGCGGTATTGAACACAAAGCGGCACGGATAGGTGCTGTATTCCGACATGGTGTCGCCGCACGACGGCATCATCAATGCCATGACCACGGCGCATGCAGTTGCAAACAGTCTTTTTCTCATTTCAGCAATTCTTTTTCGGCCTCCTCGGCACGGCTGAAGCCGAAACCGTCGTACACTCCCTTCATAAACCCGGCTATGCGGTCGTTGCACAGATTGCCCATGCTGCCCTCATGCGTATGGTGGATGTTGTGGTCGGCACGATAAGTGCCGTTCTCTATCTCCATGCCCACCTTGCGGTAAGCGTCGCGGAAAGGCATTCCGGCTGCGGCGAGACGGTTCACCTCCTCTACGGAGAACATCGGGTCGTACATCGGATTGTCGAGTATCGAGCGGTTCACCTCCATCTTATTAATAATGTATGCCGCCATGCGCAGGCAGTCTTTCAGCTCGCCGAACGCCGGAAGGAACACCTCTTTTATGATCTGAAGGTCGCGGAAGTAGCCCACGGGCAGGTTGTTCATTATTAGAGTGATCTGTGCCGGCAGTCCCTGCAGCTTGTTGCACTTGGCGCGTATGAGCTCGAACACGTCGGGATTCTTCTTGTGCGGCATTATGGAACTACCCGTAGTGCACTCCTTCGGCAGCTTCACGAAGCCGAAGTTCTGACAATTGAACATGCACGCATCGAACGCCATCTTCGACAGAGTGCCTGCCACCGAGGCCATGGCGAACGCCACGTTGCGCTCTGTCTTGCCGCGTCCCATCTGCGCATACACCACGTTGTAGTCCATGGAGTCGAAGCCCAGCAGGCGCGTTGTCATGCTTCTGTCGAGCGGGAACGACGAACCGTAGCCCGCGGCAGAGCCGAGCGGATTGCGGTTGGCCATGCGGTAGGCGGCCTGAAGAAAGAGCATGTCGTCGGCCAACGACTCGGCATAGGCGCCGAACCACAGTCCGAACGAGCTTGGCATGGCTATCTGCAGATGGGTGTAACCCGGCATAAGCACGTCCTTGCACTGCTCGCTCTTCTCCAGAAGCTCGCCAAAGAGCGTCATCACCTCGTCGGCCACCTCGCGCAGTTCGTGGCGGATGAAGAGTTTCAGATCCACGAGCACCTGGTCGTTGCGCGACCGTCCGCTGTGTATCTTCTTGCCCATGTCGCCCAGACGGCGCGTCAGCATCAGCTCCACCTGCGAGTGGACGTCCTCAACGCCCTCCTCTATCTCGAACCGGCCTTCCACACAATCGCGGTATATCAGTTTGAGCTCGGCAAGCAGAGCGTCCAGTTCGTCCTTCTCCATGAGTCCTATCGACTGGAGCATGGTGATGTGAGCCATCGATCCGAGCACGTCGTAGCGTGCCAGATACAGATCGAGTTCGCGGTCACGTCCAACGGTGAAGCGCTCTATCTCGCGGTTCACCTCAAAATTCTTTTCCCAAAGTTTTGTAGCCATCTGTCAGTTGTCTTTCTCCGGCCGTGCGCCGAAGCGGTTTGTTATTCGTAGTTTATAGCCTGCAACACGTCGGCTATCTTCTCGATGCCCTGCTGCAGCGGTTTCTGCACCATGCCCTTTATGAACGGATTGAGTTCGGCCTTGATGGTGAGTTTCATCTTGCTCGATGTCGTTGTCACCGGCAGAATCTGAATCCACAGGTTGAAAGGCACGGGGCTCGACTCCGTCTCGAACTTGATGCACTTCGGCTCGTCGCGATCGACTATGCGCAGTTTCACGCTGCCTGCCGGCGGCACACTGATGGATATGGAGTCGTTGTCGAAGGTCAGATCCTTTATCTTGTCCTCCGGTATGCGGTTCTTCACTCTCTCGATGTTCTCGAGATTGCTGAGCATGTCATACACCTTCTGCTGCGGAAACTGTATCTGGCGTATGCTGCTTTCGAATGTTGTCATCGACATGATATGTATGTTTTAAAGTCAGGGCAGGCCATGCCTGCCCCTGCCGTTATTATTTGCGCCACTCAGACGGGTTCTTGCGCCACTCTGCCAGCACCTCCACGTCGCTCTCGGCAATGTAGCCTGTTGCCACAGCCTCAGCCACAACGTGGTCGTAGTCGGTCAGAGTCTCCAGCTGCACACCGGCCTCTGCGAATGCCTCAGCGGCAACAGGGAATCCGTAGGTGTATGAAGCCACCATGCCCACAACCTCGTAGCCTGCCTCGCGCAGCGCTGCAACGGCCTTCAGACTGCTGCCGCCGGTGGAGATGAGGTCCTCAACCACAACAACCTTGGCACCCTTTTCCAGCTCGCCCTCGATGAGGTTGCCCATGCCGTGGTCCTTTGCCTTGCTGCGAACATATACGAACGGCTTGTTCAGTTCGTCGGCAACCAGCGCGCCCTGAGCTATCGCTCCCGTTGCCACACCGGCCACAGCCTCAGCCTGCGGGAAGTGTTCGAGGATGGTGTGCACCAGCTCGAGCTTCACGAAGTTGCGCAGTTCGGGATAAGACAGAGTCTTGCGGTTGTCACAATAGAACGGTGATTTCCAGCCTGATGCCCATGTGAACGGGTCGTTGGGCTGCAACTTTATTGCCTTCACATTCAGAAGTTTCGATGCGAAGTCTTTCTTCAAATTAGCCATATTGTATATTTTTTAATTATTGTCGTTTATGAATGCAAAGTTAAGCTAATTAGCCCGAAAGTCAAAATAAAACGTCAGGACATTAAAAAATATTTACAAAACACCTGCGGCTCCGCTGTCCATTCTGTGAGCGCAAGGGCGTCCGAAAAAGCCCGTTCCGCAATTTTCCGCCACCGGAAAAACGCGGCCGCAACCTGGCGGTGAACCGACGGCTGCGCGGAACAGGCTCTTTCACACTGCGAAACAGTCCATATCTGGGCATGATACAGACCAAAACATGAGCCGAAAGAGCCCGTTCCGGCACCCCAAACGGTGCATATTGCAACACGATGACAACGGTATGAAAAGTCAACCTGCTATGTATCAACAGCTTACGCAAACCTCTCAAAACTCGCGGATTTGCGGCCGGACACACCGGCGGACGAAAAAACGCGAGCCTTGAGGACGAATAATGGTAAAAAATTTTGACAAAACGACATACCGGAAGAAAATCACACGCGCACTGTAAAAATGTAATCACGCGCACAATATCCACACGCGGAGAACGTTATAATCATAAACACGACAAGCCGGCAAAACTTTTAATAAACCAAGCACCAACTTTATGAGAACAGTATTTTTCATTATATCTGTCTTTCTTCTGACCGCATGCAGCGACCTCGACCCTCGTTACATAACAACAGACGAAAACTCAAAGGAAACCGTAGAGCTGCGCGAGAAATACACAGACAAGGTGATCGGCAAATGGTATCTGAAACAAGAACCACAGGAATACTATTTCAAACGATTCGAGAAACTGTATCACATCAGTCTGGAACAATATTATGAGTTTCATGAAAACGGCGAAATAACAGGCCGTGTGATCATGAAAGCCAAAAGAGCCGACGGCAGTCCGTCTGCAACAGGAGGCGAATGGTTCATCTCCGACTATCGCCTGAACGGTTCATGGGGACTCATACACAGAGCATCCGACGACACCGACCGGCTCAGATTCGGAGTGCATCTCAGTCAGGACGATACCGACGACACCCTCATGCTGCCTCTTTTCAGCGACACAGATCTCCATCTGTACCATGCTGACGACGACATTCTCAGCATCGAGTCGCCCGTAACGTTTCTGAACCAGACAATAGTTATGCACCGTGTAGATGGCGAACCGGCAGACATGGGAAGTGATGCGGACACTGAAAACTTATGACAACAAATTAAATATCAGCAAATGAATAAAGCATTGACGACATTGATACTGCTCGTCGCGCTGGCGTTCACATCCTGCTACAACGAGCCTCCCAGCGACGGCGAGCTGACACGTGAACTCTACGAGAAGTATCACGACAAGGCGATAGGCCAATGGTATGTGATGCAGGACAGCCTGCCATGCATCTACGAAGAGAACAATCAGGCGTATTTCCTGAATCTCGAACAATACTACAACCTGAAAGCCGACGGCAGCATGGACGGACGGCTGAGGATAAAGGCATGGCGTATAGACGGCTCGCCCACCGCCTCGGGCGATGAATGTTTCGAAGGCGACTACACGCTTAGCGGCGACTGGAGTCTGGTGCACAAAGGCTACGACTATCTCCGGCTCAAAGTGAATCCCGTTTCCGACAATCCTGACGACATACGCATGGTGGAAAGCATATACACCACCACGCTTCTCGACCTGGAATACATCACCGACGACAAGATGCGCATACAGTCGCCGCTCGTCTTCACACACTACATTTTAGAGTTGCAGCGCGTGAACGGACTGCCCGACAAGGCGGCAATGCCGTGAGGCTGATGTTTGCGCGTATTTTATTTTGTATATTGCGAGGTTTGTGTTAACTTTGCATCCACAATCATCTTCATAAAATCATGAACATCGAAAAAGCTTTATGCAGTTCGGTCATCAAGGCCGTGAAGGAACTGTACGGACAGGATGTGCCTGAAAAAATGGTGCAGCTTCAGAAGACAAAACGTGAATTCGAGGGACACCTCACACTCGTTGTGTTCCCGTTCCTGAAAATATCTCACAAGAAACCCGAAGAAACAGCCGAAGACCTGGGCCGCTGGCTCAAGGAGAACGAGGCCTGCGTGGCATCGTACAACGTGGTGAAGGGTTTCCTCAACCTCGTCATATCCAACGGCGCATGGATAGGTCTGCTCAACGACATCAACGCCGACCCGACCTACGGCGAGCGCAAGGCGACTGAGAACTCGCCGCTGGTGATGATTGAATATTCATCGCCCAACACCAACAAGCCGCTCCACCTGGGACACGTGCGCAACAACCTGCTGGGCTGGAGCCTCGCAAAGATAATGGAGGCCAACGGCAACCGTGTGGTGAAGACCAACATCGTGAACGACCGCGGAATACACATCTGCAAGTCAATGCTGGCATGGCTGAAGTGGGGCAACGGCGAGACACCCGAGACAAGCGGCAAGAAGGGCGACCATCTCATTGGCGACTACTACGTGGCTTTCGACAAGCACTATCGCGAGGAGGTTGCTGCGCTCAAGGCACAGTACACAGCTGAGGGCATGGGCGAGGAAGAAGCCGAGAAGAAAGCCAAGGACGAGGCTCCGCTGATAAAGGAAGCCCACGAGATGCTCGTGAAGTGGGAGCAGGGCGACAAGGAAGTACGCGCTCTGTGGCAGAAGATGAACTCATGGGTATATGCAGGCTTCGACGAGACCTACAAGGCGCTCGGCGTGGGCTTCGACAAAATATATTACGAATCTGATACTTACCTCGAGGGAAAGGCAAAGGTGGAAGAGGGACTGGCTAAAGGTCTTTTCTTCAGAAAGGACGACAACAGTGTATGGGCAGACCTTACCAATGAAGGACTGGACCAGAAGCTGTTGTTACGTTCTGACGGCACCAGCGTGTACATGACACAGGACATCGGTACGGCCGACATGCGCTTCCGCGACTTCCCCATCGACAAGATGATATACGTCGTAGGCAACGAGCAGAACTACCATTTCCAGGTACTTTCCATTCTGCTCGACCGTCTCGGATTCAAATGGGGCAAGGAGCTTGTGCACTTCTCCTACGGTATGGTGGAACTGCCCAACGGCAAAATGAAGAGCCGCGAGGGAACAGTGGTTGACGCCGATGACCTCATTGCCGAAATGGTGAAGGACGCACGCCAGACCAGCGAAGAGCTCGGCAAGTTCAAGGACATGACCGAAGAGGAGCGCAGCGAGATTGCACGCATAGTAGGTATGGGCGCCCTGAAATACTTCATACTGAAGGTTGACGCACGCAAGAACATGCTCTTCAACCCGGAGGAAAGCATCGACTTCAACGGCAACACGGGTCCGTTCATACAGTATACCCACGCCCGCATACGCAGCATCCTGCGCAAGGCCGAGGCCGAAGGCATTGCTCTGCCCGAGACTCTCGACGCCGACATGCCGCTCAACCAGAAGGAGACGGAGCTCATACAGAAGATGAACGAATACGGTGCGGCCGTTGAGCAGGCCGGTAAGGACTATTCGCCAAGCGGCATAGCCAACTACTGCTACGAGCTGACCAAGGAGTTCAACCAGTTCTATCACGACTACAGCATCCTCAGCGCCGACAGCGACAAGGAGAAGACCGTGCGCCTCGTGCTTGCGGCCAACGTGGCAAAGACCATCAAAAACGGTATGGACCTGCTCGGCATAGAAGTGCCGGAACGCATGTAAGGGTTCTGCCGGACACATAAACAAGGTGCGCAACTCTTCATCATGCCTCAGGCATGCCGACGGGTTGCGCACTTTTCACTACACACAGAAGCAATGAACAACCAACCGCTTAATCCTCCCGACTACCGCCACGACACCGTTCTGCCGCTGCCGCCTGAAGTTTCGGCACAGGCATGGGCCGTCGATGCGGCGTGTTCGGGCAATCCCGGACCGATGGAATACCGCTGCGTGGATCTTGCCACGGGCGCTGTGGTGTTCCACTTCGGACCTGTGCACGGCACCAACAACATAGGCGAGTTTCTCGCCATAGTGCATGCGCTGGCACTCATGGAGCGCGAAGGCATAAAGGGAAAGTGCATCTATTCCGACAGCCACAACGCCATGCTGTGGGTGAAGAAGAAACAGTGCAAGACCAAACTGGCTCGCACGCCACGCACCGAACAGCTCTACCAGATAATAGCGCGGGCCGAAAACTGGCTCCGTACCCATCAGGTCACCACGCCGATACTGAAGTGGGAGACGCAGAAATGGGGAGAGGTGCCGGCCGACTTCGGCAGAAAATGACGCATACATTATTATAATATGACTGCCGGCACCATCCGGCAGCACAACAACGGATATATACCGGCACTGCCGGAAAAACATAATAACATAACCTGTAACAAAACCTGAAGATATGAAAATCAGATCACTCATCGCCGTCTGCGCCGCAGCCATGCTCACAGCATGCAACGGTCATTGCGACAGACAGGCCGTATGCCACGGACAGTGCGCTCCGGCCGACTCAATGAATGTGGTGCTCGACCTGCACCGCCACGTAAAACCACAGTTTGTATCAGCATTCAAGGCTGCGTTCCTCGAGTGCAAGCAGCACACCGTAAAGGAAGCGGGATGCATGGACTACGGCGTATATCAGGCTGCCGACGACAGCACCCACCTGTTCATACACGAGGTGTGGAAGAATCAGGCCGAGCTCGACAAGCACGGACAGACCGAACATCTCAAGGCGTTCCTGGAAAAGACAAAGGACATGTGCGACAGCACGGACGACCGTCGCATCACAGTGTGCCCGCATGTACAGGCAAAATGACACGGCGCGCATAACAGCGCGACACAACAAGGAACTGAAAACCAACACATAAACTTACCTGCCATGACAAGAAAAAACATACTGACCGTTCTGTTGGTTCTTATGGCCGGACTCACAGCTACGGCCCAACAGAAGTCGCTGCACCAACTGCAGCAGGAGTTTGTCGACCTGCGTTTCGGCATGTTCATCCATTTCAACATTCCTACTTTCGCACCTGACGACTGGCCGGACCCCGATCTGCCGGCATCGGTATTCAATCCCAGGAAGCTCGACTGCACGCAGTGGGCAAAGGCGGCGAAGTCTGCCAACATGTCGTACGGATGTCTCACGACCAAGCACCACAGCGGTTTCTGCATATGGGACACCAAGACCACCGACTACAACGTGATGAACTCGCCGCTCAAGCGCGACGTGGTGCGCGAGTATGTCGATGCTTTCCGTAAGGAAGGACTGAAGGTGATGCTCTATTATTCGATTCTCGACACTCACCACCGTCTGCGTCCCAACATGATAACACCCGACAAGACGGACATGATAAAGGCGCAGCTGAAGGAGCTGCTGACAAACTACGGCCCCATCACAGCGCTCATCATCGACGGTTGGGACGCTCCGTGGTCGCGCATAAGTTACGACGAAGTGTCGTTCCCGGAGATATACAGTTACATCAAATCGCTGCAGCCGGAATGTCTGGTGATGGATCTCAACGCTGCGAAATATCCGCGTGAAGCGCTGTTCTACACCGACATAAAATCATACGAGCAGGGAGCGGGACAGAAGATATCTACATCCGAGAACCGTCTGCCGGCACTGGCATGCCTGCCTTTGCAGAAAAACTGGTTCTGGAAGGAATCGTTCCCCACAGACAAAATGAAACCGGCGGAGGAGATGATAAACGACAACGTGGTGCCGTACAACAAGGCTTACTGCAACTTCATACTAAACGTGGCGCCCAACCGCGACGGTCTGATGGACGACAATGCGCTGGAGGAGTTGCGCAAGATGGGCAAAATGTGGAAGAACGACGGACGTGTGGCAGAGCTGCCTGAGTGTGACGCACCGATAACGGAGCGCAACATAGCCAAGAACAGACCGGCCGAATCGTCTTGGAGCTACGATTACGGCATCATGGACTTCGCCAACGACGATGACTTCGTGACCGCCTGGACATCGAATCCGAGAGTGAAGACACCGTGGTGGAGCGTTGAACTGGGTGACGGAAAGACCATTGACATGGTGACGATAACCGAAGAAGACGGCGGCGTGATGAAGGAGTACACACTCG
Source organism: uncultured Prevotella sp. (assembly GCA_900553465.1). GTDB lineage: Bacteria > Bacteroidota > Bacteroidia > Bacteroidales > Bacteroidaceae > Prevotella. The sequence goes on from USDT01000006.1 coordinate 79,732, forward strand.
AATACCGCTCCGGCGGTACGTGGAAGACGCTCTTCAGCGGTGAGGCAAAGACGCAGAGCCGTGTCAAAATACACCGTTTCGCACCGGTGAAGGCCGATGCCGTGAAGGTGACGGTGACACGTCATGACGGCACTGTGAAGATAGCCGAGCTGGGCGTTTACACTCCTTACGTGAAATAAACATACAAGACAAAAGGCATAAACATACTGTATATACGGTATGTACATATAATAAAGATAAAACAAAGCGTCTGAACGCTATACAAAAATTCCGGTCTGCATGCGTGAAACACTGTTTTCTGCATGCAGGCCGGAACTTTATGACCGGATAGAAACGGATTTTCTGAATTGAAAACAAATACGCCATGAAAAGCGCATTTACTATAACAATGTTTATATAGAATGCTTTCAGACTCCCGCATAGCGCGAAGGAAGCAGCGAGAAGAGGAACGCCAGCGACATGTGATGTTCCGGCACGACAGTCGCGGCACGTTCTATGCGCGACATCATACGCACACTGCAGCAGCTCACCCAGTGGCGGAACTCCGGGTCGGGAGTATATTCTGCTGAGAAATCGAGCAGACGGTCCAGGTCGAAATCGCGACAGACGATGCCCGCTCCGCAGCGGCTCGCGTCGTAGGCGTTGCAGTCCTGCTCTATGTGTGCCGGCACCATGAGTATGGGTTTGCCCAGATACATGGCCTCACAGACAGATTCGAACCCAGCAGTTGTGGCATAGGCGCGGCATCCGGCGAGCGACTTGAGGAAAGCCTTGTCGTCTATCTGATTGAACGTCAGGTTGCGATCCACCTTATAAACCTTGTCCACACCCTTCTTGTCCCAGAAGAAATTGAGCGGCACATCGGGGTTGTTGCGGTGCCAGCGGTCGATGCTCACGCCGAAACCGGCATTCACCATGTAACCGTGCAGATAGTCGCCGGCCACAGCCTCGGTGTCCATAACATCGCGGCGAAGCAGCGGTGGTACCACGCTCACGCCCGAACGGCTGTCGTCGGGCATGTTTCTGAACGACAGGGCGAGCTTGTCCTGCGCTCCGATACAGGTGATGCGTGTGAACATGCGCAGGAAGAACAGACTCACGGGGCTGCCCTTCGGAAACTCGAAACCGCTATGCAGGAACAGATACTGATGGCCTATGCTCACCTGAGGCACCTGCGGACGGAACAGCAGATAGGTCAGTCCGGTGAGCAGTTCGTAGAAGTTGATGACAAGGTCGGCCTTAGTCTGCATTATCCGACGGCGGATGAAAAGAATGCTCTTCAGATAAGTCGGAGTCTTGAATATGTTATACGCCACGCTGCGCGTTAGGTTGCTGCGCTTGTTGGAGGGCGTCGGCAGGAAGTTTGGACTGTCAAACAGCTTTATCTCAGTGTTCATGCTGCGGCTGAAGAAGTCGGGCAGACTGCGCGCTCCGCTCTTTCCCACGAGCACCTCGACCACCTCATGGCCGTTGCGGCGCAGCATGGCTTCCATTGTTATGGCCTGCGTGAGATGTCCGCGGCCCTCGCCCTGCACGATGAAGAGAATTCTCATAGATTGTCGTGATATAGTTAATGTTGTCTTTTACACGATGTAAAATTATTCCTTACGCATTACGCCGGCATTTAATACATGTTACATTTGCGTTAAATGTCCTCATGTCCGGCGTGTCCATAGGTGATTATAGTGTTGCCGTCGCACACCTTCGAGCCCGTCACCACTATGTCAGAAGGCAGTTGCGGAGCCTTTGTTCCGCCACCCACTGCCAAAGGCGCCGTCTCCACACGTATTTCGTCCCACATGCCGGACTCAATGAACGTGCCATGGGTGAACGCTCCACCCTCCACCAGCAGCGACTGCACACCGCGACGATAGAGCTCGTCGAGTATCTGCGGAACAACAGGCCGGTCGAAGTCGAGGCCCGGGAAGAAGGGCCGTTCGCGGTCTATCACGATGCGCAGAGGGTCTGGCCCGGCCCAGTGACGCACGTTGAGCTGTGCGTTGTCGCGCTCGGCGGTCACACGTCCGATGAGTATGGCGTCGTGCTCGGCACGCAACTTGTGTACAAGCATCCGTGTGAACGGTATCGAAAGAGCCACGGGACGGCAGTGGTCGTCGATAAATCCGTCGGCCGTCTGCGCCCATTTAAGGGTGACGAAAGGCCGTTTCCGGCTGTTGAAGGTGAAGAACACACGGTTGAGTTCGCGGCACTCGCGCTCCAACACACCCACCGTGACGTCGATGCCGGCGTCGCGCAGCTTCTGAATGCCGCGCCCGCTCACCTTGGCAAAGGTGTCTACACACCCCACAACCACACGCCGCACGCCTTTTCTGACAATGAGATCGGCACACGGAGGAGTCTTTCCGTAATGGGCGCACGGTTCCAGACTCACATACATCACGGCTTCAGGCAGCAGCCTTTCGTCCTCCGGCGACACCGAAGCAAAGGCATTCACCTCTGCATGACCTTCGCCGCAGCGCACGTGATAGCCCTCACCAATGATGCGTCCACCGGCAACTATCACCGCCCCAACCATCGGATTGGGACTGGCATTACGGCGTCCGCAGGCTGCGAGTTGCAGGCAGCGGCGCATGTACATTTCGTCTGTTGTGCTCTGGTTCATATCAAAATTATTAAGTATCTTTGTGCGGGCAAGTCCTTCCGGGGTGCCCGGCGTTCCGGCATCCGGCCCTAAGCACACGGCCGTACCGGTGAAGAAAAAACAATATCAAGACAAAAAATCACTGATAAAGACATCATGACGTACAGAGAACTTTGGCAGGCTCTCATTCCGGCCTACGACGAACGCGAGGCGAAAAGCATCGCACGCATGGTCTTCGAACAGCGTTTCGGTCTGAGTCTGACCGACATTTGTATGGGCAAAGATAAACAATTATCCGAAAAAACGCACAGTGAAACGGAAAAAATTGCGGAGCGCCTGCTTCAAAACGAGCCGGTACAGTATGTCCTGGGATGCGAGACCTTCTGCGGACGCACGTTCAAGGTGCGCCCCGGAGTGCTCATTCCGCGACCGGAGACAGCCGGTCTCATAGAGCTTATGGCATCGCTGCGCGACCCGAAAAGGTCTTCGACCGACATTCTCGACATAGGGACGGGCAGCGGATGTATTGCTGTTACGTCGGCGCTCGACATACCGGGGGCCGACGTCACGGCGTGGGACATAGCCGACGAAGCACTTGCCACGGCTGCGGAGAACGCCAAGGAGCTCGGTGCGCAAGTGAGAATAGTGCGCCAGGACGCGCTCTGTCCACCTGAGGACAACGGACTGTGGGACTTCGTTGTAAGCAATCCACCATACATCTGCGACAAGGAACGGGCGGAAATGAGCCGCAACGTACTCGACCACGAACCGGCCACAGCTCTGTTTGTACCCGACGACGACCCGCTCAAATTCTATCGTGCCATTGCCCGTTACTCGCGTCTGGCGCTGCGGCAGGGCGGATGGCTTCTATTCGAAATAAACCCACTGTATGCCGACGATATGATGACGATGCTCACAAATGAGCATTTTGACCGTATAAGCATATCCGACGACATGTTCGGGCGCAAGCGATTCGCCATGGCGCAACGGCCCGACCGTTCCACAACTACTGCATGACTGAATCAGAAAAACAACACTGACAATGACAGAACGCAAGACAATAACCGAAGAACAGGCCCTGCGCCGGCTGTCGGCCCTCTGCTCCAAGGCTGAGCACTCCACGGGCGAGATGGCCGCAAAACTGCGCGCATGGCAGGTGGACGAAGACGCGCAGCAACGCATAATCGACCGTTTGAAAAGCGCGAGATACGTGGACGACGAACGCTTCTGCCGCTCGTTCGTGCACGACAAGATACAGTTCGACAAATGGGGACGCCGCAAGATTGAGATGGCACTATACAAGAAAGGTGTAGGACGCGACATCTATGCACCCATACTCGACAGCATCGACGACAGTGAATATGCCGAAGCGTTGCGTCCGATGCTCGAAGCAAAGCGCCGGAGCATAAAGGCACGCAACGACTACGAGCTGAACTCGAAACTCATAAAATATGCTCTCTCGCGCGGATTCGGTATGAACATCATACGCATGTGTCTCGATGCGGCCGGCGACTTCGATGTGGACGAAAGCGATGAACCTGATTTTTAAAATAATACGCCACCTTACCGACATCATGGCCCCGCGGTCATGCGCCGTATGCGACCGCCGTATGTCGCCGAACGAAAGCGCCATATGTGCACGCTGCGACATGCGTCTGCCGCGCACCGGCCACGAGACCGACATGACGGGCAACGAGATGGCGCGCCTGTTCTGGGCACGCATAGCCGTGGAACGCGCCGCTGCCATGTGGCTATATCAGCCCCATTCGGAGGTGAGCACCGTGATATACCGGCTGAAATACGGCAACCGCCCTGAGCAGGGACGGCAGATGGGTATCGCTGCGGCACGCGAACTGAAGGTCGCCGGATTCTTCGACGGCATCGACCTTATTATCCCCGTGCCGCTGGCCAGGGAGAAAATGATGCAGCGCGGCTACAACCAGAGCGAGGAGATTGCACGCGGCGTGGCTGCCGTGACGGGACTGCCGGTGGTGACCGGAGCCGTAACACGCATACGCAACACCGAGAGCCAGACAAGCAAGACGGGTGTGCAGCGCGTGGACAACGTGGAAGGAGCCTTCCGGCTGATGCGTCCCGACAGGGTGGCAGGCCGTCATGTGCTCATAGTTGACGACGTGGTGACAACCGGTTCCACAGTTTGTGCCTGCGGCAAGGAGCTGATGAAGGCAGGCGGAGTGAGCATCAGCGTGATGTCACTCGGATTCACCCACCAGTAGAACCATCTGCAAACATCCTATCCTCCGAAACTCTCAACCTCCGCACGGCCTCATACGCAACCTCCACACACCACTGCAGAACACTTCCCGTAAGGAATAACGAAAAACACAAATTGGCTTTGAAAATGAATATTTATACATTTTTCAAAGTAAAAAATTTTGACAATTATTTTTTGCAAAATAGAAAAGCGACAGCCCTCAAACAGCATGTTTCAAAGTACTGCAACCTTGGCCACAACATCAGAAAAAGTCTTTCTGTCGACCACTGCACTCCCATCACTTTACAGAAAAGGCCATTCGGCATTACGATATGCACTGTTTCGGAGTGTGATAAATACTCTATCAGCACGCGAAAAAGCCTGTTTCGCACCCTAAAAAAGACCATTTCGCAGCATGGTTTCTTCTTTCCGACAACACAGAAACGCATAAACCGCTGTGACACAACCACTTGCCTTAACCTCTCAAAAATCGCGTATTTGCACCCGAGCGGACTGATGAACGCAACGAGCGCACTCTCGTGAAGTTACCGGTGAATATTTATTCATGTCCGATGACGCAACTGCATAAATATGCAAAAAACTCTTCAGCTCCGCTTCCGGTGCATTACCGGCATCCGTAAATGCGAAAAACATTATGCCGCAGGCCCTTAGCTGCAGGTTGAATAAATAATTGAAAGCATAACAAGTCGCTTTTTTCAGTTTTTGCAAAAAACGCGCATATATATTAAAAAACTATTATCAAAATAGGCACAAAATGTAAATATCTGTATTATTTATAGCAAAAAATACATTATTTTATTAATTTTGCACGGCTGTTTTCAGAATAACAACATTTCAGGATGCTGTTTTTACACAATTTGGATGGCTTACACTTATTATTCATTACATAATTTTACATTTTTAGGGGACTTCTATAAATTAAATCCCTGATTATAAGTTGCATAAGCGGATAAAATG
>USDT01000007.1 GCA_900553465.1 uncultured Prevotella sp.
TTTATCCGCTTATGCAACTTATAATCAGGGATTTAATTTATAGAAGTCCCCTTAAAACAAAAAGGGATAAAACATTGTATAATGAGAATTATGACAAGAATAATAGATGGTGTGCCGTTTTCCTCTTAATCCTAGCTGGTATTTTAGGAATATGTTTTTCTTAATATACTATGATTATCAATAGTTAGATGTCGTGATTTACTCATAAAAACAAGGAAATGAAAAGTGTTACAAATAAGGAACTTATAAGTGTCATATTGGTAAATATTGGCTTATTAGCAGCTGCTGTTTATATGTGGCTCATATACGACCATAGACAAACGATAATCAAAAGTGAGGAACCAATACAAAATTATTCGGTACTGGAAGTTTATTGCCAAACCAGAAGAAATTCATCATCCATACTCATAGAGTTCAATGGTAAGCAATATTATGTAGAAGTTGCCAGAGATAAATGCATACAGTTTGATCCACAAAAAATAAAACTCTTTTATGACAAAGAAAGAGATAAAGTTTATGAAGAAAGCGGGGCGGTGTTAAGACATTTAGTACCTATTTTCATTCTATATTTATGCTCATGTATATGGTTATTTGTCGTAATAAAAAAAAGACTTAGTAGTTGATTATATATTAGGCTGTAACAACTTCAACTATGAGACTGGCATCGACAAAATCAATTTATGACGTGGCCGATGGCGTTCGAAAGAGAATTATCCGGTCACTTGAAGGCAACGTTTACTATGAAGCGCAATGTTACATGACAAGAAAGCAGGCGGTAAGCGGAGGAATTATAGAGAAAGACCAAGAATCCGGAACTGTTGCATAAGTATTTGCCTGGTCATGGCAAAAAGATCGGTGAAGAAGGTTTCGATTTAGGAACGGAAATATTGGAACAAGGTCGAGGACTCAAAGTCTCAGGAGCCGAAAAAATCACCGATAAGGTAATAGAAAAAAGACTCTAATAATACAAAAGATAGTAAATAATGAGAACAATGGAACCAGTACCTCTATGGGGTATAATATTTATTAATTGCATGACAATCTGGAGTAGTATAGAGGTACTTATACGCCTATACAGAAGCAGGAGCAAAAGAAGTGCTTCATTTTACATATATGGAGTAGCTTCATTGATAGGACTAATCTTAGGTGTGATAAGTTTCTTTTATCACATCTGTCATACACTTTGTGCAATATTATGGGGGCTATATTTAATTATTGATACATATAAGGAGCAGAAAAGTCATCCTGTATCAAAATGGACGACTAGTTATGCCTCAGTCCTTAACAGCTATTATGGCGGTATTGGTTTTATTATTTATGGGATAATGTTAATTTTATTATACTATAATATAATATAACACATGTTGTAAGGTAACTATTTGAGCAGAAGGAAGATACCGATAATCATTATTTCCTTCTGCTCTTATAAATAAAAAAACTCTGTAAGTACCGTATTGCTCTTGTCGGTTCTAACAATGTGGGGATAATGCAATCCGTATAGATTATAGTGACCAATATGCAGTACAACAGGAGGCTATATAGTGACCAATAGAATAATTAATTTTAAGAACTATTCAATTTGCTTGAATTGGATTAAAAAATTACAAGAGAAAGTATATGATGAGAACAATGGAACCAGTACCTCTATGGTGTATAATATTTATTAATTGCATGACAATCTTGAGCAGTATATGGATACTTATACGCCTATACAGAAACAGGAGCAAAAGAAGTGCTTCATTTTACATATATGGAATAGCTTCATTAATAGGACTGTTCCTAGGTGTGATAAGTTTCTTTTATCACATCTGTCATACACTTTGTGCAATATTATGGGGACTATATTTATTTATTGATACATACACTGACCAGAAAAAACATCCTAGATCAAAAGTGACGACAAGTTATTCCACAATCCTTAAAGGCTATTATGGCGGTATTGGTTTTATGATTTATGGGATAATGTTGATTTTATTGTATTACAACATAATATAGCACATGTTGTAAGGCAACTATTTGGCGGAAAGGAGGCAAGTGATGAAAAAACAAGAATTAAAGATGTATTCCAAAATAGTAACTATTATAGTTACTATAATTGGTCTGTTTGTTTTTGTGTCGCTGTATTTAGTTTTACCTATTCCCAGAGGTAGTAAAGTTGATAGTGATTATTATACCTACTATAAAAATATCAGAGGAATATACTATATCTCGGTTGAACACTCGCTTGAATTGATAAATCACGGCAGTTGGGGCTATCTCAAAGATGTGGACGAATCAACATTTACGGTATTAGATAACCAATGGGCAAAGGATGCAACCCATGTCTGGTTTGGAGACAAGTTGATAGAAAACGTAGATGTCAAAACATTCCATATCAATGCCAGTGGAGTTGCTGTGGATAAAGACAATGTTTATATCCGAGACTATTCGGGTAACGGTTCATACAGTTCCTACATAAGCCCTTCTCACAGTGGCATAGACGTCGAAACAGCAGAATACTTTGTGTATCGTCTCGGTTCCAGACAGGACGAATTGATTAGGGATAAAGACTACGTTTATCACTATGATAAGAGAACGGATGTTGACAGAAACAGTTTTAGGATTATAGGGGAGGACTGGTTTATTGACAAGAACTATGTCTATCTGACCGTGTATAATAATAAAACTCAAGCGTGGAATTTATGTCGTATAGACTCCTTGCAATATCCTATCGAGGCGGGCTACTGTTATTTCCGTAATGGCAGGAATGTCATTTATGGTGATTCTGTAATTGTCCGGGATATAGATATTCGGCGTTTTGAGGAAATCGGTGTCGGCAAGTATTTAGTTAATGATATGCTCTTCTTGAATGGAGAACCTTTCCTCAAAGACTCATTGGACGTAAAAAATGCCACATTCTATTTTTACGGGCGCATTGCAACCGACAAACATCATGTCTTCTTTGACAGGAAGCAACTGGATGATATCGACGCCGCTACTTTTCGTCAAATAAGCGATGAGGTCTTTGAAGATAGAAACTACATCTATGTCATAAAAGAAAATTCATGGAAAGAGGAATATCCTTTCGATAAAAGAAGGAAAGAGTAATCAAATATAAGTAAATATAACAGTACAGAATGTTCCGTTCATAATGGACAACAATCTTACAAGAATAAATACCATATCTTTTGCTTTATTGGATCATACCAACAAACAAGTATATACTTGGTATAAAAAAGAATCTTATAATTTGTACAAGCACGATAAATATTATATTAGACTTAAAGATGACGGTGAGTTTTCGATTACCAGTTCTCCGTTTATTATGCAACTTCAGAATATATATAAGTTAATAGATAATTGAACAATAATCGGTTAGCACCTGCTCAATCCTAAGACATACAAGCTAATACCCATCAAGAATATAAGAATAGACATTATTCGAATGAAAGTAAATATTTCATAGTTCTCAATAAGATGAGTACGCCAGTTGGCATTGTTTATTTCCTCTGTTTTACAGAAAAGTTCTCCTTTATCCAACCGATAGGTTTCAATACCTTGGTCCGTCATGCAGCGTATATACAAGGTTGAATCCTTGACTGAATAATCATGAATCGATTCAATGTGGGCATGTGTTCCGGCCACTCGGAAACCGGGACCTAAAATTTCCAATTCATCTTCTCCAGTTATATAGAAATTGTAGTATCTATCAATCATGATGGAAACATCTTGTGGCAGGCGAACCGGATTAAAAATTATCGGACTTAGACCATAATATCGGCCATTGTAATCTGCCACTAAGAAAAGTACACAGGCAATGGCAATGATTGTCAGGCTTATAATGGGGCGGGCCACAAATTCTCTGATTCGTTTCATTCGTTCAGAAAAATAGAACAAATAAAAGAGTAACGCAAGTAATATTATTATTGAAATCGCTGCCATATTGCCATTATAATATTTTCAGTATATTCAAATCGGTATTTGTATCATTTTTTAATGACGAGCTTTTCCACCAACATTATATTTTATAATCAGTTTGGTTATATATGAGATTACGCATGAGAGGATTGGTGCAACGATTACCCATAGTAATATTAGAATTCCTACCAATTCATTATTAGTAATATATGTACCCACATCAGGCGGTAAATTTGCCGGACGACCTCCTGTGTCATGCCAGTCCCACACAAAACCGAACAACACAATGACAAGAATCACGGTTGTGACGAGAAGCATATATCCTGCCAGTTTCCACCATTGGTTCCTTTGTATAGTTTCCACGCCATAATACTACCGATAAAAAACAGGGAACAAAAAGCTGCACCAAGATATATGAGGAACAACCGGTGAAACAAATGGTTGGCCCACAAAATGACCATACTGATGGCAGAACAGATAATAACCACTGCTTCATAAAGCCAAAATTGTTTATCTCTCAGTTTCATTGCGAATTCCTTTATTTCAATAAGTTGGTCATCAGTCTTGTGATGTTTCATTTTTGTTGGCTTATTTCTTTTTACGCCAAATGAGTTTTATACTCCTTTTTCCGGTCTCTTTTTCAAAGTCGAGAGAATCCAGGGGACCTATGAGACTTTTCCTTATAACAGAATAAATATTACCTTGATAATAAATATCTCCGAATATTGAAGGATTTTCTGTATCAACCGGTATGGACTTATCAATAATCCAATAGTTAGATACTTCACCAGCAATAGTATCTTGAGGAAGAGTTTGATGAAACCCTGATCGTGTTTTCGTCTCAACTACAATCCAACGATCATCAAAACCGTATCTTGCTGTACCAAAAGGTATGACATATTCGGCAGGCTTCTCATCGATCGGCTGATAAATAATTTCACCGTCGGCACACAAAATATAATTACTACCCAAATTTTGTTCTATATCCCAATTTTTGAGAACTGAATTGAAATACAAGCCTAAACTGGCTATGAGAACAATGCCAATAATTATTTTTATTGGAATATTTAATTTGTTTTTTTTCATCCCTTATATTTAATATAATTCTCCTTGTTGATATTCATGAGGTGTGTTTTCATTACACGCCCAAGATTATGGGGCAAGGAGAATATTTGTAATATAACTATCACAGCGTTTATCATATTTACAAAGATAACTATGAAGTATCGTCTGTACAAAATAAATGACGCTTTTTATTGTTTATCAACAATATAGTTGATTTTATATATGTATGCTCTATCCATGGAACGAATTAAGCTTTATAGCGTATGATTCGTCAGGTTTGCCATAATCGAGCACTCCTCTTACTATTCCTGTTCGTCCGTCGGAAAATGCATTGTTGTAATATATTGTCACCGATACTTTTTGTGTATTCCACCACTTTGTTATAGTGTTCCTGACATTTGATTATCATATTTTCGCTTTTAGTTATCTCTATATTTCTTTATATTCACCGAATCCGAAACATCCGGCTATGACAAAATCTTCCCCGCTTTTGTCAGCCAGTGACAGCAGGCAGTCCAGAGTATCGCAGTAGAAAAAGATTTCATCGTCCATTTCCGTATCGGAATCCATGTCCAGTGCTATTCTTGTCTCCAGCGTCTCCAAGGTGTCATTCCAGCGTATGATGCATTCGAGAAAATGCGGTTCATGTCCCTTTTCAGTACGGTAATCCTGATATTTTTCACGGATTTCCTTCTTGATTTCCTCCGGCTTCTTCCAGGAACTGTCATCCACGATTTCAAGACTCAGACCCTCGACAAGCAGGCACGTGCCTTTGTCATATACCATCAGGGTACGTTTTCCCATGTGTTTTTTTCTTAAGTTTTCCCAATCGGGAATGTCCCACCGTTCGGTAGTCCATACTCCCCGATAATTTTCGGGGACAGCGAGATATTCGCTCAGTGTCATTCTTTTCATTTTTCTGTGTATTTATGGTGAAACAAAAAGAACCTTGCAGGTCTTGCAAGGCTCTCCAAATGCGGGATAGCGGTCAAACTCGTTGCAGGCGTCCCAATCCACGCTCATCGTGTATCCTTTCGGGAAATGTGTGCCGATAAATTTTTCAATCATGGCCCGTTCCTCTTCGTTCAGGCTGCCGTCCTCTTCCGTTCCGTATTCCAGGGCATATATGGCCCATTCGGGAATGTTGTCCCATTCCGTCTTTTTCATGTGCGCTGCCATAGCATACCGTTTATGCGGCGGAAAGTCTGCCGATTATCTCCTGAAGTTCCTGTTCCCATTTTCCGTCGCCATTGCCGAAGGATGGATAGGTAAGCTGGTACCAGTTGTGGTAGTCGAAGAGTTTCATCCTCAGCGGATAGTAGTCGAATATTTTCCGGCCGTCCCTAAAGATGCGGATATGATTTATACCTACGTTCATGGCCTGTAGTCCGTGTCCGTTTAGAATCTCATGGAATCTTTCCATCGGGGTGAAGTTGCTTCTGCTCATATCTTTCATTATTTGAGTTAGACATCTGCGGCTTGTCAAGCCGGTATTTTATTTCTTGCCTGCCTTTCTGTCCCGTGCCGGATTGCGCAAGGCTTTGCGAAAAAATACCGGAGCACTCGTGCGAGGATGATTTTTTCAGCAAACCACGGAGGGGCCCGGCCTTGCACAATCCAGCGGGCACGGGACGACCTTTGCAGGCGGAAATAAAACAGCGGTCTCCCTTTTTCTTTATTTTCAGTCATTGTTTTCTTCTCCCTCCTGCTGCGGGATGAGGTGTCTCAGCTCCGGATCATTTTTTATTCTTTCCATTTCTTCTTCTATTATCTGCAAGACATCCGCCTTTATCTGCGAGTAGTTGCGGTCAATCTGCTGCTGCATGATATCGTTTCCGTCCGCGTCCCTGAACTCGTTGATGACAGGAATTTTCTTGTAGGCTTTCATCTCTTCCGATACCTTTGCGCTGTCCACGATGATGCGGGCATGGAAAATCTTCTGGTCTATCTCTTCCCCGAAATTGTCTGCCACGCTGCCAACGAATGTACCCTGCGAAAGATTGGCTATCTTGGAAGCGGGTATCAGGGAATCAAGCTGCGTGTTGATGGAAGTCGAAGTGTCCTGACGGTTGATGGATATGGACTGCCGCTGCTGGAGAATCTTGCCGAACCGTTCCGACAGTGATTTTGCCGTTTCTCCGACCACCTGTCCGCTGAAGATATTGCCCACCGTGTTCTGGATAACCTTCGCCTCCTTGTCGCCGTAGTCACGTGCAAGCTGCGAGAAGTCCTGGAAGCCGAGACAGACGGCCACCTTGTTGCTTCGGGCGGTCGCAATCAGGTTGTCGATACCACGGAAATAGATGGTCGGAAGCTCGTCGATGATGATGGAACTTTTCAGTTGTCCTTTCTTGTTCACCAATTTGACGATGCGCGAATTGTACAGGCCGAGAGCCGCCGAATAGATATTCTGCCTGTCCGGATTATTGCCCACGCAGAGGATTTTTGGGTGTTCGGGATTGTTCAGGTCAAGGGTGAAATCGTCCCCTGTCATCACCCAATAAAGCTGTGGCGAAATCATGCGCGAAAGCGGGATTTTCGCACTTGCTATCTGGCCCTGGAGCTGGTCTTGAGCTCCACCTTGCCATGCGTCCATAAAGGGAGAAAGATAGTTTTCGAGGGACGGATAAGAGGTAAGAATCGTGAAGATATCGGCATACGGCTTGTTAAGAAATTCGATTGCATGAGGGAACGTGCAATACTTTCCGTCCTTGTAAATCCGCAAATACCAGATGATTGCGGCAAGCAGGATAATCGGTGACTCCACGAAAAAATCACCCTGTTTCTGTATCCAGGTCTTGTTCAGGTTGAGCATTATCGTGTAAGCTGACTCATAGGCATCCGATATGTCCGCCATGAATCTTGGATTGATTGGATTGCATCGGTGGCTGCGTCTGGGGTCGTCGAAATTGATGACATAGAATTCCGGCTTGACTTTGTAATGTTGTCTGTGCTTGAGCAGATGGTTGTAGGCTATCTCCGAAAGGTCCGGAAACTTGTAGTCATAGATATACATGGCAAAGGATTTCTCAATCTGCTGTTTGATGTAGTTGTTTACCACGGCATAGCTCTTTCCGGAGCCGGGTGTTCCCAGTACGATAGAGGCTCTGAACGGGTTTACGATGTTGATCCAGCCGTCCCATTCCTTGCCCTGATAGACAAATTTCGTGGGCAGGTTGACGGAATACTCGTTTTCCATAAGCCTTGTTTCCTGCATGAAACTTTCGTTGGCGGTGTTGAATACGTCTTCCATGAGGTTGTGTTTCAACATACGGCTGATCCATATTCCCGACATAAGCAGGAGAATGTAGCCTGCGGTGAGCGTCAGCGTATATACGGTAGCATTCACTGTCGTACTGAACGGCAGGTCGAGCATCCACCAGTTCATGAAGAACAGGACGATGCCGCCGAGGAAGGCGGCGTATATTTTCCGCCACGTCATCTTCTGGTTCTTGACACCTTTCGTACCCAGACACGAAAGTCCCAGGAATATGAAGGCGAACACTTTCGTCACGAGTAGGTTGCTGAACAGTCCTGCCGTCCTCTGGAAGTTCAGCAGAATCCTGTCCACGACTCCGATGTTGATGCCCATATCCACGAATGCGCTGTAGCAGAACCAGTAGACATGGATCACAATAAACACGATGGAAATGGCACGCATGAACTCCATGACCTTGGCCAGTCCTCTTAAATCATCTTCTTGTTGCATAACTGTAAAAATTTTGATGGTTGGTAATTGACAATCAGGATATGCCGCGTGAACGGCGTTTCTTCTTTTTCTTGCGTTGCAGTCTGCGGGCGAGTGCCTCCTCCTGCGGGTCCGGTCCGTTGATGTCGGTACTGAATATTCCGAAAGCCTGCTCGATGGCGCTTTCCATGTTGTCGGAAAGGCTCTCCCGTGTGGAGGCATATTGTCCGGTGGATTCCGGCTCCGGAAAATCCTGCGGCCTGTTAAAAAGCTGTTCGAAGGCGTTGGCGGAAAACTCCTTGCCCAGACGGGAACCGTTATATACCTCACGGTTTCTGTGGTCTATGAAGGTCACGCCGTAGATACGGCCTTCCTCGTTTTCCCTGAACACCACGTCAATGCCCTTTTCCCCGAGCAGCCGGATGAAATCTTCCCGGTTTCCTCGGCAGCCGTGCATGGCCAGCGTGACGGCATCATGGATTTTCGGCTGCCACTTCCGGTTTCTGAAATCTCGGACATTGACGGCAATCCTTTTTTCTATCCCTTCGTAGCCGAAGCGCTTGCCGATGAGCGAAGACTTGATGGGCGTGCATACCGGCCTGCCCGCATCGTCCGTCAGGGTATATACGATACCGTTGTAGGGTGAGCCTTCAAATTCTCCCCGAACCTGTTTGGCCTCGATGTTGAAGCATGAGAGCATGGCACTGAACTCCCCGAATGTCTGGAAGCGGTAGGCGGTGAACACACTTTTGAGGATATTACCGACCTGACGTTTCACGTCCCCGTCCCGGTAGTCCGCCTTCTTGAGATACGGTTCCAGCAGTTCGTTCCGCTTGTCAGCCACAGGCTTGAGTCCGAATCTGTTTTCCAGTTCCCGGCAGGCTTTCATCGAACGATTCCATTCGTATGCGTCACTGATTTTCTCGCCGTTCTCCTTCACGCAGGTGGAGACAATATGGACATGCCTGCGGTCGATGTCCTCGTGCAGATAGACGATGTAGGGCTGGTCGCCGTAGCCCATCTTCTGCATGTACTCGCGTGCCAGTTCCGCGAACTGCCCGTCCGTGAGGCGGTCGTCCACCGATGGGTTCAGAGAGATATGCAGTACCGGCTTCTCCGTGTTCCTGTTGGCGGCGAGGTAGCTCTCGAAAGCCCATAGCGTCTGCTGCATGACATTGTGGGGATTTCCAGTGAGGTCGGTAATCATGCGGTTGCCCGCGATGATACGGGCGGTTGCCTCATCCACTTTACGCTGGTTGTAGATGACCGCCCCGTAGAGCGATACACCCCTGTTGATCTTAGCCACCATTCTGCTGTTCTTCCTTCTTTCTTTTTATAAGGTATTCCTCCTCGAACTCCCGGGTAAGCATGATGATCCGCTTGCTCAGCACCACCAGGTCGATGGTGGCCTTTTCCAGATTGCGGAGCAGGGCGAACGCCCGTTTCTCGCCGAAATTGGACTTGACTGCCTTCACAGTCTGGTTGTAGTTGTTGCCGATGGCCTGGAACTGGTGATAGAAATTTGTAAGTCTGATGTAGTAGTCCATCGCAGCCTTGTCGATTCTGACGACCTTCATTTCACGTCCGAAAATCATCGCCTTGATGAATCTTGCCCGTTGCTTCATCCCGGATTTTTCAAACAGCAGCTCGAAATTTCCGTTCTCTTCCGAAGTCAGTTTGATACCGTAGCGGAATACTGCCGGGTCGGTCTTCGGTTTTCTGCCCGTGCTTCTTCTTGTTCTTCTTTTACTGTTTTCTTCCATACGCATTGAGATTTTCTGTTTCTGATTTTACGTCATGGATTTCCGACTTTGGAGGAAATCCCTCCCGAGCCTTCAGGCGAGTGGCAAGTTTGTTTTGGGATGCCCGAATCATTTCGGGCTGCCCAAAACACAACTTGCTATGTTCGCTTGAACATGAATTTGCCTGAAGTCAAATTGAGTTTTGACCTTCAGCCTCATTCTTCGGCTTCGGGATAACTCCATCCGGCATCCATTCCGTTGTCGGTGGCAAAGTTACGGCGGTATATCTACCTATAAAACAGCATGTTATATGTAACAAGATGTCATACGATGACAAGGGTCGTCACCGTCTCCGGATGATGGCGGTTATTCGGGAAAATCCTTTTTTATTTGCAGTGCGGACGGTTGCAACCGGCCTTCTGATAGCGGAATAATGGTCATATTATCCGATGATTCCGGTAACGGTTGGGATGATGGAAGCAATATCGGACGGGACCGTTGACGGATTGTCATGACCAACAGACAGACCGCGGATGGAAGCGATGTCGGAAAGATGCGGTAACAGTAGCATCAAAGGTTATGACACTGGATGATACCGTTAATGGATGCGGATTTGGATGGTTGGAAAGAAACGTCTGCGGATTCACGGATTAGTGGATGACACCGGTATTTATTCAATAACAATTAAAAAGAAAGACTTATGAGTAAAGAAACTTTGTTCGTTGCGATTAGCAACCAGAAAGGAGGGGTCGGGAAATCGGCCCTGTCCGTAGTACTTGCCAGTTACTTCCATTTCGAGAAGGGACTGAACGTGGCTATCGTTGATTGTGACTCTCCCCAACACAGTCTCGTACGTATGAGGGAGCGTGACAAAAAGGCTGTTTCCAACAGTGCCTATTACCGGCAACTGATCAAACAGCAGTGGAACCAAGTGCAGAAAAAGGCCTATCCCATTGTAGGCTCCACCGCTGAAAAGGCAAGGGAGGCGGCTGATGCGATTGCGGCAAGCGGGGATTACGACCTTATTTTCGTGGATCTTCCCGGAACGGTCGAGTCCACCGGGGTATTCCGTACGATTGTCAATATGGATTACGTGCTTACTCCCACCGTTCCGGACCTGATTGTGATGCAGAGTACACTGTCCTTTGCCACGACTGTACTTGACCATATCAAGAAGATGGAAAATACTCCGTTACTCAAGGACATCTTCTTTTTCTGGAACAAGTTGAAAAAACGTACCAATGTGGAGATTCTCAGGTCATATTCGGAGGTCATGAGAGAGCTGCATCTGACAGTCCTTGACAGCACGCTTCCTGACCTGTGCCGTTATGAAAAGGAGATAACCCATGCCAAGCGTGCCTTTTTCCGTTGCACGCTGCTGCCGCCTCCAGCCAGACAACTGGAAGGCAGCGGTCTGGTGGAACTTGCGGAAGAGCTTATGGTCAAACTTAAACTTGGACAGTCATGAAAAAGAAAATCGTTGAGGTGGACGAAGATGTCCTGAAGGAAATCATTGTCGGCGACATACCTGTTTTCGGCAAGGACAGCCCCGCCCCGAAAGAAAAGTCCGTGGAACATCAGGAAGCGAAAAGTCCCGCTGCAACCGTACCGGCAGATACTCCAGTGGAAAAGCCCGCCGTGGAGAAGCCCAAAAGGAAAAAGGATGAAACCTTCGGATACCGGGAAAGATTTCTGGTCAACATACCCGCGTCAAACCGTTCCCATGTGTATATCAACCGTGAAGTGGCCGAGTGCATTAAACGGGTACTGCCTGTCATCGCTCCGGAGATGAGCATATCCGGCTTTATCAGCAATATTCTTGTGGACCATCTGCAGAAACACTGGGACGAAATCAACGAATTGTATAACAAAGAGTATTATAAACCATTAAAACCATTTTGATTATGACACAGATTATTTTTCAGGCCATTGTTGCCTGTTGCTGCATTTACACTGTTTACAGATTGTCATTGTTTATTTTCCGTAGGCTGTCCAAGGGCAGGAAAAACGGAAAGGATGTCTGCGATGTTTCTGTTGAAACAGCAGACATGACAAAACCGGACAACAGGGATGACAATACATCCGGGATTACGTTTGAGATATTGAAAGATTTATCTGCTTCCGAGTCTCCGGGAACCGGTTCTTATAAATCCTCCTATCTGGTAAGCTATCCTGTAGGCAACCGGATACAAGTATATATCAATCGGGAGAGTTATGCCTACATCAAGCGTTTTCTGGCAGTTACCGCTCCTGAGGTGCCCATTTCCGGTTTTGTAAACAGGATTATAGATGAACATTTGAAGAAATACGAGCATGAGATGTCAAAGCTGTACACGGAATGTATCACCAAACCTTTATAATTATGACTGCGATAGTTTATTTTACCGTAAAGGCAGTATGTGCTGTCTATATATTGTGCCATTTGTGGACATTCATTTTCCACAGACGTATGTACGGAATATGGGACCTCATTTTAAGGCTGATGCGGATTGCCCGTGTCAGAGTGTGGAGATACCGCAGACAACGCAAGGAAGAGGCGGAACGTCTTGCCCGCAGAAAGGCAAGGCGCAGAAAGCCAGAAACGGATAAGTCCAAAGGAAAAACCGAAACGACTGTTCCGTCCTCTTCTTCGGATGACGATGATGTGATAGGCAAGACAAAGGTCATCTATCTGGAAGATCCGAAAGTTTCAAGGATGACTCCAACCCGTTCCGAGCCGATGGAGAAAATTCCATTGGAGGAAGACAAGGATATCGGTTCTGATGATGTGGAGCTGGGAAATAAAGGACTGACTGAAGAAGAACGTGAGGAGCTGATGGCTCCCGTAGATGCCGAACCCGACCCGGATTTCAACACAGCATTGACAATCGAGGAAATAAACAACGTGGCGGAGGTACTTACATCCGGGATTGTTGACGAACAGAAAGCCCTGCGTGCCGCAAGAACCATCCATTACAAACTGAGTGAAACGGAGATACTGGCTTTCCTGACCGACAAGCTGAGCAATCTGGAGAAGGTGAACGGTTTGCTTGACAAGTATCTGGGAAACCGGAAGGGTGTATCAGGAAGAAAAGACAGTAAGGAAGAAGAGCCTTTCGATATAGACAAGTATGCGTGATCAGGAAGTTCAAACGTGGCCATCCTGAAACGGTCAGATGAAGGAGATTCTGGTTAAATCTGAAAGAGTGATACATACAGGATAACTTTAGTTTCATACCCCTGCTTTCCCTTTTTTATATTTAGGGGGAAGTGGGGGTATGCGATATGAGACGGTGGATATCCTATTTCCTATCCGGGTACAAAAGGTCGGGACTGACATTGATGAAACGTACGTAATCCTCCGTATGCGCGAAAGACTCGTCATTGATTCGTCCAGCCAGTTCATCGGGTGTCAGACATTCCACATCGTAGAATGTCTCGTCTTCAGGATCATCCAGACTTCTGGCGGGGGATTTCCTCCACATCTCAATGATTTTCTCATCAGAAACGTCTCTGCTGAAAAAACCGCAGTTCCATACAAAAGCGAGTAATCGTGTTTCTCTTTTCCCTGTATGGTCAGGGATTGTAATCTGTTCCTTTGATTTCATAAGTTTCTATTTTTTAATCTGTCCATTTTATATTCGGTTTATTTGGTTCATGATTGTTTTGCAATGCAGTTATGTCCGTTATCACTTCTCCAGTAAACAGATTGATGACTTCCCGTCCAGTTTCCACGGCCTTTTTCACGGTATGGTATGTACCTCCGTTGCACACGTTGTCCCAATATGCTATTACCATTGAAGCCCTGCTGACCATATAGGTGTCACGGCGCAGGTAACATCCCCTGTAATATTTTTCTGAAAGCATCACTACCCGGTCAGCCTTCTTAAGCAGTTCCCTGTAAAGCAGCTGGTCTTGCGGGTCAAACCATTCGGCTTGGGCTCTGAAAGGGATAGCAGTCACCAGTGTCATATCCTCATATTGTTCTTTCAGTTGCAGGACAGCTTCAGCCGCTATCATGTCGAACCCTTCTGCCATGCCCGAATAAAATTCTCTGAAACCTTCTTCATAGAGGTTTTTTATCATAATTATGACCTTTCCCCTGATTTGTTCGCTGAGGTTCCGGTAGTCCTTGTTTTCCTGCATCAGTCTTTGCTTCCGGTGTCCCGTGAATGCCGCTACCTTTTTTTCTTCCTGTTTCATGATGTTCTGTTTTTTGTTCTACATGTTTCCGGTATATGCCGGAGTTTGATTTCTTGCAGGCTTTTCTGTCCCGTGCCTGGATACTGCAAGGCTTGTCGGGAGAAAATACCGCAAGCGCAGCGAGGATGATTTTCTCCAGGACAACCGGAACGGCCTGCCTTGCAGATTCCGTAAAGGCACGGGCTACCTTTGCCGGAAGAATCAAAGGCCGTTTTTCCATTGTTTTTCGTCGTCGGAATTCCCCTGCCGATGTAACGTAATGACACCCGATGTCACGCATCGTCAATGTTGTAAATCAATGAGTTAAGCATTATATATTCGTGGTCGAAATCATTTTTTGTCTCACCAATTAAAAGTTTCGACACATGAAAAAAAGATTCTTTTTTGCAGCCATGATGCTGCTTGCAACGACAGGGGCTTTCGCCCAGGGTAATGGTATCAGCGGTATCACTGAAGCCACCAACATGGTCACTTCCTATTTCGATCCGGGAACCAAACTGATTTATGCCATCGGAGCCGTGGTCGGCCTTATCGGAGGCGTGAAGGTCTATTCCAAGTTTTCCTCGGGAGATCCCGACACCTCCAAGACGGCAGCCAGCTGGTTCGGCGCCTGCATCTTTTTAATCGTAGCCGCCACAATCTTACGTTCATTCTTCCTCTGATTATGGCGGAGTATCCTATCAACAAGGGAATCGGCCGCAGCCCTGAGTTCAAGGGGCTGAAAAGCCAGTACCTGTTCATCTTCGCCGGCGGACTGCTCGCCCTGTTCGTCCTGTTTGTCATCATGTACATGGCAGGCATCGACCAGTGGGTATGTATCGGCTTCGGTGTCATCTGCGCTTCGGTGCTTGTCTGGGTGACTTTCCGCCTGAACGCGAAATACGGTGAATGGGGACTGATGAAATTGCAGGCGCTGCGCCGCCATCCCCGCTACATCATCAGCCGGAAAGGTTTTCTCCGGTTGATTTGTCCAACCCCGAAAAAACGTAATGTATGAGAAATGTAATGAAAGCCGCCACACTGGAAAGCCGGTTTCCGCTGATGGCCGTCGAGCACGGGTGCATCATCAGCAAGGATGCCGACATTACCGTGGCCTACAGGGTGGAGCTGCCGGAAGTGTTCACGCTGACACGCGCCGAGTACGAGGCCCTCCATTCCACATGGGCGAAGGCAGTCCGGGTTCTACCGAACTACAGCATCGTCCACAAGCAGGATATCTTCATCGAGGAGGGTTACAGACCTGACATCTGCCGGGATGACCTGAGTTTCCTCAGCCGAAGCTTTGAAAGGCATTTCAACGAACGGCCGTACCTGAACCATACCTGCTATCTGTTCCTGACTAAGACCACTAAGGAACACAGCCGCACGACAAGCAGTTTCAATGCCCTCACGCGCGGGTTTATCATCCCCAAGGAGATGCAGGACAAGGATACCGTCGCACGCTTTCTGGAATGTTGCGGGCAGTTCGAGCGTATCGTGAACGACAGCGGTCTGCTCCGCATGGTCAGGCTGACGGACGAAGAGATTACCGGTACGGAAACCTCCGCGGGCATTATCGAAAAGTAT
This sequence comes from uncultured Prevotella sp., assembly GCA_900553465.1. GTDB lineage: Bacteria > Bacteroidota > Bacteroidia > Bacteroidales > Bacteroidaceae > Prevotella. Next base: position 16,141 of record USDT01000007.1, read on the forward strand.
TTTTCGCTTTCGCAGGAAAATACGACCAGCCTGCAGGACATCACTCTCGGAGCCGGGGAAATGAAGGTCGGCGACAATGTGCTCTGCCTGCATACCCTTTCTGAAACTGAGGATTTGCCGTCATCCGTGGGTACGGACAGCCGTTATGAACGGCTGTCCACGGACCGCAGCGATTGCCGCCTCTCCTTTGCTGCGCCGATAGGGATACTGCTCACGTGCAACCATATCGTGAACCAGTATCTCTTCATAGATGATTCGGCGGAGAACCTGCGAAAGTTCGAGCAGACCGCCCGCAACATGCACTCGCTGTCCCGTTACAGCCGTTCCAACCAGATCAACCGTGAATGGATTGAGGAGTATCTGAACGAGGCGCACAGCAAGGGACTCACTTCCATCCGTGCGCACTGCAATGTCTTTGCATGGAGCGATGACCGCGAGAAGCTGAAGCGTATCAAGAATGATGTGGGCAGCCAGATTGCCCTGATGGAGGCCAAGCCCCACCATAACACGGTCGATGTGCCGACACTCTTCTGGGCGGCCATTCCCGGCAATGCCGGTGATTTTCCGTCTGAGGAAAGCTTCTACACCTTCATCGAGCAGGCCCTGTGCCTGTTCATCGGGGAAACTTCCTACAAGGATTCGCTCTCGCCGTTCGGCATCCGCATGGTGGACCGTCTGACCGGAAAGCCTGTCCATCTGGACATTTCCGACCTTCCGATGAAGAACGGTACGATTACCAACCGCAACAAGTTCATCCTCGGACCTTCGGGCAGCGGAAAGTCTTTTTTCACCAACCACATGGTGCGCCAGTATTACGAACAGGGAGCGCATGTGCTGCTGGTGGACACGGGAAATTCCTATCAGGGACTGTGCAGCCTTATCCATGCACGCACGCATGGCGAGGACGGCATCTATTTCACCTATGAGGAGAGCGATCCGATAGCCTTCAATCCTTTCTACGTGGAGGACGGTGTGTTTGACATCGAAAAGAAGGAGTCCATCAAGACGCTTATCCTTACCCTGTGGAAACGTGACGACGAGCCGCCGACACGTGCCGAGGAGGTGGCACTCTCCAACGCGGTCAATCTCTTTCTGGAGAAGATACGCACGGACAGTACCGTAGTTCCGTCCTTCAATACCTTCTATGAGTTCATCCGAGACGAATTTCAGGAAATCCTGAAGACCAAGCGTACACGGGAGAAGGATTTTGACGTGTGGGGGTTCCTGAATGTGCTGGAACCTTATTACAAGGGTGGCGAGTATGACTTCCTGTTGAATTCCGACAGACAGCTTGATTTGCTTGGCAAACGCTTCATTGTCTTCGAGCTGGACAATATTCGTGACAACAAGGTGCTGCTTCCGATTGTCACCATCATCATCATGGAAACTTTCATCAGCAAGATGCGAAAGTTGAAAGGTATCCGAAAGATGATTCTTATTGAGGAATGTTGGAAGGCATTGGCATCCGCCAATATGAGCAACTATATCCGCTACCTTTTCAAGACCGTCCGAAAGTTTTTCGGAGAGGCTGTTGTCGTTACCCAGGAGGTGGAAGACATCATTTCGTCACCCATCGTCAAGGGAACCATCATCAACAACAGCGACTGCAAGATTTTGTTGGACCAGAGGAAGTATGTCAACAAGTTCGATGAAATCCAGTCCCTGCTGGGTCTGACCGACAAGGAACGTGCCCAGATTCTCTCCATCAACATGGCCAACAGCCCGTCCCGCAAGTACAAGGAAGTGTGGATAGGTCTTGGCGGAACACAGTCAGCGGTTTATGCCACCGAGGTCTCGCCGGAAGAGTACTGCACCTACACGACCGAGGAGACGGAAAAGCTTGAAGTAATGCGGCTTACCCGGAAGCTGGGTGGCAATATCGAGCTGGCAATCAAGCAGCTGGCCGAGAGCAAGAGGAAAAAGTGAAATCATTTATCAACCCATTAAACTTCTGAATTTATGTATAGCGATCTGGAATCTAATGAAAGCAAACGCCGTGAGGTCGTGTCATCCCTCTACTGGTCCCTGATGCAGGGATGGAATATTCCTCTTTCCATACAGGACTATTACGGGCTCACGGAGGATTACCGTCTGTTCCATCAGCTTGAAGGGATGGCTCCTGACGAATACCTGCGGAAGAGGCAGACGGGGGAAGTACCCGACATTCTGGAGGTGGATGCAAGACTGACACACGCGGTGGAGAAGATTTTTGAAAGTGTATGTCCCCGTCCTCCGGCTGAATACCTTGACAAGCTGAACGGGGAACTGGAGAGGCTGGGCAGTATTGCCGCCTCGCCGGGTTCCGTACATGACCCGATACATATCCGCCCGGATTTTCTCGTGAAATACGGCATTGACAGGAGCAGTCCGGAGGATGTGATACGGAAACAGGCGGAGAAGGCTTACCGGGAACTGGATGCCCGATTTGTCAGGATGACCGGCAGACGTCCCTATGCGGACGAGTTCTTCAGGAATATCAGGCCTGCCCGCACGGTCTCTTCGGAAACAACACTGCGGAGAAAACCGCACATCAACGTCCGTCCTAAGCCGAAAGGCCGCAAGATGGGACTCTGAACTAACGGAAAAGATTTATCAACCATTAAAGATTAACGACATGAAGAAAAGAATTCTGACAGCCTTATGCTGTATCTGCCTCCTTTCGGCAGGCAGGGCACACGCCCAATGGGTAGTGACCGACCCCGGGAATCTTGCCCAGGGCATCATCAATGCCGCCAAGAATATCGTGCACACGTCCTCGACGGCAAGCAACATGGTCAAGAATTTTCAGGAGACGGTAAAGATTTACCAGCAGGGCAAGGAGTATTATGACGGCCTACGGAAGGTCAAGAATCTGGTACGCGATGCCCGCAAGGTGCAGCAGACCATCCTGATGGTCGGCGACATCACGGAAATCTATGTGACCAGTTATGAGCGTATGCTCAGTGACCCTTATTTCACCCCCGAGGAACTGAGTGCCATCGCCCTCGGCTACACGAAGCTGCTGGAGGAGAGTGCCAATCTGCTGACGGACCTGAAGACGGTGGTCAACGAGAACGGCCTTTCGATGAACGACAAGGAACGTATGGACATCATCGACCGCTGTTATACCGACATGCTGCAATACCGCAGTCTGGTGCAGTACTATACCAACAAGAACATCGGCGTGTCGTACCTGCGTGCCAAGAAACAGAATGATCTTGACCGTGTGATGGCCCTGTACGGTTCACCCAACGAACGCTACTGGTAATTTCAAGGAGGATTGCTTATGGTATTGTTGGCTGTGAATTTTGACAATCTGCACCAGATTCTGCAAAGTCTGTACACGGACATGATGCCGCTCTGTTCGCAGATGACCGGCGTGGCCAAGGGCCTTGCCGGATTGGGAGCCCTCTTTTATGTGGCGTATCGTGTCTGGCAGTCACTGGCCAGGGTCGAACCTATTGACGTGTTCCCTTTGCTGCGTCCGTTTGCCCTGGGTATCTGCATCATGTTTTTTCCGACCATCGTGCTGGGTACGCTCAACAGCATTTTGTCACCCGTCGTGACCGGAACGCACAGGATTCTGGAGACGCAGACCTTTGACATGAATGAGTATCGGCAGCAGAAGGACAAGCTGGAGATTGAGGCGATGCGGAGGAATCCCGAGACGGCCTACCTGGTGGACAAGGAGGCTTTTGACAACAAACTGGATGAACTGGGAGCTCTGGACGCTATCGAGGCTTGCGGTATGTATGTGGACCGTGCCATGTACAACATGAAGAAGTCCGTGCAGAATTTTTTCCGTGAGCTGCTGGAACTGATGTTCAATGCGGCCGCGCTTGTAGTGGACACGCTAAGGACATTCTTCCTGATTGTCCTTTCCATTCTCGGACCGATTTCCTTTGCCATTTCGTGCTGGGACGGCTTTCAGGCCTCGTTGAGCCAATGGTTTGTCCGCTATATCAGCATCTATCTGTGGCTGCCCGTCTCCGATCTTTTCAGCAGCGTGCTGGCACGCATACAGACCCTGATGCTTCAGAGGGACATCGAGCAGCTGTCCGACCCCAACTTCATTCCGGACAGTTCCAATGCCGTGTACATCACGTTCCTGATTATCGGCATCATCGGGTATTTCACGATTCCGACCGTGGCCAACTGGATCGTGCAGGCCGGTGGAGGAGCAGGAAATTACGGCAAGAACGTGAATCAGGCTGCTTCCAAGACAGGCTCCATTGTGGGCGGTGCCGCAGGTGCTACTGTAGGAAATGTGGCCGGAAGACTAATCAAGTAACAATCATAAAACGAATAAGAATGGAATTCAAATCATTGAAAAATATCGAGACCAGCTTCCGGCATCTGCGCCTGTTCGGAATAGTCTATCTGGGTGTCTGCACCCTGCTTGTGGGTTATTCCGTGTGGAAGGCATACAGTTTTGCCGAAGCCCAGCGCCAGAAGATCTATGTGTTGGATGAGGGGAAGTCGCTCATGCTCGCCCTCTCGCAGGACCTGGAGCAGAACCGTCCCGTAGAGGCAAGGGAACATGTCAGACGTTTCCATGAGCTGTTCTTCACGCTGGCCCCTGACAAGAGTGCCATCGAGGGGAACGTGCAGCGTGCCATGTTCCTGAGTGACCGTTCCGCCTATTCTCATTACGGGGATCTGGCCGAACAGGGTTATTACAATAGAATAATTTCGGGCAATGTCAGCCAGCGTATCGAGATAGACAGCGTGAAATGCGACTTCAACACCTATCCGTATGATGTCATGACATACGCACGCCTTTTCATCATCCGTGAGAAGAGCGTGACGGAACGCAGCCTTGTCACGCATGGCAGGTTGCGGAATTCCACCCGCAGTGACAACAATCCGCACGGGTTCATCCTGGAAGGGTTCCACGTGCTGGAGAACAGGGATATCAGAATGTATGACAGATAAAACAATGTATGTATGAGAAAAATGTATGTAAAGTTCAAGGAATGTATCGGGGGCAGGCTGCGCGGCCTTTGTGACAGACTCACACCCCGTCAGAGGGCAATCGCCGTCATCGTGATGGTTTCCCTTTTCGCATTGGTGAATTTCTACATGATTTTCCGTGCGATTTATGACATCGGACGGGAGGATGCCCGGCAGGACATCATCAGGATAACCCCGCTTGAGGTTCCCGACTTTGTGCCTGCGGATACCCTCTCCGATATGAAAGTCCGTGAGATGGAAGAGTTTTTTAACCAGTTCAACAAGTAAGATTATGAGTACAGATGCAGAAAAATTGAAACAGAAGCAGAAAATCAGGAAATATCTGGTTTTCACAGGCATGTTCCTGCTGTTCCTCGGGTGCATGTGGTTAATTTTCGCCCCGTCCGAGAAAGAGAGGCAGGAGGCGGAAAGGAAGACGGGCTTCAATGCCGAACTTCCCGATCCGAAAGGTACGGGTATAGAGGCGGACAAGATGGCTGCCTATGAGCAGGCAGACATGATTCGCCGGCAGGAGGAGAAGAAGCGTACGCTGGCCGACTTCTCCGCCCTGACCGATGGACACAGACAGGATAATGTCCCGGAAACAGAACCGGCGCAGGACATTGCAAGTGAAAATGAAAGCCGTGCGTACCATTCAGGAGGAAACGGCAGGACGGGAGCCTTCGCCTCTTCAGCCTCGGCTTACAACGACATCAACGCCACTCTCGGCAGTTTTTACGAGAGTCCTGAGGAAGACCCGGAAAAGGAAGCCCTGAAAGCAGAGGTGGAACAGCTCAGACAGGCTGCCGCAGCGCAGACGGCCGGACCGAGCTACGAGGAACAGGTGGCTCTGCTGGAGAAGTCCTATGAGCTTGCCGCCAAATATATGCCTTCGGGCGGCAGCACGGGAACAGCGGACAGTCAGGAGACGGAAAGTCCCTCAAGGGAGAGGAAGGCGAAAGCCGTTCCCGTCGGGCTGGTGTCCTCTCCGGTCGTGTCGTCCCTTCCTCAGCCTCTTACCGATTCGGTACAGTTCGCAAGACTGCTTTCCGGTGCGGATATCGGCTTCCATACGGCTGTGGGCAGTGCCGGGACACAGATGGCGAGGAATACCATACGGGCCTGCGTGCATGGCGACCAGACCATTATCAGCGGACAAAGCGTGCGTCTCAGGCTGCTGGAGGCCATGCGTGTGGGAAGACATGTGCTTCCCCGCAATACCCTGCTGACCGGTGAGGGACGTATCCAGGGCGAGCGGCTTGGCATTGAAATCCTGCAGGTCGAATATGACGGCAATGTCATTCCCGTGGAACTGACCGTGCTGGACAGTGACGGACAGGACGGGATATTCATTCCCGGTTCGACGGAGGCGAATGCGGTAAGGGAAGTGGCCGCCAACATGGGACAGAATCTCGGCACGACCATCTCCATCACCAACCAGTCGGCAGGCGACCAGCTTCTCTCCGAGCTTGGACGAGGGGCCATACAGGGCGTGTCGCAGTACATCTCCAAAAAGATGCGCGAGGAGAAGGTACACCTCAAATCAGGCTACGGACTGATGCTTTATCAGAACAACAATCAATAACCCATTAAAACAGTAAAGACATGAAAAAGATTCTTTTGATGCTTGCCCTCGCAGGCGGCGTTGCAAGTGCACATGCACAGTCGGCTGATACCACGGCCGTAAACGATTTGACCCTGAAGGCGGATATCTATCCGCAGCAGGAGGACGGCGACCTCTATCACGGGCTGTCCAGAAAGCTCTCCTTTGACCGGATGATTCCGCCTTACGGTCTGGAAGTGACGTATGACAAGACGACCCATATCATCTTTCCCTCGGCTGTCCGTTACGTGGATCTCGGTTCTCCGAATCTGATTGCGGGCAAGGCGGACGGTTCAGAGAATGTAATCAGGGTAAAGGCTACCAGAAAGAACTTCCGTGAGGAGACCAACATGTCGGTGATTACCGAAAGCGGAAGTTTCTACACCTTCAATGTGAAGTATGCCGACGAGCCTCTGCTGCTCAACATCGAGATGGCCGATTTTATTCATGACGGCAGCGAGGTGAACCGCCCGAACAATGCCCTTGACATCTACCTGAAGGAACTCGGCAGCGAGTCGCCCAAGCTGGTACACCTTATTTCCAAGGCCATCCACAAGGATAACAGACGCCACATCAAGCATATCGGAAGCAAGGCGTTCGGCATCCAGTACCTGCTGCGCGGACTCCATACCCACAACGGGCTGCTCTATTTCCATACCCAGGTGAAGAACACGTCGAACGTGCCTTATGAGGTGGATTTCGTGACGTTCAAGATCGTGGACAAGAAGGTACTCAAGCGCACGGCCATTCAGGAACAGGTGATATTTCCGCTGCGTGCCTACAACTATGCCACGGCTGTTGCCGGAAAGAAGGACGAGCGTACCGTCTTTGTCTTTGACAAGTTCACCATTCCCGCCGACAAGATGCTGGTGGTGGAGATGCACGAGAAGAGCGGAGGCCGTCATCAGACCTTCACCGTGGAGAGTGAGGATATCGTGAGAGCGAGGGTTATCAATGAACTTAAAGTGAAATGACCATGAAGAAGTATCTGTTTCTTTTTGCCGTATGCGTATCGCTTGCCCTGTCATCGGGGCAGGCATACGCCCAGCGTTACCTTCCCGGAATGAAGGGCGTGGAACTCAGGGGAGGCTTTGCCGGAAGCCTGCAATCTCCGGTTGACTGGTACACGGGGTTTGCCGTGTCGGGCTATACGAAAAGGGCCAACCATTGGGTGGCTGGCGTGGAATACCTGCTGAAGAACTACGGCTATCGCGGGACTTCCGTTCCACGGGCCCAGTTTACGGCCGAGGGCGGTTATTACCTGAAGTTCCTGTCCGACCCGGCGAAGATATTCTTCCTCTCTGTCGGCGGTTCCGCCCTGGTGGGATATGAGACGTTGAACTGGGGAGAGAAGGTTCTGTATGACGGTTCCATGCTTTCCCACCGGGATGCCTTTGTCTATGGCGGAGCCCTGACGCTGGAGCTGGAAAGCTATGTGACGGACCGTATCGTGCTGCTTGCCCATGTGCGCGAACGAGTGCTATGGGGCAGTTCTTTGGGAAAGTTCACGACACAGTTCGGGCTTGGAGTCCGTTTCATCATCAATTAGACGCCTATGGATATAGAGATGATAAGAGGCATTCCCATTGAGGAATTCCTGTCCCGTCTGGGACATGAGCCCGTAAGAAGGCATGGCGACGAATGCTGGTATCTCTCCCCGTGCCGTGAGGAAAGGGCACCTTCGTTCCATGTGAATACCCGTAAGGGTGTATGGCATGACTTCGGTACCGGGCATGGAGGCGACATCTTCACCCTTGCGGGGGAACTTTCAGGAAGTGACGGCTTCATGGCGCAGGCGAGGTTCATCGCCGGAGTATATGGAGGAACAATACCTGAATATGCCGGACAGAAAAGAGAAAAGGAAAGTGTCAGGACAGAAAGGCGCAAGGAGCCTTCCCGCTTTGAGGAGGTGGTTTGCGGTCCCTTGCACTGTAATGTCCTGCTCGGCTATCTGAAGGGACGCGGCATTCCCGCCGAAATCGCCCGTACGGAGTGCGAGGAAGTACGGTTCCGTCTGTACGGCAAGCGGTATTTCGCCGTAGGTTTCAGGAATATGGGCGGAGGCTATGAGCTTCGGACCAGATTCATGAAATGGTGTCTGCCGCCCAAGGATATTTCGGTTATCCGCAATGGCTCGCTTACCTGCAACCTGTTTGAGGGCTTCATCGACTTTCTTTCATGGAAGGTACTCGGCATCAGCCGCGGTGAGGATTATTTGGTCCTCAATTCGGTCTCCCTGCTTGAACGCTCGTTTCCTTATCTGGACAATTACGGGAAGATCCGGTGCTACCTGGACAATGACGATGCCGGAAGAAGGACGCTGGCCGTCCTCCGGAAACGCTACGGTGACAGGATTGACGACTGTTCCGACCTGTATGCCGGATGCAAGGACCTGAACGAATACCTGGAAAGCAATTTTCCGCCTGAACAGTAATTTTTTTATAAACCGTTAAAACAAGAAATGAATATGAAACCTAATATGAACAGAAATGGGCTGTATGCCCTTGTATGCGCCCTGATGGGCCTGACCTTCGGTATACTGACCTCGTGCAGCGATGACCTTGACGTGCAGCAGTCCTATCCCTTTACGGTGGAGACGATGCCGGTTCCCACACGTATTGTGAAGGGTGAAACCGTGGAAATCCGTTGTGAACTGAAACGGGAAGGACGGTTCTCTGATGCCCGATATACCATCCGCTATTTCCAGCCGGATGGCAAAGGCAAGCTGCGCATGGACGACGGGATGGTGCTGCTGCCCAACGACCGTTATCCTCTGGACAGGGAGGTGTTCCGCCTTTATTACACTTCCGAGTGTGAGGACCAGCAGAGCATTGACATCTATTTTGAGGACAACAGCGAGCCGAGACAGGTGTTCCAACTCACATTTGACTTCAACAACGAGACGAAGGACGAGGATACCGTGGTTACTTCCGGCGGCAAGGAACTGCCTGTCGTCATCGTATCACAATGAACCTGACCTGCCTATGGGAATAAGAGCAAAGTTGTTTGCGGCGTTTTTCGCCATTGCCTGCTTCGGGAGCATACCGTTGTGGGCGGAGAATCCGGTAAAGGAGAAACAGGACAGGTTCAGCCTTGCGGTTGAGTGCATCAAGCAGTTTGAGGGCTGGCATTCTTCCCGGCATTACCCCTATGTAGGTTGGGGTCATTGCCTGCAACCCGGGGAAAAGTATTCTGCCCATACAATGACAAGGCAACAGGCTGATGAACTTCTCAGGAAGGATTTGCGCAAGTTCTGCGCCATGTTCAGGCAATTCGGAAAGGACTCTCTTTTGTTATCCGAAATTTCGGATAACAGGAGTTATCCAAACCCCAGCATTATCCTAAAAATATAGTTTTTTATTCTGTAAATCATTCTGTTATAGGATGAATAGGTTTGGATAATACATTCCTATATCTTTGCTAATGGCACTAAAGCCAATAGGAAGAATATGAATATAGCACAGTTAAAATTAAGCCAGAAGAAGTTACTGGACAACCTCGTTTCCCGTGGTTATGACATTCAGTACATCAAAGGAGTAAAATTTGTTTTAAGACTTCTTTTTGAACATGAAGGATGTTTTCATTCGTATGAACAGTTTGCAGAAAAGTTTATCCGTACAAGGGGATATACAAAAGCGACATTGGATCTTAGGATGATGCATTTACGTACTATCCAAGCATATGATGAATTTGGGCACTACCCGGACAAGAAGTCCTTTGTTCCGTTATGCTATCCTTCCAGGTATAATATGCTTAACCCCAGTTTTCGGAAAGTTATAGACATTTATCGGAAGCGTGCCGCAGAACATAAAAAGAAGTCCACAGTAAAAATGGAAACCGATGCCGTTACAATGTTCCTTTTTGAGATGCAAAAGTTCCACGTCTCTTCATTGGATGAAATCAAAGAAGAACATGTTTTGTCCTTTTTCCTTAAAGAAGAACAGCAAAAGCGTTCAAGGACATATTGCGGTCACATAGCGTCAGCCCTTAAAGAGTTGGGGGATTTATACGACATGAAAAAAGTATTAGGTTATTTCCCTGATTTGAAATATGAAAGGAAAAACTTCAACTATCTTAAGGATGATGAAATCAATGTGATAAAAAATGCTTTGTCAGACTCTAACAATATTTTGACTTTCAGGGAAAAAGCTATAGTTTCATTGGCTTTATATACTGGCATAAGAGGATGTGACATTGCCAACTTGAAATTGACAGACATAGATTGGAAGAAGGAACGAGTCAGCTTCGTCCAGGAAAAGACCGGTAATCCGATAGTGTTGCCCCTTCTTCCCCATGTTGGAAACTCATTGTTTGATTACATACGGAATGAACGGGACAATGAGGCCGGATCCGTGTATCTGTTTTCCAACAAGAAGAATACGACAGAAAGGTTGGAGAACAAAAGTATCGGCACCATTGTCAATACAGTCTTTGAGAAACTAAACCTTAGAAAAGGTGAATCCGGGCGTGGAGTCAGCGTATTTCGGCACAACCTCGCCTCTAAATTACTTGGTAAAGGTACCGAGATTAGGGTCATCAGCCATATTTTAGGACATATCTGTTCTTCATCTATAGTCCCATATATAGATGCTGACATCCCTCATCTGAGAGAATGCGGAATCAATATTGAATGTTATCCAATAAGAAAGGAGTTGTTCGAATGAAAACAGATTCACATCTACCCCAATTTGCAGATTTGATGTCTGAATATGTCAATTTCATCTCCGGTATCGGAAAATGTGACTATATAACCCGCATATACCTGAACTCTTTCGCCAAGTACTGTATGAATCATGGCGGAGTGCTGTCGGATGATATTATCTCCGGATGGGCATCAAGGACAGATAAGGAAAGCTATTATACAAACCGTAACAGATGCATTATTTTGAGGCGCTTCATCCGTTATATCCGGTCGAAATATGGGGCACCGTTCAAATTGCCATCATATCCTCCGGATATAAAATACACACCTAAGCCAAAGCGTATTCCTGTTTCAGAACAGCCATACTCTTATTCCGCAATATCCCATATAGTCAAGAAATATGAACTTTACAAAAGAGCTTCTGGGAAATTCAGTAGGCGGACAATGGACAAGATTCGCCGTTTCAATGACTTCTGCGCTCAAAATTATCCGTCAGCCGAAGTTCTTACAGAAGAAATTGTCCTTGATTATTGCAAGAAGAAAAAAACGGAATCCGCAAAGTCATGCAATAACAGAATTGTAGGTGTCAGAGGATTTCTGAAATATGCGAATAGCCGTGGTTTTGTAAATATTCCTCTTCCATCCACCATTCCAAGAGTCAATGTCACATCATTCGAACCACATCCGTTTACTCCAGAAGAGCTTGCAAGATTCTTTAATGAAGCGGACAATCTCGAACCTCCAATAAATTGCCGTGACATGAGGGCTGCGCTTATGAAAGTGGAAGTTCCGGTCTTTTTCCGACTTTTGTACAGTACAGGGATGCGTACAACAGAAGCCCGTCTGCTCAGAGTAGAAGACGTAGACTTGCAATCCGGTGTTATAAATATAAGATACACAAAGAGCATAGATGAACATCGGGTTGCCTTGCACGAATCCATGTGGTCGCTATTGCAGATGTATAATGTCAAAATGGAAAATCTCATGCCCGGAAGAAAGACATTCTTTCCTAACGAGTATGACAAACCATATTCCGGAGAATGGGTAACGGCAAGTTTTAAGAAAGTATGGAAGAAAGTCAGTACGGCACACGCAAGAGCATATGATTTTCGCAGTCACTATGCGGTCGTGAACATAAACGGTTGGGATCACTGCGGCATTGAATGGATGGACAAACTCTTATATCTCAGCCGTTCCATGGGACACCGTTACATTCAAAACACATTATATTATTACAGGCTTGTACCGCTGTTTGCACACCAGTTGGAAAATCTGACAGGATGTGGGTATGAAGAACTTTTGCCTGATTTAAACGACTATTTTGAATATGAAGACTAAAGCAGAACATTCAATTATCGCCGATGCCATCCATGAGTGGCATACGGTCTATCTTCCGTGTATAAGGAATCTGAGCCATAACGCTTTAAAATCATACGGAGAGGGAATGGGAATCTATATAGACTTCCTTGAATCCTCAAAAGGAGTCACATCAAATACCCTTTGTGGGGAATGCTTCCGTAAGGACTGGATTGAAGAATGGATTGCGTGGCTGAAAGAAGTAAGAAAATGCAGCCCGCAAACATGCAATCATCGCCTCTCCATATTGAAAAATTTCCTCCGTTTCCTTGCGCACAAGAAAATCCAATTCATAAAATATGATTGTGATGCCGCTGAAATAAAAAGAATGCAGCAACCTAAAAAACAAGTGGAAGTAATCACAAAAGATACAATCAAACGGATTTTTGCAAGCATCAATACACGTACATTGATAGGTAAGAGGGATTTTGCCTTGTTCAATCTTCTATATAGTACCGGAACAAGAATAGATGAAATATTATCATTGAGGCTGTCGGCACTGCACCTGGATGAAACGAAAGGTTACATTCTTGTTTTGGGTAAAGGGAATAAACAACGTACCATTTATTTGTTGAACAGCATGGTAAGAATACTGAGACATTATGTGAAGTTGTTCCATCCGGCAAATCCGTTACCTTCTGATTTTGTATTTTTCCCCATATATGGCCATGCAAACAAAAAAATCACTTCAGAAGCGATTAGCAAGCGGTTGAAAATGTATGTTAGGATTGCGTCTCAGGGGCTACTTGAAATTCCTGTAGATTTTCATTGCCATAGTTTTCGGCATGCACGGGCTACCCATTGGTTGGAAGACGGTGTAAACTTGGCGCAGATACAAAAACTATTGGGGCATGAGAGCATTGAAACGACAATGAAATACGTAGGAGTTTCATCAGAACAAATGATACAAGCTTTATGCTCTATGGAAGACAATCTGACTTTAGGCGTTGAAAAGAAATATAAGAAAATCAGAAATAAAGATTCATTAGCAACAGTTCTTGGATTGAGATAATACTTAGTAATAAATGAGTGACTGTTCTTGAATAATGGAACAATCACTCTTTATTATCTGCTACCAAAATATAACAATTTACTGATATTCAATATAGTAAAAAGTCAAGTTGGGATAATATTTTGGTTTGGATAACTGCTACTGGCCACGCTTGCCTATAATGTCGGTCCGTACCGGCTTTTAGGCAGTAAAAAGATTCCCAAGAGTACTCTTGTCAGGAAACTGGAGGCAGGTGACAGAAATATCTATAAGGAGTACATTTCTTTCCGGTGTTACAAAGGCAAGGTAGTGCCGAGCATTGAACGGAGAAGGAAGGTAGAATATATGCTGCTCTTTGAAGAGTAAAAGAATAGAAAATTACTGAAGTGGGTCTCGAAAGCTTGATATAAACTTTCAAGGCCCACTTCAAAGTTTAGTTATATGACAGCTAATTCCAATTAGTATCTGAATCCAATGGACAAGAAAACATTTCCGCAATTATCAATACCACTTGTGTGAGAATCAATGTATCTATACCCAAGTTCTACTATCGGTGAGAATCTGGTTGATCTGATATACCAGGCTAAAGATAAATCATATGACGTACGTTTCCATGTGGGATTGCCGACGCTACTTAAAGCTTTTGCCCTAATATCAAGGGCATGATTGCCTTTTATGTTGTTGAGTAGTTTTACTCCCAATCCTCCACCTATACTGACACCATTATAATATGTTTTAATTCCATCATTATTATAAAGTGAAACATTATCTTCTGCCGTAACAAAAAGATATGAAATAGAAACAAATTCAACATGAGTCTTAAATGAAAAGTCGATAGGGGTTATACCTTTATTTTCAATACCAGCCCCTGATGTGACCTCAAAGTGTATTTGATCCATGAAGGTTTGCGCCTTTGCTTTAACTGAAGTTAGTGCTAATAATAATACTGTTGAATAAATAAATTTTTTCATATTGAGTATTCTTGAATGATTGTTTCGTTAAAGTTAAATAATAACTTTTATATATCAAAAATATAACTCATAAAATCAGCTTGTTCAGATGCGGAATTTATCATGCTTTTCTATTCTGATAGTGAATATTCAAGTTTTTTTATTCGATTATAATTTATGGGATACAAAATGGTGTATATTAAAGAGACAAGGATGTTCAAAGCGGAGAAAGAAGGTGGAATATCTGCTGCTCTTTGAAGAGTAAAAGAATAAGGGGGAATCTTCCGTCATTGAGCCGATTGGTTTTCCCTTGTTTATTAACTTTGAATAAAAGGAATTCGTTTTTGATTGCAAAGAAAAATATTTGTAGCAAATGTGATTTCTGATTCATAATATGTAACTTTACAAATATAAATATCTAAAGTAAGTTATATGAAATTATTTATTACCGTATGTTGTTTGTTGATGAGTATGTCTGTTTTCGGACAATCAACAGAAAAAATCCGTCCTTACAAAGACTGGGAGACTATGGCCTATTGCTCATACGACTCTTACCATCCTTCGCAATATGCGAAAATCGACAATAACTGGGAATTGCTTTACACTTTACGAACACCTATGAGTATCAAGGAACTGAAAGCTACAGGAATCCCATTTACCTACAGCCAGATTTTATTTCTACATATTGGGGGATTAATCGAGAGTAAGAATAATGTATTGCATACCATCATGCCCATCTTCAGCGAAGAACAGACCAAATCCATACGTACTTTGAGCCGTTCCATTGCACAAAACGCTTTCAAGGAGACGGAAAACGATTGGTCTGCATTTATGACGGAACTAAAGAAACGGAAATTGGGAAAGAATGCTTATAGTCTTGTCTTTTCATATGTCCTCGATGGAAAAATCTGGGGAAAGGCACTTCCGGCTCGTGACAGTGTGGCGACTCATGCTACCTGGGACGGGGCGTTTTGGGCATTGTATGACAAACGTCCTCATAGCTTTTGCGGTACAAACAGCTTTAATGCGTTTCATCAAACTTGGTCTGACTCATTAGAATATTGGCTTGACACGAAAACGATTGTACGATTTACAGATGAATATGCACAGAATAAAAAAATCATCAGCAAAGACTTGCTGGAAAAAAGCGAGGAATGGGGACTTGCAGATAAAAAGGGGTATCCCCTCATTCCCATAATCAAGGAAGATAGTCAGGATGCATTGGTAAGAATCTGTGATGAGATAGTGGTCAAACTGGCATCGTGCGTAAACCGTCACTCCTACGAATTCATGGAAGCATATCAGTTAAGTAACGAGAATTTGGCCAAAGTTATCCTATACCATGAAATCATGTGGGATATGATGGATATACTTGTGGAACGAAAGATAATTATGGAACCAGATATTCTCACAGGAAGTCCACGGGCTCAGAAATCGGATTTTGGAAAGATTGTGTACATAGAGGAATAAAATAATGGAGAATCTTTCGGTGTATTTCCGTCAGGTTCTCCCTTTTTCCTTTTCTTGAGGCCTATCAATAATTTCTGTTCAGTATTCCTGAATCTTTATCTTTATTCTGCATCTTCAGTTTCACGCCTGACCTGGCCTTGCCGAATGAGAAGTTGTAAACAAGGTTTATATACACCATATTGACGTTGTTGATGATTCTTTCGGTTTCTGTACGTTGCAGAAGCGGTGTCCCTGATACGGATGTAACCTGTTTCCATGAATCATAGAACGGGTATCTTATGCCTCCGGTGATGGTCTGGCTCTTGTCTTTATATTTAATTAATACGGTTGATGACATACATTAGTTAAACAAAAGAAATGTCATGTCAAATTATTTTGCAGTATTAATGTTTATCAATCCAGAATCTTTATCTGAATTACTGATACGCTTTCCTGCATGGCCACGGGATTTACCTTTAGAGAAATAGTAGGTGAACTTCAGAGATACAAGATTCTTGAAGTTGTTCCATCTGGTTTCTTCCGAGTAGCTGAATCCTTTTATGTCTGCATAGATTTTTGATGGATACGGATTGTAAATATATTCCATTCCCACTGACATAGACTTGAATTTGTAAAGCACTGAAGCACTCATATTGAATCCCATACGAGTATATATATCACCATCGACCAATGTCATAGGAATGTTGCCGTTCCATATAATCTGCCAGTTTTTGGGCAGGAACTGAATACTGATACCTGCATTATGTAGGTTATGGTTTACTATTTGATTATATGTCTTGTATGTTGAGTATTCATAGTTATAGAATGGCTGGATGACAAACCAATTGACGGGCTTGTAGTTTAACGACAAAGATGCTCCTATGCTGTGAATATCATCAATATTTGCTACCTTGAGAATAATATCGTCACCGTCGGTAAACAATACCGGCATATTCTTATTCGGATAATACGAATAGGTTACTGATGGGGTGATATAAAATTTCCCATCGTCAGAAGCATATTGGTAATTAAGGTTTGTGTAATAGTAATAATATGGTTTAAGTGTCGTATTTCCTTGTGAATAGAAATGTTCATCAATTGTAAAAATACTATTGGTCAAATCTCCGACATTAGGAACAGATGAGTTAATGGAGGCAGTAAGCCTCATTGCTGAGTGTTTGTTATATTGAACATTCAAGACCAATGAGGGACGGAATACCAAATAATTGAAATTATCGTTTGTCGCAGTCTTATAATGATTGTTTTCCAATCCAAGACCAATGTTATATGAAAATTTGCCTATAGCATTACTATAATCGGTATATACATATTCTTTATGTGTGTCAATTGTTGTGTTTTCAGTTAGATTGTATTTTTGATCCAGATTTTTATATTGGTAATAGGCTCCCAAATTAAAATCACCGTTCCATAATTTATCGCTATACAGAACTTCCGCTATTAAAGAATAGGATTTGTTGTCTATATGGTTCTCAAAAGAGTATCCGCCTTCGTTGCTTGCCAAAATATTATCCGAGTTTGAATGATAGTAAGTGTTCAATACATTTACAGATAAATTTCTGTTCTGATTGAACATATACATGTAGTAGAGGTCGGCAGAAACAGATGAATAGTCGCTTTGGAGACTACGGCTGTTGGTTGTAGAATTATCGTTTTGCCCCACCAGCTCTTGTTTGTATTCTTGTTTGCCGGGTGATTTGCGGTATTCAACTTTGGCATTGAAAAGATTCTTGCCTTGGTAACGCTGATAGGCGAGCTGACCAATATGATATTGACCGTTATAGCTACCAGGTAGTCCTCTATATTCATTTGTTTTTTCGGCATACGAATAGGTATTGTTCATCCTATTGTCGTTCAGTGCACGATAGTCTATGAAATAAGCTGCTGTAACCATATTCAAAGAGTCCACATATGCCATTGAGAGCATATTTGTACCATATCCCGTTGTTATTCCATTCTTTGTGTCAAGATATAGACTATATAGTTTATCGACTTTTTTCTTTGTTTTCACATCAATGACGGCACCAATGTTTTCATGTGCATACCTTGCAGGAGGATTGCTGTAATATTGAATATTCTTGATTTCATCAGCTTTGAGCATTTTCAGTTCACGTGAAGAACGTCTCATGCCATCTATCAGCACAAGAATACTTTTATTGTCTACTGTCACCAGAGCATCACTACTGATGTCTGTCTTGAATTGCGGCAGGCTACTGATAGCATCCAGAGCATTGTTGCCTACTTTCTTGGCAGTTTCGCTCAGTGTCAATTGATTTTTGTTTCCGAAAGTATTCAGGATTTGCGGAGTAATAACCACTTCGTCAAGAAGCATTGCATCTTCGTTAAGCATTATATTTCCCAAATTACCGGATTTACAGATTTGGCTTTTCTTCTCATATCCAATAAATGATAATTGTAGGATATATTCTTTATCCTCTTGCGCTTCCAATTCAAAACGTCCTTCCAAATCACTGGCTGTTCCGGCAATTTGCATGGAATCGGAAAGATTCAAAAGCAAACAGCTCACTCCCGCAATCGGTTTCTGATCGGTATCTACGATTTTACCATAAATACGAATTTGCGCATTTACAGTTTGACCATAACTAAGCAATATAGCAATCCAAAGGATAAATCTGAGATGTCTCATTAATCTTGTGTTTATTGAAGTAATATGTTATTTTTTGTAGCGAATTTACAGCAAATGAAGTTTTCAGCCAAAGGCAAAGTTTTACGCATAGAATTTTATTTTATTGATATTTAATAATTTACAACAAGCAAACAATGAGAAGTTTTACAATGCCCTTAAAAGTTTTACGAACTATCCCCAAAGGTGTATTTACTTTTACAAGAATTCAGGATAACAATTGCTCCCAACATATAAAAAACGTCGTCCTTGCGATAAAGACGACGTCACAACAAATTTCAGACTTACGCTTCTGATTTTATTTCTCGAATTTTTTCATCTGCCGACGAATATAAAGACCAATATTAGTCTCATGCTCGTCTATACCCAGTTTCTTACGGATTTCATGGCTTATAATGTAGTGCCGTTTTATTTGGATATATTCTCCAACTTCCTTACCGCGTAATCCGATTGCATACAAACACAGATAATTTATTTCATCGGTGGACAATCCATGTTGTTCGAGATATTCCATAAATTTGGGATGCGATGCAGAAAAAGCAAGACGGGTTGAGTCCATGAACTTCTTTTTGTCATTACGGACAGTCTCAATCCACTTATTATATGGCTCTGCATAGCTCTCATTATTGCTTATCTCTTTCGCCAATAAGCCGTTGAGCATATCCAGTCTAATCTTGATGACATCTTGTATTGGCCTCGCAAGTTCTGATAGCTCACTTTGCAATTCTTTCAAATTATCACGTTCACTTTCTAATCGAGCAATTTCTAATTTAAGGTTTTCTGTTTCCAGAATTTTCTTGTCACGTTCAAGTTCAACCTTTTCTTTTTCTTTGCGTAGGTTATCTTGTTCCAGCTTAAGGTTCGCATTCTCTTTCTCAGCAAGAATGCGCTTGGTTTTACTGCGGTATGCTTGGTAATACAACCAGCCAACAAATATGGTCAATGCGAATATACCACAAAGCACTGCCCAAATGATTCTGTCCCTGTTTTGAATGTTCCGGATGTTTTCAATTTCAAGCTGATGTTTTTTATCAGAAAACAGCAGATCCTGTGAAAGCAATTTGCTTTGATAACGCTCAAATATGGCAGAATAATCCTTATACAAATTAAAAGCTTGTTCATACTTCCCTTGCTTCTCCAAAATTTCGATTTTCACCGAAACATATTTTAACGAATCCATGGTGAACGCAGCAGGACTTATCTCTGCAAGAATATTCAAGGCTTTGTCGTATTCTCCAATTTTTGAATATCCTCGGGCGAAATTCATAGTTTCATCTTTGGAAAGTTCCCAATCCTGATATTCATCTAAAAAGGCTTTGAGATCATCAGGAGAACAGAATTCTATTGTATAAGATAGTAAAGAAGTGAAAAGATATACTTCTCCTTCAGGATTCTTTTGCACCAACGGTATGCAAATAGATAGAAGACTGTCAGCCATTGATTGGTTATTCAACATCACATAACCATCAAGCGCATTTGTATAACTCTTGATTTCAAAAATGTCTTTTCCTATGGCGCCATACAATCTTGCAGCTTCAATATTATTCTGAACAAACTCATTAATCTTATACTGTTTGATATACAAAGTACCTTGTGCTACCAAGGTATGAGCCAGTAGTAACGAATCAGTCACCACTTGTTTCAAATCACGGCCATTCAAGAAGGATTGCATGGCGGAATCATCATCGCCCTGATTCTGATATATCCTGCCTTGATAATAATATGTCCGAAGTTTCTCGTCAGGAGAACCATTCTTTATATAATAATCAATAGCCGGTTGAAGAACATCGAAGGTTGTTGTATCAATATAGTTCTTATCTAATGCCATGGATTTAAGTAACGCATACCTGGCTGCGACCTTTTTGCCTCTAATATTTGTAACCGGAATGCTTTCCAATATAGTAAGGGCTGAATCTGGTTTGGAACTCAAAAAATTCTCGGCCATATCCATCTGCCCCAATATTGGAGTGTTTCTGTCGCAGGCGACTGATACCACAATAGTTATCAGTAAAATGATGAGATTCTGAATTTTATGTATTAACATTGTTACTTCGGTATAAAATGTCGTATTCTTTAATCCACAATTAATCGAAATAACCAATAATAGTGGATGAAATGCAAAATTAGTAAAATCGGATATATCCAATGAATTATCCCAGAGAAACTTATAACTTAATAGCCTTTAATCTATATTTTAATACATGGGTTGATATAAAAATGGGGGTATAATTCCCTAAAAAAACACTGTCATCACTTCCATAATCAAAAAAGCTGCACGTTACATTGGTAAAAGCATATGATGATGAGATTATGATTTAATGGATAATCTTTTGTAACGAAGGATTTTCATAGAACCCGATATCTTTACTGGAAGTCCACGAGCTCAAAAATCGGATTTCGGAAGAATCGTGTATATGGAGGAATAAATAAGGGAGAATCCGACGGCATATAACCATCAGGTTCTCCCTTGCTTACATATTGTTTTTCCAAATAGCAGTTGTGATTAGTTAGAATTAACCTACCAGAACGGCATCCTGTATTTCCACCTCTGCGGGCAGACGGGAAAGCAGGAGTTCCGCCATGGCTCCGTTCTGTGGAATCAGGGCCGGGAAATCCGTTCTGCCCGGCTTATATATCTCAGTTGCTACGTTATACAAGTCCCAAGCGGTAATCTGTCCCTTTTCGCGGACGAGTTTCAGCACCTCTTCCGTGAAGATGGAAATCTGGCTCTGGTTCAGTGGGTAGGTTTCCACGGAGGATGACAGGTTCCTGTCCGAACTATCATGGGAGACACGCAATGCTGTCAGCAGACCGATATACATATACACTTCTTCCAGTGAGACGATTCTGCGTTTCAGCCGCTGAATGCGTGCAATGTCCTCGTTCATGTTCACTTCGAAATTGGCCAGCCATCCGTCCACCGTCTCGAATACACCTTCCGTTGTCACCTTGTTCTTTCCATAGTTGCAGATGCTCCTTTCCGGCGAGAGGATACACTGGTTATGGCATATCTTCACGCATGGGCCGATGGCCGCCTGTATACCGTCCTGATGGTAAGCGACGACCAGCGTAGTTGTCAGCTCATCCGTTTCCCAGTCTTTGATTCGGATAGTCGCGAAGATGCGTCGGAGGATGTGGGCTTCCACTGCCTTTTCACCGTGTGTCTGTTCCACCTGCGGGAGAATGCTCACTCCCGGCTGTGTCTTGTTTCTGTTCTGGGCGGCGAAAATTTCCTCCACCTCGTAATCGAGATTATACTTCTCGCAAATGCCCATCATACGCTGCAGGACTTGGTAATGATAGATGCCCTGGACAGGCTTGCCGTAGATATCATTCTCCTTGTAGGTACGCTGGAGAGTTTCAAGGTTCATTACTTCGATTCCGTTGTTCTGAAAATCAAACTGCTGTTGTTTTTCCAATACTGCCATTGCTTCCATAATCTTGAATTTTATAAAGTTAATACTATGATTGTCTGTTATTTTTCAGGTATGTATCTGCCATCCGTGGAACGGTTGCAGCGTTACGGCGAAAGAGCGGTCCGGTATGCCGTGATAGAGCAGCCCGCCTACAATGCCGATGCTTCCGTCGGGATAGCGTTGTGTGAAACCGAACGAATAAGGAGCATGGTCATAGTAGAGCGAAATTTCGCTTGGATGGTCGGGATTGTCTTCCCAGCTCTTCAGTCGGTCCAGACAGTTCTGGAGTGAGGTGTCACCGATGGATTCGGCATAGCGTTTTACATTCTGGAAATGTTCTTCATTCAGGATTTTCATGACTCATTGTATTTTATCTGTTAAACACGTCCGGCTCCGGGAGCCGGTATTTTTTATTTCTCGCCTGCCTGACTGTCCCGTGGCCGTACCCGCAAGGTTTGGCGAAAGAAAATACCGCAGCCATCGGCGAGGATGATTTTCTTTCAGCCAACCCCGCAGGGGCCTGACCTTGTCCGGGTACGTTGGACACGGGACTACCTTTGCAGGGAGGAAAATAAAATATACAGGTTGTGTGTCGTTGTATTTTCTTGCAGGCATGTCGGTGAGAAACCCATTGATTTGTTCGTCTTTGACAAAGGAATGGTGTACTTTTGCAAATCCTAATTTGAAAAATCATGGAAGATTATATAAAGAAAGCTGCGGATGCTTTCCTTGTGGAGCGTCCGTATGGTATGCGCGTGGATTACAGTAAACGAGGATACGTGCTGTTCAACCGTAACCTCAATGTATTGGGCAATGGGGAACATGCCCGCCTGGAGGAACTGCCTCTGGAAGAGTTTGATGTGGACGAGATTCCCCTGGAAGGTGAAATCATAAAGGAACATGCGGGTTTTACCGATGTGTTTTTCTATTCGGACTGTACCAATCCCTATGCAGGGTATGTGCTGGATCTGAAGAAGCTCAAGGTCTATAACCAGTTTATCTATCCCTTGGCGATGATACTGAACAGGAAGCTGTAAATCCTGATATGTCCTGATAATAGCGGTAACAGTTGCATAGGATGGCTGTTACCGCTTTGGATTTTATTGGCTGATTTCATCTTCGGCAAGGAATGCAAGATAGTCTGTTACAGCCTTATGACATCCGGTAAAGTCGGGAGTACGGCGGCCTTTGTATTTTCTGAAACTGACGGTTCCGTTCCGGTCGATTGCTGTTACATGTCGGTTGAATGTCCCTTTGGTTCTGATATGGATGTCAAAGCCGTCCCTTCCTGTGATTTCAAGAAACATTTCTGCCGTTATTTTCTCACCGTTCAGGAATTTCCGTTTGTTTTCGTCGAGTTGTTGATGCCATCGGGATTCTTTCTCCTTTCTTTCCTGTTCTTCTTTTCTTTTCCGTTCCAGACGCTTTTCTTCCTGCCTTTTTGCATACGTCTCACGGGCCTGTACCAAGGGAGTGGAGTCAAGACCGAGGGCATTGAATACATGGACAGACAAGAGGGGGATGATTTTTCCATCCTCCGCATCCTTCAGGATGTTTTCAATCCAGTTCTTGCAATAGGCTGCCGCTTCTTCCCGGTGACCCTCCTTGTCAAGGATTCTGCGTGAATACTGTCCGCAGGAAAAATGGATATCACCTATCTTGCAGATTACATGGAAACTGTCTTCACTTTCGTTTCCGTATTCGTTTTTTCTTGCCAGCGAGATGAATACATTCTCCGCATACGGTTCAAGTTCCATGTATGGGGCAACGATGGTGTTGCCGTCAAACTTGTATTTCAATACTTTTGCTTTCATATTTCTATTCTGTTTTTCTGTCGGTACATATTCCATCTATTATCTCATTCTCTTTTCTCTCACCTTTGAGGAAGGCGAACAGCCACCGGAAAAAGAACGGGGCTTGGTCTGTCCCCAGCTGTGAGCTTCCCCCGTTACGGGTGGCGCATATTGCAAACCGTCCCAGTCCGAGACTGTCCTGTGGCGGTACGATATGGAATGACAGATCTTCCGTACCGTTGATATGAAGCCCGCCACGGTAGGTGTAGAAAGTCTTTGCGGCTCTACTGTCCGTATCAATGTCCGCCCGGCTGTAGCCGCGGCGTTTCAGTTCTCTGATGATTTCCCTGTTTGTCATAATTGTATCTGTCTGATTGGATTTGAAATGTTCTGGTGTACTGTTCCCGTATTTGGGGATATGCCGTGTTCTGACACCCACTTCCGGTATGCCGTGGCATATTCCTGCCTTTCCCGTTCCAGACTGCTTTCCGTCTCCGGAGTATATCCGAGCAGGCGTATGTATCCGCCGTTGCAGCCTGTCAGTTCGCAGTGCATTCCGGCTGCCTCCAGTTTTCCGATGCGTTTCTGTGCCGTCTTCGCGCTTGAATACTCCTTGGGCCAGAAATAATGTTCTCCCTGTGAGCCGTAAAAGTCTTCTCCGAGTATCATTTCCCCGATATGCTTCCGGCTCTCGATGAAGCCGAAACGCGCCTTGCCCAGTGCCTGTCGCATAGCCTTGTGTGCAGGTCCTTCAGGATACCTGAACACTTCAGGACTGTCTTTTCCCGTAATCTTCGGCAGTTCCATCCGGTACGGCTGTCTGTAGCTGCCGATTCCGAGCGTTAGGTAGAAGTTGGTGTGGAAATAGTCCGTCATGGGGTCGCTTTCATCAAAGTTGTACGACATGACAAAGTCCCTGACGTTTGTCATCACCTCCTTGGCCCGGTCGGTCAGACTGTCCGATGCCTGGATGTTGTAGTGGTTGATGTCTCCCTGTACCTTGCCGGATTCTCTGGTGAAAGCCTCGAAGTCCGCTTTCATCAGTCGGATAAGGATTGAGCTGTATCCGTCCTTGCGGACCGAGAAGGTGTATCTCGGATAGGTCTCCTTGAGCCATGCCCTGACCAGTTCCGTGATTTCCGGCGCGGACTGCCCGTTGTAGTTGCGCCCTTTCCAGCGGTATTCATTGTACACGTATTCGGTGTATTCCTTTGCGGTGGCACCCTGAAAGTCGTGTTCGTAGCCTGTCGGGGCTGTGGAAACGCAGGGCTTGTCTTTCCAGACCTCGAACAGCTTTCCGAATTCGGTGTTCACCTGCTGCATGAGGGCAGTATCACCACCCTTGTCCGGGTGGTGAAGCATTGCCAGACGGCGGTATTCCTTTTTCAGGTCCGCCAGTGATTGTATGTTCTGAAAATAAGTCATAGTTGTAGATATTAAAGTCCTGCAAGACGGTTGATGAAATATATCTGCCAGTCCTGGTCGAGTCCGAGGTTGCTGCACGCGATTTCGAAGTCTTCGCCTCTCAGGTCGTTGTCTGCCTGAAGTTCCTGCAGGTTCCTTATCTCGTCGTCCAAATATTCCTGTGCCTCTTCCTTGCCGCAACTGCATGAGTTGCAGATCAGGTCAATGATATTCCGTGCCATAGCCGTTGTCTTTAGTTATTTGTCAGGTATATGTTCCTCTTCTCGTCATAGTTCTTGTCGTTCCACCATTCGTCGGCGGCCTCGGCGAATGTCTGTCCGGAATTGGCTGAAGGGAAATCGGATGTCTTGAATCCGGTCAGGTATTCAAGGTTATCGGTGCTGTTGGATTTCCACCATTCCTGCATCTTTTCCAGAAAGGATTGTTTGGAGCAGGTCTCCACATTGTCCTCGCACCGGGAACACCAGATGTCATCGTCCACGTCACTATGGTATTCATTCGTGTTTACATCCACCCATGCCTGGATTTCAATCTCTGTTGAACCGCAATCACTGCACACCTTGATTTCGGAATCGTCCGGATGTTTGCGCCTGGCTTTGCCGTCATACAGGCTGACGGCCCGTTCCACCAGTTTTTCCCTGTAACGGTCTGTCAGTTCCGCATAGAACCGTTCGGCTGCCCCGAATATACCCTTGTCCGTCATCAGACTCCATTTTTCCCAGAAATGACGGTACATGTCCCCGTACACGACTTTACATTCTTCCTCGCACCAGGCATTCCACATGTAATAGAAGAAGCTGGAGACTGCATTTTCCGCTTGATATTTCATAATGTTGTTTTTATTTAAGGTTATACATCCTTGCAAAGTAGCTGTTCACTTCAGGGATCCTTTTCTTGTAATAGGGCTGGTTGTCCCTGCACCAGTCCGCCAGTTCCTGTTTGTTCCTGAAAGGTTCCCTCCAGCTTTGCCCGCTCATGATCATTTCCACCTGCGGGGCCAGTTCCCTGATGAACGCTCCGACAGTCCATCCTTCCCAGACGTATCTGTCCATATTGATTTTTGTTGCCATATTGTCTTTTGTTTCAAGAGTTTCCTTTTGTATTTTCAAGTTGAAGCCTTACTGCTTCGTACATTTGATTAAGCCAATCAATGTTGCTGGCTCCAAGGTCGTAGGGAGTGTAGCAGGCCACTTCGTCCCCGCTTTCCTTCTCCAATGCGATTACTGTCATACTATCCTCCGTAACTTTAAGCTTCGTTACCCGGCATTCATATGGATCGCCGTTTTTCCCGAACCAGATGACCCATACCGGATCGTCATTGCTGTCACAGAATGAGATTTCTTTCAGTCCGTGCGTATCAAGCAGCTCCCTGATGGCTCCGATTATGTCCTTACGCAGTTCTTCAATCCTGTCGCTGAAACACATGGACGTGTATCTGACCTTGCCTTTGCCAACCCGTTCCCTGAAAGAAAGGATCTGCATGTCAGGGTGACTGCTGAATCTCCAGTCTGTCACCTCGTCATCATCGCGGGTAGTGTGGATGTTTCCGCCCAATACCAGACCGCAGTCTTCCGTTACAATTCTTTCCGCCTCGTCGCGGTCTTCCGCCACGACCTTGTAGGTACCCTCGAAGGCGTACCTTACTCTTACATCGTACTTTGCCATAATTCCTATGATTTGGTTAATGATTTCTATTGTTGATTCTTATTCTTGGTTCTCGAACGATTCCGGTGACAACCGGTACAGTTCAGCCAGGTTCAGTTTGGCCATCGGGTATTCCACCCATCCGCTTTTGCGTCTGTATCCCGTGTCTTCGGCAAGGCTGTTCCTTATGAGGAATTCCATCGCTTCCGGATTGTTGTTTATGTCAATGAATGCCTGGTCGGGAATCCCGAATGCCGGGGAGTCTTCCAGATTGACGGTAAGTACCGTGTATAGTTCCCCGTTGTCCGGTGATTCCAGACTCAGAACCGGCCATCCGTTCGGGTAGAAGCCGGTGACAAGCCTGAATTCCTTTCCATGGTACCGGAATGTCCTTTCAGACCGGTTTTTCCCGGATTCCTGAATTTTGAAGTCGTCTTCTCCTTCAGTGAATGTCCTCATCGGGCAGGACACATCGTAATGGCAGCCGTCTTCGTGTCCGCACAGGTATTCTTTTCCCTTGAATAGGATGATTGCATATTTCTTTTCCATGATTTGATATCTTTAATTGACCATACTTGATTTATGAAGCAACAAGACCTATCTTTTCTCCGAAGAAGGAATCGCATACCCCGTACACATGCTTGATGGAGCATTCATATTTTGAGTTCTCGCTGTCAAGACGGAAGCGGAATCCGTGATAGTCCCTGACTTCCAGTTTCAGTCTGACATCTTTCAGGAGTTCCATTTCCAGGAGGCTTCCACCGCCGTACATGGAGCTGAAGATGCCGCAGCAGTTGCCTTTGGGAATAATGACTTCCCCAAGCGAGAATCCGGCATCATAAAGTTCCTGCAGGCTTACCTTGCCGATATAGGTCAGCAGGTTGGCACCGCAGCAGGAGTTGATGAGTTCATGGTAGAACTGTTCATAGGATACCTGTTCCTTGCCGTCCCTGTATTTTTTGTCGGGGAACCGGCCATATACCGTGTAGCCTTTCTCCACCAGCATTTTCTTCACTTTGGCTGGATTGAGGTTCAGCGCGTCTATCATATCCCCGAAATAGGATTCCTTGTACCGGTATCCTTCCTGCGATTCCAGCCAGTTGGAATTGATGCAGTCGTAGTTTGACAGCATCTCGACACACACGGGGATGTCATCCGTGTTTTTGAGAAGTTCTTTCAGCGTGTCAGAGTCGTTTCTGTCATAGATTTCTTCCCTGATTTCGTCTTCGTGTTCTTGAAAGAACTTGTCCACTTCCTCTTCCCCGAAATCATGGAAACGGATACATTCATCCTTCAGCTTTGAGACGATTTCACGGACAGCTTCCCATTCCGCGTCATTGTACCATTCGTCCACTTTCTCCCACAGGCTTTCACAGCTCTTTTCTTCCAGACACTTCTGGATGGTGTCACGGCAGTTGTCGAGATTGTCGTTGTAGTCCACCCATACCAGCGTGTAGGACTTGTCCATGAGCGATTTCACGAATTCCATTGTCAGTCTTTCCTGTTCTTCCATTTCTGTTGTCAGTCTTTCCTGTTCTTCCATTTCTGTTACCTGTGTACGGCAGGATTCTGTTTCCCGTACATGTCGTTTATAAATGAGAAGAGCGACCTTTCGGCCGCTCCCTTGTCATTCGTTCTCTTACTTGAGCCTTTCATATTTCTCTGTTTCCATTTCCGTTTTGCCGTCGAAGTGGAAATGTGCCATATGACCGTATCCGGTTTTAGGCTCACCGCCGCATTTGTGCAGTGCGGTGTCTATTTCCCAGTCGGTATCACCGATGCCGAGGGATATGTATGTCCCTCTGAGCATACACCCGGCCAGTCTCAGTGCGGCATCCTTCCTTTTTTCCCGGCGGAGCCTGTCAAATGCCGCGAGCGCGATTTCCCGGTTGGGTATTTTTATCGTAGTTTCCATATCGTTTCATTTTCAGTTTGCCGTTTCCTTGTCTTTCCCGCTGTCTTTTGCTGCCAGGACACCGAAAGGCAGATCGAGTATCCTGTGGTTAAAACACAGCGTTGAATTGTAGTCCGTGCGTTGCCAGAGGGTAAAATGGTCTCCGGCGAACGACCATCTGAAATAGCCTGACAGTGAGCCGAACTGCGGATTGACATTCCTGCTTATGAGGAAGCGGTTCACGTCCACGATGTGTCCCGCCGTCAGTAGTATGTTCAGTATTTCCACGAATGCCAGCTGCGAGTATGGGTCGATAGGCATTACAGGTCCTTTGAAGTTGATTTCCATATCTTTTGTCTTTTAGTCATAATTGTCATCAAATATTTCGTAACGGAATGGAAGCATGTCGCAGTAGTAGCTTGATACGCCCGTGTATATCAGGGCATCTTCTCCCGTGTCCGCGTCTTCTTCCGTTTCCGTGACGGTATCCCCGTACAGGTCATGGTAGTGTGATACCATCATGTGCGGGTCATCCGTGGTGATGTCATATCCGTAACTTCTGCTCCAGCTTATGAAAAACTCCGTTTCTTCCTCTTCGAGCCTTTCAAGGGCATCCCTGATCTCGAAGAAGTTGGGACAGAGCCATTCACGGCTGATCAGTGTGTCCGGAATGTTTTCCCATTTCGGATACCGGTATTCCGGTTCCTTTTCCCCGGGAAACAGGTCGGAACAGGCACTCAGGAACTCGCCCATGTCGCTGTAGTCGGACAGGTGCAGCCAGTAGTCCCTGTAATCCTTTATGTCAATGAGATGCTGTGTGGTCACGGCAATCTCTGCATTGTTCAGATCCATATTACTTGTCTTTTATGTATGTGGATGCCGGGGATTCCATTCCACCGACCTCGACAAGGTGCCGTGTCCCGGCTGTGCAGGGTTTTTCGGGAAAATACCGCAGCTCCGCGAGGATGATTTTCCTGAAAACCGCCTGCGGCCTGACCTTGCTCAGCCGATGGGGACGCGGCTTACCTTTGTCGGTGGGAATGGAACTCCCGGTCTTCTTCATACGGTTCATATTTATTCTGTTATGCGCTGGCTTCCCCAGCTGATGTGTATTTTGCCTTCACTGTCCTGCGTGCGGATGAGCAGGCTGTCGATGACAGACATTGTGATGTCGAACTCCTCGAAGATTTCTGACTGTTCCTTGACCTCACCGGTCTTGATGAATTCGTTCAGACGCTCCTTGGTCAGTACCAGTGCCATCAGGTTCTGTTCGACCGAATCTTCGTAGGTGACGTAGTGGACATCCTTCATTTCTTTGGAA
The DNA here is from genome assembly GCA_900553465.1 of uncultured Prevotella sp. Classification (GTDB taxonomy): domain Bacteria; phylum Bacteroidota; class Bacteroidia; order Bacteroidales; family Bacteroidaceae; genus Prevotella. The sequence goes on from USDT01000007.1 coordinate 46,219, forward strand.
TCGAGACGGATGAAACGGAAGTAGAACTGTTCCATACGGGGGATGTTCCACTGCAGGGATTCCAGTATCACGTCGTTGCAGGTAGGTATGTTCACGGAGCTGCTCAGGCTCTGCTGTGTGCATATCAGGATGCCGTTGATGGTGGAGTCGAATTCGGTCACGATGCTCTGTCGTTTCTTGAAGGCTACATCTCCCTTGACCACAAATACAGGTCTGTCGGGAAAATGTTCCCGGATATAGCTCTCGTAGAGGTCGAAGGCCGCCAATGTGGTACATCCGATGGCAACCTTACCCGGTATTGTCCTTATGAGCCTTTCAATATAGCGGGTCTTGGAAGGATAACTGTCACCGTAGTATCCCTCTATCAGGTGAGGTACCGAACAGGCTTTGATAAGCAGCTTGATCTGCCTCATGAGTCTCAGTCCTGCATCCTTTTTCGTGTCTCCCGTGCTGTTGTAGTACAGCTCACAGATGCGGCAGAATTCCTCGATGATGACACGGTATACCTCGTGTTCTCCTTCCGAGGGACGGACGGTATGTGTCCGTATCCGGTATTTCTCTCCTGCGAAGTCCCTGAATTTACGCGTGATGACCGTCTTGCCGATAAGTTCGGAGAGTTCGTCCTTGTTGTACACGTCCTGGTTCTGTTTCTCGATGCCGAATACAGTGGCTTTCCCCGGACAGTGGCAGGCACGGAAAAGGACATGCCCCCTGAAGGCGGGGAACGGTGTTCCGTAATCCGGGTTGTTCTCTTCCTCTATCTCGTGGTCCCTGTTTTCGTGGTAGACCTGCGGGCTCCAGCATATCATGTTTACGGAGTTGTTGTAGAGTAGTTCGAACTGGCTGTACAGTTCCGCGATGTTGTTGCGGGTGGTTGTTCCCGTGTCGAGGATCTTGTACCTGAGCCTCCTGAATATGCACAGGATGTTTCTTGTACGCTGCGATGTGGGATTGGTGATTTCGTCCGACTCGTCGAAGACAAGGCACAGCTTGCCGGAAGTGCGTTTCACGAAACGCATCAGTCCTCTTTTCAGTTTCCGGAGCATGGAGGTGGAGACGACAAGGAATGTCCCTTCCGGTATGTTGTTGAGGTCGCCGGCGGTCTGTATTGTACGGAAGCGTTCCTTGTTTATGGTAAGGAACGGTATCCAGGTCATGTTGGTGGCGATGGCCGGGGCAAGTATGATGACGTTCTTTGCCTTTCTGAACTTGAGCAGGTATTTCGCCCTGTGATAGACGGCGGCAGTCTTGCCTGAACCCTGCTGCCAGTTCAGCAGGGCGTAGCGTTTCTGCAACACGAGGTTCAGGTCGTGTTTCTGCAAGTCCGTGAATTCGCAGACTTCACCGTCCTTGTTGATGAATGTGGTGCGGTCCAGGTATTCCTTCAGGCCGGCATCTTCCCGCATTTCCGCAAACTGGAGATTCTGGGTCTCGTATTGCCTCTGTTTGCGCCGTATCAGTTTACTGGCGGCACGGATCTGCCGCATGTTCTTTTCTGTGACGTTTTCCGGCATCGGGAGTTCGGCCCTTCCGAGTATGAGGTCGTTGATGCCTGCGGCCTTGTGCGTGACCTTGTCAAGCAGACGCGGGGCATATTGCTTCAGCTTGAAGCCGTAGGATGTCTTCACCAATGCCACTTCCTTGCGCTGCACCACGTTCTGCGAGGTGATGTACCTGCGGATGATGCCGAGAACCTTGCCGGTGGTCAGCTTCTTGCGTTCCCATTCCTTTATCTGTTCCCGGGTGGCATTTTCCGGCGGTTTCTGGTTGCGGAATTTGGACACCAGCGCCTCCGCCTTTTCGACATGCCTGTTCAGCACGGCATGGGCTTTCAGCTCGTACATGTATTTGGCGAGCCTGTACTCGAACTGTTCCAGCTCTTCTTTGTCTATATGGTTGCACTCCCGCATCAGCTGGAGGCGCAGCCGGTGTTTCATTTTCCGCATTTCGGCTATGCGTTTCTTCAGCTCATCCATGCTGACAAACTCTTCCGCGTTGTACGGCTGCATTTCAATATGGAGGGAACGGCGGAGGAATACCATGATTTTTGTTGCGAAATTCTGCACGCCCACCGTAGAGAAGGCTGAATGTTCCAGCCTGGTCTGGCCGATGAAGGAGAAATTCGAGTTGATTTTCGCCACGCGTGTCTTTTCCCAGAACTCGTTCTGCATGAAGGAGAGAGGGACGATGACCATCAGGATTCCGGCAGGGTTGAGCACGTCATAAGCCTTGTCCATGTAGAATTCCTGCGACAGCCTGTAATCAAATTTCAGGTTGAAGGGCGGATTTCCGACAATGATGTCGAAACGCTGTTCGGGATTGTACAGCTGTATGTCGCATTTCTCGATATGAGCTTCCGGGTAGAGGTATCTGGCAACGGCCACCGCCTTGCCGTCAATGTCGAATCCGTAGGCATTGTGCAGGTTGGGCAGATGGTTGAAGAAGTTGCCCATGCCGCAGCACATGTCAAGTACCATTTCCGCCGATGTCGGAGAAAGGGTCTCCACCATGCTTCGGCATATGTCGTGCGGGGTGAAGAACTGTCCCATCTCGAATTCCTTCTTGGCCTCGGCGTATTCATGGTAGCTGGTGAAATCCGCCTGCCTGAGGTTGTGCAGTCCTCCAATTCCCGTGTAGCAGTTGTAGATGCTTTCCTTCGGAACGAGGTCCTTGCCGGAGTCTATGGCGAAAAGGATTTTCTCGTTGATCTCGGCACGCCTGTCCTGAGGAATCTGTTGGGGTATGATGGCATACATGTCTTTTCTTTTTTAATGGTTGGAAACGAAGACACCCCGCAAGGATGTCTTACGGGGTGTCTGAATAAGTATTTCATGAATCACTCTTCTCTGAGTGTGATTTCATCCAGCCGTAGCCTTCTGTAGCAGTTCTCTGCGGCCTGACTGTCCTTGAAGCGTACGTCGATGCGTCCGTTCTTGTAGAACTTGATCTGTTCTGCGTTGCTCAGGGTGAGGTTGTACCATTCGGTTATATCCACATCGCGTCTGTCAAGGCCGATGACCATACCGCTTGAACCGTTTATCACATCATCTGCCCCGTATGCGATACCTTCGCAGAAAATGTCCACTTTCCTTCCGCAGTCATACGAGAACTCATATTCCCGGTGGTATTCCAGATGGATGCTGTCCCAGGACACGATGTCAGGGAAAGTTATCTTGTCCTTTTTCAGTTCGGGCTTCACCTTGCTCCAGCGGGAAGGCTGTACCGTTTTCAGGAAACGGGCCAGCAGTTCTTCCTCTGCGGTCTCACGGAAACTTTTTCCGCCGAGGTGTTCAATGACCATATCCACGTAAGTCTGGTAGACCGGACGGAATCCCATGCGCATGGCCTTCTCGTCGATTACAGGAATGGGTACATCTACATTGTAGGTCCTGTTGAAATAGGAAATGATGCGATTCGCGAAATTCGCGTTGGCATTGCAGTTGTTGTCCGCAAGCTCGTTGATGAGGTCAAACGGTTTGAATTCGTTGTGGGTATAGTCATCTTCCCCGCTGTTGTTGAAATAGAAATTCCGTATGGAGACCTTACCGTTATCCTCATACTTGAAGCTCTTGATTTCCCGATACCGTTCCGCTTCTTCCTTGAAGATGTCATACCATCGGTCGATACGGTCAAGTGTCCTGTAGAGCTGGTCCTGCTGTAGCTGGCAATACTGCCGGTCCTGTTCTGTAATTTTGTCCTCGTTCCTTACTTGCACGTTCAGGATACCTGTAAGCAGGTCAGTGTGGCTGCCTGCTGTTCTTGTTGCTGTTGTCTGCATAACTGTATTGTTTTAGAGATTGTCAATTTCGGGTTTGATACGGTAACAGTAGGTGATGTGGCTGTCCATGTCCTTGACCAGCTTGACCTGTTCGGGATGGAAGTTGAGACGCCGTTCCATGGCCGGGGCATCTATCTTGTCCCATTCGTGCTGCGGCAGGAACCGGTTTTCATGTCGGAAACACCAGAGTACGATCTGGTTTTCCCAGTTGCCCTTGAACACGGTTCCTTCATAGTCCTTCAGGAACTGCCGGAAGTCCTCTTCGGTCCTGAAAGCCATGTCGTAGCCCTGATACAGGTTGCGTGCGTCCGGACCCGTGTCCTTGGTCAAATAATACTGTCTCCATGTTTCCGTGGTGAAATCACCGTAGAGCGGATCAGGTTCGGAATAGGACCATAACGGTACTTTTGCCGTGAATGTGACGGCACCGTTGGCACACGCTCCGCAGTTTCCCCAGTCCTTGAATGCACCTTCCGTCCATCTGACGAATTTCAATTGCTTGGGGTCAATATGGTGGAAGGCCCCTCCGCTGACGCTCAGCCGGATATTGGCGTCCTGCTCCCATACAAAGGGAATATAAGGTTCTTCACAGATGGAAATCCGACCGCTCTCTTCATCATTGTTTTCAATAAGGGCATTGCCGTAATATTTCCCGTATCTGTCCACATAGATGAGTCTGTCACCTATCTGTGGAGTCTTTTCCGAGCGTGTCCTTTCTATCAGTTCCACATAGCCGTTGGCCATATCCACGTCCTGCTGTGTCAGCCGGTGTTCATGATCGTACAGAATGTTCAGTGGTTTGAGTGTTTCCACCGTGTACTTGTTCTTTGTTGCCTGTAACATAACATTTGATTTTTTGTTAGTCCGGCTTCTGGGGCCGGAGTTCCCATAACTACAGGCCTAAAAAGGTCGTGTTCCGTACATGCAAGGCTTCGGGAAAAAATACCGCAAGCCCTCCGGGGCGAGGATGATTTTTTCCACGAACCCGAAGGGCTTGGCCTTGCTTGTACGAGAAGAACACGAATTACCTTTGCCTGTGGTTATGGGGACTCGGCTACGGTATGCTCGTTTTTCCCGATATGTTTTTATTCCGTAAGATTGCAGCCGTTTATATGGCCTTTTCAGAAAGAAATGTTATCTTTGCAAGTGAGATAAAGAGTTATTTGAAAGCATGAGAAATATGGCGGTTCGGAACAGTCCGGCTTTTTCTTATCCATTGCCCGTTCTCGTGCGAGTTTTATCCAATCTGTTGATAGTCAAATAAAACCTACCTGATTACAACAAATATAGCAAAAGGTGAGTGTAAAAAAATAAAATAGACATGTTTTTTCAGACAAAACACATTATAATATTACTTAAAGTCACACCTTTTTATCAGCATTTCATAAGTTCTAACGCACCACAGCAGTCTCCGCGATGTGCACATTTTACTCTGCTTGTTAACTTATTTACGGTTTTTGCGAAAATCATTTCACAGGCAAAGAATAATATTAGTAAATTTGTGAACGGAGACAACCGTCTGAACACAAAAACATAAGCCATTATGAAAGATTTCGTCAAGATAGACTGCGTGGAGAAATACAACGAGCTCTTCGGACTGGAAACGCTGCATCCGCTCGTAAGTGTGGTGAGCCTGGCAGAGGCAGAAAAACAACCCGTAGGACACATGATGTTCAACTACGGAGTGTATTCACTGTTTCTGAAAAACCTGAAGTGCGGCGATATACTCTACGGCCGGCAGACGTACGACTACCAGGAGGGCACGGTGACAAGTTTCGCCCCGGGACAGGTGGTGGAGACAACATTCACGGAGGGCATGAAGCTCGATGCGCTCGGACTGCTGTTCCACCCCGACCTCATAAAGGGTACGTCGCTCGGACAGAACATCAGGCGCTACTCTTTCTTTTCTTATTCGTCCAACGAGGCTCTGCACCTGTCTGACGAGGAGAAGGAGATATTCACCGACTGTCTGAAGAAAATAAAGATGGAAATAAGCCGTCCGGTGGACAAGCACAGCCGGCGACTCATCTCGCGCAACATAGAACTGCTGCTCGACTATTGCATGCGCTTCTATGAACGTCAGTTCATCACGCGCTCACAGAGCAACAAGAACGTGATAGTGAAGTTCGAGAGTCTGCTCGACGACTACTTCCGCGAACAGCGCACAATAACGGACGGTCTGCCGACGGTGAAATACTTTGCCGACAAGGTGTTCCTTTCGCCCAACTACTTCGGCGACATGATAAAGAAGGAAACGGGCATAACGGCGCAGGAATACATCAAGTCGAAGCTGATAGGCCACGCCAAAGAACTGATACTGAGCACTGAGAAGACGGTGAACCAGATTTCATACGAACTAGGATTTCAGTATCCACAACACTTCAACCGCATATTCAAGAAGGCTACGGGACTGACACCGAGCGAATACAGAAAAACAAACGTCTGACATACCACACGCCAACAAAACAGATGTACACAAAGAGTCAGGACTCTGAAACTGCGTACTGCAGGAAGTGCAACAGTCTGCCGGGTGTGAGAATGATGCATCCGCTTGCCGGAACTGCAGAGGTGTCGCCCGACGAACTGGACGCAATAAACGGGATAACAACAGATCTTTATACGGTGATGATGATAAAAAACCGCTGTTGTTGCCGCACCTCGTGTTACGGACACACGGGGTGTGACTTCTCGTATGCGTCGGTGTTGTTTTTCCGTCCCGGCGACCGTATCTGCCTCAACGGTGATACAAAGGCCGAGGGAGCGGCCATCGTGACATTCAGAAAAGAACTGGCAGCCGGCAGCGAGATAGAACGCAGCATGGGCGAATACAGATTCTTCGGATACAGGACGGACGAGGCACTGCACGTGTCGGAGTGTGAGGAACGTACGCTGGACAGACTGTTTGGCGACATAAAGACCGAGTTGGGCACATGCATCGACGAATACAGCTGTGGCATAATAGGCCGTCGCATCTGTCTGCTGCTCGACTACTGCCGGCGTTTCTACAACAGACAGTTCATAATGCGTACCGACAGAAACCGAAAAATACTGAGACAGACCAACCACATCATACACGACTTCTTCGCACAGCACGGACGTCAGCACGAGGAACTGCCGAAGGCGCAATACATAGCTGAGCGCACGGACACATCGGCAGCCTATCTGGAAGATCTGGTGAAGGAGGAAACGGGACTGTGCCTCGGCCAGTATGCCGAGATGAAACGCCTCGACATGGCACGCGATCTGCTCATGCACTCACACAAATCGGACGACGAGATAGCGTCGATGCTCCACTACGGCTCGGCGCGATGCTTCCGTCTTTTCTTCAGCCGAACAACAGGCATGACCACCGACCAGTGCCGCACGAGCTGCTGACAACGGCAAGCGGCAACCGCCATGAGCCTGACACACCGGCAAAAAAGTCCTGTTTCACACCGTATTCCATACATTGCAACGCAGGCATAACAACAATAAAGCAGGCTCAAACATACCATCCGAAAACACAACACAGAAAAAATTTTATAACCGCAATACACCTGACAAAGGCTCTCAAGCACAATTTCATCCTGCTCTATGTATCTGAATATCAGACATTATGCATGGAAATAAATACCAAACATAAGGTATTTTACACAAAAAACAGAAATAAATATTTTTTAAATAAAAATACCTTAATCTTTGCTTTTTATCCCATAATTTGTACTTTTGTAACGAATTTAACTTAATTAACGTACAAAACAATGTAATTATGAGTAAAAGATTACTATTTGTTGGAGCTACAGTTTTAAGCTGTTTCTGTAGTATTAACGCTGACGAAGTGCTGACTCACGTGTTGGAATACGACGGAACAAAAATCAATTCGCGTATCGACTACACGTATGACGCCAATGGTCTGCTTGTTGAGAAATTAATAACAAAACCGAACACGTCCGATCCTACAGTGATGGACAACTCGGAAAAGGTGAACTATGGTTATGACGCACAGAAGCGTTGCAACCTGGTGGAAAACTATGTATGGAACCATTCATCGATGACTTTCATCGGACGGCCAATCGAAGGTGCAAAGACAACAACCACATACGACGACGAAACTGGACGCGTGTCAGAACAGTTGTTCTACGAATGGGGTTCCAGCGACTGGGAAAAGGATTTTGCCAAGAAATGCGTTTACAAATATGAAGGCAACACCGCAACCGAGAACCGCTACAAGAAACTCAACGGTATGGAGCAGGAACAGCCGTACGAGATAAACGAATATGTATATGACGACAACATGAACGTGCTGCAGAAGGTGCGCAACAGCTACACATTCAACTTCTCAAGCTACGAATATGTGAAGACTCCTACCGACAAGGAGATTTATGAATACGACGCCAAAGGCAACATCACCCTGAAAGAAACCTACATGTATTCAAGCGGAGGATACGATCCGTGGGGCGACGAGGAAACATCAGAAGAGGGAAGCTGGTCGCTGATGAACAAGTACAAGTACGAATATGAATACGACGACAAGGATAACATCACTAAAAAGACCACTTATGTATGGCGTGATTATCTGGGCGAATATGCCACAGAGTCGGTGCTGACATACGAATACTTCTATGGTTCGAACGACGCACTGGAACTGCCTTACAGCAACAGCTTCGCCGAGGAAAGTTCGTTCGACGGATTCACAACGTCGGGAACAGGAGAGGCCGGAGCCGGATGGAAGTATGAAAACGGAACACTGGTATGCACAGCCGCACAGGAAGGCGACCCCAACATACCTGAGATACTCTATCTGCCGGCAATACGTTTCAATACGGACAACGAGGTGGAAGTGACATTCAAGGCAAAAGTGGCAGACGCAGCAAAGGCAGGATTTCGTACAACCGTATAACGAAACAGGATTCGGAGACCTCACAACATCTGGTCTGCTGTTCGTAGGCGAGGCAAATCCGGTGCCGTTCAAGGAATCGTTTGCAGGAGGTACAGCCACACACCAGTGGATGAACGAGAAAGTGAAAGGTTATGACGCAGCATGGGGCACAGGTTCAAGCAGCCCGTCATATCCTTCGGTAGAAGCACAGGACGGTGACGGAGGTTTCGCAGCATTCCTCTCAACAACTCTTGCCGAAGGCGATGAAGTAAGATTCACAAGTGAGAAGATCGACCTCAGCACACTCGTCAACCCTACACTCAAATTCTACATATATCAGACAGAAGGAGAACAGAGCGCCGACGCAATCGTAGTGGAAGCATCGAAAGACAACGGCGCTTACGAAACTGTCTCAGGCCCGATATATGTTTCCGGCAATGAGACTGCAGGATGGACGGAATACTCAATATCTCTCGACAAGTTTAAGGGTGAGAAGAACGTCAGACTGAGCTTCAAAGGTATTTCAGGCATTACACACGACATTCTGTTGGACAACATCACCGTTGGTGAAGACGTACCGGACTGCATAGGCAACGTTCTGCCTGAAGGCGTGAAAGTATATGCCGCAAACGGCGAGATAGTTGTCACAGCTCCGGCCGTAAGCGACATAAAGGTATTCTCTGCGAACGGCGCACAGATATATACCGGTCAGGGCTCTAACGTCACAATACCAGCAGCCAAAGGAATCTACGTTGTGAACGTTGACGGCAAGGCTACAAAGGTAACCGTGTTCTGAAATAAAATAAAGTAAAGTAATTATCCTAAAACATTGGAGGATGCATCAGAATGAATAATTCCGGTGCATCCTCTTTTTTGGTATACAAATATCAAAACCGATGATAATTGTATCCATATAATCTTAACAAAAGATTATGGTAAATAATATAATAACATACACATACTATGTTATTTGTATATAAATTACTGCTTCTTCATCCCAGCCACATTCTTCACAATGTCTGTCGTTACAAGCACCATCCTCACCATGTCTTCCACGCACACCCATTCATACACACTGTGCGCAGCCTGCTGGGCGCTGTATATGCACGGTCCTCCACGCAATCCCTTTGCCGCCATCATGGCCGATGTAGTGCCGCCGCGCTCACTGCTCGGGCTCATGGTCATGCCGGCACTGGCAGCACTTTTCACTATCAGGTCGGCAGTTCCTGGATACATCGTATAGGCAATGTTCTCATACTGCACCGTTTCCTGTCCGGCTTCCACTTTTACAAACGGATAAGCTTCAGCCGCAAGCCTTTCGGCATCGCGCAACATCTGGCGCAGAGTGTCACCCTCGTTCTTGTCGAAATAGCGCAAACGCACCTTCACAAGATAATCCTCGGATATCTCTTTGCCTGCTTCATCCGTCGGATGAACCATCGAATAACAGTGTATGTATCCCTGCTTGTCCTTGCTTGCAGAAGGATGTTTGGCCGGATCTATCTGTCCTATGAAATAAGAAGCAGCTGTAAGTGCGTCGCCATATTTGTTCACAAATCCTTCACCCGGATGGGCATCGTGGCCGCGGAAACGATAGGTGATCATCGATGCAGTGAAATTCTCTACCGAAAAACGGTCGGGCATGTTACCATCCACATCTATCACAATGTCCGGACTGCCGTCCACATACTTCGCCTCGAAACGGTATGCTGCACGGCCGATGTCCTCATTCTGCGAGAACACCATATAAACATCACCATGCTTTATCTTCTTGTTCTTCACCAGCAGCTCAGCCAATCCCACCAGAATCGTCACACCTGCCTTGTCGTCGGCCCCTAGAAGCGTCGAACCGTCCGATGTTATTATCGTCATTCCCTTGCAATTCTTCAGATGAGCACCTTGCGGAGTCTCCGGACTCAGCACTATTCCTGCCGGCAACTGTATGTCGCCGCCGTCATAATTCTCATGCACAATGGGCTTGATGTTCTGTCCGGGAGCCTCCGGCGTCACGTCGAGATGAGCCATAAACATCACAGAAGGCACACTATTGCCCTTCATGTTCGAAGGAATCTTCACATAAACATACTGGTCAGTACTGCGTGTTATCACAGCATCACTGCCCTTACATATCCCTTGCAATTTGTTTTCCAGATATTCGGCCATCCTTGTCTGTCCTTCAGTCATGGGAAAAGCTTCCATATCAGCAGTATCCACACTCTGACTGCTTATCTTTGCGAACCCCAGAAAACGGTTTTTCGTTTTCTCTACATACGCCTTCATCTGGTTTATCTCTACATCCGGCGGCATCTGAATATTCGGTTTACTAACAACCGGCAGAGTTACTGAAGTTGCAGCAGTTCCTTTGACTACACCTGTTTTTCCTTTCAGCTTTGATGCTTGAGAAGCAACTGAATACCTTCCTGTCTGCGACAACGATTTAACAACACCGACGCTTGCAGGAACCTTCCAACTTGACTTGCTAACAGTCTTTGCCACTTTATTTATGGTGTTTCCCGTCTGGGCAACAGTACCCACTGTCGAAATAAAACATACGGCAACAAATACCATTATTATACATAATCTGTTTTTTGCTTTCATAATTACTAAATTTAATGATTGTTTTCCACTTTATTACACACGCTTAATCTAATAATACACTCAATACAGACAATATGTCAAAAGTCAGTTCTAAGAAAATTTATCTGTTTTTCCTTACGATCCATGTCGTGGTCATGCACATCTTCTGTTTATATCAATCTCTCCAGACCTAATCAGACCACAACATCATATATGCCCAACACTCTTTTATTACGGCCATATGTCATATATTGCCGAGCCGAATCCTATATTATGCAAATATAGCGATTATATAAAATCATGTCAACAATAAACATAAATTATTTCGTCCCTAAATTCAATTATTTTCACAATTCCGTATTTTTATTTTCAAATCATAAAAAACACACCGTTCCTCCCACTTCAATTCAATTTCATTATGTCATGTTAAAAACATATATGCACATCATTATTTCACAAGAAAAAAGTCAGGATAAAATAACGAACCAGAAGTATCATTCATAAAAAATAAAGACAGTCATGTGTGGACGATACAAACACAAATAGCAAATAAACACCAAGCTGCTACTGCTACATACAAAACAAACGCCTTTTATTAACCTTTATTAACTTGTATTTTAACAAACGAATTTATTAAATTCATATATTTGTATTTTCCTTTTTGATAATTAATAACACAAAATAATTACTATTTGAAACCTTTTCCGCTACAATTATAAACCATTAAACGTTTTTGTATGAGAAAACTATTACTTGTCTTCATTGCCCTCATCGGGTGTATTTTAACCATTGAGGCGCAGACTTCTTACGAGAGAACAACAGGTACACAAGACGGAAATCTGAGAAAAATGAACCGTCAGAGTCATTTTGCCACTACCAAAACAATCGTAAAAACAGCTGCACAAGCCTTGTATGCAGACGCAGCACCGGAAAACGCTATAGAGACACCGTTCTCACACGACCTTGGCAAGAACAGCGACGTGGTTGACATTGTGAAACAATATACATCCATCAACGTCAACAACGACGACAGAAGCTGGAAAATAGCAACGGTGAACAACTACAGTGCATGTATGCCACCCAAAGCTGAGGACATAGAAGAGAGCGACGACTGGCTTATATCGGTGCCTGTACACATGCCCGCCGGCGACTATGTCGTGTCTTTCGACCTCGGATACACGGGCACCAGTGCTACAGGCGTGAAGCTCGAAGTGAAACTGGGCACTGCTCCCACTGTGGAAGGCATGACCACTGAAATAGCGGCACCAACCGTTTTCGAGACAAAAGACCAGACAAAATATGAATACAACTGCAAGATAACCGAGGAAGGATATTATTATATAGGTGTGCACAACCTCACTACAAAAGAAATGAACGGCACCGTGAAACTCTTCAATCTGAGCGTAAGAAGCGGCAGCGTGGAACCTGTAGTGCCGGTTGATCCTCCGGCAGCGGGCAAGCTGACATGGGTGCTTGCGCCCAAAGGCGAACTGAAGGCCGACCTTACCTACACCGCACCTACCAAAACCAAAGCGGGCGCCGACCTCACGGAGATAACCAAAGTGGAGATAACCTCGCGCTGGGGTGTGGACATTTTCACGTATGAGAATGTGAAACCCGGCGAGGTGATTGAGATAAAAGACGTGGAGATGTACGCCGGATTCAACAACTGTCTTACAGCTGTGGCATACACAGGCGAGACAGCCGGCGAGAAGGTGGAGCACAAAAACATATTCTGCGGACCGGACGCGCCGCTCGCACCACAGAATGTCAGACTGGTGGTAAGCGACGATTTCAAGTCGGCAGTGCTCTCATGGGACGCTGTAGGCGAGACTGGCATGAACGGCGGATATGTAGATCCGGCCGAAGTAACATACTACATCTTCGACGCCTTCGGCTCATACTACGATCCTGCCATTGCAACGACAAGCGAAACTTCAATAGAGATAGATTATCCCGAACTCAAAGGCCAGGACTTTGTGGCATATCAGGTGACGGCGGGTTACGGCGAAAACTACTCCGACTACACCAGCTCAGCCATAGTGACAATAGGCGAGCCGGACAAACTGCCGTACGCAGAATCGTTCACAAACGGCCGCTACGACAACGTGTGGCTCGTCGATCCAAAGTCTGACGGCGACAACCAGATGATGGGAACAGTGGACGACGATTACTTCCCGTCGCTCATAGATCCGACCGATCCCGACGCCCCCACTCCGCTGACATCGCAGGACGGCGACAACGGATTCTTCTACTGGCTGCCATATGAGAAGGATGTGATGTACGGAATGATTTCCACCCGCGTCGACATATCCGCCGCATCCAATCCTGCTCTTGAGTTCTGGTATCAGGGACAAGGCAGCGCACTGGACGTGCTCATATCTAAAGACGACGCGCCATTCGAGGTGGCTGAGACCATAGACCTGCAGCAAACGCCCACCACAGAAGGATGGACGCTGGCCACTATACCGCTCAACGCCTATAAGGACGCTAAAGCCATACAGTTCGAACTGCGTCTGCGCGCCATACACAACGATGCGGACAAGACATGGAGCGTGCCGCTCGACAACATACGCATACGCGACGTTGTGGACAAAGACCTGCGGCTCGTGTCGATAGACGCACCGGCAAACGTGGCTGTGGGTGAGAAGATGAACCTGAAGGCACGCATCGAGAATATAGGCAACGACATAACCAAAGGAAAAGTTGAATGGACTGTCAACGGCAATAAGGCCGGAACATCAGCCATACCGGCCATGAAGTCGAACGCGTTTGCCGACGTTGAGTTCGAGTATGAAGTACCTATCAACTCTTCCGAGACACTGTATGTGACAGCCGTAGCCGTGCTCGAAGGCGACGGATGCGAAGCCAACAACGCGGCAGAGAAGACCGTAAGCGTAACTCTTAACGACTATCCTACAGTGACAGACCTCACATACACCATGTCTGAAACAGACGCCACGGTCAACCTCTCATGGTCGGCACCATCGCTCGATGGCCTCACCGACGTGAAAACCGTGACCGAAGACTTCGAGAATCCTGCCTACACGCCGATGTCAATAAGCGGTGCCGGCAAATGGACCGTGTACGACGGCGACAAGCTTGCAACATACAATATATTCCGCGAGACCAACAACCCGTACCAGACACAGCCCATGGCGTTCCAGCTGTTCAACCGCACCGTGGCCGAAGTGCCCGATATATATTGGGCCGATGCCCAACCGCACAGCGGCGAAACATTCATGATGGCTCCGAGCTGTTCGTACGACTACAACGACAACTGGCTCATTTCGCCCGAACTGTCAGGCAACGCTCAGACCGTATCATTCTGGGCAAAGAGCTGCATGATATCATGGGGCGAGACGTTTGAAGTGGTTTATTCCACAACAGGCAACAGCCCCGAGGACTTCACACATACGGCGGACGTGGAGAATTTCCCGACAGACGGCATAATACCCGAAGTATGGACAGAATATAAGGTGGCGCTCCCCGAAGGCACAAAGTATTTCGCCATACGCCACAAGACATTCGACACGCTAGCACTGATGATAGACGACGTGACATTCGAAAGCGCACCCGACGTGCCGGAAGACATTGCACTTGTGGGCTATCACGTGTTCCGCAACGGTGAACAGCTGACCGATGAACCCGTTACCGCTACAACATACACCGACAATCCTCTGGAAGGCGGCACTGCATCAGACGGAATGGAGTTCGCATACACCGTAGTACCTGTCTACAACTACGGTCCGGCACCGGTAAGCAACGAGGTGGTTGTGGCCATAAGCACCGGCATAAGCAATATCGGCAGCGACGACAAGAACGCCGGAACAGTGTATTACAACATCAACGGCATGCAAATAAAAGAAAGCAATCTCACTCCTGGAATATATGTGAAAGTTACAAAAGGACAATCCAAGAAGATTGTTGTGAAATAATCGTACTATACAACAGTCCTTTAAAATGAATTTCGGCGGGATATTGTTTCATGACAATATCCCGCTGATTTTGTATATAATATATGCTTTTGCATGCATTGCCGTCCTCCGAAGGCACTCACATTAGTACGCAAACATGGTAATAACACGTCTCTGTAGAAATATGATGTGGACAGGGTTTTATCCGTAAATCGCCACAAAAGGCACAAACCGTTCTGACAGTGCGGAACGGCACAGACTACTACCACGCGGTCGTCACGTGATGAGAAATACGTGTTGGCGCAACCGTCAGACCACAGCCGCACGAAATGTACGGGTTAAGGGTGCTTATCATAGCGCCCGATAGCGGCACTTTTAAAGAAAACTCGGGAGACGGACTTACAGTTTTTTTTGACTTTTTTTTTGACAAAACAAAATCGCGAAAGAGATGTAAAGAAATGTTAATTCCGACATATTATAGCCTGTTTCGCATTATACCGTCTTTTCATATACCCTGCCCGATAATCAGGAACAGTCCGTATGACGTTCCGGTTATGCCCGTTTCACGGTCTGATTAAGTCCATATCAGTGTGCAATATTGCGCATATCAGGGCATGAAACGGGCAATATCAGAGGCTGAAACGGTGCATTTCGCATCATGAAAAAACACATATCGGATGTAAGTTATTGGTATACAGCCGTTTGCATAAAGCTCTTATTTTTCGCGAATTTGCGGCCGAAGGAGAGTCAGCACGCAAATATTCTCTTATTTTTCGGGGTAGAACAGAAAACTCGGACGGAAAAACCGCAACACGCTTACAGTCTGAAAGTACGCCTGTCTGTCTAATCCGGACAGATACATACCGCACTTACACGGAACTGAAGACGCAGGCTTTCATACGCTATATGTCCACACTGATTTTCTACCGGGCCAATACACCGGAACAAAGTGCGAAAAACGAATCATCGTTTATAAAAGACATGCAAGCAAAAGGATTTTTATAAAAAATTTAAATTTATTGTTTTTTATTCAAATATTTATACATACTTTTGCGCCAAATACACAATCAAATCGTACAGACACACTTCGTGCCATAGAAAAAGACAAACCCAACACTGAATTATCATGTTTAAGAAAAGTACTGGAAAATATGCTTCAATGCTTGTTTTTCCATTGTTAATGGCCGGACTTTCCACTGAAGCCGCGGCTCAGACAGAATTTTCAGTAAAGCCATACAGCGGGGTATGCAGTATGGAGATGAATGAAAGTTTGATGGCATGTACCACAGCCGGAGCGGCATACAGCGCCACTGACGCCACAGCCACCAGCATAAACGGCGGCACGCAGCCCGGAACATCGCTTTCGCCGCAACTGTATGGCATAGACATGCAACCATCAGAACCCGAATACCGGCACCACACCATTTATGGCAACATAGGCTACGGACGCATCATAAGCTCGGTCTACATGGCGGAAGGAGCTACAGGCAATCCGAGAAACGGATTTTTCTGGCAACTTGGATATGATTGGACTGCAAAGTGCGGAATAGGCGCAGGACTGATGTACAACGGCTTCAGATCATCATTCGACTACTACGACGTAAGCTGCAGCGCCAACATCATGTATCTGGCACCGCAGATGGTGATAAAGAAATACTACGACACATGGGCGCTTGAAGGAAAAATAGGCGTAGGCTACTTCAGATACAGCGAATCGGCAGAAGGCATTTCTTCATCTACATCAGGCTTCGGATATAATGTACATGCGGGTATCGAATATCTGGTTTCCGAACATGTGGGCATAGGTGCTTCGCTCGGATTCATCACAGGTTCGCTGCCCGAACAGCAGGAAGTGAGCGAACACAACAAGCGTACAGGTATATCCATCCTGGATATCGGTGCCGGCGTAAGATTCCACTTCTGATGATACGGCTCCGGAAGGCCCGTCCACAACTTATAAACATAACTTATCAACAAACTTATCAACAATTATAAAACATGTTTGGTCCATTTGTTTTCTTTGAAATTACAGTATTTCTTATCATCATCACAGTAGCCATACTGCAGATAATCCTGCTTTTCAAGATATGGAAAATGACCAACGACGTGGCCGATATTAAGGAACTGCTGTTCGATAAATTCTCCGGACGCAGAAAGATAATCCCCAAATACACTTCCGGCAGATACCGTATCGCCATATACAAACCAAGAAATCTAAAAGTGATGGTGATTGAAAAGGAAGACGAACATATGTATAAATGCATGTCCGTTGACGGAAAGAGCCTCTTCTACTTCAACGAAGAAAACCTGCAATATGTGGATAACGGCAATGCCGAAGAAAAAAAATCAGAAACGGACAACAAGCCGGAGCAGACGCCGCATGATGTCAATACTGACGCAAGACAGGAATAAGACACATGCTGGCAAATAAAAACCGGCATGAAAGGAAATTTATTTCCACACAACTTATATAACGCTGTGTAAAGACAGAACAGAAGGGATTGGCAGGCTGGCCGATCCCTTTTATTTTTTATAAACTAATATTGTGGAAAACCACATAATAACTGTTGAGAAGAAATATTGTCTGCTCTGCCACGCCACATGCCTCACACATTATCTATATCTTATTGTTTTATTAAGCTATAAAAATATATGTGATGAATTATCCGAGACTTTCGACAATATAATTTCCTATCTTTCTGTTTTTTACAGATGAACCTTTCCACATATCACCATCTTTTTTCAACAATCCCGTATTCCGTCTGCTACATTTCTTATTCATTATTTTCATACATTACATCCGCTTACATGGGACAGTCCAGCCGGAGATATCATTAAAAAAGAATACATTTGTCTATCTCGCATATTTTATTCCCCATATAAACATAAAAGTAATTATGCACAAAAAAACAGTACAACATATTGCCGGATAACGCTGCATGGATTATGACGGAAAACTGTAATATATTTCTCAGAAAATATATTGTAAGCAATAAACTCATCATCTGTTTGGCTTTAAACTATACTGACAACATTATCAACAATTTCCTGATAATGTTCAATGAGTTTGAAAATTAATGTAAGAACAGATTTTCCTTATATTATATATCTTTGATTTACAGTATATTATATATATTATTCCAAACAATAAGAATACCTGTAAAATCACGTTCATTTTCCTTATATCACATAAGTTATCAACACTTTTTATCTTGTGAAAAAACATCGTTTAATACAGTATTTCATGCTTTTCCGGCACTTCTTTCTCACAAAGAATAACCGGAAAAGCACATTTCATACCCGCAGTGACATACATTCCATATAATAAAAGCACTATACGGTGTAGTCACACAACTTTTTTTTCCACAAAATTACCCGTTAAACATGTTGATAATTGCCCGAAAAAGCCAAATAACACATTTCCACCCATACTTCAACAATAACTGTATAAAACCCGTGGAAAAGTGTTGATAACCATGTGGAAAAGCATACTAATAACTCCGTAGATATCAACAGGCGAAACAGCACCGTCCCGTAATTGTGGATATACGCACAGTTATTAATTTTTTTTCCATAAGTTTTCCATAATTATTTAGTCAAAAATTTTATAAACTTATTAACTTTGCACAATATAACACCGTTTGTGGATAAACGTCATATATGGCTGAAAGTCAGTAGAAACTTATTAAGAACCGACGTTGATAACTGCGATGTCTGATGTTGACATCAAAATATGCAAGAAAAACGCCGTAAAGTTTTTAACATATAAACAATATATCATCATAATAATCTTTTTTATTTTTAAAAAAGAAAATAAATATAAAGATAATATATGATTGTGGAGAAAAGGGATAACACTGGCCTTAAGGATAAACGGCTGAAGCAAAGGTAAGAAAGGAATATTGATAAAATAAAATATTTATGGTGAAAAACGAATGGATTGAAAAAGGCTATGCCGACGAACCTGTGGAGGAAGGCATCGACCTGAAAAAAGAAATAAGAAGGCTGTGCAAAGAGAAGAACGCTGTGCTGCTGGCGCACTATTACACTCCGGGTGAGGTGCAGGAGTGTGCCGACTTCATCGGCGACTCGCTCGCACTGGCACGTCAGGCTGCCAAGACAGATGCCGACATTATTGTGATGTGCGGCGTACACTTCATGGCGGAGACATGCAAGCTGCTCAGTCCGGAGAAGAAAGTGCTCACGCCCGACCTCAATGCCGGATGTTCGCTGGCCGACTCATGCAAGGCTGAAGATCTGAAGAAGTTCAAGGAAGAGCACCCCGACTACAAGGTGGTGAGCTACGTCAACACCACCGCTGCCGTGAAAGCGCTGACCGATGTGGTTGTGACGAGCGGCAATGCCAAGAAGGTTATAGACTCCTTCCCGCAGGATGAGAAGATAATATTCGGCCCAGACCATAACCTCGGATCGTACATCAATTCTGTGACAGGACGTGATATGCTGCTCTGGAACGGCGGATGCCATGTGCACGAGAAGTTCTCGGTAGCCGAGATTGCCAAGCTCAAGAAGGAGCATCCGGGCGCAATAGTTATGGCACATCTGGAGTGCAAGGGTCCCGTATTGGCCATAGCCGACGTGAAAGGCTCAACGGCCGTTATGCTGAAGTATGCCATGGAGCACGACGACAAGGAGTATATCGTCGCTACAGAAGCCGGAATTCTGCACGAGCTTCAGCGCAATTGTCCGGACAAGACGTTCTATCCAGTTCCGCCGGAGGTGAGCGAGGGTTCAGTGGGATGTTCGTGCAACGAGTGCGAATATATGAAACTGAGCACGCTGCGCAAGATATACAACACACTGAAATACGAATGGCCGGAGGTGAATGTGGATGCCGACGTGGCCCGCGATGCAGTGAAGCCCATAGAGCGTATGCTGGAGCTGAGCTGAAAATAAACATGGTCGTACGTATGGTTTTTCCATTTATATATAGTTATTTTATGGTGGATAAATTATACGTACGATTTCATAACCTTTTGAATATAACATTCTGATACCATTTAAGATCACTTCCTGTGAGCTGCATTTATTGAAACGCTTTTTCAAGCAAAACTGTGTCATCTTCAATTATGTGAGGAATAGGTTTTTGCAGCTGACAATTCACCATCAGTCTTGGCCGTATATTTATTATTGAATAACATGAC
Source organism: uncultured Prevotella sp. (assembly GCA_900553465.1). Classification (GTDB taxonomy): domain Bacteria; phylum Bacteroidota; class Bacteroidia; order Bacteroidales; family Bacteroidaceae; genus Prevotella. Next base: position 66,514 of record USDT01000007.1, read on the forward strand.
AAAAGATTTTTTCAATCCTTTAAAGAAACCGTTTACTAAAGATCCGTTTCTCCTGCTTCTGATGATACTGACGGGCATCGTGATAATAGGAATAGCGTATTATTGTGAATCCATATTACTTATAGTGTTGCTTTCTCTGTCTGTATTCATTGCGTCAGTTCTTATTTATTGTTTTTGCAAAAAACAGTAGTTGTAAGAATTGTCATAAGAAGAAATAATTGAAAACAATATGGAATAACAACTTTAAAGTATAGAATAATACATTTAATATGTCATCAATGCTTCTCCTATTTTACGGGGAAGCTTTTTTTGTGTTGTAATAAAGGCCATTCTGAGTGCTAAAAAAGCCTGTTTTGTGTGGTGAAATAGTCTGTTTCGCAAGCTCATAAGGCCCGTTCTGTAAGATGAAATAGTATTTTCTGTAAGCTGTATGTCAAGAAAAGGCGGATTGAAAGAGAATTTACAGCGTTCGGAAATCGCAGTCGGGAGTTTTTGACGGCAAAAAAGATGGAATGGGAACAGGCGGAAGTAGGATATTCAAAAAAATTCGGTCATTTAACAATATTTAGTTGCAAATAATTTGCAGATGCGAAAAATTCGCATTAAATTTGCGGATGAAAACAAATAAGTGATGGAAACAATAGAAAATATAAAGCAGGCAGGACTTAGAATGACACCGCAGCGCAAGACTGTTTATGAAGCGATGATGGAGCTGCGTCATGCTGGCATAGATGAGATTATAAAGAAAGTGCAGTCGATGGATAGCGAGATGACGGTTTCGACAATATATCGTATACTCGACTCATTCTGTGCAGCCAACCTTCTGTCGCTCGTCTTCAATCCTGACGTTGGCAAGAGCTATTATGACATCACGGTGAAAGAACACCACCATGTGTTCAAGGGCCAGAAGATAATGGACTATATGGACGACGGACTGACGGCTCTTATAAGACAGTATCTGAAAGAAAAAAAATTCGCACCAGAAGATATCGAAAAGGTACAGGTGCAGATAATAATGAATGAATCAAAGTCAAACCCCTAAAATTTAAAAGAAATGAGAAGTATCACAACATTTGATTTGCAGTACGCACATAGATTTTATGGCTTCCAGGGCGAAGCGCAGTATCTTCACGGTCATACAGGAACTCTGACCATCGAAGTGGAGGACACAGTGGAGAAAGGTGTCAACATGGTTTATCCGTGCAACGAGATACAGAAGGTAGCATGGGACGTGCTGAAGAATTTCGACCACTCGCTGATACTCCGCGAGGACGATCCGCTGCTGCCGGCAGTGCTCGATGTGTACGAGAAGCAGGGCATACGCAACGGTCATCCGCAGAACAAGATGAAGGGCGAGGCCTTCAAGACCGAGCTGGCTACGGCTTATCCGGATGCACGTCTGGTGGTGACTAAGGAGACAATGACCGTAGAGGGCATGATAAAGATTGTCTACGATCTGCTCAAAGACAAACTGAACATTGCCAAGATAACATTCACGAGCGGAGTAAATGCAGGTTCGGCCGAGTTCGATACGAAGAACAACATCGACCGCTGTCCTCTCTGTGGCGTTGCCCTCAACGAAGAAGGTGTTTGCCCGAAGTGTGGCTACAGAAAGAATTGATGCGCGTATTATGAAGCAGTGGCGGTAAAGCCGCTGACCGCAGAAATATGATTGAAGAACGGACGGAAAGTTGCAGGATGGCTTTCCGTCTGTTTTTTGTTTGTATATAATAAATGTGGATGATGTGGAAAATATTTAAAAACTTGGTTTTCTTTATTGATTTTGCGCTCACCTTTCGCTATCTTTGCATAAGATAGGATTCGGTTCGGCAAAGCCAAATCCGGAAAACAAATGTTTTTTCTCTTTGTCTCTGCTCTCACCTTTCACTATCTTTGCAAAATATACGGATGATGTCATACTTGTGAGAGTATGGCTGATTGCTTCCTGAATCTGTTAATAAACTACCTGATTTCTCATAAAAGTAACATCTGAAGGTGTTTTACTTATATAGATGACTGTATTGTTTCAAAGAATTATCCATCATCAAAATAATTCACTATCATGAGAAAATTTATACTTTGTATGTTTCTTACGGTTTCATGTGCTGTGGTTGCCATGGCGGATGAAAAAACAGACCTGGTGAGATATGTGAACACTCTACAGGGAACAAATTCCAATTTCACCATAACCCACGGCAATACATATCCTTCCGTGACGCTTCCCTTTGGTATGCACTCATGGTCGGCACAGACCGGAGTTAACGGCGACGGATGGAAGTATCAGTATGATAGGGACTCCATACGCGCGTTCCAGCAGGCCCATCAGTGCAGCTCCTGGACCAACGACTATTTTGTTTACAGTCTTATGCCGGTGTCGGGCAAGCTGAAGGTTGACCAGTATGGGAGAGCTGCAAGGTTCAGTCACAAGAACGAGACGGCGAAACCTCATTATTACAGTGTACTTTTCGACAACGGAACAAAGGCCGAGATATCTCCTGTGGAAAGAGGCGCCCATCTGCGTTTTTCATTCCCAAAAGGCGAGAAGGCTTTTGTGGTGCTCGACGGTTATACGGGCATGTCTTCAGTGAATATCGATCCCAAGGCGCGCAGAATAACCGGATACGTGAGAAACGGCCGTCTGCTCCACCCCAGCTCACGCAATTATTTCGTAATAGAATTCGACAAACCGTTTGTCTCTTTCGGCACATGGGACAACACTACGGGAGAGATTTTCTCCGGAAGACTGTCTGATGAAGGCAAGGGTAAGGGCGCTTATATAGAATTTGCGAAAGGCACAAGGGTGCAGATAAAGACCGCATCGTCGTATATAAGTCCGGCACAGGCCGACTTGAATCTCACAAGAGAGCTTTCAGGATTCAAGTCGTTCGACCAGACAAAGCAGGCGGCATGGAGAATATGGAACAAACATCTGTCGCGCATTCTGGTGGAGGACGACAACGAGGACAACAAGGCCACATTCTATTCGTGCTTCTTCAGGGCAAGCATATTCTCAAGAAAGTATTATGAGCTTGATGCCGAAGGCAAACCTTATTACAGAAGTCCTAACGACAACAAGATATATTCGGGCTACTATTACACGGACACGGGCTTCTGGGACACGTTCAGGGCGCAGTTCCCTTTGACCTGCATACTCCATCCTACCATGCAGGGACGCTACATGAACGCCATGCTCGACTGTCAGAAACAGTTCGGGTGGCTGCCCTCATGGTCATTCCCTTTCGAACAGGGAGGAATGATAGGCAACCATGCCATATCACTCTTTGCCGATGCATGGGCCAAAGGTCTGCGCACGTTCAAGCCGGAGGATGTTCTGAAAGCCTATCTCCACGAAGTGACAAACGACGGTCCGGGTAATCCTGCCAACGGCAGAAAGGGCTGGAAGGAATATTTCACGTTGGGCTACATTCCTTATCCTGATGTGAGAGAAGCTACGGCAAAGACTCTGGAATACACCTATGACGACTGGTGCGCATACGAGTTGGCAAGAGTTACTGGAAACAGTTATTACGAGGAGATATTCAAAAAACAGATATACAATTATAAAAACGTGTTCGATGCTTCCACCGGATTCATGAGAGGACGCCATAAGGACGGCACATGGGTTGAGAATTTTGATCCGGCCGAATGGGGCGGTCCGTTCACCGAGGGTTGCGCATGGCATTACCTGTGGTCGGTATTCCATGATCCGGCAGGTCTGGTTTCGCTCCTCGGAGGCGACAAGGCTTTTGTTGCCAAGATGGACTCCGTGTTCACCGTTTCCAACGAGTTTAAGGTCGGCACGTACGGTTTTGCCATACATGAGATGACGGAGATGAAGGTGGCAAACATGGGACAGTATGCCCACGGCAACCAGCCTATACAACACATGGTGTATCTTTACAACTACGCTGGTGCTCCATGGAAGTCGCAGCAGAAGGCCAGAGAGGTGATGACACGCCTTTACAATTCTACAGAAAACGGCTATCCGGGCGATGAAGACCAGGGACAGACTTCGTCGTGGTATGTGTTGAGCGCACTCGGATTCTACAGCGTATGTCCCGGAACCGACCAGTATGTTCAGGGAAGTCCTCTTTTCAAGAAGGTGACGGTGACGATGGAGGACGGCCGTAAATTCGTCATAGAGGCAGAAGGCAACAGCAAGGATGCCGTATATATACAGGAAGCTGCGCTGAACGGAAAGCCTCATACAAGAAACTATCTGACGTATAAGGAGATTGTGGACGGCGGAGTGTTCCGTCTCAAGATGTCCGACAAACCAAATACATCAAGAGGTACGGACATATCGGACAGGCCTTATTCTGTTTCGACAGCGGATAAATGATGAAAAAAAAGACGGAAAGTCACAGTATGGCTTTCCGTCTTTCTTATTACTGTTTGTGTGAATATCAGATATTATTGAACTGTTCCACCAGTTCGCGGCAGTTTTTCACGTGTTTTCTGTACCGCAGCCACGCAATGACGCACGCTAAGGCGGTGAATGTCATGCCTGACACTACGATGAAATGTGCTGTGTACGGATTGTCCGCTCGGGCATACATCCGTGTGAAGATGTAGGCAATCATGACAACCGACGGAAGAAGAGCTGCCAGCAACATGCGGTTGTAGAATCTGCGGTAGCCTGCAATCTTTTCCGTGACCGTCCGCACATCGTCGTTCAGCAGATTGTCCATGCCCAGCTTACGGTTCATCCATACAGTGGCAAACAAGTCGGCCGCAGCCCACAACGACACCAGTATGCCGAACAGTATGGGCCAGTCTATGATAATGCAAATCATCATAACCACCGGAACTGTCGTGATGTCGAGCATCATTCTGTATCCTATTTCACGGTTTACGGCCCATGCCGGCTGCTTGCGCATAGCCCTGAAAACTCTTTCGTTCAGCTTATGCTGCACTTCCATTTCTTCCTTAAAGACCTCATAGTCTTTTCTCAGTGCCTGAAATTCTTTTTCAATATTCTTTTCCATACGACTTTTTTACTTGTTAGACATTTTCTTGAGCAGTTCCTTAATGCGTACCAGTTTGAACGACACATTCTTGACCGATATTCCCAGTATGGCGCCAATCTCGTCGTAGCTCAGGCCTTCAAGCCACAACAGGATGACACTTCTGTCCACCAGTCCCAACGCATTGATTCGCTTATAGAGTTGTTTCACCTGCAGGTTCTTTTCCATTTTGTGGTCCGTGTCCGTACTGATGCTCAAGTCCAACCGTTCATGTTCACGCTTCTTGCGGTTGCTGAAGTTTATGCAATAGTTCAGACTTACCCGGTAAATCCATGTTCTTATGTCGCTTTTCCCTTCAAAACCATCGAAGCCTTTCCACAGACGCATCAGTATTTCCTGATAAAGATCGTCCACCTCGTCCGCATTGTTTGAGAACATATAGCAGACCGTGTATATCGTGCGTTCGTGCTTTTGAATGATAGCAGTAAACTGTTCTTCTTTCGTGTTCATCATTTACTTTTTACACATTAGACCACCAAGTGTGGCAAAAACTATACGGGCGTGGCATATTTTTATTGTTTTCTTTCGTAGAAGTCGTATGTGTGTCCATTCCTTTTGCTTCCCGCTGTGGTTAGGCAAAATTATATAAACATTCCGACAAGTTTTTAATATTATATGGATATCATGTTAAAATGATAATGAATTACGGAAATATATCTCTCGTCAAGAATGGGTTTAAGCGCTTCCGGCTTCTTTATATATATTATGAACAGTGCCTGGATGTAAAGGAATTGATAAAGAACGGTACGATATAACTGCTGCTTGATGATTGCATGAAACCATTCTTCGCGCCTGGCACACGGCTGGTGGATTTTCGTGTGATGCAGATTCCGGTTATATTATCCTCCTCACTAAGGAATATATTTCCTTTATAAGAAATCCGGTGTGGATTGGTTTCTGTAGAACACAGCGGTTTATCTGCGGAACAGGCATTGTTGCTTTCAGCCGGAAGTTAGGCAAAATGGTGCAGTTACAGATTTTCAGTGTCCTGCGGTTTTTCCGTTTGAGTTTTCAGTTCTACCCTAAAAAATTAGCGAGTATTTGCGGGCTGACTCTCCGTCGGACGCAAATTCGCGAGAAATGAGAGCTTTGCGCAATGTGTTGGACATCAGTGGTTTATATTTGAGAAAGATTTTCCGGCCGTGCAAAAAGCACCATATTGTCACGCGATACAGCCCGTTTCAGGGCCTGAAACACTCAATATCACGCCCTGATATAGGCGAAACCGGAGGCTGAAACAGGCATAAACGGAGTGCCGAATGAAGGATTCGGGATTGTATGGCAGGGTATACTGTAATGCGGTATGGGCAGAAACGGCCTATATTATGTAGGTTTTAACATTCCTTTACATCTCTTTCTCAATTTTGTTTTGTCAAAAAAAAGTCAAGAAAAACTGTAAGTTCGTTGCGCGGGTTTTCTTTGAAAAAGCCGGTATGAGGTGTGAGGAAGCACGCGGAAATGATGCGCCCGACGTGCGGTAACGGTTATAGGTTGCAGCGACATGGGGGAAGAAGAGCGGAACTATTTTATCTGTATTATATAAACATTTGTTTTTATGTATATAAAAGATGCGTTATGCAAAGATTTTTGAAAGAAAACTCCCTACGTGTTATGTGAAATGTAATGAATGGAATACGGTCTGTTGAATGGCAGATCCGGAAAAATAGTGTTTTCTCTCTTTGTATTTTCATTTGTCATTTATTATTTTTGTAATAGATAAAAACTTGGTTTTGTATAAGATATAAGCTTTTGAAAGTATTATGGAAAACTACGGAAAAAGAATAAGAGTGGTGTTGGGTGACATCACTCGACTGGAGGTTGACGCCATAGTGAACGCCGCAAACAATTCGCTGCTTGGCGGTGGTGGAGTCGACGGAGCCATACACAGGGCTGCGGGCAGGGAACTTCTGGCGGAGTGTCGCACGCTCGGAGGATGCCGGACGGGCGAGAGCAAGATGACGGATGCCTACCGTCTGCCGTGCCGGAAGATAATACATACCGTGGGACCTGTGTGGCATGGTGGCAGACGTGGTGAGCCTGAGCTGCTCGCTTCGTGCTACTCCACGGCACTTAAACTGGCCGAGGACCATGGTATGCGCACCGTTGCCTTTCCGTGCATAAGCACCGGCGTTTACGGTTATCCGCAGGAAGATGCGGCAAGGATAGCTCTGAAAACCGTGAAGGAGGCCATCGCAGGCGGAGCATATACGGGCGACGTGATATTCTGCTGCTTCCTTAAGGAGGATGAGAGGATTTATAATGAACTGCTGGGAGTGGCTGACGAGTGAGGTGCGCAGTGCGTTGTTTATAAGAAAAATTCGTAAATTTACGGCGCGAACGGCGGATGACGTGCGGATATACAGATGTCCTGCCGCTTACGCTCTTATGTCTTGCCGGCTCATATGTATGACGGCATGGAAATGAACACCGATGTTTTGTGCGTTCACCGGACTGAAAACAAATCGTTTATCGTTTTACTATAATATATATAACCTAAAAACAGCAACCCGTTATGAAATCATTTACATCACATATTCCTCTTTGCGCCATTGCCTTCGCAGCCGTTATGGCAGGCACTACGGTGGCATACGGTACGACAAATGCGGAAAAACGTGCGACGTATGAGCTGAGAACGGAAAATGTAGCGGCGGACACAACGCTTGTGCAGGGAATGAACATGGCCGCGCTCGACTCCATGCTGCAACGTGTTCATGACGACGATCAGGATGTGCGGCGCAACTTCACCGTGATGCTTCAGAGCAACAACGCTGACAGCATCTTGGCTTATCAGGAACGGATGGAGGAGACTGACAGCCGTTGTCGCGCCATTGTCTTCCCCATACTTGACAGCGTGGGCATACCCGACGGGCTGACTGAGAAGGCGCGCGAGGCTCTTTTCCTTGTCGTGCAGCATTCCGACGTGGAGCACCAACGCAAATATATCGACCTGTTCGACGCCGCGGCAAAGAAAGGACTTGTGGCGCGTTCCGACGTGGCTACTATGCGCGACCGCATACTGATGCACGAAGGGCGGCCGCAGATATACGGTACGCAGACCTTCACTCCCAACCGCACCATAATAATAAACAGCGATGGCGGGAAAAGAATAGCCGATGACGGAGAAGACAACGGTGGTGAAGCCTCTGCGTCGCAGCCCACGGCGTATCTCTGGCCGGTGGAGTCGGCCGACGGACTCGACGCTCGCCGCGCCGAAGTGGGGCTGCCGCCGATGGACACATACATCGAACTGTTCCGCCAGAGCGGCGTTACTCTCGTGTGGGACCGCTCGCTGACGGTGGAGAAGATAAAGGCACAGCGCGGCAATTCTGAGCAATGATGCGGCGCATATAGCGTTAGCATGACGTAAGATTATAAGGATGAGAACCGACGTTTTTTTATGACTTTCAAGTCAATGTCGGTTCTCATCTTTTGTGATATGGGGCTTTGGGAATGATGTAACGGGCCGTTTGAGGCTGCGATATATAGTTTCTGGTTTTATGAAAAAGGCTGTATCAGATTGTGATATGAGCCGTTTTAACGTCCGAAACGGGCTCTTTTAAGAGCCGAAACATACTCTTTTATGGGCCGGAAAAGACTCTTTTGGAAGTCGTAACAGACTTTATCGGCCACAGGGCTTCACACAATGCTTCCGAGAAACAAACGAATCGTTTTTACATAACAAAGTCTTACGCCACGGCATATTATCCTGTAAATATTTGAGATAATTGGTGCTAAATGTTCCGTTTTAAGCAAATAATGTGTAATTTTAAACTCTCATTGGCGGTGGCTATAACTTTAAACCATATAAATACGTTGCTTTTGTTTTATAACCGTACTGTTTTGAACAAAGATTTATCATGATTGCCGTCAAGTCAGATGAAGTGAGAAATAATTTATAAATTACCTTTATATGAAAAGAAAACTTATTGCCTGTCTGGCTCTTTTTCTGTTTTCGGGAGTCACGACAGTTAGTGTGAATGCGCAGGACGCGAAGAAGCGTTTCACCCTCCCCACCCCGTGGACCGAGGAAGCCATGAATGCCGAGACGCCTCTGCCCGAATATCCGCGTCCGCAACTGGTGCGTGCGCAGTGGCTCAACCTCAACGGCGAGTGGGACTATATGACCGATCCCAGCGGAGTGTCGCCCGTCAAGGCTTCCGTTCCGCCGTCGTTTACTAAGGGTGTGCGCAAGATACGCGTACCGTTTCCGCCCGAGTCAGAGTTGTCGGGAATTGCCCACAAGGGTGACTCCTGCCTGTGGTACCGCCGCACTTTCACCGTTCCCAAGGAATGGAAAGGCAAGCGCGTGATGCTCAATTTCGGAGCTGTGGACCGTCTTTCCACCGTGTTTGTCAATGGTAAGAAGGCAGGCACGCACACAGGTGGCTACGATGCTTTCAGCTTCGACATCACCGACCTGCTCAAGTCGGGCGACAACGTGCTGGTGGTTGGCGCTTTCGACCCCAACGACGGACGCGCCGCATCAGGCAAGAACGGTCCGCGTGGCGACTACACTTTCACTTCAGGTATATGGCAGACGGTGTGGATTGAGCCCGTTGAGAAGCAGCATATATCGCACATAAAGATAATACCCGATGTGCAGAACAAGCGCCTTGAGGTGACGGCATACGCCGGCGGTGAGGCCCTGCAGGTAGTAGCCGTGGCAAGCACCGGCGGACAGAAAGTGTCGGAAGCCGCAGGAACGGCCGGCAAGACGTTCTATCTCTCAGTGCCTAATCCGCATCTTTGGAGTCCGGACGATCCGTTTCTTTACGACCTCAAGCTGCAGTTGAAGAACAAACGCGGCAAGGTTGTCGATGAGATAGGCTCTTACTTCGGCATGCGCACCGTGGGTATGAAGAAGATAGACGGCGTGATGCGTCCGACGCTCAACGGTGAGTTCGTGTTCCATATCGGTCTGCTCGACCAGGGATATTGGCCCGACGGCATCTTCACCGCACCTACCGACGAGGCTCTGCTCTACGACATCGAGCTGGCGAAGCGCGCCGGATTCAACGTCATACGCAAGCACATAAAGGTTGAACCGCAGCGCTGGTATTATCATTGCGACCGCCTCGGCCTCATGGTATGGCAGGACATGCCCAACCTTTGGGAGCCCGACGGTGCCGACTCCGTGGCTGTACGCAAGCAGTTCCGCGCCGAACTGAAGACAATGATCGACCAGCATGTCAATTCACCGTCTATCGTCATGTGGGTGCCTTTCAACGAGAACTGGGGCGCATTCGAGGCGACCGACATCACCGACTGGGTGAAACAGTATGACACCCACCGCCTCGTAAACGGTATGTCCGGCTACAACTACGCTCCCGGCTACCGCAAGGCTTACGGCGATCCGGGCAACGGCGACTTCGTGGACATGCACCATTACGGCAACATAGAGCCCAACGCCATAGCCAAACCTGATGACAAACGTGCCGCATCGCTGGGCGAATTCGGCGGCAAGGGACTGTTCGTCCGCGGTCACATGTGGCCTGTCCGCAACGACGCCTACGAGATGATGATAAACCGCGACGTGCTCACCGACACCTATGTCATGATGGCCACCGAGCTGGAACAGATGATAAACTACTTCGGACTGAGTACCGCCATATACACTCAGACCACCGACGTGGAGCATGAGATAAACGGACTGGTGACCTACGACCGACAAGTGGAGAAGATGAACCTCGACAAAGTGCGCGAGATAAACACTTCCGTGATAGAGGCTACAAGGAGAAAATAAAAAGTAATCAGCGCTTTACGCCTGACATAATGAGCATCGTGACCGACAGACACCATACAAAGTGCGGCGGCCACGATGCTCTTTTCTTTATATATTTGCCGCATGATGGCATACAGAAAACCGCCGGCTGCGGTGCCACTCACCATTTTCCACCCCATTCCCTTTGCCGTGTGCCATATTTTTTATACCTTTCCACTGCGTTTCCTCAATACGTTCCGGCGATGTCCGCGTGGTCTCTGCCGTCACGTATTGCATAAGGCGGACACCATGCGCTGCGGCGCCGTGTTTTCCGGACACGTATCATCTAACCTTCAGACAATATCTTATGCGACACATTCTTCTTTTGCTGGTCTGCCTCATGTATGCCGGCCTCACGCCTTCGGTAGCAGACAACGGACCTGAACCCATAAGGTCGGGCGAGATATGGCCCGACAATAACGGTGTGCACATCAATGCCCACGGAGGCGGTATATTGTATCACAAAGGCAGATACTACTGGTATGGCGAAAACAAATGCGACACCACGAGCAGCGCCATGGTGGGTATCATGTGTTATTCGTCCGACAACCTCACCGATTGGAAGGACGAAGGTGTGGCGCTGCCTGTGACCGACGACGAGGGAAGCGACATTGTTCGAGGGTGCGTCATGGAGCGTCCTAAGGTGATATACAACAGCAGGAACCGCACGTTTGTCATGTGGTTTCACCTCGAACTCAAGGGCAAGGGCTATTCGGCTGCACGTGCCGCGTGTGCCGTGAGCAAGTCGCCGGTGGGTCCTTTCAGATATGTCGGATCGCTCAGACCTAACGCCGGACGTCTGCCTTTCGACATGACCGACGCCCAGAAGGCTGTGCTCGACACCTTGCGTGCCGAGAATTACGCCGAATGGTGGACACCGCAGTGGTATGATGCCATAGAGAAGGGACTGTTCGTCAAACGGGATCTGCCTGGCGGACAGATGTCGCGCGACATGCAGCTGTTTGTCGATGACGATGGAAAGGCCTATCACATATATTCCTCAGAGGACAACCTTACGCTCCACATAGCCGAACTGAGCGACGACTATCTCAGTCACACTGGCCGCTACGTGCGTCTGGCACCGGCCGGACACAACGAGGCCCCGGCCATATTCAAGAAAGACGGTGTCTACTGGCTCATCACTTCAGGCTGCACTGGATGGGCACCCAACAAGGCACGCATGTTCTCTGCCAAAAGCATCTGGGGGCCGTGGACCAGCCATCCGTCGCCATGCCGTGGCCCGAAGGAGGAGATTACCTTCGGCGGACAGGGCACATATGTCCTGAAAGTTTACGGTCGCGAAGACGCATTCATATTCATGGCCGACATCTGGCGGCCCGAAAAACCTTCCGACGCGCGCTATATATGGCTCCCGATACAGTTCCGCGACGGCGTGCCGCTCATAGAATGGATGGACAGCTGGACGCTCGATTTCTTTGACCGCCGCTGATTCCGCCACGCATCAGTCACGTGCAGGAGAATATACAGACCGCATTTGTCGCGACAAATCATAAAGGATGAAAATAATTCATGCATCATAAAACATAAAAAAACAATGAAAATGAAGAATACAGTCATGGCGTGTGCCTTGCTGGCATGTATGTCGGCCGGCAGCGTGCATGCGGAAAACAGAACAGGGGTAACGGAAAACAACGTGCAGACCGTCACCGTTGATCCTGCCACACGCTACCAGACGCTCGAGGGCTGGGGCAGTTCTTTGTGCTGGTGGGCGGCTCAGGTGGGCAAATGGGACGAAAAGAAGGTTGACGAGATAGTGGATCTGCTCACCTCGCCCGACAAGCTCAACATGAACATTTTCCGCTACAATATAGGCGGAGGCGACGATCCATCGCACATAGACGGTCATATGGTGAAGGGCAATGGAAAGCGTGCGGAGATGGAAGGATTCAAGGCTTCGCCCTCAGCTCCCTACAACTGGAATGCCGACAAGGGCCAGCGCACGCTGCTGCTGAAGATAAAGGAGAAAAGACCCGACGCCGTGTTCGAGGCGTTTTCCAACTCGGCGCCCTACTGGATGACCTACAGCGGATGTGCCGCCGGCCACGAAGACCCTCGCAAGGACAACCTGAAGCCGGAGTATTACGAGGCATTCTGCGACTATCTGCTCGATGTGTGCAAGCACTACAAGGACGAGTACGACATCGACTTCAAGACGCTCGAACCGTTCAACGAACCCATCTCTGCCTACTGGAACGCGCTTGGCAGTCAGGAAGGATGCCACTTCGATCCGGAGACTCAGATGACAATCATCCGCATGCTCTATCCCAAACTGAAGGCATCGGGCCTTAACACCGTCATATCGGCGTCTGATGAGACTTGCCTCGAGCACTTCCTCATAACACAGAAGAAGTACAGAGACGCCGGCGATATATGGGACAAGCTGGGACAACTCAATACACACACCTATTCGGGCACCAACAAGCAGCGCCACGAGGTGCGCGAGCTCATGAGCCAGGCAGGCAAACCCTTCTGGCAGTCGGAGACAGGACCGAGCGGCGGAAGCGGTCTGGAGAGCAACCTTTTGCTCACTCAGAAGCTCTTCGACGACATGCGACACATGCGTCCGCAGGCATGGCTTGACTGGCAGATTATGGAAGAATGGAACAACGAATGGTGCGTGCTGCGTGGCAACTTCAAGACGCAGGAGTACAACATAATAAAGAACTTCTACGTGCGCATGCAGATAACGCGCTTCTTCAGGCAGGGCTGCACCTTCGTACGCACCGACTGCGACCAGTCGCTTGCTGCCATTTCGCCCGACGGCAAGCAGCTTGTTCTTGCCCTGCTCAACACTACCGATGGCAGCCGCAGCTTCAATGTGAACCTCGGTGGACTGAAAAAGAAAATAAAGAAGATAGAGGCATGGCGCACCGGTGCCACAGAAGACTGCGTGCCTACGGATGTAGCCGCACCGGCGGATAAGGTTCTGAACTACGAGAGTCCGGCCATGTCGCTCACGACATTTGTAGTGACGATGAAGTAAGGATATTGTTTTGTTCCGATAATTTTGATATTATGGATGATGCTGCCTGTTTTCCGCAGGCAGCATTTTTTATATGTAGTGTTCATAGCGTTGCGTTTGTCTCAGTATGGACGCAAGGTTCTGCTTCTTTGCTCATGTGTCATACAGGCTTTTTAAAAGAAAACTCAGGCGGCGGACTTACAGTTTTTCTTGACTTTTTTTTGACAAAAT
>USDT01000008.1 GCA_900553465.1 uncultured Prevotella sp.
CGTTCAACTTTGCTGAAGACAGTCCGTACTCACGCTTTTTTACGTATTACGGAATCCAGGACGACAAGAGCAGCGGCGACATCCGTTTCTCTCTTTCTGTGAACAATGAGGTGAAGGAAACACAAACCATGTATGCAAAGAATAACCCAAAGAAACCGGCTGATGGTATATATCTGCGTAAGTATGAAATTCCAATCGATGGACAGACGGATATTGTCATTACGGGTAATATAATTGATGATAACGCTCAAGACCACATGAACTTCCCACTTGGACGTGTTTATCTAAAAAAAGATGTAAGAAAAGCTCAGAAAGCCACATGGCCAGAAACGGCTATATTGGCCTACGGCAAGCCGTTTACACATACGCTTGACGCAGGCTTTACTTCTGGTGGCACGGGGCTATACTATATTACAGCCGGCTATGAATATGCAACTATTGAAGGTAACGTACTGAACGTGCATACAATTCCAGAGGATAAGTCTGCATATATTGAAGTAACTGCCGTACAGCCAGGTACAGAAGAATACCTGACTTCGCCGATTACGAAATGTCGCTTCTATATACGCAACGACAGAACCGTAGCACGCAATGAAAAACTTGTACTTAACAATGGGGATGAAATAAATGAACTCACTGTTTATGCCGATCCAGAATCGCGCGGTCAGGTCGTAGTGGATAATGGTATTGCTTCAGTGAAAAAACTGATTCTGAAATACACGTTCAAACCAGGTCAATGGAATTTCATCTCATTCCCGGCTAACGTAAGTCTCTCAAAAGTAAGTAATCTCAACGAACTGGGCTACCATCTGAACGCTGCTAAAAAAGCTTTTTACATCTGTGAATACAGCACACGTTCACGTGCAGAACAGCCAAGTAAGACAGCTTGGGTGAAAATGCAGACAGACAATGTCGTCAAGAACAAAGGATACATCATGGGCGTTGCCCGTTCGGCGGACAATCCAGATAACACACCTGTTGAAGTGACATTTGTCTTTGAAAACACGACACTGGGCTTTGATGCATCCAATAATGGTTCACTCAATGTAGAACTCAACATGATGCAAGTTGAACCAGGCACAGAGATTCCTGTATACGTGACACCAGCCAACGGAGTGAAAGGCGCACCATTAAAGGTAATGGTAAGATTCTCACCAAAAGATGTTACGGAACTGCCGATAAACTACGCTACAGCTCTCGATGATGTACGTGTCACCTTCACACCTAACAATGCAGGCATACGTCTGACTTTGCCGACACAGGAGCAGGCAAAAGTTGTAATCTTCGACAAAAAGGAAAAAATGGTGAAAGCTGTGAAATATGTCGCTCCGTTCATGATTGACATACGCGACCTGAAACCAGGCAAATATCAAATGTACATAAAATATGGTAATGCTGAGGCCATAAAACCGTTTGAGATTAAAGAGAAAAATTAGAAAACCAATTCATACATAATTTAACACAAATGTAAGGCTGTCCCTAAATAAAAAAAGGACAGCCTTAATTATATGAATTCTACGAAATACGTATACCTGTAGATGAGCCATACAAGCCGGTCATGTTTCATATCATAATTTCTGTCAATTAAACCATATTATCTGTTTCACTCAGCAGCGTCAATCTCAAACCTTACAGACTGCGGTCCGTCTTCTGTTACAAAGACCTTCTTGACAGGTGTAACAGCATCATACGAACCTACCCCACCCTCCATGCATCCGATGTAAATACTATTAGAATCGTTGAGCGCACACGGCACTCTGAACGTCTGTTCACGGTCTGACGTCATAGCCAACGGATATTCCATAAGCACACGACCGTCGCGATAATAAGAATTGAAAGGCAGATAGTCGCCACCATATTTTATCATATTTGACACAACAAACTTATCATTTGGCTCTATCTTGCCATTGTTCACAATAATTACGTCAATCCAGCACTTACGTGAAACGTAGAGATTATGAGTATAATACTTGCCCCTCTCAAAATGGCGGTTATCATAATAAAAGAGCAGTTTTTGTCCATCGTTGTCCGATTTGATGTCTTTCGGCATTATATACATATCTTCAGGAAGTGAAGAAAGGTCTATTGTGAGATAAAAATTTCGTGCTACAGACGCATCGTTTCCACTGTCGCACAACTCATCGTCACGCAACTCGAAGTACAGACGATAATTTCCTTCGTTGTCGGTCACGCCTTTAGCCTTATGACGCGTAACCTGCTGGCCCAGCCATACCGACTCTTTATAGTCGAGACTCACCTGCACTCCCGCAAGCGGCTTGCCATCGGCAGTACGTGCAACTCCGCTTATTATGGTGCTACTTGTAGTAGGCCCTGAGATAAAATCACTCTCCTCATCACATGAGACAAGACAAAAAACACACACTATCAGCCAAAAGGAATTAATAATACTGCAAATTTTCATATTAAAGATTTTTTAGATTCTGTCTATAAATCAAACGCACTTGCCTACAATAACTTGCATCTCCGAATAAAAACTATTTCGAATAAATATATTATACAAAGTAAATCCACACAACATCTATTTACTTCAGTTCGTACATCCAAACATGTGTATTCAGTATACCGCGCAGCATATCGCACCAAGAGCATAATCGTCAACATATTTTGAATGTTACCTTGCAAAATCATATAGCGTCATCATGGCATTATACAGACTAGAAACCTGACACCCAGAATGAAAAAACAATTGCAATCGCTGTCTCATTTTACGTCAAGCCGCAGATTACACATAAATAATAAATTTTCGAATTTATAAAAAATTCTTGCGCTGTAAATAGGGGTATTCTGAATAACCCGCGTTATAAGGGCAAAAATAACTCACAAAAAGACATTATTAATCATTAAAAATCACAGCAATATGAAATTCAAATTATTTGTATTATCTTTGTGCTTATTCGCAGTAAACAACGTAACAAACGGCCAGGAGAACAAACACGAGATACGCATCTCGGCAAGCGACGGTCTTACACAGTCTGCAGTTGACGTTCTCGGATTAGGAATGGCAGATGCAATCACAGGCAGCAAACGCACAGATGAAAGATCAAGCATTGTTTACGGACTGGGCTACCGCTATGCAATCAATCGTTTCAAAGTAGGCGCCGATTTTGGATTCTCACACACAAGCAGCAAACTGACACTTGCAAGCGACAAGACTCCATCAATAAAAGAACGCGAGCTGAACTTCATGATACTGCCCACAGCCGAATTCGTATACCTCAAAAGTGGAGTTGTTGAGCTTTACGGAAATGCCGCTGCCGGTATAAATCTGAAAAGCCACAAGGAAACAGGACTTACAGAGGCTGGAAAATCTGCAGCAAGCAAGACTGACCTCAGTCCATCGTTTGCATATCAGGTGAATCCAATAGCTATAAGGGTTGGCAACCAAAGCATCGGAGCATTCCTTGAAGCAGGACTTGGCCACAAAGGATTCGTAACAGCCGGACTCAGTTTCAGATTCTGAACAGTCACACAATACAGACACATACACAACAATGAGAGCCGACAGTAAGGAAATATTCAAGAGCAGATTTCAAAAACATTATCCAAGGCTATGCAACATAGCCTATGGATATGTTTCCGACATGGATGACTCCGAGGACATTGTCCAGGAACTGTTCATAAACGTGTGGAACAAAAAACTCGACTCCATGCCTGAAGCTGATTTCGCCGCATACATGACCACCGCCGTTAAGAACCGCAGCATCTCTTTCCTGCGAAAACGTGCCTATAAGATGGTTCCTATAGACTGCCGCAACTCTGCAGCAGCCGATATGTGCGACGACAACAGCAATGCCGACGACAACAAATCGGTGGAAGAAAAACTCGAATCAGCACTTTCGACTCTGCCTCCAAGATGCAAGGATATCTTCCTTATGGCAAAACTCCACGGAATGAAATACCGTGAGATTGCCAAGGCTCTGGATTTGTCAGAAAAGACAATAGACAATCAAATGACAAAAGCGATCAAACTGTTGCGTATATATGTTGCAGAAAACAGATCTGCTCTGGCTGCGTTTATCATTATCATCTTATCCATCGTTATAAACCATAAGTAGAAATGAACCGTAAAGAAGACATAAACGAACTGCTTGCCAGGCATTTTGCAAACGAAAAAATGACGGACGGCCAACAAGCCGAGCTTGACAGTTGGATTTCGGACAACACTGAGGAATACCAAAGACTGCGTAAACTCATCGGAGCTTCGTTGAACAAGCCTGATGAAGGATGCTATGACACTGAAAAAGCATGGCAGAAAATAGAATCCAAGCTACACTATCGGCCATCATTGTTCAACCTCTATGGCAGAACATGGAAACTTGTAGCCGCCGCGTCATTACTGCTTGTCATACTGTTCTCTGTGCCATATCTTTCCGGAAATACAGAAGGAAACACCACCCACTATGCGAATACAGATAACACACAAAAAATGATAACGCTGCCAGACGGATCTGAAGTGCAGCTTTATCCCCACTCCACTCTTGCCTTCAGTCAGTCTGACGGTAAAGAGGCAAGAGTGGCAAAGCTCAAAGGTAAAGCATTCTTTAAGGTAAAAAGACAAAACGGCATGAGCTTCAAGGTTGAAACAGAAGCTATTGACGTAGAGGTCCTCGGGACATCATTCCTCGTCGATGCAGCCACCAAAAACAACACCGGTGTATACGTAAGCACCGGAACTGTGAAAGTAACAGCTGGCGAAACAAGTGTCATTATTGTTAAAAACGAAAAAGCTATACTGAAAGATGGTAACCTGCAGACAGGCACCTTCGACAATGCGGACACGACTCTAAGCGAAAGCGATGTGACAATGACTTTCAGCAACACCAGGATAACAGATGTCGTGAAACAAATAGAACAGGAAACAGGCATACGTATTGAGTTGTCTGAAGGTCTTGAACAAAATCTTGTAACAACACGTTTTGACAATATTGATGCCCGCAATATGGCCGAGGAACTGGCATTCATTTGCGGCTGCAAATACAAGACAATTACAGAAGGAAAACATTATAAACTGTATAAATGAAAAAACTGTACATGCTACTGATAATGCTCACTGCATTATCCTGCATGCCGTCAACAGTCTTCTGTCAGTCGTGGCAGCCGGACGACACGGTAGCGGAAGAGACGCTAACAATAAGCGCCTCTTCCGCCACTGTGTTACAATGGTTTGACAAGATTGAGAAAGAATGCAACATTATACTGTCATACAATCCCTCGACAATCGACCTTGACAAAAAAGTAAGTATCAGCATATCTGGCAAAACAACTGTCGGCCGGCTTCTGAAAGCCGTACTCACTGAATACGACGTAAGAATGACAGCTATACCTCCGCGTAAGATAGCACTGCAAGTCACAAAAAAAGTAAACATTTGCATAAGTGGTACGGTGTATGAAGAAGAAAGCAATGAACGACTTTATGGAGCAATAATACGCCTCGACAGAGGTGACGGCCACCCTCTCATGGTACAGACCGATGTCGGTGGCTCATTTCGTCTGTATGCACCACGCGGAAGCTATAAACTCACCGTGTCATATGTCGGCTATGCCCCCGTCACCCGGCAGATAAAAGCTGATAACAATTGTTTTTTGCCAACAGCTCTGAAGCCTTTGGCATTCGAAATAGACGAGCTCACGGTTGAGACAAATAAACGTGAAAACGAACTGCACGAACTCACTGCCTCAAACATGCTTTCCTTCAGCAGAAACGACTTGTTCTCACAAATCTGGATATTACCCGGCGTAATGTCCTCGCCAGCAGGCAACAATCTGCAGGCCGACGGTGGTGGAGCCGACGAAAATCTGTTTCTGCTCGACGGCGTAGCCGTGTTCCATCCCGGACATTTCAACAGTCTGATGCCGATGTTCAATGGAGATGCCGTAAAAAACATTGTATTTCACAAAGGTTTCTTCTCCACACGCTTTGAAGGCAGGCTATCGTCAGTCACTGAGATAAATCTCAAGGACGGCAACAAGAATGAATATGTAAATACGCTCTCACTAGACATGCCAGCCGCATCAATGACACTCGAAGGACCAATTATAAAGGATAAACTTTCATACATAGTCAGTGCAAGAAGAAGCTGGCTGGACTTCTTCGATAATATGCAAAAAGAAGAAAACAGGCTTAACCATTCTGCCTACGACTACAATGCCAAACTCTCATATCACATATCACCGGTAAGTTCGCTCAGCCTGATGGCATACGGAAGCAGAGACGACTACCGCATGCCGATATACGACAATGAACGCACATCGGTGCTTAGATGGGACAACTATATTTATCAACTCGCCTATCGTACACAACTCGGAAAAATAGAAAACAATACTTCGTTGTCCTATTCCAGTCATACCAACAGGGCACGCATCGACATTATGGGATTTGACACAGAAGGATACATACACAGTGGTATAAAATCACTCAACACAACAACAGAATTCACATTTTCGGCCGACAACATTTATAAAGCACGCTGGGGCCTCAAGTATTCGTACGACATCTATGATCTCGTATCTAACGGTAACGATTTAAGCACACGACATGAACCTATAAGTCAGGTTTCCATGTTCTACGACAATCAGATTCGTGTTTCCGAACGCATCTCTGTGCAAGTTGGCGTGCACGGCGTAGGCTACTTTCCGCATGACGAAAGAAATTATTACAGCATACAGCCACGTTTCTCGCTAAAATATTTTCCGTGGGACAACGATATCATATACATAAACTTCTCTCGAATGGAGCAGTTCTATCACTGTCTAAGACTCAGTTACTGGGATATGCCGACCGATTTCCGCATGCCCTGCATCGACGGATACAAACCACGTACATCCGAGCACTACGAAGCCGGATGGAAACACTTTATCGACAACGGACTACTGGAAGTGTCGGCATACTATAAGACCAGACACAACGTAGTAGCCTTCAGACCAGACGCATTTATTGAGGAAGGTAACTGGAACCAATACATCATGGCAGGAAACGGCGATAGCTACGGTATCAGATTCTATGTCAATAAAAACTGGAAGCGCTGGCTGTTCCAATTATCTTATGCATACTCGCGTAGCCGCGAATGGTTCGATGATCTTCCGGAGCAAGGCAAAATGCCTTCTCTTTACGACGTACCCCATCAGTTAGGTACCGCCCTGTCTTTCCGCATCAACCCACATTCACTTGTCTCCGTTGGCGGAATGATGCGTTCCGGCAAAGTGATCGACTCCGATTACAGTTTTGAAGAGAGTCCTGAAAATAATTTCAGAACCACACGCGAACCAATGAACTATCGCATAGACACAGGATATTCATTTGAGAAAACATTCGGGAAAAAACTGCTTTTGCTACGTTGCGGACTTTACAACATAATCGGCCGACCGTCCGAAGAGGATTTTCTAAGTCTTTATTCTGTAAGCTGGAACGGCAACTGCCTGCCATACGTAAGTATAAGTTTTAAGTTCTGACATCAACTATGCACCAACGTAGAAGCAAGTCCCCTGCAAGCCTAACGCATTAGACACGCTTTATCAAAAGCTCAACTACATGTCTGTCAGCCGGCAACCATTTCACATCATCAAGGTTTTCCGGTGTAAGCCATGCAGCACTCTCATGTTCTTTCAGCACAAGACCACCGGTGACAACAGTGCAGAGATAACAGTGCATGGTTAGATGGAAAGAAGGGTAATCGTACTCGACTGTTGTAAGACGACGACCTACGCTTATTGTCGTATCTAGTTCTTCCATTATCTCACGTTTCAAAGCATCGATCAGACTCTCACCCATCTCCACCTTTCCACCGGGAAACTCCCAATAATCCTTAAACTCACCATATCCGCGCTGTGTGGCGAAATAGCAGCCATTGCAGCAAATTATAGCAGCCACAACTATTATGCGTCTGTTCATCTATGTTATCTTTATGTTTTCTATTCTTTTCGCTTTCTGAGTCACTCCATACCAATACTGGCAGTAAAAACCCACCTCGTGTACCACGATATTAAAACAATATGTATCTGTATCATTACAACAAAACTGTCATACAAACATGCAAAGATATTATTATTCCGAATATTGCATATTTATTTAAAGGCTGATATACATAAAACTTTCAAATCATCATGCCATCCTCACACCACATTTTATCAGACATCAACGGTCTCACCTTCCCGACTTATCTTCCAGAAATTTATTCCGTGCTCATCGGTGAACTCTTTCATACGCCATGCCGACTCAAAACCGCTTGCCACAAAATGCATGGGCACAAAGAGTCCGACTTCAAACATCTCGATGAACTGTCTTCCGCCACGCGTATATCCATTACCTATACGGCCGTCGACAGGGAACATAGCAACATCAAAACTGCCAGCAATCTTATGCACATCCTTCAATTCTCCTAAAAACATCCGCTCCTCTCTCACAGGATCCACCCCAGGGCACTGATCAGCACAATCTTCTTTGATACCATTACCGTCTTCTGTAAGAAAACGCGCATACCAATTATTGAGGTCACCAGCGTGGAATATGCGTCTGCCCTCAGTCTCCACAATCCATGATACACCGCTGTCGTTGCTTCCGGCAGCCATAACATAAATATTACCATCACTCCATGTTCCACCCTTTGCAAGCCAGACATCGGTATCGGTACGCACTGCCCTGCGCCGCTTTAGTATGTCCTTGGATAGGACGTATTTAATATCAGACCTTATTTCCTTCCATGAGAATATCTCACTGTTGAAATGATCCTCATGAAAATGGCTGGAGAATACATACACCGCTTTCTCCGACTCCAGTAAACCTGGTATCACGCCGGCCGGATCCATCCAGTAATCAAATATCAGTATACTGCTACATGTCTCTATGGCAAAGCCACTGTGGAATATATATGTCAATCTCATCTTTACATCTGTTTTATCCTAGCGTCATGTCATGATTTTCACAATGCCGAAATGTCTGTTGTATGAGCCATCACAAAGCAAAGTTATGAAAAATCTAGCGCACAACGGTTCTTCACAGCATAAATATTCAAAATACTGCGTGAGCAACACATCCGTTGATGCACTATTCTGTACTTTATAAATAGGGAAACAATCCGAAATAGATGTTTTCCGTGTCATAGCAAAACGATGTCTTTTCTACATTCGTTTTTCGGCTGATTAATTTTGTATTTAGGACAAAAATGCATTAACTTTGCACTAAAAACGAATAGCAATGAAATCCAGAAGGAACATTCTTATTATTGCAGCAGTATGCATACTGATAATATGTGGAGTCACATATTATTATTTCTTCTCGTCGATGTCAGCCAAAGATACAACTGAATATGTATATATCGACAACAACGACAACATAGACTCTGTGACCGTGAAACTGGAAAAAATATCAACGCCACACGCTATTTCAGCATTCAAGATGCTTGCCGGATACAGCAAATACGCTGAGAACATACGCACCGGACGATATGCTATAGAACCAGGAGAGGGTGCGGCCGTCACTTTCAGACGCTTGAAGAACGGACTGCAGACACCCGTCAACCTCACTATACCATCGGTGAGAACCGTGGAAAGACTGTCGGCTCAACTGTCAGAGAAACTCATGATAGACAGTGCAACTATCTGTAATGCACTGAAAGACGAAAAGACATGTAAGGAACTGGGATTTGATACAACAACTGTAATTTGCATGTTCATCCCCAATACCTATGACATTTATTGGAATACAAGTGCCGAAAATCTGCTCAAACGCATGAAGAAGGAATACAGCAGATTTTGGGACGAGGAGCGCATGGCAAGAGCAGCCAACATAGGAATGAGCCCAACAGAAATAATGACTCTTGCAAGCATTGTGGACGAAGAAACAGCCAATGACCAAGAGAAACCTATGGTTGCCGGCATGTACTGCAATCGTCTGAAACTTCGCAACAGTGAATATCCCGACGGTATGCCACTGCAGGCTGATCCCACCATCAAGTTTGCATGGAAAAGATTTGATCTGCGCAGAATATACAACAAACTGCTTAACATAGACAGTCCGTATAACACATACCGACGTACCGGACTTCCACCAGGACCAATCAGAATTCCGTCAATAGCAGGCATTGAAGCCGTACTCAACCATACAAAGCATGATTACCTGTATATGTGTGCTAAAGAAGACTTTAGTGGTACCCACAACTTTGCACGAACATATGAAGAGCATATGGCCAATGCCCGCAGATACACCCAGGCGTTGAACCAAAGGGGAATAAAATAAAAAACGGAAATAATCATACCGGCACAAAACAAAAAGAAAAACGCCGGAATTATAAAAACAAAATGCAGACTTCTTCACAGGAGCCTGCATTTATTTCAATAGGTATTAGCCTTTCTCTTAAGGTAAAAAGATTGTATTCAGGATAACGAAACAAAGGTAACATATTTTTAGATAATGTTAAAATCTCTTATATATTATAAAGCATAATTTTCCTTTTATTAGCTTTTTTTTGCATAAATATTCCTTATTATTCATATTTCCGACCATAAACGGTAATTATCATTCCCACTGCCTCATAACTGACATATATCAACTCACAACCATACGTTTTGTTCAAAAATAACAGAACCACCTCTCCTACAGGCAAAATTTATATTGGAGAAATGTATATAACTGATTTTTTTTCTTAATTTTGCAACATAATTAATAATAGAAAAATATGGCAATCAAAGAGGAAGAAACATCTCTGGAGAAAAAAAGCATAAGCTTTGTTGAACAGATCGTAGAGAAAGATCTGGCTGAAGGTAAGAATGCAGGACGCATACAAACACGTTTCCCGCCGGAACCGAACGGCTACCTGCACATTGGACACGCAAAAGCTATATGCATGGATTTTGGTGTTGCCGACAAATATAATGGAGTCTGCAATCTGCGTTTCGATGACACAAATCCTACAAAGGAAAACAATGAATACGTAGAAAATATACTCAACGACATCACATGGCTCGGATTCAAGTGGGGCAAGATATTCTATGCTTCCGATTATTTTGAAAAGCTGTGGGAGTTTGCAGTGTGGATGATAAAGAACGGCCATGCCTACATTGACGAGCAGACATCCGAACAGATTGCCGAACAAAAGGGAACGCCTACAACACCTGGCAAACCGTCACCATACAGAGACCGTCCGGTGGAGGAAAATCTGGCACTGTTTGAAAAAATGAATACGCCTGAGGCAGAAGAAGGAAGCATGGTGCTTAGAGCCAAACTCGACATGGCAAATCCCAACATGCACTTCCGTGATCCTATAATGTATCGCATAATACACACACCGCATCACCGCACAGGAACAAAATGGCATGCATACCCTATGTATGACTTTGCCCATGGACAAAGCGACTACTTCGAAGGTGTCACCCACTCCATCTGTACTTTGGAATTCGTCCCTCACCGTCCACTTTACGACAAATTCATAGACTTCTTGAAAGAAAAGAACGGTGAGACAGAAAATATAAATGACTTCAGACCAAGACAGATAGAATTCAACCGTCTGAATCTGACTTACACAGTGATGAGCAAGCGTAAACTGCTCGCCCTTGTGAACGAAAAGAAAGTGAACGGGTGGGATGATCCGCGTATGCCGACACTGTGCGGAATGAGACGCCGTGGTTATTCGCCGGAAAGTATTCGAAAATTCATCGACTCAATAGGATACACTAAGTTTGACGCTCTGAACGATGTGGCACTGCTTGAGGCAGCCGTGCGTGAAGACCTTAATAAGCGCGCCATAAGAGTCTCGGCAGTTGTCAATCCGGTGAAGCTTGTCATCACCAACTATCCCGACGACATGACAGAAGAGATGGTTGCTGTGAATAATCCTGAGAATGAAGCTGACGGTACACACAATATCACTTTCTCTAAGAATCTATGGATTGAACGTGAAGACTTTATGGAGGATGCTCCTAAGAAGTTCTTCAGAATGTCACCGGGTAAGGAAGTGAGACTCAAGAATGCATACATCGTAAAATGTACCGGATGCACAAAGGATGAGAACGGCAATGTCATTGAAATACAGGCCGAATATGATCCGGAATCGAAGAGCGGTCGCGAAGGAGCAAACCGCAAGGTGAAAGGAACACTCCACTGGGTATCTGCAGACCATTGCAAGAAAGCCACAGTACGCATATACGACAGACTGTTCAATATTGAAAATCCGTCGGCTGACGAACGCGACTTCAGAGAGTTGCTTAATCCAGACAGCATGAAAATCAACGAAAACTGTTACGTTGAGGAGTATGCTGCCGAACGCAAGGCCGGAGAATATCTCCAGTTCCAACGTATCGGATATTTTATGGCTGACCCTGTATCTACGGCTGATGCACCAGTGTTCAACAAGACCGTAGGATTAAAAGACACATGGGCCAAACAAAATAAATGATGGCATACGGCGAAAAAGACTTTGATAGCATACAGTTCAGAAACATTATAAAAAAATACGAGGAAGCACAACTCGTAAATAAAGACATATACATGGAACCTGAAGAACTGACAGATATTGCCGAGTTCTATTATGAAAAAGGCAATATCTCTCAGGCTATCAAAGCTATTGACTATGCCATACGACTTTTCCCAGACTCAACAATGCCTGTTATTTTCCGTTCGAGAATTGCATTGCTTGAGGAGCACGATTGTACACTCGCTGAACATTACGCAGAAATGGTCGGCGACAAAAGTGATCTGGACTATTTCTATCTTATAGCAGAAATAATGATCGTAGACAACAGGGCTTCACAGGCCGACAATTATCTGCGTGAACGTATGACCCACATCGATGAGGACGACATTGCTGATTTCATTCTTGATGTTGCGACTATATTTGTTGATTATGAAAAATATGATATCGCAGAACAATGGCTGGATATGTCAGACGATGAAGATCTTTCTGATTATAAGGAACTGAAAGGACGCATCGCACTGGGACAGGGTAACTACGAAACAAGCGAACACATATTCGAGGAACTCATTAACGAAGATCCTTATTCCAATCATTTCTGGAACAGGCTAGCCTCAGCACAACTGATGCACGAAAGGATATCAGAATCCATTACAAGCAGTGAATATGCAATAGCCATTAATCCCGAGGATGACGAAGCTCTTCTGAATAAGGCAAACGCACTTTTCAGACTAGGCAAGTATGAGGATGCGTTGGAATATTACAAGCGTTTCACCAATTTGTGTCCGGAAAATCACAGCGGATACATCCTTCAGGGAAATACGCTTATCAATCTCAGCAGATATGAGGAAGCAATATCTGCATATAAGACTGCGGAAAAGAAAGCAGCAAAGAACGAATCCGACTTTGTTGAAATATATCAGGAACTTGCACTCACTCTGTCAACAACAGGAAAGAAAGATGAGGCTTTGAAATATGTCGACAAAGCCGAGAATCACCCTTTGTCTGACAAAAACGAAATACAGGTACTTCGTGGACACATACACCTTGAGCATAATGACCTGACGGAAGCTCAGGAATATTTCCGCAATGCAATTCATAACTCAAACTTCTCAAGAAGAATTTTTCTCAACATTGCAATGTCTATATTCGACTGCGGATATATAAACATTGCATACAAAATGTTCAAAGCTGTTCCTGCATTCAGACCTGATACCGACAAAAAAGGACTGTCATATCTCGCACTTTGCTGTCATCAATTAAATAAAACAACAGAATTTCTTGAATACCTTAAAAAAGCATGCGAGGAAGAAAAGGACGAAGTGCGTTATGTACTCGGATTTCTTTTCCCAGAAAAACTGGATGTAAACGAATATTATAATTACATGTATAACAAGTTAAAATAAGAAAAGAAAATGAACATTCTCTCCACTTTACTGGATAATCTTAATTACGGTGCAATATTGTTTCTGATGTTTATTGAAAGCACCTTTATTCCTTTTCCGTCCGAAATTGTTGTTGCTCCGGCAGCTTATCATGCTGCAGCAGGAGAATTAAATATAGTTCTTGTCGTATTATTTGCAACCATAGGAGCAGATTTGGGAGCCATAGCTAACTACGCACTGGCTTACTACCTCGGCCGTCCAATTATATACAGATTTGTAAACAGCAGGTGGGGAAAACTTTGTATGCTTAGTACAGAAAAAATGGAAAAAAGCGAGAAATACTTTGCTGATCACGGTGCTGTGGCAACACTCACCGGACGTATGCTCCCAGTAATACGACAGCTGATTTCTATTCCAGCCGGACTTGCAAAAATGAACTTCTGGAAATTTATACTGTATACAACGATCGGAGCCGGTTGCTGGAACTGTGTGCTTGCAGCACTGGGATGGTATCTTCACACAATTGTCCCAGAGGAGCAGTTGAACGATAAAATCAATGAATACGGTGAATATATTAAATGGATAACAATTTCTATATTCCTTGTTGCAGTAATAATATATTTCATTGTACGTCATATCAGAAAAAAGAAGCAAACGGCTTTGTAGAAATTCAACGGGGATTAATGGCAATAAAAAAGCGCGGCATTAATCCCCAAATATTAGCATTGTTGTTTTCTGTAGAAGAGAAAGCCATCGGAACAGTTACAGATTTTCAGTATCCTGTGATTTTCTATCTAAGTTTTCTGTTCTATTCCCAAAAATAAGTGAGTATTTGCGGGCAGATCCTCCATTGCACGCAAAAACTCTAAAAATAAGAATCACACTAAAAGTATTGTAAATAAACAACTTACGTTTAACAACATTTTTCCGTCATACAATAATCACCGTTTCAGCATGCAATATTGTCCATATCAGGGGCTAAAACGCGCAATATTACACCCTAATACAGGCAAAATCAGACCCTAAAACGGGCATAAACGCAGTGCAATATGAATGCTCCGGCATTATTCTACAGTATATACTATAAAGCCGTATGGCTCGAATAAGCCTTTATCATATTACGTTTAATATATATTCACACCTCTTTTACGTTTTTCTTTTGTCAAAAAAGTCAAGAAAAACAGGAAGTTCGTTGTTCAGGTTTTCTTTAAATTTCTACAAAGACAAACACAGAAGCGCAGACCAGACAACACATCTAAGTGACAATATAATAACAACAGGAAGGGGTAAAGATATTTTCATCTTCACCCCTTCCTGTTTTTTATTCTTCTGCAAATTGTCTTATTCTTTGCTCTTCCGAAAGTTTACATATAAGCAGCATATCGTCTTTCTCTGCCACAACGAAATTATCAAGCCCTTGTATAACAACTTTCTTTTCTTGTGTCGTATGGATTATACAATTATGAGAATCATATAAATGTATGTTATTTCCCAATAATCCGTTACCATAAAGATCGCGACGTGTCTGCATCAGCAATGCGCTCCATGATCCAAGGTCGCTCCATCCGAAATCTGCCGGACAAACAAAGATATCCTCCACTTTTTCCATGATAGCATAGTCCACTGAAATATTTTCACATTCGGGATATACTTTATCTATCATATTGCGCTCTTCTGGTGTACCGTACACATCAACAAGATTTTCGAAAACCTTACCTATCTGAGGACAATATACCCTATAAGCATTGACAATTGTACTGACATTCCAAATAAAAATTCCAGCATTCCAGAAATAGTTCTTTTGAGCTATATATTTCTTTGCCGTTTCCAAGTCCGGCTTTTCTTTGAAAGAATCTATTCTGAATATTTCCTTATTTCTAAGAGAACATGAGCTAAGATCTGCCTGGATATAACCATAACCTGTTTCCGGACAGGTTGGTGAAATACCAAGTGTTACAATTGCATCAGTATCACTTGTAAAATCAAGGCAAGACTTTATAATACGATTAAATTCCTTTTGCTTTGTAACAATATGATCACTTGGCGTAACTACAACATTTGCCTTTGGATTAATAGACTTTATACGCCAACTTACATACGCAATACATGGAGCGGTATTGCGTCGACACGGTTCCAAAAGAATATTTTCTACAGGAACTTCTGGTAATTGCTCGCGAACAATATCAAAATATTTTTTATTTGTCACCACCCATACATTCTCTGGCGGACATACTCCGTCAAAACGGTCATAGGTGAGTTGCAACAATGATTGTCCGGTTCCAAGAACATCAATAAACTGTTTTGGTTTGTCTGAAGTACTCATCGGCCAGAAGCGACTCCCGACTCCCCCTGCCATTATAACCAGATGATTGTTAGCTATATCCATAAAAAATATATGTTATGTTGTGTATTCTTAACAAAAATACATAAAATATTTTTAATTAAAAAACATTTTAAAGAATAAATCAAAAATAACTCGTATCTACACAAACAAAACATCTTGCGCCGGTAGATTGGTCTTTATATATCAGAATAAAGACAACGACTTATCCTCGACAATTGGTGTATTATCCGAAGCGCTCTGATCATGATCTTCATCATCTGCAAACTGCAACATTAACTGTTGAGTCATATATGAATTTGTATTAAGACGATAGCAACCTCTCTGACCAGTCTTCTCAATTAATGAATTTGGATTGCGTGAGTTTCGTATAAGGAAATGAGTAACATATTCATGCACATCATCATAAGTTCTCCTGTCAAAAAAAGAGTTACATGCATTATGTACATGAATTGATATCTTTCGGATAGACAATCCTTCGTCTCCTACTTCAGCCAACACTCGAAATATTTCCTTATCTAAAGACATTAAATTAAAAAGAGAGCTGCAATTAAAATTACAGCTCTCCCCTTGATATCGTTAAAAAAATTTAAGCCAATGTGATGAGACAATCTTCATCTTTAACTTTTCCTTCTTTAAAGAGCCAGCCTATACCCAAAAATGCTTCTTCCTTACTTATTTTTGCAGCCTTTGCGATGTCAGCCACGCTGAGCGGCTTTTCTGCAGCAGCCAGTGCCTGATAAACATCACCGGCGCGGAATCCAACACTTTCTGCATTAATAACTACCTCATTTTTCTTTGCGGCCGACTTCTTCGGTGTTGCAGCCTTGCTTGTAACAACTTTCTTAGTTGCAGCTTTCTTTTCTGTCATAATTTAGTAAAAAATAAAAACTCCAAGACAAATAATAACTAATCATGGATTTAATTGTGCTACAAAATTACGATTAATTTTTTATATACTGCTTCCATTAATGAAGAAAAAGGGCCTTTTTACTTATTGTCGGAAACTTTCAACTATTTTCTTGACCTAAGTCAACCCTAATCTTCAATTCTTCAAGCTGTTTCTTATCCAATTCAGACGGAGCCTCAAGCATCACATCCCTTCCGCTGTTGTTTTTCGGGAAAGCGATACAGTCACGTATTGAATCAAGACCAGCCATTATTGATACGAAACGATCAAGACCAAACGCAAGACCTGCATGAGGTGGAGCTCCATATTTGAATGCATTGATAAGGAATCCGAACTGAGCCATCGCTCTCTCATGCGTGAAGCCAAGAATATCGAACATCTTCTCCTGAAGCTTACAGTCATGGATACGGATACTACCTCCACCTACTTCAATTCCATTGCATACGAAATCATATGCCATGGCTCTAACACGCTCAGGATGTTCATCAAGCAAAGGAATATCATCAGGATTTGGCATTGTAAACGGATGGTGTGTTGCCATCAGACGCTGTTCCTCATCGCTCCATTCAAACAATGGGAAATCAACAATCCACAAGCATTCAAATTTATTCTTATCACGCAAGCCAAGACGATCACCCATCTCCAGTCGCAAAGCACACAACTGAACACGAGTCTTGTTAGGCTTGTCGCCACTCAATATAAGAAGCAGATCTCCGTCTTTTGCACCAACTTTTTCTTTCAGTGCCTGCATCACCTCCGGTGTATAGAACTTATCAATGCTGCTCTTTATTGTGCCGTCTTCATTAAACTTGACATAAACAAGGCCTTTCGCTCCAATCTGTGGTTTCTTGACAAAATCAGTAATCTGATCAAGCTGTTTTCTTGTATATCCTGCACATCCTGGGACGCATATACCACCTATGTACTCGGCATCATTGAATACCTGGAAAGATCCGCTTCCCTTCAAAACATCCATGAGTTCCACAAACTCCATTCCAAAGCGAAGATCCGGTTTGTCGCTACCAAAACGTCTCATTGCCTCATGCCATGTCATCTGTTGCAGTTTTGCAGGCAATTCAACGCCACGTACTTCTTTGAACAGATGACGTGCCATATCCTCGAACAAATCGATAACATCGTCCTGATCCACAAACGACATTTCACAGTCTATCTGTGTAAACTCTGGCTGACGATCAGCACGCAAATCTTCATCACGGAAACATTTTGCTATTTGGAAATAACGGTCAAAACCACTTACCATAAGCAGCTGCTTCAATGTCTGCGGACTTTGAGGCAACGCATAAAACTGTCCCGGATTCATGCGTGAAGGAACAACAAAGTCTCTTGCACCTTCCGGAGTACTTCCAATAAGAATAGGAGTCTCAACTTCTATGAAATCCTTTGAATCAAGGAAATTTCTTATAAGGATTGTCATACGGTGACGTAATTCCAGATTCTTACGTACAGCAGGACGTCTGAGATCAAGATAACGATATTTCATTCGAATATCATCACCTCCATCAGTATTGTCTTCAATCGTGAACGGTGGAGTCATACTTTCCGAAAGCACGTTCAGAGACTTGACTATAATTTCAATATCTCCCGTCGGAAGATTTGGGTTCTTGCTTTGACGCTCGCTTACAGTTCCTGTAGCCTGTACGCAGTATTCACGTCCAAGCTTACCTGCCTTATCGCACAATTCACTGTCATCAGACTCGTTGAATACGAGCTGAGTTATACCATATCTATCGCGCAAATCGACAAATGTCATTCCGCCCATTTTTCTTACGCGCTGAACCCATCCGGCCAATGTCACTGTTTTGCCGGCATCAGAAAGCCTAAGCTCTCCACACGTATTGCTTCTATACATAGTTTTATAAAAATTTTTACTTTTTGCAAAAGTACAACAATTCTTTGAAAAGTAAAAAAATCATGACAGATATATTCCTGCTTATTGCATTATATAATGCGATATATGAATATCGCATTTTTAAGATATGCAGAGATATATTAATTAATGTGAAAATACCGACATAAAATCCTACGTCAGGATATCTTTTTTATAATTTTGCGGTAAAATTAAACAATTCATTATGAAAAGGATTCTTTTTATATCTCTTTTGCTGTTGGCTACAGTAAACATTGCCATGGCACAGAAGAAATATGCTGAAATTAAATTTGAAAACACCACTTACGATTTTGGCAAATTTCCAGAAAGCGATCCGGTACAAAAATGTGTCTTCACATTTACAAATACCGGTAATATGCCTCTCATCATAAAACAGGCTATTGCAAGTTGTGGCTGCACAGTACCTTCTTACACCAAGAAACCGATTGAACCAGGAGAAAAAGGTCAGATAAAAGTTACTTACAGCGGAAGAGGAACATTCCCAGCACGCTTCAAGAAAACAATAACCGTGCGCACAAACGGAGTTAATGAAACAGTGCGACTGTATATTGTAGGCGAAATGACTGAAGACAAATAATATTAAAAATATCTTTATTAAAACACAACATAATAATCTCCAATTACCAACACATGTATTTGGAGATTATTTATTTTATAAAAGTTATTTATACAGACAGCCAAGCATAAAACCGCAATAACATCTCCGTCGCATCGCATGATATTTTATTTTTCAGCAACCGGCAATACAAGATGGGCAGCAGAACAAATTAGGAAAAACATTGTAGATGATTTGCTGTATATACCGGATATTATAAACAAACATGAATTCACCCTCAAAGACGGTGAACGTATAGGATTCTGCTTTCCTGTTCACGGATGGCGTCCCCCCATAATAGTTAGAGAATTTATAAGACAGCTCCGTTTCACCAACTATAAAGACAATTTTTGCTATGCCGTGTGTACAGCCGGCGACACTGTAGGTGAAACCATTGAAATTCTCGAACAGGATCTTGCTATTGCTGGGATAAAACTCAACAGTTCATTTTCGCTCATTATGCCAGAGTCTTACGTCGGCATGCCATTCATGGACGTTGACACTCCGGAAAAAGAAAAACTTAAAATAACAGAGGCAGACAAAACACTTGAAAAATACATAAGCCTCATCAAGACAAGACAGAACGGCCTGCAAGAACTCACAATCGGCCGGTGGCCTCGGATCAACAGCCGTATCATAGGCCATTTGTTTCTGAAATATATTGTCAAGGACACACCTTTCAGAGTTGACAACGACAAATGTATCAAATGTGGCAAATGCGCAAGTTTATGTCCCGTTCATGACATCAAAGGTGGCGTCGGCCTCGAACCCGAATGGTTGCACAACGGCAAATGTCTGACATGCTTTGCATGCTATCACCACTGCCCGACAAAAGCCATCAGTTTCGGTTCCAGAACAAAGAATAAAGGACAATACTGGTACGGACACCAAAAGACACAACATTAAAACAAACAAATTCCAAATAATATGAGACATTTTCTACTTATTGTCATGCTTATGGCATGTGCCGCCACTTCATGGGCTGCTAAAGCCAACCCGACTCCATTCTCTGTAAGACAGAGCGACGGCACCACAATCACCGTCAGACTTCATGGCGACGAGAACTTCAGTTGGTACAGCACAATGGACAACGTGATACTTGCACGTTCAGGCAACAATTTCTACATTGCCGATATAGATGCAATGGGCAACATCACACCGACCGCACAACTTGCACACGAAAAATCTGAACGCTCAATCAATGAGATTTCACTCGTAAAAAAACAGAACTTGAAGGCATTTTTCTCCAGCGAAGCCGACAGCAACAGAAATTCCATGCGTCGCGAGCCGATCGCTCCGACATACAATCCGCCTTATTTTCCATGCACAGGCTCACCTACAGCCATTGTCATCCTAGTCGATTTCAAAGACACAAAGTTCACAGTAAATGATCCACAGACTGTATTCGAACAGTACCTCAACGGTGAAAAACAAACAGAAATGGGATATGGCGAAAGCATGAACCACGGAAGTGTGGGGAAATTCTTCCGCGATATGAGTTTCGGGCAATATCAACCGGAATTTGACATTGTCGGACCTGTAACTTTGTCCAAAGAATTGTCATACTATGGAAAGAACAGTGGTTCGGTAAAAGATGTTAACTGTGCCGAAATGATAAAGGAAGCCTGCACTCTGGCATCCACACAGATAGACTTCTCCACACCAAAATACGATATTAACGCTGACGGCATAGTCGATCTCGTATATATCATATACGCTGGATACGGAGAAAGCAATGGTGCCGATCCAAGTACTATCTGGCCAAAATCCGGAATAGGCAACTTTGGCGACTATAACGGTATGAGCGTACAGCGCTACGGATTGAATAATGAGCTCAATGCCAATCCGGATGTCACAAGTGGCATATTCGCCACACCTAAGATAAACGGTATAGGTCTTTTCTGTCATGAGTTCTCGCATTGCCTTGGCCTTCCCGACCTTTATCCTTATTCCGCCGCTGCACAAATAGACAATCAGGCAATGGAATACTGGAGCATTATGGACGCCGGCGAATACACATACTATGGCTACTGTCCCACGGCTTACACAGCATGGGAACGCGAAGCTCTCGGCTGGCACACCATCACGACACTTGAAAACAATGCCTCCATCACAGCCATGCCTGTAAGCGACGGTGGACAATCTTACAAAATGGTGAACGACGCAGACGAATCTGAATACATCGTAGTGGAAAACATTCAGAAAAAAGACTGGAACACCTACGCTATAGGGCACGGCCTCATTGCCTACCATGTGAAATGGCCTAAGAGCACTGTTGCCTTCAACGATCATCCCAACGAAACACCGGGGAAACCTGGCTTTGCTCTAATACCAGCCGACGGCATACTGATTTCATCTTATAACAAAGACTATTCGACAGTCGAATATCAGAACAGCCACAAGGGTGATCCGTTCCCAGGAGCAAACAACATCACATCACTGACCTTTGACAGAGGCCTGCCCAACTTCACTTGGTACACCGACGGACCAAAAGTAAACAAGGCGCTCAGAAACATCACAGAGGATACGGCCACCGGAACAGTGACATTCAACTACGTGCACGATACAAGCACCAGCATCGGACTGCCATCTGTCATTCCGACAGAAAGCGACAACCGAGTTTATACCGTCAACGGCACATATGTCGGAAACGACGCGTCCGCAGCAGGCAAAGGCATATACATTGTCGGAGGAAAAAAAATAATCATGAAATAAAAATAAATTCTCAGAAAAGGAACAGTGGTACGATTTCTCGTACCACTGTTTTTTTATTACAATGATACTTATCCATCAGAGGATTATTCTATTCATAAACACACTCGTACATGATTTTTACATTATCAGTAAATGTATCTTAAGAAATGTGCCATATTATATGAATAACTCCATTAACCGGCAAACGAAATACCCATCTAAATATAAAATTCCGTTTCTCCTATTTTTATCTTGAACTTATCCACATGACATCCGCGACTGATTCTTTTATCAATCAACTTTCCGTTCAAAAATGTCAGATAATAATTCTCACCGTCATATACCGACTGACTCCATGTCCCGCCTGTCCGCTGTGCCTCATACTCCTGCGGATAATATTTCTTAAGATAATACATATAAGCCCACTCGTCCATATCAAAAAGCATTTCCGGATAAGAATTTGCCGCAACCATTGTGAACAGAACATCACGCCCACCTACCCTGCATACAAAATGAAATGGACTGACACGCCAGACCCAGCCCTGTGAATTATAAAACAAAATATATCTTTTTATTGAATCATTAATATCTATACAACCTACATTCACCATGAAATTCCTGTTACCGCTCTCTTTCTCCTTATCTTCTGTAAAGGCTGTTATCTCACGCTCCAATTCCTTGTTGTTAAGCTCCAGAAAGCATTCCTCCGGACGCGTGTCATGTCTGCATCCCGAAAGAAAGAACAGACATATCGATAAGAACGCAACTATCTTCAATTCTTTTTTCATAATTATGATATTATATCCATTCCATACGTTTATCTATAATCTTACCATACAGGAAAGTGACTGTACAGTTCTTGTATCTTATCTGAGGAGGATACAATTTCTTTCCGGCTTTATACAGTCTGTACTCTTCCGGAAAGTATTTTTTCATGAAATATTCTTTTTCCTCTTTCCTCATTCTGAACAGAGGATGTTTGCGGTCATATCCTGCCATCATCGTGACAAGGACATCATAATCTCCGGCCTTGCTTACAAATTCAAACGGATAATCCCATGAGGTTGATGAGAAATCACAATAAAGTCTGCAACAGCTTATTGAATCATTCACCTGCCAATAATGCATGTTAACGACAAAATCTCTGCCACCATAAAGCATTTTCTTTTCATCGGCAAAATCTATTATAATCTTTTCCAGCTCACTGTTCTTTATTCTCAGCAAGTGTCTGTACTCAGTCTTGCTGCATGAGAAAAGGCATGCAAGCAGAACCATTAATATAATAATTCTGTTCATCATCATTACCTCCATTTTATCTCTTTAGGAAACATCAAACCATTACCATTAACTGAAACATTATACAATTTATACGTACTTGTTACCAGAATATTTACAATACCTTCAAAATAATTATTAGCCATTGATATATCTTCTGAACTGACCATTAGAGGATTATACATATCATCAGTCATATATGAATGTGTGTGTACTTCTCCAGTAGCCTCATACATACTTCCATTAATTTCACATAAGCCATGTCATCTTTTACGATAAAATAATTACCTGAAGATCGATATGTATTTCCGTTCTCTTTAATCGCTCTGATCACCGAAAGCAAAGTTATAGAATTATTTTGCATGACAGTTGTTGTGGGCATTTTTTTTGAGGTGACTATGTCAAAAACAAAGGCTTATCCGGTAAATATTCCGGAAAAGAAAATCAATTATAAATTATGACCAATATAAAAAAGTAAGAAGAATATATTTATAGCAGTCAGCCCGATGAACCATTACTGCAAGAAAAATACACAAATCCCGGGCTTTACTTCTCAACAGATATACGCATTTTTAAAGAAAACTCACGGGACCAACTTACAGTTTTTCTTGACTTTTTTTTGACAAAATAAATTCGGAAAATAGATGTCGTGAAATGTTAAATCCAATGTTTGAAAGCCTGTTCCGGGTTGTATGCTATCTTCATCTATCCTATAAAGTAGTACGGAATAATTAATCCGGCGTTCCGATAATGCCCATATTATGGTATGATTAAGCCTGTATCAGGGTGTGATATTGTGCGTTTCAGCCCATGATATGGGCAATATCGCATGCTGAAACGGTGCTTATTGCAGGACAGAGAAATTCTTATTTGCAGTAAGTCATTGATGTTCAACATTTTGAGCAAAGCTCTTATTTTTCGAGAATTTGCATCCGAAGGAAAGTCTGGCTGCAAATATTCGATTATTTTTCGGGGTAGAACAGAAAACTCAGACGAAAAAATCACAGGATGCTGAAAAACTGTAAGTGCCACATATTGCTTTTATCTCAGCAGAATAAAAACAACACTGATTCAGAATTTAAAACTATGCCTTATTGCAAAGCAATCCACACAGAAATTCTACTAAACCGCAAAAATACCGAAGGATAACAAAAAGAAAGCGCGTACATGCTGTCTGCCTGCAACATGTATGCGCTCTTTAAAAATATATGGACGCAAAGCTCAATATTGTCTTTCGCCAAAGATGGCAGTCCCCACCCTGACCATTGTAGAGCGGCACTGCACTGCTATATGGTAATCGTGGCTCATCCCCCAACTGCGTTCGCAGAATCTGTCGTCATCGGCAAAATATTTCTGCTTCACCTCATCGAAGAACGAAGCCGCGAGATTGAACTCCGAGCGGATCTGCTGTTCGTCATCCACATTTGAGGCCATCATCATAAGACCGCATATGCACACATGGTCGAGCGTGCGCCATTCTCCGGATTCGAGCAGACTGCGGCAATCGTCGAGCGACAGTCCGTATTTGGTCTCCTCCTCTGCAATATGGAGTTCGAGCAGAACCTTTATGACACGTCCGTTCGCTGAGGCCTGACGGTTGATCTCCTTCAACAGCTTCAGCGAGTCCACGGCCTCTATCATGGCAATGTAAGGTGCAATGTATTTCACCTTGTTTGTCTGCAGATGGCCTATGAAGTGCCACTCTATGTCCTGCGGCAGAACCTTTGCCTTCACGGCCAGCTCCTGTTCGCGGCTCTCGCCGAACACACGCTGACCGGCGCCGTATGCCTCCATGATGCACTCAGAGGGATGGAATTTGCTGATTGCAACAAGACGCACACCCTCAGGCAGCGCCTCCTTCACCTCGCGCAGATTGCGTGCCACGTCAGTGTCCATCACGCAGTCTCCTCCTGAGTTTCGTATTCCGGTCTGTCGTCGCGTTCCTCTTTCTTCAGCGGAGCGTTGTGCTCATACACATCCATTATCTTTGTCTCAGATATGTTGGCGATCATATAGTCGATAGCCGAACCGCTCATCATATCCTCAATGTTCTTCACCGCACCGTTGAAGTCGGACGCCTGCACAAGATAGTTCACGCTCGTGCGCTTCTCCTTCTCGGTCTTCTCGTCCAGTGTGATGAACGTCAGTTTCGCCTTGTACCAGCGGTCGTCTGTCTCGCTGTCACTGAAAAACACCTCACCATAAGATGCTGGTGTGATATTCTTCACCTCGAATTCACCGCTTATATAGGGTTCCATCTCTTTTGTTATGGTTTCCTCTGCCTCTCCAAAACTCAGAGCATCTACCACATAGGTCTCGCTCACCTTCTTCTGTCCGCCGTCTTCGGCCTGGCGGTCGTAACGTACGGTTGTCTCAAACCAATTAGTTGTTCTCGATCTCATATATTCACTTTAAATGTTGATGTGATTCTTTTTTTCGGCGGCAAAAGTAGCAATTTATTCCGAAAAACGCATAACGAAAAATGCTAAATGAAGACATGCGATAATAAAATCATAAAAATGTCATACGCCTTGGCCTAATATAAATTTATTTATTAACTTTGCCGGAAAATAAAATTTTACAACTGTACAATGCCAGAAATATCAACCCGCGGACTTGAAATGCCCGAATCGCCGATCAGAAAGCTTGCACCGCTGGCCAACGATGCGAAGAAACGCGGCATAAAGGTCTATCATCTTAATATAGGACAGCCCGACCTGCCAACACCGCAGGTGGGACTTGACGCACTGAAGCACATCGACCGCACAGTGCTGGAGTATTCTCCGTCGCAGGGCATACAGTCGTACAGGGAGAAACTCACAAAATATTACAAGAGATTCAACATCAACGTCGATGCCGACGACATCATCATAACGGCAGGCGGATCTGAAGCCGTGCTGTTCGCATTCATGTCGTGCCTCAATCCGGGCGACGAGATTATCATCCCGGAACCGGCATACGCCAACTACATGGCATTCGCCATATCGGCCGGAGCTAAGATACGCACCATTGCCACAACCATCGAGGAAGGATTCTCACTGCCTAAGGTAGAGAAGTTCGAGGAGCTCATCAATGAGCACACACGTGCCATCATGATATGCAACCCGAACAACCCGACAGGCTATCTATACACCCGCAGGGAGATGAACCAGATACGCGATCTGGTGAAAAAATACGATCTTTACCTTTTCTCCGACGAGGTTTACCGCGAATACATATACACCGGCTCGCCCTACATCAGCGCATGCCATCTTGAAGGCATAGAGCAGAACGTGATACTTATCGACTCCGTGTCGAAAAGATACAGCGAGTGTGGTATTAGAATAGGTGCACTCATAACAAAGAATCCGGAGGTAAGAGCCGCTGTAATGAAGTTGTGCCAGGCCCGCCTGTCACCACCACTGATAGGACAGATCGTGGCAGAGGCATCACTTGATGCACCCGAAGAATATTACCGCGACGTTTACGACGAATATGTGGAACGCCGCAAATGCCTCATCGACGGACTTAACCGTATACCCGGCGTATACTCGCCTATACCTATGGGCGCGTTCTACACCGTGGCCAAACTGCCGGTGGACAGTTCAGAAAACTTCTGTCGTTGGTGTCTTGAGGAATTTTCATATGAAGGTGAGACTGTAATGCTCGCTCCCGCTGCAGGATTCTATACCACACCGGGGGCAGGCAACAATGAGGTGAGAATAGCATACGTACTGAAAAAAGAAGATCTGGAGCGCGCGCTCGTTGTTCTGAAAAAGGCATTAGAGGCATACCCAGGACGCACTGATGACGAATAAATGAATCTGCCTCTTTTCATATCACGACGCATATATTCCGCACAAGGAAACGACAGGCGCAAAGTCTCACGTCCTGCCATACGCATTGCCACAGCCGGTGTGGCAATCGGATTGGCTGTTATGATTGTGAGCGTGAGCGTAGTGTTTGGATTCAAGCATACCATACGCGACAAGATTGTGGGATTCGGAAGCCACATACAGGTGGCTGACTTCATGACACTGCAGACATCGGAGACGCAACCCATACAGATGGATGACTCCGTAATGAACATTCTGAAGAAGCAGCCAGGCGTGAAACACGTGCAACGCTATGCCATGACACAGGGCATACTGAAGACCGACAATGATTTTCTGGGTGTGATGTTCAAGGGCGTAGGTCCGGAGTTTGACTCCACATTCATACATCAGCACATGCTTGAAGGCAGCATACCACATTTCTCAAACAAGAAAAGTCAGAACCGCATACTCATATCCAAAGCTATGGCGGACAAACTCGGGCTGAAATGCGGTGAGAAGATATTTGCCTATTTCATCAATCAGGA
This sequence comes from uncultured Prevotella sp., assembly GCA_900553465.1. Taxonomy (GTDB): domain Bacteria; phylum Bacteroidota; class Bacteroidia; order Bacteroidales; family Bacteroidaceae; genus Prevotella. The sequence continues at coordinate 27,871 of USDT01000008.1, forward strand.
TGGCGTCAGAATGAGACGTTTCACCATCTCTGGAATATATCTTACCAATCTGTCACAATATGACAACACCATCTGTTTCACAGACCTATATACTACCGTGAAACTCAACGGTTGGGAAGAGAATGTGGCTACAGGTGCCGAAATATCGGTAAACGACTTTGACCGCATGAAGGAAACGGAGGACGCAATCATTAAAAACGTAAACCGCACCACCGACAGCTACGGCCACACCTATACATCAAAAAACATAAAGGAACTAAACCGCCAGATATTCTCCTGGCTTGAACTGCTCGACCTGAATGTCTGGATTATCCTTGCCATTATGACAGCCGTAGCCGGAGTGACCATGATTTCCGGTCTGCTCATCATCATTCTTGAGCGCACGTCAATGATAGGTGTACTCAAAGCTCTTGGAGCACGCAATAGGATGGTAAGACACACCTTCCTATGGTTTGCTGCATTCATTATAGGCAAAGGACTGATAATAGGCAACATACTCGGTATCGGAATTATTCTGCTTCAAGATCTTACAGGATTTGCAAAACTTGATCCTGCCACATATTATGTAAGCACAGTTCCGACAGAGCTAAACCCACTTTTCATTCTTCTGCTCAACGCCATGACAATGCTGATTTGCATTTTTGTGCTGATAGCCCCGAGCTATCTCATTTCACACATACATCCGGCAAAGTCAATGCGTTACGAATAATTAGACGGCACTCCATACAAAATCTGCACAAAACTTTTGGGGATGTGCAGATAAGATATTATCTTTGCACAAAAATCCGATTTTTGTGCAATGGAACAAATACCAAGTTTCAACTCGTATATTGAACAAAGCATAATAGACAACTGGGACAGAGATGCGCTGACCGACTATAAAGGTGCGACACTGCAATACCACGATGTGGCAAGAAAAATAGAAAAACTGCACATCATGTTTGAAAACAGCGGTGTACAGCGCGGAGACAAAATCGCTATGTGCGGACGCAACAGCAGCAACTGGGGGGTGGCGTTGCTTGCCACACTGACATACGGAGCTGTTGCAGTACCTATACAGCATGAGTTCACACCTGACCAGATTTACAATATAGTAAACCACAGCGATGCCAAACTTCTTTTTGTAGGCGACATTGTGGCTACCACCATTGATCCGGAAGAGATGCCTAATCTTGAAGGCATCATATATATTCCCGACTATTCGCTCGTAATCTCCAGGACAGAAAAACTGTCATATGCCAGAGAACACCTCAATGAGATGTTCGGAAAGAAATACCCCAAGTACTTCCGTAAGGAACATCTGCACTATTATAAAGAGCAGAGTCCAGACGAATTGGCTATGATCAATTATACGAGTGGTACTACAGGATTTTCTAAAGGCGTTATGCTACCCTATCGTGCTATCTGGAGCAACCTTGACCATATTCTTTCAAAACTGAAGGACAAAGTGAGATCCGGTGGCAACATTGTGTGCACACTACCTATGGCACACATGTACGGACTGGCTGTCGAGTTTTTCTTCGGATTCCTCAACGGATGCCACCTATTCTTCCTTACACGTCTTCCATCTCCATCGCTGATTGCGGAGACTTTCGCAGAGATCAAACCGTCGATCATTGTAAGCGTACCACTGGTTGCAGAGAAGATAATCAGAAAGAAAATACTGCCCGTTATACAGACCAACCGCATGCGTCTGCTTCTTAACATGCCTGTGATAAGCAAAAAGGTGAAACAGAAAATACGCGAGCAGGTACTTGAGGTATTTGGTGGCAAGGCCTACGAGATGGTTGTAGGAGGTGCACCTCTCAACCAGAGCATCGAAACATTCCTGCAAAGCATCGATTTCCCATTGACCATAGCATACGGCACTACAGAGACTGCACCACTCATCGCATTCTCTGACTACAGTGAATATCAATTGTATTCATGTGGAAAATTGGTAAATCACATGGAGATGAAGATAAACAGCAACGATTCGGAAAACATTCCAGGCGAACTGCTTGTCAAAGGTCCAAATGTTATGCTTGGCTATTACAAAAATGAGGAAGCCACACGTGAGGTAATCGACGAAGACGGTTGGTTCCACACAGGTGACCTTGCCACAATAAGCAGTGACGGCCACATATATATAAAAGGACGTATTAAAAATATGCTGCTCGGTGCAAACGGACAAAACGTATATCCGGAAGAGATTGAAGACAAGCTCAATTCCATGACAATGGTAAACGAAAGCCTTATTGTACAACATGGCAATCAGCTTGTCGGTCTGGTGTATCCGGATATGGAAGAAGCACAGGCTATGGGATTCAACGATGAGGATCTGATGAACATCATGGAACAGAACAGACAGGAACTGAACATGCTGATGCCGCCGTTCTGCAAGATTTCAGAAATCAGAATCCATAACGAGGAATTCAAAAAGACACCGAAGAAAAGCATCAAACGCTATCTTTACAAGATACAGGACACATAACAAATACAACAATTGCATTTGTTCTAAACTATAAAAAGACACAATATGGAAACACCCTGCTTCAATCTGCTTATAGAACAAAGCATTATCGACAACTGGAACCTTGACGCTCTTACTGACTATAAAGGTTCTACATTACAGACACATGATGTGGCAAGAAAGATAGAAAAGCTCCATATCATGTTTGAAAACAGCGGAGTTGAGAAAGGAGACAAGATTGCTTTGTGCGGAAGAAACAGCGCGCATTGGGCAGTTGCCTTTCTTGCAACACTCACATACGGTGCAATCGCCGTTCCTATATTACACGAATTCACTGCTGAACAGATACACAACATCGTAAATCACAGCGAAGCCAAACTGCTGTTTGTCGGCGATGTTGTGGCTACCGTTATTGATGCCACAAAGATGCCTGGCCTTGAAGGCATAATCTTCATACCAGATTATTCATTGGTTGTCTCAAGAACAGACAAGCTGACATATGCCCGTGAGCATCTGAACGAAATGTTCGGAAAGAAATATCCTAAATATTTCCGTAAGGAACATGTCCACTATTACAAAGAACAGAGTCCTGACGAACTTGCTGTCATAAACTATACAAGTGGCACAACAGGCTTTTCAAAGGGAGTAATGATTCCTTATCGCGCCATGTGGAGCAACTATGACTTTGCAGAACAGGTGCTTGGCAAAAATCTGAAAAAAGGTGATAATGTGATAAGCATATTACCTATGGCACATATGTACGGTATGGCCTTTGAATTCATATTCGAATTTCTGCATGGTTGCCACATATATTATCTGACACGTGTACCTAGTCCTGCAATAATAGCACAGGCTTTTACAGACATTAAACCTGCCATAATCATTGCCGTACCGCTTATAATCGAAAAGATTATACGCAAAAAGGTGTTCCCAAAAATACAGAACAACCGTATGCGCATACTGCTCAATATGCCTTATGTAAGCAAAAAGGTGAACCAGAAGATATGCGAACAGGTTACAAATGCATTTGGTGGCAACTTCTATGAAATAATAATCGGAGGAGCAGCTTTCAACCAGGAGGTGGAATCATTCCTGAAAAAAATAGATTTCCCATACACCGTCGGATATGGCTCTACAGAATGTGCACCTATAATATGTTATTCAGATTATAAGACATTTGTGCCCGGTTCGTGTGGCCGTGCAGTTGTTCACATGGAAGTGAAAATTGACAGTCCTGATCCGGAAAACATTCCAGGAGAGATTCTGGCGAGAGGCATGAACGTCATGATTGGCTATTATAAAAACGAGGAAGCCACAAGAGAAACCATTGATAAAGACGGATGGTATCATACAGGCGACCTTGGTACTATGGACGCACAGGGCAATGTATTCATAAAAGGACGTTCAAAAAATATGCTTCTTGGCGCAAACGGACAAAACATTTTCCCTGAAGAAATTGAAGACAAACTCAATTCAATGACAATGGTTAACGAAAGTCTTGTCATCCAGAAAGGTGAAACCCTTATAGGTCTTGTCTATCCAGATTATGACGAAGCACAGGCAATGGGACTGTCCGAAGAGGATCTTGAACAAATAATGGAACAGAACCGTCAAAGCCTCAACGAGACATTACCGGCATATTGCCGGCTTTCCTCAATAAGACTTCATCCTGAAGAATTTGAGAAGACCCCCAAAAAGAGTATTAAAAGATATCTTTACATAGAATAAGGGCAATGCCGGAATCATCCCGGCATTGCCCTTACTCTTGATAGTGTTTCCGGTGTCATCTGCAAATAACTTGCAATATAAACCAAAGGTGCACGCAAAACAACCTGCGGCATAAGCTTACACATCCGCTTATATCTGTTCTGAGCTGTTTCAAAACGCACCAGATCGGCATGCACCTGCGATATTATAAGGCTTTCTTCAAGTATTTTTCTATACAACAGCTGTATATTCACATTGTGCAGTGCCACACGCTCCAAATCCGTTTTAGGCAAAGCAAATACAACTGTAGCCTCAAGTGCTTCAACCTGTATTTGGGAAGGCTCCTCCTTGAAAAGGCTTTCTATACACATAAAAATTGTATGATCCTCTCCCAAGTGCTCCGTAACCTCCTTATCATATTTATAATAATACTGTCTTATCAGACCTTTATCAATATAATAAATGTTACGGCATATCTCTCCACTTTTGAGTATTGTCTCGCCCTTACGAAACTTCATCGGCTTCAGAATACTCTCAAGAAGATCAAGCTCATCATGAGTCATCGTGCTGTATTTACGCGCCAACTCACGTGCGACATCCCGCTTTGAACTGACAGGTTCTTTCATTTCAGACTCGTTTTATTTGTATATTATATTTTTATGTATCAGTCCAGTTTGAGCACCGCAAGGAATGCTTTCTGTGGAACCTCAACATTACCAATCTGCTTCATACGTTTCTTGCCTCGTTTCTGCTTTTCAAGCAGTTTACGCTTACGGCTTACGTCACCACCATAACATTTTGCTGTAACGTCTTTACGTACACACTTTATTGTCTCTCGCGCAACAATCTTCGATCCTATCGCAGCCTGTATGGCAATATCAAATTGCTGGCGCGGGATGAGATCCTTGAGTTTCTCGCACATTCTACGTCCCAACACCACGGCATTGTCCTGATGTGCAAGAGCCGACAGAGCGTCCACAGGCTCTCCATTGAGCAGTATGTCAAGTTTGGCCAGACGTGAAGGACGGAAACCATCCACATGATAGTCAAACGAAGCATATCCCTTACTTATCGACTTCAGCTTGTCATAAAAGTCGATAACAATCTCAGCCAATGGCAACATGAAATGAAGTTCCACTCTGTTTCCACTGACAAACTCCTGCTTTATAAGCTCGCCACGCTTGTCAAGACACAGCGTCATTATCGGACCGATATAATTTGCCGTAGTGATAATGCTTGCCTTGATATATGGTTCCTCTATATGATCAATCATTGTAGGATCCGGCAGACCTGACGGATTGTGTACTTCCTTGACATTTCCCTGCTTGTCATAAACCATGTATGATACGTTCGGCACTGTCGTAATGACATCCATGTTGAACTCTCGGTCCAGTCTTTCCTGTACAATCTCCATATGAAGCAATCCGAGGAAACCACATCTGAAGCCGAAGCCTAGAGCTACTGAAGATTCGGGTGAGAATGTCAACGATGCGTCATTGAGCTGAAGTTTTTCCAACGAAGAGCGCAGATTCTCATAATCCACAGGATCTATAGGATAAACTCCGGCAAAAACCATCGGCTTCACTTCCTGGAATCCGGATATAGCCTCCGAACATGGTCTTTCTACATGAGTGATTGTGTCTCCCACCTTCACCTCTTTAGCATCCTTGATACCGCTGATAATGTATCCTACCTCGCCAGTATTCAGTACGTTGCGTGGCACCATGTCCATTTTAAGTACACCGACCTCATCGGCATCATATTCCATTCCGGTGTTGAAAAACTTCACCTTATCACCTTTTCTTATACTTCCGTTCTCTATTTTGAAGTAAGCGATAATGCCTCTGAAAGAGTTGAACACAGAATCGAAGATAAGAGCCTGAAGCGGAGCATCGCTGTCTCCCGTCGGATGCGGAATGCGTGTAACGACAGCCTGAAGAATCTCGTCAACACCTTCGCCTGTTTTTCCAGAAGCACGTATAATGTCCGAACGGTCACAACCGATAAGCTCTATTATCTCATCTTCAACCTCATCCGGCATTGCACTCGGCATATCTATTTTGTTGATAACAGGAATTATCTCAAGGTTATGGTCTATCGCCATATACAGATTTGAGATAGTCTGAGCCTGAACACCCTGTGTGGCATCCACAACAAGCAGGGCACCCTCACATGCGGCAATACTTCGTGACACCTCATAAGAAAAGTCCACGTGTCCCGGAGTGTCGATAAGATTAAGAATATATTTCTCACCTTCATACACATACTCCATCTGTATAGCGTGGCTTTTTATCGTTATACCACGTTCTTTTTCCAGATCCATGTCGTCGAGCATCTGTCCTTCGGTAATCTTAATCGTATCAGTATGTTCGAGCAGACGGTCCGCCAGAGTTGACTTACCATGATCTATATGAGCAATTATGCAGAAGTTTCTTATATTCTTCATCAATATCTATCGGTTTAATAAGTTTTGAAAAACAACATGCCGGCCAAAAAAGACGCTTCGTATTTGACCGGATTCCATTTTATGTTCCCTGTAAAGAATCACGCACCGGAATAAAACGACAATAGGCTTTCCGTTTTCCTTGTGCGGTTAATCTTATGCAAAGATGATGCAAACGAGCGGAATAAGAACTTGTTCTTGAATTCCCGAGTGCAGTTAATCTTATGCAAAGATGATACAAACGAGCGGAATAAGAACTTGTTCTTAGAATTCCCGAGTGCAGTTAATCTTATGCAAAGATAGTGTAAAATTCTGGAATTTAAACTATCTTTGCACAAAATATTAATACAGATGAGAAAGACTATATTTTCCGCACTTGCCGTTATATTGCTAGCCTCATGTCACGAGAACATAGAGGAACGGGCACAACGCGAGGCACGCGAGTTCACCGAACGATTCTGCCCCACCCCGGTGGTTAACTACACACGCACGGACAGCGTCACATTCGACATGAAATCCAGAACGTATACCTACTATTGCTCCGTCACAGACATCATGGACAATCCTGACATTATAAGTCAGAATAAGGACAACATAAAGAACGGACTGCTTGAAAGTATCATTGGCAACACCCAGATAAAAGTATACAAAGACGCCGGATTCAACTTCGCATACATACTGCACTCAGCAAAAAAGCCAGGCAAAGTGCTTTTCAGCGTAAAATATACACCCAAAGAATACGAAAGATAAAAACAATATGAACGAAAAGTCCGGCATGATATAAATCATAATCATGCCGGACTTTTCTTATATACGTGTATTCAGAATCCCATCTCACCCAAAGCACGGGCCAGCTGGTCTGGACAACTTGTCATCTTGCTTCCACATGTTATTCCACCGAGCAGAGCCTTCACTTCCGCCGCCTTATGGCCTTTGGCAAGTGCGCATATACCTTTCAGGTTGCCGTTACAGCCACCGGTAAAATGCAGGTCGGTTATTATTCCATCCTCATTCACCTCAATGTCAATCATCTGACTGCACGTACCTTTAGTCTTATAGCAATAATGTGTCATTTTATTATTGTAAAAAATAAGGAGCCGTACGCATATACGCCGGCTCCATTGCATATCCTATAATAAGTGTATATTACTCAGCCGGTTCTGCAGGCTTCATGTTTGTATAAACATTCTGCACGTCGTCGAATTCCTCAAGGCGCTCCACCATCTTGTCAATAGTAGCACGTGCGTCACCGTCGAGATCCTTCAGGTCGTTCGGGATGTATGTGAACTCACCACCTATATCCTCAAATCCTTTTTCCTCAAGGAATTTGTGTATCATTGCGTAGCTCTTCGGATCACCATAGATAGTGATTGTTCCTTCTTCCTCATCTTCGTCGTACTCGTCCTCAACGTTGAGATCGATAAGTTCAAGAATCAGATCATCCATGTCAAGACCGTCTTTCTTCTTGAATGTGAACACACACTTATGGTCGAAAAGGAATGAGAGCGAACCTGTTGTTCCGAGAGTTCCGTTGAACTTGTTGAACACCGAACGCACATCGCCCACAGTACGTGTAGTGTTGTCCGTAAGCGTATCAACAAATATGGCGATTCCGTGAGGACCGTATCCTTCGTATGTCACTTCCTTGTAATCGCTCTGATCCTTACCCAGTGCATTCTTGATTGCGCGTTCGATGTTGTCCTTCGGCATGTTCTCACGCTTACAGGTAGCGATGACCGAACGCAGTGCCGGGTTGTTCTCAGGTTCCGGACCACCGGCCTTCACGGCGATGGCAATCTGCTTGCCCAGTCGGGTAAAGGTCTTGGCCATGTGTCCCCAACGTTTCAGTTTCGTAGCTTTACGATATTCAAATGCTCTTCCCATAATATATACAAATGTTTTTTATTTTCATCGGAGGGCCATGATCTCAAAAGACACTGTACCGCGATGAGTATCGTTTTTATTATTTATTGTTATTATTTTTACATTATCTCAGTTCGGCACCCAGTTTAGACTTGAGGTTCGCAATGAGTTTACTCATCACATTGTCTATCTGTTTGTCATTAAGAGTCTTGCTCTCATCCTGCAGAATGAAGTTCACGGCATAGCTCTTCTTGCCTTCCGGAAGATTCTTGCCCTCATACACGTCGAACAGTTCTACACTCTTGAGCAGTTTCTTCTCCGTCTGTGCGGCTATAGCCTCGATGGCTGCAAACTCCACACTCTTGTCAACGAGCAGAGCCAGGTCGCGGCTTACGGCCGGATAACGGCTTATCTCGTGATAGAGCACCGTGTTCTTGCGCACAACCTTCATCACGTTGTCCCATACTATTTCTGCATAGAACACCTCTGCGCTGATACCTGTTGCCTTCAACATCTTACTGCTCACCACACCCATTTCGGCCAACAGTTTACCGTTGCGTGCCTTTATGCGGAGTGATTTTGCATATATGTTGTTGTCTCCGCTCTCCATAGTGTACATCTGCGGAGCAAGACCTACACGGCGGAACACATTCATCACGTATGCCTTCAGTTCGTAGAACGATGATTTTTCGTCAGCATGAGCCCATGAGCCTTCCACACGCTTGCCCGTAAGCCACAGAGCAATGTGCATCTCCTCCGAGTATGCCTTTATCGGATTCTCCGCATCCTTCTTTTCCGGATTGTAGCGATAGCAGTTTCCGAATTCAAAGAAACGCAGGTTAGGACTCTTGTGGTTGATATTGCGGCAGATGCTTTCCAGACCTCCGAAAAGCAGAGTCTGACGCATCACACTGAGATCGCTGCTCAGCGGGTTTATCAGTTTCACCGTATTCTCGTCGGGATAACAGTTCAGATCTGTATAATATGCACCCTTCGAGAACGAGTTGTTCATTATTTCGTTGAAGCCGCATCCGACTAACTGTTCGCTCACAATGTCCTGCAGGCGATGATTATGATCGGCCTCACCTATAGTTGTAAGCGAGCTCTTCAGCTGTGTAGGAATCTCCACATTGTTATATCCGTAAATTCTAAGGATATCCTCCACAACGTCACACGGGCGCTGTACGTCAACTCTGTATGCCGGCACTGTGAGTTCGAGAGCCTCGTCGCTTTCGGCGTCTATTGTCATATCCAGACTTGTCACAATGCTCTTTATGGTGTCCTTACCTATTTTCTTGCCGATAAGGTTGTCCACATAGTCATATTCAAGTGTCACCTTGGCGTCAGGCACAGGTGTCGGATATACATCCTTTATCTCCATGCTCACCTTTCCTCCGGCCAGTTCGCGGCAGAGTATGGCGGCCTGTTTCAGAGCGTAGATCACTCCGTTCGGATCGATGCCACGCTCAAAGCGATAGCTTGAGTCTGTGCTCAAACCATGACGGCGCGCACTCTTTCTAATCCATGTCGGATGGAAATACGCACTCTCGAGCACTACGTTGTGTGTTGTGTCATACGTTCCGCTGCCTTTGCCACCGAATATTCCGGCAATACACATAGGCTCTTCGGCGTTGCAGATACTCAGGTCGTGCTCACCCAGAGTATGTTCCTCACCGTCGAGAGTAACAAACTTTGTACCCTCCGGCTGCGTACGCACAACTATCTTGTGGCCCTTCACCATGTCAGCATCGAAGCAGTGCATCGGCTGACCGTAAGCCATCATTATATAATTGGTTATGTCCACGATATTGTTTATCGGTCGCAGACCTATTACTTTCAGTTTGTTCTGAAGCCACTCCGGACTTTCCTTGACGTCGCACCCAGTGATGCTAATACATGCGTAACGCTTGCATGCCTCGGTGTTTTCTATTTCCACCTCTATCGGCATGGTGTTGTCGTCAACCGAGAAAGCACTGCAGTCAGGACGATGGAGCGAAGTCTTGTATCCGTTCTGCACGAGCCATGCGTACAGGTCGCGTGCCACACCCCAATGGCTGAGCGCGTCGGCACGGTTGGCCGTAATGTCTATCTCAATAATCCAGTCGCTTTCCAGATTGTAATATTCGGCTGCAGGCTGGCCCACAGGAGCGTCCTCCGGCAGAACAATTATGCCGTCGTGGCTTGTGCCGATACCTATCTCGTCCTCGGCGCATATCATACCGTTGCTCTCCACGCCACGCAGTTTCGACTTCTTGATGGTGAACTCCTTATCACCGTCGTAGAGCACGCAGCCCAGATCGGCCACAATAACCTTCTGGCCGGCAGCCACGTTAGGCGCGCCGCACACTATCTGCTGCGGTGTCTCGCGTCCCAAATCCACCGTAGTAACGTGAAGGTGGTCCGAATTAGGATGCATCTCGCATGTGAGAACCTTGCCCACATACAGTCCTTTCAGTCCGCCTTTTATAGTCTGTACTTCTTCCAGAGCATCGACTTCGAGTCCGCACGATGTCAGCGCATCTGCAGTCTGCTGCGGCGTAAGGTCGAAATCGACATATTCTTTAAGCCATTTGTAAGAAATATTCATTATAATGATTTTTAAGTATACTCAAATTCGACGCAAAATTAATAAATTTCAGGCAGTTGAACAAAATAATGTATATAAAAAAGCAATGGCGTATATTCATGCAAAACCCAGTGTATGAATATACAACATGAAATTTGTAAACTTTAATTCAGTATCACAATTAGCGGCCATTAAATATTTTTCAGTGAACATACGCGACTTTGAATGATTCATTTAAACCACTGGTTATCAACGGCGAGCGTTCAAAATGACACATCATAAGCACCATATTATCTTATGAAAAAGGCTTTTCCATCACATGACCGAAGTCGTTTCACCCACAGACACAGCCTATCACGGATCGCGATATGGCCCAGTAGAAATTCAGCGGGTACTGATTTCTATATTGATATTGAAGTTTCAATCCTTCGTAAGCATTATCTTCTTCTGCAGAAATGATGACTATATGTGCAACTTTCAGATTGTAACCGGACTTTGGTTTTTCCATCATAGTTTCCTACTCTACCCCGAAAAATAAGCGCGTATTTGCGGACTGGCTCTCCTTCGGATGCAAATACGCGAATTATGAGAGGATAATATAAAACACTGAATACCAGCTACTTATGTTTGAAGGGTATTTTACTGCATTGCAATATAGGCCATTTCGGCATGCGAAATGGCCTATTTCAGAGGCTGAAAAGCACCATATCGCACCCTAAAATGGGCTTAATCGCACCACTAAATGGGCTTTATCAGAAAGCGGAACGAACTTTTCCGGACTACGTTATGGGGTATATCAAAACACGGTATTGTCCGAAACATCCTTTATTATACACGATTTAACATTCCTTTACACCTATTTTCCGAATTTATTTTGTCAAAATAAAATCAAGAAAATTTGTAAGTTAGCCCCGCGATTTTTCTTCAAAAATACTGATATCAGGCGAGAGGAAACGTCTGGAAATTATGTATTTCTCTTGTGGTAACGATTATCGGGTGAGCCGTCATTTATTTATCATTGTTCCCTTCCGTATCACCCTTAATCTGTGTTTAATTTTTCCGTTTCCGCATATTTATCGGACGAGCCTTTATTTTTGTCATAAACACATCAAAAAACTTGCGAAATAGAAAATCAGCGAAGCTAAATCACCCGTCATACAAAATAATTCTATAACTTTGCCTTCGATAATCATAGCGATTATTGTTTGTTAATCTTTATAAATCAAGTATATAGGGTTACAGCAATTTTCACTAATCTCTAAATTTACAAAATCTTACAATTCACTGAACTTACATTGATTGTATATGAGCAAAATATATTGGAAGGGTGTAAAAAGAAAGTTCGATAAATTCATAGAAAGAATTCTTGACTTTATCATATTTTTTACAAACTGGTTAGGTTAATATTTTATGTTAATAAAATAGCAATTTAGCCATTCTACATTACCGATATAACTTTATATAAAACAATTATTGTGATACTTATAATTAATTAAAAATATAGATGAAACGGAATTACATCTTATTTCAAGTCATTCTCATTATTGCCGGACTGACTTTTTTTAGTTGTCCTGTAAATTCGAAGTCACTTTCAACAGCACAGGCTTATGCCGGACTTAAACTGCCGGAAAAACCAGACAGTTTGCAAATTCATGCAATTGTTCAGGCTTCACGGATTTGGGGGTTTGCAAAGTATCATCACCCGGCGTTTGCTTCCCGTTCTATCAATGCGGATGCAGAATATTTCTGTTTATTAAATGATGTTCTTCACACACCGGATTCCATGAGAAATGACATTTGCCTAAAGTGGATATCAGGATTGGGCTCTTATGCTATACGTGATAAAGCAGATGATAGAAACATAGAAACTTTCAATGACTTCAACTGGATTTCAGACTCTTTGTCATTAGGAAACGCCCTGAGTGAGAACCTTATGAGGCTCAGAGATGCAGACCCGGGAAATAATCAATACGTAAAACAGACGCCTGTCAATGTTTCGTATATTGAAACACAATATTCAGACATACCGAAAGATGATGTTGCATACCGTCTTCTCGGTGTCGCCAAATTCTGGAATGCTGTTGACAGCTATTCGCCTAACCGTAATATTACAGACCGTCCATGGGATGACATACTTGCAGAATATATTACATTAGCGTTTGACCGTTCTATCAGCTTCTCCGCCTTGTATTCCAAAATGGTTTCCGAATTATGTGACACACATGTCAATTCATGGTACATTCCGATTTTCGGAGGACGTTTTGTCCCACTGGTATGCAGATTCGCTGAAGATCGCCTATTTGTCACAGATACGTGTTCTATTGTTTCAAATGATCTTGCAGTAGGTGATGAAATCATACTCATTGACTCTCTTCGTCCAATAGACCGTCTGAATGAACTTGCACCATATATACCTCATTCCAACAGAAATTCACTTCTTCGGGATGGCTCGTATGCCACGTTGGTGACTGCAAAAAAAGAAGTCCAAATTAAATATATGCACGAAGGAAAAATTTTCACTACGGAAATTTCTTCAGTTGAAGGGGATAAGTTTGTCTCCAGAATATATTCTTCGTTATATGCGCCGCCAAGACCTGAATTAGAGGTTGTCGCAAATGATATTGCCCGTCTCAATATTGGTAGTATCACTTGCAAGGATGAACAGAATTTGGAGAATTTTCTGACATCTTATGATAAACTCATTATTGATTTACGTGCTTATCCGGCAGAATATGATGTGATTCACAAACTACTTCCGACATTCTTCTTTTCTCAGGTACGGGAAGCGGCTGAAGTGTTGCTACCGCAGGCCAGCTGTCCTGGAAGTTTAATACGGTCTGCACTATTGACGAAGAATACAGCTGATCCGGGCAAACTTTATAGAGGCAAGATTGTATTATTGGTAAATGCGTGCACCCAATCGATGTCTGAATACTTTGCCATGTTCTTGCAGACTATACCTGGAGTTGTGACAATTGGAAGTCAGACAGCAGGAGCAGATGGCAATGTTACCAAAATACAACTTCCATATGCATCCTTCAACGTTACAGGATTGGGTGTATGTTATCCGGACGGAACGAATGCCCAGCGTAACGGTGTGAAGATTGATATGGTTGTAGAACCTACAGCAGAAGGGATGATACGTGGTGTGGATGAGCAACTGCAAGCTGCAATTGACTATCTGCAAGGAGAACACAGATAAAAATCAGAAACAACGCCATACCATTTGTATATGAATCAACCATTATCATTTTTTAGTTTTATCTTGTGCCTTACTTTCGTTGCAATTTGTTTCATTTCAATAGTCTGTTTATCTTATAGAAAAAGCGGCAGATTACGTGATATGGTACAGTTTGTTATATTTCCCAAAGATGATTTGACACTGGATTTCAGGATCTCCAGTATAATAAAAACCGCCCTATGGCTTATCTTGATTCATGTATCCATTACAGTAATTTAACATGAGTTCGACGAATTCACGTTATTTGAAGTCATGGACCATTGTGTGGCATATTAACCTTGTGTTAAATATCACAAATGCGAGATTATTTATATTGTATTCTGTGTTTAAAACGAAATTTTATTCTTATTTTTGCAGTGATATAGCCACTTAACACTTATATAAATATGATACATACAGTTCCAAATCCTAAAATGACCTCTGAAGAAGTGAAGTTATTCAAAGAGAATTTTGCAAGGTGTGTATCTAAAAACATTACACCTGCGCAAATGTCTGAGATAAAGGAAAGGCAGGCAAGAATTAAACGTGTTTACAACAACATCATCTGTAATAATGGAGGAAGAAATCCAATTCTCGGAGATTGAGATATCAATAGAAAAACTTAAAGAAGAGGACAGCAAGGAGTTGTCCTCTTTTTCTTGTGGCGTTAACGAACTCGATAGCTTCTTTCACAATGAGATATTGATTTGTTCCAAATATCATTACTTCTCGTCTTATTGTGCAAGAAATATTGTTGATAATGAAATAGTCGCAGTCTTTACACTGGCAAACGATGCCGTTATGCTTGACAACTCCGAAGATAGGGATGATTTTATCGAACAGTCATCTTATAGTATACAGGAAGAATATAAAGCTATTTTCCAAATGCAGACCTCTTTCCCTGCCGTGAACATTGGCCATCTGGGAGTAAGAAAGGATATGCAATCTAAAAGGATTGGAGAAAAAATTTTGGATTTCATCTTGAATACATTTATTTATTATAATGTTTCAGGGTGCCAGTTTATTACTGTTGACTCTTTGAATAATTCAAGAACAAACAAGTTCTATAGCAAGAACGGATTCTCATTCCAGACTAATACGGATATATTTAAACCAACAAGAAGAATGTACCTGCCTATAGAATTATACAGATATGATGAAGAAGGAAAAGAGTAATATCGGGTCTCTTCTCCAGACACTATAAAATATTTTTTGTAAATAGAAAATACGGGATTCAAGTTAATATCTCGTATTTTTATATTAATAACCAAAAAGATAATCAGGAAACAAGACAAAACACTGTTGATCCGGACATTTTCCGGGAATGTATGGCCCATCAACAATACTACAAAATGAAAAAGCATGACACGGCAGCAGGCCAAAGCGTCCACATACCGTGTCATGCAATCATATGCACATATCTTTTGCGGAAAACCATATCCGCACGATAGTCAATCAAAAGAGTTTATTCTGCTACGATGCTGTCAAGATACTCGGCACACATATCGGCACATCGCTCACCGTCAACACCGGCAGAGACAATGCCACCGGCATATCCCGCGCCCTCACCACAGGGGAAAAGACCTTTCAGTCTGACATGTTGCAGAGTGTCGGCAGCACGAAGTATGCGAACAGGTGACGAGGTTCGGGTTTCCACGGCAATGAGCACCGCCTCGTCGGTGAGAAATCCGTGGCTCGTCTGTCCGAATTTTCTGAATCCGTCCTGCAGGCGTTTGCCCACATGAGGCGGCAACCAGAAATGAAGCGGCGAAGATATCAGGCCTGGCGCGTAGCTGCTCTTTGGCAGATCGTACGACAGACGGTTGTTTACAAAATCGGCCATGCGCTGCGACGGAGCAGTCTGACGCATGTTGCCCTGTTGCCAGCACATGCGCTCCAGTCCCTCCTGGAAGTGCATCATCTTCAGCCGGCCTTCGCCTTCAATGTCTTCCGGACGTGTCTCCACCACCATTCCGCTGTTCGACCACTGTGTGCCGCGGTTGCTCGGACTCATGCCGTTAACAACAATCTGCTGCGGACCTGTGGCTGCAGGAATGACAAATCCACCGGGACACATGCAGAATGAATATACACCACGGCCGTCAACCTGTGTGACGAAACTGTATTCGGCAGCTGGCAGAAACTTGCCGCGACCGTTCTTGTTGTGATACTGTATACGGTCTATCAGTGCCGCCGGATGCTCCAAACGTACACCTACAGCAATGCCCTTCGGCTCTATCTCTATTCCGGACTTGTCAAGATAGCGATAGACATCGCGGGCCGAGTGGCCCGTGGCAAGAATCACCGGTCCGTGAAACGTGAGTTCGCGGCCTGTTTCCAGATCTACAGCCTCGACACCTGTCACAGTATCGCCGCTGACAATGAGTCCCGTCATCTTGGTGCGGAAGTGTACTTCGCCACCGCACTCAAGTATTGTGTTGCGCATATTCTCTATCACACGCGGCAATTTGTCGGTACCAATGTGCGGATGGGCATCGGCAAGTATTGACGTTGAGGCACCGTGCTGACAGAACACGTTGAGTATTTTCTCCGTGTTGCCGCGCTTCTTCGAGCGCGTGTACAGTTTACCGTCAGAGTAGGCTCCCGCCCCGCCCTCACCGAAACAGTAGTTGCTCTCCTCGTCCACCTTCTGCGTCTTGGTGATAAGCGACAGGTCCATTTTGCGCTCACGCACGTTCTTTCCACGTTCCAACACTACAGGGCGCAATCCCAACTCTATCAGTCTGAGCGAAGCGAACAGTCCGCCGGGCCCCTCGCCCACCACAATCACCTGACGACCGTCTGAAACGTCGTGATAGTCGGTATGGCGGTAAGCGTCGTCCTGTGGCATCTCATTGACATACACGCGCACCGTCAGATTGACAAACACCGTACGCTGACGCGCGTCGATGCTGCGGCGCAATACCCGCACTCCGTATATGGTGCGTATGTCTATGCCGCGGTCGTGGGCAATGTAGTCCTTTATTGTCTGTTCGGATGCAGCCTGCGAGGGCAGCACACGTATCTGGAATTCATGTATCATATAGCGTTCGTATAATGTTACGTTTCAAATCTACAGTGTCATTATTCCTGCAAAAATAATCAATTATTGTCTAATTTCGTTGGTGATATTTATAATTATTTTTAACTTTGCCCACATTGTGTGACATAATCACATTTCGGAAAAGACACGCCGGACGAAAAATCCGCAGACCGAATCTCCTTTGTATCGAGAAGAAGGACACGGGTGGCGTAAGGCATGTTCTGCATCCTTAACCAAATTATTCACGAATCCCACTTTTGTTTAGTGGCATAAAATTTATCAAAGAAAAAATGAAAGTATTAAAGTTTGGCGGAACATCTGTAGGTTCCGTAAAAAGTATTCTGAGCCTTAAACGCATCGTAGAGAAAGAAGCCGAAAGCCAGCCCATAATTGTTGTCGTGAGTGCTCTCGGCGGAATAACAGACAAACTGATAACTACGGCACACCTCGCCCTGCAAGGCGACGAGGGCTGGCGGAACGAGTTTGAGGCAATGGTCAGCCGCCACCACAAGATGATAGACACTATCATCACCGACACAAAAAAACGCGAAAACTTATTCAACATCGTGGACGGAATGTTCGAACAGCTGCGCAGCATCTACTACGGAGTGTTCCTTATTCACGACCTGAGCGAGAAAACTCTTGATGCCATTGTGAGCTATGGCGAGCGTCTCAGCTCCAATATTGTAGCTACACTGATAAGCAAAGCCAAATGGTTCGACGCAAGAGACTTCATCATGACCGAGCGGAAGAACGGCAAGCACACGCTGGACAGCGAGATGACGGCACGGCTTGTGCGCAAGGCGTTTCACGATCTTCCACGCATATCGCTCGTACCGGGATTCATCAGCCGCGACAAATCGTCGGGCGAGACGACCAACCTCGGCCGTGGCGGAAGCGACTACACGGCAGCAATAATAGCTGCGGCGCTCGACGCGTCGATTCTGGAGATATGGACCGACGTGGACGGATTCATGACTGCCGACCCACGTGTGATAAAGACAGCATACACAATAAACGAGCTCAGCTACATAGAAGCAATGGAGCTCTGTAACTTCGGCGCAAAGGTGATATATCCACCGACGATATATCCCGTATGCGTGAGAAACATTCCGATAAAAGTAAAAAACACATTCAACCCTTCAAGTGAAGGAACGACAATAAAGAACAAGATTGCCAACGACAGCAAGCCCATCAAAGGTATATCGAGCATCAGCGGCACAACACTCATCACCGTGACCGGATTGTCAATGGTGGGCGTTATCGGTGTGAACCGACGAATATTCACTGCACTTGCCAACAACGGCATAAGTGTGTTCATGGTGTCGCAGGCCTCATCAGAAAACTCTACTTCCATCGGTGTGCGCGACGAGGATGCACGCTCGGCAGTAAGCGTACTTGACAAGGAATTTGCCAAGGAAATAGAAACCGGAGCAATGTTCCCGATGCATGCCGAGAGCGGACTGGCCACAATAGCCGTTGTGGGTGAGAACATGAAGCACACGCCGGGTATCGCCGGAAAACTGTTCGGCACACTCGGACGAAGTGGTATCAGCGTAATAGCCTGCGCACAGGGTGCGTCAGAGACAAACATATCATTCGTGGTTGACGGACGATTCCTGCGCAAGGCTCTAAACGTAATACACGACTCTTTCTTCCTTTCCGAATACAAAGTACTCAACCTTTTCATCTGCGGTGTGGGCACCGTAGGCGGCAAACTGATAGAACAGATAAGAGACCAGTACGAAAAACTGAAGGTCGACCGCGGACTGAAACTGAACGTAGTGGGTATAGCAAGTTCGAAAAAAGCTATATTCAACCGCGACGGAATCAATCTTGAGACTTACCGCGAAGAACTGAATCAGGCAAAAGACAGCAATAACTCACAATTGCTGAAGGAAGTGATAGGCATGAACATATTCAACAGTGTGTTTGTGGACTGCACCGCGAGCAAAGAGGTTGCATCGTTCTACCAGCTGTTGCTAGAGCATAACGTGTCGGTTGTAGCTGCCAACAAGATTGCTGCCTCATCCGACTACCAGAGCTATCTGAAACTAAAACGCACAGCGCTGGCACGCGGAGTGAAATTCCTTTTTGAAACCAACGTGGGAGCAGGACTGCCTATCATCGGAACAATAAACGACCTTATAAACTCAGGCGACAAGATATTGAAGATTGAGGCTGTGCTGAGTGGCACACTCAACTTCATATTCAACGAAATTGCATCCGACGTGCCTTTCTCAGAAACAGTGCGCCGTGCCAAAGAGCAAGGCTACAGCGAGCCGGATCCGCGAATCGACCTGAGCGGTACAGACGTGATAAGGAAGCTTGTGATTCTTGCACGCGAGGCCGGATATAAAGTGGAACAGGACGACGTTGTAAAGAACCTGTTCATACCTTCATCTTACTTCAACGGCTCCGTAGAAGACTTTTGGGAAAAGCTGCCCATGCTCGACGCAGAATTCGAAGAGCGTCGAAAGAAACTTGAAGCAGATGGTAAACACTGGCGATTTGTGGCAACAATGGATCACGGAAATACGAACGTCAGTCTGAAAGAAGTCGACCGCAACCATCCGTTCTATAATCTTGAGGGAAGCAACAATATCGTTCTGCTCACAACAGAACGCTACAAGGAATATCCTATGCTTATCCAGGGCTACGGAGCAGGAGCGAGCGTTACAGCCGCAGGAGTGTTTGCCAACATCATGTCCATAGCTAACATCTGACGTCCAATGAAACATATTATTATATTAGGTGACGGCATGGCCGATCACCCGGTTGAGCGTTTGGGTGGACAAACGCTGTTGCAGTATGCCCGCACTCCATATATGGACATGCTGGCAAAGAACGGACGCACAGGCCGTCTGATAACAATACCAGAAGGTTTCCAACCCGGCAGTGAAGTAGCGAACACAGCCATTCTCGGCTATGACCTCAACAAGGTGTACGAAGGGCGTGGCCCTCTCGAGGCGGCGTCGATAGGTTACGACATGACACCGGATGACATGGCCATGCGATGCAACATCATTACTCTGGCCGACGGAAAGATTAAAAATCATCATGGTGGGCACCTCACTACGGAAGAAAGCGACATTCTGATAAAATATCTTGACGAAAAGCTTGGCAATAAGGATATAAAGTTCATCACAGGCATACAATACCGACATCTTTTAATCATTCGGAACGGAAACAAGCACATTGTATGCGCACCGCCACACGATCATCCAGAAGAAGATTGGAGACCGTTACTTGTAAAACCGGAACCGAGTTGGGAAAACCGGCACGACGGCAACAGGATGACTGCACAACAGACAGCTGATCTCATTAACAGCCTGATTCTGAAATCGCAGGAGCTTCTGGAGCAGCACCCTTTCAACAAGACACGGGCCGAACAGTCGAAAGACATAGCCAACAGTATATGGCCTTGGAGCGGCGGATACCGCCCCAAAATGAATACACTGCAACAGATGTATCCGCAGATAAAGGAGGGTGACGTCATCTCGGCGGTTGATCTTATAAGAGGAATAGGTAAATATGCAGGCCTCAACCGCGTGATGGTAGAAGGCATGACAGGCCTTGCCGACACTAATTATGAGAACAAAGCGCAGGCAGCTATCGACATGTTGCGCAAGCACGACTTCGTTTATCTGCACATAGAAGCGAGCGATGAAGCCGGACACGACGGTGATCTCGCACTGAAACTGAAGACAATAGAAAACCTCGACAGCCGCATTGTGCGACCAATTTATGAGGAAGTGAGTACATGGAAGGACGAACCTGTATGCATCGCCATACTACCCGACCATCCAACACCGGTGGAACTGCGTACTCATGTTGACGAACCCGTACCTTTTATTATATGGTATCCGGGCATAACACCAGACTGTGTGGAGACCTATGACGAAGTAAGTTGCGTAAGCGGCAGCTACGGTATGCTGCGGCTCGAAGAGTTTATGAATAAATTTATGGAATTATGATGTACTACAGCACAAACAGAAAAGCACCGCTAGCAACACTTGAGGAAGCGGTAGTTAAAGGATTGGCTGGAGACCGCGGTCTTTATATGCCGGAAAAGATAAAGCGTCTTCCGCAGGAGTTTTACGACAACATAGCGGACATGTCGTTTCATGAAATAGCAATAAAGGTGGCAGACGCTTTCTTCGGAGAGGACATTGAACACACTGCTCTTGAGAATATTGTATGCGACACTTTGGCATTTGACTGCCCAGTAGTGAAAGTTACGGACAGTATATACTCTCTCGAGCTCTTCCACGGCCCCACTCTTGCATTCAAAGATGTGGGTGCAAGATTCATGGCGCGTCTTCTGCAATATTTCATAAAGAAAGAAAACAAAAGCGAGGTAAACGTACTTGTAGCGACAAGCGGTGACACCGGCTCTGCTGTTGCAAACGGTTTTCTGGGCGTAGAGGGCATACACGTTTATGTGCTCTATCCGAAAGGTAAGGTCAGCAAGATTCAAGAAAGCCAGTTCACAACGCTCGGAAGCAACATCACGGCAATAGAAGTGGACGGAGTTTTTGACGATTGTCAAAGGTTGGTGAAGTCTGCATTCATGGACGAAGAGCTCAACCGGCACATGAATCTCACCTCGGCAAACTCGATAAACGTAGCAAGATTTCTGCCACAATCGTTCTACTATTTCAATGCATACGCAAGAATGAAAAAACTGGGACTGGCAGACAATCTGGTAATATGCGTACCAAGCGGAAACTTCGGAAATATCACAGCTGCCCTATTCGGACATGAGATGGGACTGCCCGTGCGAAGATTCATTGCCGCCAACAACGCAAACGACATTTTCTTCAAATATCTGCATACCGGTGAGTACAAACCGATGCCGAGCATACAGACCATAGCAAACGCCATGGATGTGGGCGATCCGAGCAACTTCGCACGCATATACGATCTTTATAACGGTTCATACGAAAAGATAAAATCTATGATCAGCGGTGCGACTTACAACGACTCACAGATAAGAGAAATCATGAAACAATGCTACGATAAAAACGGATACGTGCTCGATCCACACGGAGCGTGCGGCTATCAGGCTCTGAAAGATCTGCTCAAAGAAGGAGAGACTGGAGTATTCTGCGAAACCGCGCATCCGGCAAAATTCAAAGAGACCGTCGAAAATGCCATAAACGCAAAAATTGAGATACCTTCAAGACTCGCTGAATTCATGAAAGGAACTAAAAAAAGTGTGAATATGACAAGCAGTTTTTCTGATTTCAAAGCATTCCTGATGGAGAAATGAGACACTATAAATATAATAGAAAGGCAATAATCCGGATATACAAAATATTCCGGATTATTTGTTTTATTACATAAATATTTATTATATTTGCAACAATATAATAATGACCGATATGGTATATTTAAACATACCAGAAGATAAGAATCGATTACTAACTTTCTATCTTGCCGCTGAAGAGTATGTCGCGAACAACTTCGACAAGAAAGAATATTTTTTTATGTGGCAGGTGAATCCCACTGTCATATTCGGACGCAACCAGCTTATTGAAAACGAAGTAAACCTGGAGTACTGCAGAGATCACAACATCAGAACGTTCAGAAGAAAGAGCGGTGGCGGATGCGTGTACGCAGACATGAGCAACATCATGCTCTCATACATAACAGACGAGGATAATGTGAACTTCACGTTCAACAAATATATAAATATGATTGTGTTCATGCTCCACAAACTCGGAGTGAATGCCGTTGCAAGCGGAAGAAATGACATAATGATAGACGGACGTAAAGTATCAGGAAATGCATTCTATCATACTCCAAGGCGTAACATCGTGCACGGTACAATGCTTTATGACACAGACATGCAGAACATGGTAGGCAGCATAACACCCTCAGACGCAAAACTTGTAAGCAAAGGAATACAGAGTGTAAGGCAGCATATAACACTGCTGAAAAACTACATAAGCCTGTCTCTTGAAGAATTCAAGGATTTCATGAAACAGCAACTGTGTGATGAGGAAATTACCCTGACTGAAACAGACATCGAACAGATCCGAATCTTGGAAAAGGAATATCTTTCACAGGAATTCATTTACGGAAACAATCCCAAATACAATATCATCAGCAAACGGCGTATCAACAATGTTGGGGACATGGAAATACGCATCGAAATAAAAAACGACATCATAAAATCAATAAACGTCATGGGCGATTTTTTCATTGCCGGAGATATCGATGCTAAAATCCTTAAACCACTGAGAAATATACCGCTTGAAAGAAGCAGAATATCTGAAGCACTACCCGAAACGCTGAATGACGTCATTCCTAATCTTGACAGAGAGGACTTCATAAATCTGATATTGCAGTCTAAAGAAAGAAACTTAAACTCATAAAATAATATATTCATGGAAAATAAAAAGACTTGTCTGTATGACAAACACGTGGCAATGGGAGCACTGATGCAACCATTCGGCGGATTTGAAATGCCAATACAATATTCCACTATCATTGATGAACATAACGCAGTACGCAATCATTGCGGTGTGTTCGACGTATCCCACATGGGAGAAGTTACTGTGAAAGGACCTGATGCGGAAAAATATGTCAATCACATTTTCACAAATGACATCACCAATGCCCCAAAAGGACAGATATACTATGGCATGATGCTTTATGAAAACGGCGGTACTGTGGACGATCTGCTCGTATACAAAATGGGGGAAAATGACTTCTTCCTTGTGATAAATGCCGCAAATATAGACAAGGATTTCGAATGGATGACTAAAAATGCAGAAGGTTTTGATATCGAGCTGAAGAACGTATCCGATTATTACGGACAGCTTGCTGTTCAGGGGCCGGAAGCTGAAGACGTAGTTGAAACTGTACTTGGCATACCATGCAAAGAACTTGTTTTCTATACCACTAAAACTGTTGAGAAAGACGGCGAGACTATTATTGTCAGCCGCACAGGATATACCGGAGAGGACGGATTCGAAATATATGGAAGTCATGACTTCATCCGCCGCCAATGGGAAGCACTCATGGAAAGCAGCAAATGCAAGCCATGCGGACTCGGATGCCGCGACACACTGCGCTTTGAAGTTGGCCTGCCACTCTATGGCGACGAACTTTCAGAAAACATTTCTCCGATAATGGCTGGTCTGAGTATGTTCTGCAAGCTCGACAAACCGGAATTCATCGGCAAAGAAGCAATTGCCAAACAAAAGGCAGAAGGCGTGAAACAGAAACTGGTAGGCATCGAACTGAGCGACCGTGCCATTCCACGTCATGGCTATACAGTGCTGCACGACGGCAAGGAAATAGGTGTTGTGACAACCGGTTACCACACAATCTCCACAGACAAGAGCGTATGCATGGCTCTGATTGACACTGAATACTCAAAACTTGACACAGAAGTTGCTGTACAAATACGCAAAAAGACATTTGCCGGAAAAGTAGTCAAGAAGAGATTCTACGACAAACATTACAAAAAATAATAATATGTCAAAAAGCGTCACAAAGCATTTGTATAGCGCATAACAATGTAAATTGAATTCAAAAAAATAAAAATCACAAATTAAAAAACTGAAAATAATATGTCAAAAGTTATTGAAGGACTTTATTACGCAGAGTCACACGAGTACGTAAAAGTAGAAGGCGATTACGGCTATATCGGTATAACAGACTATGCACAGAACGCACTGGGCAACATTGTTTACGTTGATATGCCTGAAGTTGATGACGAAGTAGAAGCTGGCGAAGATTTCGGCGCAGTAGAAAGTGTAAAAGCTGCCAGCGACCTCATCTCTCCGGTATCAGGTACAGTTGTCGAAGTCAACGAGGCATTGGAAGATGCTCCTGAACTTATAAACAAAGATGCGTTCGGCAACTGGATCATCAAAGTAAGCCTGTCTGACAAGAGCGAGCTTGACAACCTGATGGACGCAGCGGCTTACAGCGCATTATGCGACAAACAGGATTAATCAAACCGAAATGCACTGTAAATCATATTTCCAGTGCATTTCTTTTTTTCACACATCCATAATCTCTGAAAATATGGCATACAAATATTTTCCACATACAGAAAAAGATATCGCCACAATGTTGGAGAAAATCGGAATAAGCTCACTGAAAGAGCTTTATGCCGATGTTCCGGACAGCATTCTGTTCAAAGGCGAATACAATCTTGATGAAGCGAAAAGCGAAACCGAAATCAGAAAATATTTCGAACAGCTATGCAATAAGAATATGTTGCTTACCGTTTTCGCCGGTGCCGGTTCATACGACCATTACACTCCGGCCGTAGTACCAAGTATTATCAGCCGTTCCGAATTTCTGACAAGCTATACTCCCTATCAGGCCGAGGTATCACAAGGAACACTACATTACATATTCGAATACCAGAGCATGATGGCAGAGCTCACAGGAATGGACATCTCAAATGCATCAATGTATGACGGCAGTACAGCCACTGCAGAAGCTGTCATAATGGCAAAAGCAGCCACGAAAAAGACAGACAAGGTACTCGTATCCTCCACTATCGATCCTAAAATACTCAACGTGGTTCGCACATACGCCCACTTCCATGGAATCGAAATCAAGATAATAGACCAGAAAAACGGTGTCACCGACAAAGCCGATATGGATGCCAAACTGGCAGAAGGTGGCGTAGCAGGTGTTGTTGTACAGCAACCCAATTACTATGGAATAATAGAGGACTACAACGGATATGCGGAGTCATGCCATAACAGCAAGGCTCTTCTTATAATGAACAGTGTTGCTGCCGACCTCGCCCTGCTTAAAACTCCGGGCGAATGGGGAGCCGACATAGCTGTTGGCGATGGTCAGTCACTCGGCATTCCGATGAGTTTCGGTGGTCCGTCAGTAGGTTACATGTGCTGCACCGAAAAACTCATGCGCAAGATGCCGGGACGTATTGTCGGCAAAACATTTGACAGTAACGGACAGCGTGCGTTTGTCCTGACTCTTCAGGCACGCGAACAGCACATCCGTCGTCAGAAAGCCACATCAAACATCTGCTCAAACGAGAGTCTGATGGCACTGTTCGTAACCATTTACATGTCACTTATGGGTAAGAACGGAGTGAAGGAAGCAGCACAGCTTTCATACGCCGGTGCACATTATCTCTGCGACGAACTCGTTGCAACAGGGCACTTCTCACTTGCTTACGACCAGCCGTTCTTCAATGAGTTCTGCGTGAAGTACGACGGTGACATAAACAAACTGCAAAAGCACTTCATCCAAAACGGATTCCTCGGAGGCGTGAAAGTCAGCGACGACACCCTGATGTTTGCCGTTACCGAGAAACGTACGAAAGAAGAAATCGACTCACTCGTTAAAACTGCAAAGGAGGCAACATTATGAATAATAAGTTATACGGAAACCTGATTTTTGAGTTGTCACACGAAGGACGCAAGGGTTACTCGCTGCCTCAGAACAAATTCGGCAATTACGAACTGCCGGAATGTGCACGCAGAAAGACCGATGCCGAACTGCCGGAATGTGACGAGCTCACTGTAGTACGCCACTACACAAACCACAGTGAAAACAACTTCGGAGTAAACAACGGATTCTATCCGCTGGGCAGCTGCACAATGAAATACAACCCGATAATCAATGAAGAGATTGCATCAATGGCCGGATTTGCCGGACTGCACCCTCTTCAACCGTCAGAAACATGCCAGGGCGCACTCGAAGCATACTACAAAATGCAGAAAGCTCTGTCAGACATAACCGGCCTGAGCGAGTTCACACTCAATCCGTTTGCCGGAGCCCACGGCGAGCTCACCGGTCTTATGATTATCCGTGCATATCATCAGCATAACAAAGACTATAAACGTACCAAGGTCCTCGTGCCCGATTCAGCTCACGGCACCAACCCTGCATCGGCAGCTGTTTGTGGTCTGGAGGTTGTTGAAGTGAAAAGTACGGCAGACGGACTTGTTGATGTGGAAGATCTGAAGACCCATCTCGACGATACCATTGCCGGCATGATGATGACCAATCCTAACACTCTCGGACTGTTCGAAAGCGAAATTCCCGAGATAGCACGTCTTGTGCATGATTGTGGAGCGCTCATGTATTACGATGGAGCAAACCTCAACCCAATGCTCGGAGCATGCCGTCCGGGCGATATGGGCTTTGACGTCATGCACATAAACCTCCACAAGACATTCTCAACTCCACACGGAGGAGGCGGTCCCGGTTCCGGTCCAGTAGGTGTGGGCAAAGGTCTTGAACAGTTCCTTCCACACCCAAGAGTTGTCAAAGAAGGCACAGAATATAAACTCGACGCCGAATTCACCGGTATCAGCGTAGGCGAATTCCTCGGCAATTTCGCTGTGATGCTGCGCGCATATACATATATCCTGTCACTCGGCAAGGAGAATCTGCCGATGGTAGGACCGCTAGCAACACTCAACGCCAACTACATCAAAGAATCTCTCAAGGATGCTTACGAACTTCCTATAGCCGGAGTATGCAAACACGAATTCGTGTTCAACGGTCTCAAAGACAAGAGCACTGGTGTCACCACAATGGATGTTGCCAAACGCCTGCTTGACTACGGCTACCATGCACCAACCATCTACTTCCCACTTCTGTTCCATGAGGCAATGATGATAGAGCCCACAGAGAACGAAAGCATCGAGACACTCGACAGCTTCATCGACGTGATGCACCGCATAGCAAAGGAAGCCATCGAAAATCCGGAGGTTGTAAAGACAGCTCCGCACAATACTCCAATAGGCCGTGTTGACGATGTTCTTGCAGCCAAGCATCCGGTTCTGACATACAAACAGATGATATCAGACGAACAGAACAATGGTTAAAAGCGATCTTATAATCATAGGCAGCGGGCCGGGCGGATATCGTTCGGCCTGCTATGCTGCTGCCCACGGACTGACGGTCACCATATTCGAATCGGCACAGGCCGGCGGAACGTGTCTCAACTGCGGCTGCATCCCCACAAAATCATTGTGCCGCAATGCAGAGATACTCGACACTCTGCGCGACGCTGATACATTCGGACTTGACTCGCTGAGCTTCAGCCTCAACTTTGACAAGATAATGGAGCGCAAGAACTCAGTCGTCGCCCAACTGCGCGGCGGTGTGGAAGCACTCATGAAATCGCCGGGCATAACATTCATACAAAAGAAAGCCACACTGACTGCCAGTCACACGGTTGTAACGGATGATGAGGAATACACTGCCGACAACATAATCATCGCCACCGGCTCACGCGCCAAGATTCCGCCAATCAACGGCACACAACTCCCAGGAGTAATCACTTCTACTGAGATGTTAGATGTAAAAGCTGCTCCGAAACGTCTGTGCATTGTCGGTGCAGGAGTCATAGGTATGGAGTTTGCTTCAGCATTCAGCAGTTTCGGAAGCGAAGTCACTGTCGTGGAATTCATGAAAGAAGCCCTGCCTACACTCGACAGCGACATAGCCAAACGTCTGCGCCAGACCATCAGCAAGCGCGAGGTGACATTCCACATGCAGGCTGCCGTGAAAGAGATAGAAGAGAAAACCGGTGAGAACGGAGAGCGTACACTCAACGTGATAATAGAAAAGAAAGGCAAGCCTCTCAATGTTGAGGCCGACACTGTACTCATAGCCACCGGTCGCGCAGCAAATACCGAAGGCATAGGACTTGAGGAGGCAGGCGTCGAATTCGACAGGAAAGGCATACATACCGACGACCACTTCGCCACCAACGTGCCCAACATATATGCCATAGGCGACGTGAACGGCAAGTGCATGCTTGCACATGCCGCCACATTCCAAGGCCTGCACGTAGTGAACCACATACTCGGACAGACTGACAACATATGTCCCGACATCATGCCTTCGGCCATATTCACCAATCCCGAAGCCGCATCCGTTGGTCTGAGTGAGGACCGCTGCAAGGAACTCGGTCTGGAATACACATGCAAGAAGGGTTTCTTCCGTGCCAACGGCAAGGCTCTCGCCATGAACGAGACCGACGGAATGGTAAAACTCATCTGCGATTCCAACAATAAGATAATAGGCTGTCACATCTTCGGAGCGCACGCTTCCGACATGGTACAGGAGATAACGGCTCTCATGAACACCGGTACCACAACGCGCCAGCTTGCAGACATCATCCATATCCACCCCACCCTTTCGGAAACACTCTGCGACATGTGCCTCGACTAATCCTACTATTCAAAGTGTCCGGCAACAGTCATCACGTCCACAAACGGACGTACATGCCTGTCGCCGGACATTTTCTTTTTCTATACATTATTTATATTACCGACACCGGACACACATTCTTATTGTCAGCCGTCACCATACTTACAATAAGCCGGCCAAACAATCTGATACCGTTTGGCACACTATTTGCATAATACATGCATAGACGAAAACAATTAAAAAACATATTCATATTATGCAAAAAGGAAATATCGGGGTTACAACAGAGAACATCTTCCCCGTGATTAAAAAGTTTCTCTATTCCGATCATGAAATATTTCTGCGCGAGATGGTGTCAAACGCTGTCGATGCAACACAGAAAATAAAGACTCTGGCAGAGCGCGGCGACTTCAAAGGCGAATTGGGAGATTTGACCGTACGCATCAGTCTTGACACCGACAAAGGCACGCTGACATTCAGCGACCACGGTATTGGTATGACAGAAGAGGAAATCGACAGATACATCAATCAGATAGCATTCTCCGGCGTAAACGACTTCCTTGACAAATACAAGGACAACGCCAACGCCATCATAGGCCACTTCGGTCTTGGTTTCTACTCATCGTTCATGGTGAGCAAGAAGGTTGAAATCGTGACCAAGAGCTACAAGGAAGGTTCCAAGGCAGTAAAATGGAGCTGCGACGGAAGTCCTGAGTTCGAAATCACCGACTCCGAAAGAGAAAACCGCGGAACTGACATCATCCTCTACATTGACGACGACTGCAAGGAATTCCTCGACAAATACAAAATACAGGAACTGCTCAACAAGTACTGCAAATTCATGGCCGTACCGGTAGCCTTCGGCAAAAAGACCGAATGGAAAGACGGAAAGCAGGTGGATACAGCCGAGGACAACGTCATCAACAGCGTTGAACCATTGTGGACCAAAGCACCGAGCACACTGAAGGACGAGGATTACAAGTCGTTCTATCGCACACTCTATCCGATGCAGGACGAACCTTTGTTCTGGATTCACCTGAATGTTGACTATCCGTTCAACCTCACCGGTATTCTCTACTTCCCACGCATCAGCTCAAACCTCGAACTGCAGCGCAACAAGATACAGCTCTACTGCAACCAGGTATTCGTCACAGATCAGGTGGAAGGAATCGTACCAGAGTTCCTCACTCTGCTCCACGGAGTTATCGACTCACCGGACATCCCGCTGAACGTAAGCCGTTCTTACCTGCAGAGCGATGCAAATGTGAAGAAGATTTCAACCTATATCACAAAGAAGGTTGCCGACCGTCTGAACAGCATTTTCCAGGAAAACCGCAAGGAATATGAGGAGAAATGGGATGCACTGAAGATATTCATCAACTACGGTATGCTGTCCAAGGACGACTTCTACGACCGTGCAAAAGACTTCGCACTGTTCAAGGACACAGAGGGCAAGTACTTTACATACGACGAATACAAAACCCTCATCAAGGACAACCAGACCGACAAGGACGGACAACTGGTATATCTGTATGCCAACGACAAGGAAGGTCAGTACAGTTACATCGAAGCAGCCAAGGCCAAAGGCTACAGTGTGCTGCTGCTCGACGGACAGCTTGACGTGCCGATGATATCAATGCTGGAGCAGAAATTTGAGAAGAGCCGCTTCACACGCGTCGACAGCGACACCACCGACCGTCTGATAATAAAGGAGGACAATAAAGACAACGAACTCGACTCTGACAGCAACGACAATCTGTCACTGGTGTTCCGCTCACAGATGCCAAAGCTCGAGAAGACAGAATTCAACATCGAGGTACAGTCGCTCGGCGAGGAATCACTGCCGGTACTCATCACCCAGAGCGAATACATGAGACGTATGAAGGACATCAGCCAATATCAGGCCGGTATGGCATTCTACGCCCAGATGCCCGACTCCTACACCATCGTGCTCAACAGCGACCACAAGCTCATCAAGAACATTCTGGAGGACGAGAAGGCAAAATGCGCCGAACAGCTCAAGCCAATCAACAGCGAGATAAAAGGTCTCGAGGCTCGTCTGGCCGCACTCCATCAGACACAGAACGGCAAGAAGCCGGAAGAAATCACACAGGAGGAGAAGGACGACGTGAAGAACACCGAGAAATCTGTTGCCGAGCAGCGCGACAAGAAGAAACAGATAATTGCCGACTACGCCAAGGACAACAAGATTGTGCATCAGCTCATCGACCTGGCACTGCTCCAGAACGGCATGCTTAAGGGTGCTGCGCTCAACTCGTTCCTGAAACGTTCGGTTGATCTGATAGGATAATCAGACATATAATGAAACAATAACATTTATAAGTAATCTACCTTATAAACACATCATCAGGCTCGGGATACATTTTCGTGTATCCCGAGCCTTCGTATTTTATCCCCCAGACAAAAGAAATATAGAAACTATAGACATGATGTAGTACTTGTTTTTCTATTCATAAAATACCATAATAATGCCTGAAAACTTCTGACAGCGCGAAATAGTATAAGCGTAACATCATATTTGCTCACGAAATAATACATTAACGCAGAACAATCAATAAATCATCACCGCGAGAGCGGAACATATTTCACAAAAGTTCCATCACTTATCATTATCGGTATTTTTAAAGAAAACCCGAGCGACATACTTACAGATTTTCTTGACTTTTTTTTGACAAAATAAAATCGCAAAAGAGATGTTACGGAATGTTAAATCAAGCATTACAAAAGCTATCTTACCACGTACAACATTGCCATATACCATATATTGCAATCCGGAATAATTCGCCATACATTCTGACTATGCCTATATTAGCCGGTGGTTTCGTCCGTTTGAGGGTGTGATATTGCGTGTTTCAGGCCCTGAAATGGGCAATATCACATGCTAAAACGATACTTATTACAGAACAGAAAAATAGTCTTTAAATATAAATTGCTGATGTTCAATAACTTACCAAACCTTCTTATTTCTCGCGTATTTGTGTCCGAAGAAAAGTCTATACGAAAATATTCATTTATTTTTTGGGGTAGAACAGAAAACTCAGAAGGAAAAATCACAGTATGCTGAAAATCTGTAAGTAGCCTATATTGGTCTCATTTCAACAGAGAATAACAATACTATTTGGGAATTGAATCCGCAACTTTCTATCGAAACTCATCTCCGCGGAATATCTTCTGAACAGAAATAAAATTATCAAAAACATAAAAAAGAGACAAAAACACGATTATTCGCATATAATCCATTAATTTTGTACGGTCTGGTATGTCCCCCAATACAACATGCCATACACCTATAACCAATTACTACAAACATCCTTACAATTCATAAGGACATTACTAACCTATAAAAAGACAAAGCAGATGAAAAAGGCATATCTTTTATTTCTCCTGCTTATGCTATGCATAAACACACCGACAAAAGCAAAAGACGCGTCAAGAAAAACTATCAGTCTGTCTGGTACATGGACATTCTGCACTGACGAACAGAATGCCGGAATCACACAACAATTCTGGAAAAAGACATTCACTGACAATGTATTACTGCCCGGAACGACAGACACTAACAGAAAGGGGAAAAAGAATAACAAAAAGAACGAAACTACCTATCTGTCACGACGGTACACATATCAGGGCCCGGCATGGTACAGTCGCGAAGTGGTCATCCCGAAGGATTGGAAAGACAAGCATGCCGTATTATTTCTGGAACGCACACGCCCGTCAATGATGTGGATTGACGGACATTATGTCGGAGCATGCAACAGCATATCCACGCCCCACAGATATGATATAAGCAAGTACAGCACTCCGGGCAGACACAGAATCACAATACGCGTGGACAACGGCGAGAGCATCCCCTCACAGATACGCTCCAGTTCACATGCGTGCACGGAATCAACACAGACAAATTGGAACGGTATCATCGGACGTATGGAACTTCAGGCCACAAACAGGCTGTACATAGAGTACGTGAAAACCTATCCGTCTGTAGAAACACGCTCCGTCAGACTGCGGATAAAGCTCTCTGACGCATCCGGAATAGGCAACAGGAGAATAGACATCTCGGCAAAATCCTTCAACTCGCCGAAGTCACACAAAGCAGGAACCACCACGTTGCAACTGGAGGAAGGCCGAAAAGAATACGAACTGACATACCGGCTGGGGGATGATGCGCAATTATGGAGCGAGGCTTCACCCGCGCTTTACCGTCTGAAGGTATCGATTGTCGGTGTTGACGAACTGGAAACAACATTCGGGCTTCGCGAATTCAAGGCATCAGGCAGCCACTTTTTTATCAACGGCAACAAGACATTCCTTCGTGGTAAACACGACGCATGTGTATTTCCTCTTACCGCCCATACGGCGATGACCGTGAAAGAATGGCGCAGATACTTCAGAACGTGCAGACAATACGGCATCAACCACTGCCGCTTCCACTCATGGTGTCCTCCGCAAGCCTGCTTTGAGGCGGCCGACCTCGAGGGCATATATCTGCAACCGGAGTTGCCCATATGGGGAAGTTTCAAGAAAGAAAACACAGATCTGATGGATTTTCTAATGAACGACGGGACCAGCATTCAGGAAGAATACAGCAACCACGCCTCCTTCGTACTCTTTGCTTTGGGCAACGAACTGAGCGGCGACATAAACATAATGAAGGATTTTGTGGAAAAATTCAGACAGAAGGAAGACAGACATCTTTATACTTATGGTTCGAACATCTTTCTCGGAAGCCGCGGACACATACCAGGCGAGGATTTCCTCGTGACATGTAGAACCGGTACGGGCGACAAATATTCCACTCACGTGCGTGCCTCGTTCTCGTTTGCCGACGCCGAAGAAGGAGGCTATCTGAACAATACCTATCCCAACACAGAAATGAACTTCGACAAGGCCGCAAGTCTTTCAGCCGTTCCGGTGATAGGCCATGAGACAGGACAATTCCAGACATATCCCGACTATCGAGAAATAAAGAAATACAAAGGAGTGCTTGCACCATGGAATATGGAAACTTTCTGCAAACGCCTCTACGACGCCGGAATGGGACGGCAGGCCAAAGACTTCTTCAAGGCTTCCGGCGCATGGTCGGTAGAATTATACCGGGCCGATATCGAAATGAACCTGCGTTCCGACGGTATGGCAGGCTTCCAACTGCTCGATTTGCAGGACTATCCCGGACAAGGATCCGCATACGTTGGCATATTGGACGCATTCATGGACAGCAAAGGACTGATAAAACCAAAGAAATGGAGAGAGTTCTGCGCAGAGGTCGTTCCGTTGTTCGTCATGAAAAAATACTGTTGGAGCGGACAGGAGACTTTCTGTGGCGAAATAAAAATAGCAAATTACGGTGAAAAACAACTGGTCGGCAAACAGCTGAGTTGGACTCTGAAGAACGGACAGAAAGTCATTGCAAAAGGTACATCCGTCATACCCAAAGGCCTCGGACTGCTGTCATGTGGCAACATCAGACTACCACTGCCTGACATCGACAAAGCCTGCAAGGCACAGTTAAGCCTGGAAATAGAGGGAACGCCATATCGTAACTCATACCCGATATGGATATATCCGGCTTCAAAGAAAGCCGACACGGAGGGAATAATGATATCGCACGAACTAGACGACAAAACGCTCGCAAGACTGAAACTGGGAGGCAAGGTGTTGCTGATGCCACGACGCAACAAATACCGTGATGTGACTGTGGGTGGACTGTTCCAGACCGACTACTGGAACTACCGCATGTTCAAGAGCATCTGCGACAACATCAAGAAAAAGGCATCGCCCGGGACATTGGGAATACTCACCGATCCGGAACACGGCATATTCGCTTCGTTCCCGACAGAAACACATACCAACTGGCAATGGTATCCGATAATAAAGAACAGTTACCCTCTGATCATCGACCGTCTGCCACAAAACTACCGTCCCATCGTGCAGGTGATAGACAACATTGAGCGTAACCATAAGTTGGGACTTATCATGGAATTCAGTGTGGACGGAGGCAGACTGCTACTCTGTATGGCCGATCTGGATGCTGCGAAAAATACGCCAGAAGGTTTCCAACTGTATGCAAGCATACTGGAATATATGCACACCCCGGCCTTCGATCCGAATTTCTCACTGTCGTCAACATCCTTAATGGAACTGCTGTCAAAACAGGCTCATAGTGACAAGATAGATACGCTGAACAACATTTCTTATGATTAACGGACGGCAGACTGTGCACGCAATCTTCACAAACGGAGCATAAATATACCGTCGAACAATGTAGAACAAAAACACAGAATACTTCCGGAAGTAAAATAATTTGTTTAAAAAATGACAAACCACAGACCTAAATAAAAACTTACAGATACATAATATACTTATGATACTTACCAACATTCTCAAGAAATAATTAATTCCTGTTTTGAATATATCTAGAAAGTGAACAATAAAAGATTATGCTGCACTTGGAAACCAAAGAGGCAGCTCTCTTTACACTCATCTGTATTATTTTTGCAGACGGGTGCAATCCTATAAGGATAAAAATAATGTAATACTGAAACATATAAATAATGAAAAGGTTTATTATAAAATTATTCGCCTCAAGTTATCACTACTGGGTATGGAAACAAAAAAGAGAAGATGCATATTATAATACCTTCTTATTCATAGCCTTTATGTTTACTTTAATGGAAATGAATTTAGATATACTTACAGGCGGACACCTTTTATATATAACACTTAAAATAGGCGGGGTGACCCCGTTCATAGTAATGTTAGCGAGCATAGTAATCAACTATTTTTTGCTCAAATGGATATTTCCTGTGAAACGGATTGACCTTGCCGAACGACGGCTCACAAAGGCCGAATATTATATATATCACACAATATTCATTGTATTGGTATATGCCAACTTTTTCTTTTTAATATATATGGCACGTTGCGCGGCAAAAATGTAACTGATATCAAGAAATTAACAATAAAGCGGGATGCGATTTTCGGAATCGCATCCCGCTTTTCATTATGTCTGATATATAAAAACTCAGAAATTATAATTGTCTGTGTCCATACAAACGGACAACAAACACATTATTTTATCATAATCTTTCTGACAGACACTCCCTTGTCCGTTGTTACCTTGACCATGTAAACACCCGGTTGTACATCAACAGCGAACCATCCACCAGTCATTGAAGCCTTGTCGCAAGATGTCACGAGAGCACCATTGGCAGCGATGAGTTCTGTCTTCAACAAGCTACTGCCATCGGCAACATCGACATAAACACGTCCATCATTATAATAGACATTGACATCTCCGTCCTGCGTATCAGCCGACGATATTCCAGAAGTCCCACTTTTGACTTCGAGTAGTTTGTAACAGTTAGAGTAAGACGCCACTGTTCCGGTGACACCACCCTGTTTGGCATCAATAACCACCATATAACGCTGTGGTTCCACTCTTGGCTTATAATCAAAAGCTATTTCTTTTGTCTCGCCTGCTTCTATCTTCACATTACTCATGCTGGCAATCTCGCCATTTGTATTGGTATATTGACGCAAGCGTAAATATACGGTACCATTGAAAGCCTCCGGCGCACGGAACACAACCTTGCACGGTGATTTCTCCTCGGTGTAAAGCACATCGGGCATGTCGATACTTACAGCCTCTAACATGATGTCCTTATTGTTTTCGTGAACAGTCAGCGTATTGTTAAAACCAGCGGTATTTATATCTGGAGTTTCGTTGCCGTCATCCGTGAGATAAGTCAATTTGAGACGATAAGTTCCCGGATCTACGGGCAGCTTGCGGAAGAGTGGCACCGTGACTTCCTTTCCTTTATCCACAGTAACATTGCCTTGCAGGAACAGATATGTCTGCTCCGGATTATCCATATTCTCCATCCACAGGATGACACTTACATTTCCTGCAGCACCATAATTGCGCGCCGTAACCTTCAGCATAATGTCATCTCCTTGTCTTACAAGGCCGTCGGTAGCGCCGATGACAAGTCCCAGATTCTGAGTCTGACGCATCACTGGCACACTTACAGCCGGAAGTACTGTGAGTGATGCCACTTCAGGAGTGGTCTGCACAAACGGATTGTCAGGATAACCTTTCTCAAATAGTATTATGTCATAATCGCCGGACGGCATATCATCTGCAAGATTGACCAGGAGTTTCACGCTTTCAGTACTGCCATCGTAGATATTGACAGTATTCTCATAGTCCCACACCTTGGATGCATCATCCTTTGAGCGAAATCTTACAACGACATTCTTAAGGTTGAAGTTGGAAGAATTGTTCTGAAGAGTAACGCAGAAAAGCGCACTACCACCAGCAAATATGTCACCATCGTTCTGTATCTGTCCGACAACTGTGACATCGGGTACCGGAGCCGCGTCTTCGTCAAGATCGAGCACTCCGTCAACAATGTTTGCCGCAACATATCCACGCTCTCTGTTTTCATGACGAAGGAACTGCCAACGGTCTTCATCAGCTTCCTTAAACGCGAGGCGTACTTCGCACGCACCGTCGGCAATACCCTCGCTCACTGTTGTAGGAATGTCGCGCATGGTGAGGAAATAGAGTCCGCTCATGCTATTGGCAAAACCGTCGATATGGGTTGACTCGCCATCTGTCTTAAGCACATCTATTATCTGACCATCACGGGTGACGACTGCCGCAATCTGACCGTCGAACGGAGTCACGTCATAATTGTTGATTGAAGCCATGAGCGTGAATTCCCGTCCATAATCGCTGCACATCAGACCGAGCAATCCATAGAGCGGACGGTCGAATGTCGTAGCTCCACCGGTGGACGGCTGTATGCCGGTGATTATTTCCTGGTCGGTGTTATAGCCTCCCGTGCCACCACCCTCACCAAGATCGTCGGGATTAAGATGATTGACAAGGAAATAGCCGTTGCTCATACCATACCATCCCCAGTTTATATGTACATATCCTTCAGAATCGTAACCATCGCAGACAAAAGCATGTCCACCCAGACCGCTGTCGCTCGTCGCTCCATAGTAAACGGGACGGTTGTTGTCAAGTTCGTGCTTTATCAGTTCTAGCCATTCTGTGGCACTGTAAAAGTTACGGCGGCGCATGGTTGTGGCTTTGTCATAACCGAAATAAGTTTTCAAGGCATGCGGCACAAGCATGGAAAGCGCACCACTTCCGTTCTCAGCATATTCCATTTCAACAGAAACTCCAAAATGATATGCCAGAGTGGCGGCAGCATCGATCTGCTCCTGACTGACACCGTCTGACGGATAAAAGGCCAACATGTTATCCCAATCATACGTGGTATTGCCGAAATCGGCCGAAAGGGTCTGACCTTTGAACACATAGCTTTTTGAACCTGTGCCCTGCTGTGGGTATCTGTAATAGCGCATTATCTGTGTGGCAGCTGTAGCGACACATCCTACATAATAATGCAGATTCTGTCCACCGGAATAATAGGTAGGACACATCTCATTGAACGGGAAATCCTGGCCCCACATGATGTCGCCGAGCAAAGGCTCCACCACAACGGTCCCATTGCCAGTGCGTGAGGTGCCGACAGTTGAGGACTCACGCTTGGCACAGCTTTCTACATAGAGTTCGTTAAGACGCAACCACTCAACCATGTTGGCCGGCATATTGTCAAGATCAAGTTCACCACGATCTGAATAACCGAGAACAGGCTCGGCATTGTCGTCACCGGACACAATAACAAAACCTTCGCGATTACCTATATTGAATATATAGTATGGAGCTACGTCACCCGAACTGCCTTTCACTGCACTCTTATGAGGTAAACAGGCAAGCGATGCAGACTTGCTGCACCGCTTGCTCATAAAACCTCTCGCAATGTTCTCGGCCGCACTCTTTGTTATCGGTCTGGCACCGACATAAAGGAAAGAGAGCAGACAGAGAATCCATAGGAGATTATATCTTTTCATAATTACCTTTATTTACATTAACGAACAAGTACTTTCGCACTCTTTGCGCCTACCTTGACAATGTTAAGTCCAGAAGCAACACTGATATGGTTTGCACCCTGACGTCCGGAAACTGAAGCTGTCTGCTGGCCGGCTGCATTGTAAACATTAATAACCGCATCTGCAGCAAGCTCAACAACAACGCCACCATTTTCTGCATAAACCTTCAGATTATCTGTTGTTTCCTGAACACCGTCTATTGACGATGAAGTGAGTTTTACATTAACCACGTCTGACGGAGCTGATGGCATATAATCAATCTCGCCATCCACAACAGTACGTGCATATGCAACAACCTGATAAGAATAGCTTACGCTTTCAGTCAACGGAACTTCGAATGTTGTAGATGTAACATTTTCAAGCTCACGGTCTTCAACTACTGAAGAATAAACGTCGCCTTCTGAAAGAACCTGCGAAACAGTGATATAATCTACAAAGAGTTTTTTGTTTCCATTGTAATATATCTCAACATATGTTCCTTCGGTTCCCTTTGTAAATTCTAAAGTATAATCCTTGAAGTTCTTAGCAAGAACAACAGTCTTTGTCTCTACAGGCTCTTCCGAGTCGCCATTGTAAATACGAATCTCAACATTTGTTCCCTCATAGTATGTTCCGAAAGATCCTTCTGCCATATTCAACGCAACGGTGAATTTGCCTCCGTCATGAGAAAGATTCAGTGCTGGTGTCTTGATGAATCCTCCATTATCGCTGTATGGAGAAATTCCCATATATCCTTTAGCCACACACTCCATATATGTAGACCATCCGGGAACTTTTGTATAAGAGTCAATATCGCTGCTTGAGATAAAATCGACATTGGTGAGAGTTCCTTTATCGACCTTTGAGAAGTCTTCGTCAAGAATGTTTACAGACTTGCTTTCGGTCAAAGTCTCGATACGAGTGAGCTGAACCATATAACGGGTTGCCTTGGCAACAGCCTCCCAATTAGCAGTGAAACCGGTTTCTGTCACATTCGTAGCCGGCAGAGCCTTTGGAGCGTCAACACTTTCGAGAACCTCAACCACCTCAATCTCATTAGAATAATCAGAAACAGTCTCGCCCTTCTTAGCACGTACTGTATAATAATAAACATTTCCGGCAACAAGTCCTTCTACAAGTGCAGAAGTGCCTGTCTCCTCACGATCTTTCACGAGATAATCCTTCGCTCCATCAACACCTTTTGTATATACATCAAGGAGATAAGTAGCGCCACTGACGCTCTTCCATCTTGCTGTAAAACTTGTTTCGTCAGCAGCAAGTGGCTGAAGGGCCTCCGGTGCAGCAACAAGATCGTCTGAAGCTATCACTTTCACATTATCAATAAGTATGCCTTCTGCTGCAAGATAAGGATTGAATTCCAGGCTGTTGGTAGGAGATGCGTTCTCGAATATAGCCGTCATGGTATGCCATTCACTGTCATACACAAGAAAAGTCTCTGACTTGCTGTAACCAAGCTTCAACACAACACCGCCTCCATAATCGGCAAGGCTTCTCACATCGAATGTTACCTTTATGTTGGAAGTCTTGCTCATGTTTCTCATATAAGGAGTTGTCAGCTTTCCGCCATCAGCAACCTTGAGCATTCCACCGGCTTCATATACCTTAGAACCATTCCAACCGATGGTTTTATATAGTTTTCCTGAATATCCGGAGATATCTGTCGTAGCCGGCTTCGATTCACTACCCTCAGTAAAAGCGCTGAAGTTCTCATCTATCACAACCTCTTCCTGTGCATAAAGATCAGCACACATAAATGACATCAGCGTCAACAACAAAAACAAAAGTAAGTTTTTTTTCATAATAATTTCATCATTGATAGGTTTGACAATATATATAATAACAAAATGCCAAGCAAATATGCCACAAAGATACATTAAATATATTATATTACAAAGCTGTGATATACATATTTTATACATGATTTATGCAAAACAATAGTACTGACCATGTTCTTACAATCATTGCATGTTATGTTTTATAACAATATATTCTCATTATTTAACTGCTTTTTAGGCTTCAGGAGTTTGCGTATTACAGCCATTTTAACTATGTTTGCCAAGAGAAAAATCATAAAATAGAAATATGAAAAAAACTATAGCTTTACTTGCCACTTTAGCAGGACTGGTAGTTGGAGGATGCAGTATAAAATCTATAAAAACATCCGGATACCGTAATGTAACAACCGATGTGTTTGAGTCTCAGATAAAATCAGAGAATGTCCAGATACTTGATGTAAGGACCAAAAAAGAATTTGACGAAGGACATCTGGCCGAAGCAAAACAAATAGATATAAAAAATGAAGATTTTATGAAAACGGCGAAAACCGTTCTGGATAAATCAAAGACAATAGCTGTTTACTGCAGAAGCGGCAAACGAAGCGCCGATGCCGCAAAACAACTTTCAGATGCCGGATATAAAGTGATAAACATGAAAGGCGGTATTCTGAAATGGGAAAGCGAGAAGAAACCTATCGTAAAATAACACGAGTCTGACATAAGACTGAAACAGCAGTTACGGCTTTTCCAGTCGCAGAATGTTTTACACGATACGGAAAAGGCTTTTTGAGCTCGCAAAATAAGCCATTTGAGCCTGCGAAACAGCCCATTTTAGGACATGAAATGGACCATTTCAGACCACAATATGGGCTGTTTCATAACACGATATTGGCTTTATTGCAGCGTGCAAAGAATATGTCTGACAAACAAGCCGATATCGGATGCAAATTCAAATAAGGAAAACAAGAATTTGAAACGGTGAGATACAGCCTTTTCAGGCGAACATATATGTAATTACATATTCGTCGGCAATCTTGTAGAATACTGCAGACGTAGTGTTTTCCCTAAGGTTGTCGGCAAGCACCTTACCTTCTGAAGAAAGTTCGAATGGATGCAGTCTCATTTCATAATATCCGAGTTTCTGTTCTGAAAAGTATTTGTATAAGGTTTCCTTCACACACCAATGAACAAGCCGGCTTAATGTGCACAATGCTGTTTCGTCATCACGAATAAACCTTTCTGCTATGCGGTCCACGCGATCGTTGATATACTCAATGTCGACAGAAACATTTTTTGTATGCGACATTATCAACGTGGCATACCCGTTTGTATGACTTACACCGACATTTATATCAGCACCTTTTATAATAGGCCGGCCTTCCGGAGTATGGTCTATGAACAAACCGGGGTCTGATGTCATGGCGTGTAAAAGAGAATGTACGGAGACTATCTCTGCACGTCTTCTCAAACTACCGCAGGACATAACTGCGGATTTAAGAAAAAGATTGGCATCAAGTTCACATAATTCAGAATCCTGCTCTTCTATTTTCCAAAGACCAAGCTGAACGTCAGCATCTATTTTTTCTACGGAAACAAGAGGCATTCGACAATTATATTAGGATTTGACTAAAGGAGAATTCACTACAACCTTGACTTTGCTTATTCTCCGACCTTCAATACCGATTATCTCAAAAAGATAGTTTTTATATTCTATCTTTTCATGCATACTCAGGAAGTCGCCTTTTATCTCAAGCAACATTCCGGCAAGTGTATCAGCTTCGCCTTCAACATCAGCGAAAACATCATCTTCGGCATTGATTATTCTATAGAAATCTGTAAGAAGCGTCTTGCCTTCAAATATATAAGTATTATAATTTATCTTTGAATATGTACTGCCTTCATCGTCAAACTCGTCATTAATCTCACCGACAATTTCCTCAAGAATGTCTTCAAGTGTGACAAGACCGCTGGTACCACCAAATTCGTCAACGACAATGGCTATATGCATTTTGTTCTTTTGAAACTCACGCAACAGATCGTCTATCTTTTTTGTTTCAGGAACGAAATAAGGCGGACGGATGAGGCTCTGCCATCTGAACGTGGAATGCTTAGACAAATGCGGCAGCAGGTCTTTTATATAAAGAATACCTTTTATGTTGTCAGAAGAGCCCTGATATACCGGAATTCGACTATAATTGTTGTCAACAATGCATTTCAGAACATCGGCATAACTGCTTTCTATATCAATATCGACAATATCCTGACGTACAGTCATAATCTCCTTGGCTGTTTCGTCTCCAAAGCGTATTATACCCTGGAGCATGCTCTGTTCATCCTTTATATCTTCCGTATCAGTAAGTTCAAGGGCCTGCTCGAGTTCATTTACACTTAATACATGATTCTCTTTCTGAACAACTTTTTCTGCAAGCATACCGCTACGCAGAAGTATGTTCTCGACGGGCCAGAAAAGTTTTCTGAAAAACAAGATTCCTCTTACTGTTCTGCGGCAGAATCGGAGCGGATTCTGACGGCTGTACACCTTAGGCATTATCTCCCCGAAAAGAAGCAACAGGAAGGTGAGCAATACGGTGATACAAAGGAACTGAAGCCAATAAGCCTTAGGTCCAAAATCGATTATTGAGGCAAATATATAATTGCAGAGCATTATTATCATCACATTGACAAAATTATTCGTTATAAGAATAGTTGCCAATGTACGCTCGCTGTCGTCAAGCAATGATTTTATTTTCTGGTCGGCCTCTGTTTTTCCAGCACTTACTTCTG
Source organism: uncultured Prevotella sp. (assembly GCA_900553465.1). Lineage (GTDB taxonomy): Bacteria > Bacteroidota > Bacteroidia > Bacteroidales > Bacteroidaceae > Prevotella. Next base: position 71,885 of record USDT01000008.1, read on the forward strand.
ATATCTCAGAAGGCAGCAAGCTGAAAAAAGCTATTTCAGAACCGCTCGCAAAACCGGAGATGAACAATAAGAAGAACGCTAATAGAAGCGCAATAACAACTCCTAAGGTAGGAGATATAAAATGAATGTCAGATAAAGACTCTACTATCGGTAACGTGTCCAAAACAATTAACAAAATTAAAATGGTTCATCATCTGATGTCTTCCTGTCATCAGCACCGGATGATAGCTTATAATCAGAAGTCACAGATGTGGTACTGCGCGTGGAAAGAATCTCCATATTCTCACCATATATCTCCGTAACAAAACGACGGACTCCTCTCTGATCATCATATACACGATAACGTATGCGACCCTCAATATAGAGTTTGTCACCTTTGTGCACGTATTTCTCAGCTATTTTGGCAAGTCCTTTCCACAAAACAATATTATGCCAATCAGTATGCTCCGGTACGCGTGTTCCGTTCTGCAAAGTATACGAACGCTCTGACGTTGCAAGACGGAATTGAGCAACAGCCTGATCCGCATCGTAATAACGAACCTCAGGGTCATTGCCGACATTACCTATAAGCATCACCTTGTTCATAATAATATATAGAAGAGAAGATAATCTGGGATTATTTTATTTCCACATTCCAAGATACTTGTAGTGGAAGTTCTTTCCTTTAGCAGATGGAAATTGTGAACGGCTGTCAACACGTCCTTTCAGATGTTCCACTATTCTATTATAACAATCCAAACCAGACATTGCCTTGCACTGTACAACAAAATGTGTATCACGATATTCGTGCTTTCCTGTCGACGGAATCATAACCACCCTCTTGAAATCAAGAGAACCTTCATACCATCCCGGTCTTTCTTCATTCAAACGTGTAACAACAGTTGCCGCAAGATCGCGTTTATCCATCATCTGGCTGCCTGCAGGAACCGGATGAAGAGCTTTTTTCTGCTTGAAATCAAGCATTGTAGCTGCAGTTGTCTTTATTATGATAAAATATACGCGCTGTCTAACCTTATATCTTTTAGGATAATAGACATCGCTTGCAACATAATCACGGATGTCCGCCTCCAGTCCAGAATTCATTCCAATCTCTTGAATAGAACGCAAAAAAGCGATTGCATCATCTACATTCGTGACTAAAGTTTCTTTATCAAAATATCTTAAGTATAAATTCATCGGATTGTTATGTTTCTCTGAGAAAAAAAAGAGCGGAAAACGGGACTCGAACCCGCGACCCCGACCTTGGCAAGGTCGTGCTCTACCAACTGAGCTATTTTCGCAGTCGCTGTTGTTTCGCTTTTGCGAGTGCAAAGATAGAACAGATTTTTTATTCCCGCAAATTTTTCGGTAAAAAAATTAGAAAAAAATCACCGGAATCCTTTTGTTGACGGGCGTTTTGAGGGATAAAAAGCGGAGGAACAAACTGTTATAAATTTGCTCCTCCGCTTTGAAATTTTTCTGCCGATTAGTAGTTTCTTGCGAAGATTACTCGGCGCTCAGAAGGCTTGCCTGTGAAAATGCAGGTGCCGGGTGTTGTGTCGCCGTCCAAAGGAATGCATCGGATTGTGGCTTTTGTCTCTTCTTTTACGCGCTCTTCTGTTTCGGTCGTGCCGTCCCAGTGTGCGAGAACGAAGCCACCCTTTTCGATAAGCTCTTTGAACTCGTCGTAAGAGTTCGCCTCGAAGATGTGTGAGTCGCGGAAGTTGCGAGCCTTGGTGTAGATGTTGTTTTGGATATCTTCAAGGAGGTTTGCAACGTAGTCGACGATTCCGTCGAGCGAAACGGTCTCTTTACCGAGTGTGTCGCGGCGCATGACTTCTGCCGTGTTTTCCTCCAAGTCCTTCGGTCCGATGACGAGGCGCACAGGCACACCCTTCAGCTCGTAGTCGGCGAATTTGAATCCCGGGCGTTTGTTGTCGGCGTCGTCGTATTTCACGCTGATGCCTTTTGCCTTCAAGCCTTCCACGATGCCTGCCACTTTTTCAGAGACCATGGCGAGTTGTTCCTGCTTTCTGTAAATAGGGACAATCACCACTTGTATAGGAGCCAGATGTGGTGGCAATACAAGGCCGTTGTCGTCGGAGTGGGTCATGATCAGAGCGCCCATGAGTCGTGTCGATACGCCCCATGACGTTGCCCAAACGTAGTCGAGTTTGTTTTCCTTGTTGATGAACTTCACGTCGAAAGCCTTTGCAAAGTTCTGTCCGAGGAAGTGCGACGTGCCCGATTGCAGTGCTTTTCCGTCCTGCATCATTGCCTCGATGGTAAATGTCTCGAGAGCTCCTGCGAAACGCTCATGTGCTGTCTTCACGCCTTTGATCACAGGCACGGCCATATATTTTTCAGCGAAGTCGGCATATACGCCGAGCATTTTCTTAGCCTCCACGAGG
>USDT01000009.1 GCA_900553465.1 uncultured Prevotella sp.
TTTATCCGCTTATGCAACTTATAATCAGGGATTTAATTTATAGAAGTCCCCTTAATAGATTAAGTGATATGAGAAGATTATTGTTACTAATGTTCACATTTATTTTCATCGCGGGAATAAATGTCGGTAAGGCGCAGGGCGTGTTGCCGTATGAAATCAATTTCGCCGACAGTCAGGAAGGCTGGACGGCTGTGGACAACAGTCCTAAGCCGGGGACGACATGGACATACAAGCCTAAGTGGGCATACATTCAGGGTGTCTATTATGGCAGTATCGTGATGACCATGGACTATTCTTCGACAAGCGATGACTACTATGTGTCGCCGGCGTTCAATCTTGAGGCGGGAAAGAAATACACCGCCGAGTTCAATCTCTGCAGTCAGGCCGACGGCGAACCGTGCACCGTTACGTTTGAACGCGGAACATCCGACACCGACATGAGCACCTTCTCAAAGGTGGCCGATGTGGTGCTGAACGACAATTCGGAGTATCCCGCAGCACAGAAAGTGCAGGTTGAGGTAGAGGAAGACGGCAGCTATCATTTCGCTTTTACAATGTTGCCCCGCCGTTCAACGGCACTGTGTTCATCTTCGAGTTCAAGCTCTATGAGGATGGCGGCTCTGTGGTCGATCCGGAAGCCCCTGTAAAGGAAGTTCCTTACAGCGTCAATCTGACAACAGATTATAAAGAATGGACAGCGGCCGACAACAACAAGGACTCACATACATGGACTCCTATGTCAGGTTTCGGTCCGATGTTGGAAATGCCTTTGACCGGACAGAACGACGATGACTACTTCTCTCCGCAGATAATACTGAAAGGTGGAGTTACCTATAAGATAACAACCAACGTGGCCGTACAGGGTATTCCGAAGGGATATGACATCATTACTCTTACACAAGGAACGGATAAGACACTGATGACTCCTGTGAAACAGCTCACTCTGGAGAACAGTGGTGAGAACGTGGAGGTGGCTTATTTCACTCCGGAAACCGACGGCAACTATTATTTCTCGTTCCATAACACATCTGAAAGCGGTGGCAACACATTGCAGCTTTATTCTTTCGCAATAGAGGAGAACAAAGAGGATATACCTTCAGAAACAGAGATCTATTCGACTGATTTCACGGGTGCCGATCCTCTGAACGGCTGGACGGTAGTGGATACAAACGCCGACGGCGTGAAGTGGGCGATGATAGACGGTTATAACGGACCGTCGTATGACGGCAATACTGCCGCCGGTGCAGCAAACGACTGGCTCATCACGCCGGCTCTGAACATGGAAGCGGGCAGCGATTATCTGATAAGATATACTGTATCACAGGCAGGTGCGTTCGATGCTGATGAACTGAACGTAAAGTGGGGCACGTCTCCTACAGCTGAGGGTATGACCAATATCCTTGCGACAGAAAGCATAAATCTGAACAGCGGTTCGGTGGACAAGATTATCCGTATGACATGTACCGAGTCAACAACTGCATACATCGGCTTCAACATTGCTACTGCCGCTCCTAACGGTATCCTGTCTGTCAACAAGATATCTGTTACGAAGACATCCAAGGCACAGCCTAAGAGTGTTGAGAATCTTGAGGTTTCTTCAAGTTTCAGTAATAAGAGTGTTACTCTGAAATGGAAGAATCCGTCCTATGATGTTACGGATGCTCCTATCCTCTCTACGCTGAATATCAGTATATATGAGAATGGTGTGAAGGTGGCAACCCTTGAAGACAGAGAACTGGGTGCTGCCGATTCTTACACATACAACCCGGAAACATTCGGCGGAACAGCCAGATTTATGGTCGTAGCTTCTGTCGATGGTGTGGAGTCACTGCCTGTTGAGCAGGTGATAAACCTCGAGGACGTTCAGGGCGAGGCCGTTGCTGTGAGAGAGTTCATGACAGCCGGTGATTACAGTGAGTGGGTTGTAGAGAACAAGGACGGCGGCAACACATGGCAGGCCGTGACCTATGGCGACGGCGGCATGACCGTGAACAGAGGCAGCAAGGATATGCACAATGACTGGGCTATAACACCTGGTGTGACGCTGGAGCCTGGTAAGAGATATGTAGTCAAGTTCAGAGTTTCTACAAGCACGAATTATGAAGGAACATTGAAGGTTTGGCTCGGCGACAGTCAGACATCAGAGAGTATGACAAGAGAGCTCATTTCTCTTGACGATATACGCTATAACGGATTTGTAAAGACTTCCACTCCGCAGTTCAGTGTGGATAAGGAAGGCGTATATTACCTTGCATTCCAGGATTGCAAGACAACCAACATGATGACAATAAAGAGCGTTGGTATCTATTATATTGATGGAGACGACAAGGAAGTGCCGGTTGTCGAACTGCCTTATACGGAGAATTTCGACAGCTATACCACAACTCCTGAAGGATGGAAGATGGACCGCAGCAGCGAACAGTACGGTTTCTGGGTTGAGAAGGTGGCTGACGTTTCTTCAATATTGGGAGTAAAGGCATATTCAGGAGCTAACGCCCTGTTTGCTGCCGGCGGCGCACCTGAGGCAAGAGAAGAGGTTGTTTACACTCCGAAATTCTCTTTGCAGCCGGGCAAGACATATACTGTAAGCTTCATGCTTAACATGCTCCAGCGTGGAACAAACAACAAGGTGGCCCTTTACAAGGCAACCGATCAGAGCCTTTCTGCATTGGACGGCGAACCGCTGATGCAGACAGAAGAGTCTACAAACCTCAGTTGGGTGAAGAAAAGCGTGGATATGACTGTTGATGAGGCTGGCGATTATTGCTTCGCAATCAAGGTGAACACTGACGGTGCCGAGGGTGGTGAGATCATCATCGACGACTTCAGCGTAGAGGAATCTGTTGTTATCGTTCCGGTGAAACCGGCTGCTGTCACAAATGTCAGGGCAATGGCTGTAAATTCCAACAAGAATGTTATCTTCCATTGGAGCCATCCGCTTGTTGACGCTGAGGGCAAACCTATACAGAAAGGTTCTGTTATAAAGACTCAGATATATGATGGCGACGAACTCATTGTAGAACATTCTGAAACCATGCCGGATCCTGCCACTCTCGATCCTAACACAGGTCTTGAGGTATCATACTCATACCAGTATGTTGACGGAGACAAGTTCGCCGGACAGAAGATTTACAAATTTGTACCGAGCATTGAGACAGAAGTAGGTCAGGCTACATCATGCGTGCTGTCGATAAGCAGTTTCACCGACGGATATCTCAAAGAACGCGCATACGTGGCCGACTTCTCTGAAGACGAGAACGAATGGAACGCCATTGACGCAGACAAGGACGGCAACACCTGGACAAGCGCAGATGCTTCCATGACAACCAACGGCAAGGATGAATGGCTCATCTCACCGGAGATCGCACTCGATCCTACCAAGTCATATTATGTACTGTGTGAGTTCAAGACAGATTTCAACCAGAGTGCTGACATTACCTTTACACGTGGCAACGGTCAGTCGGTTGACGACCAGACAGAAGTGATAGGAGATTTCAAGGACGTCATAATGAACGATTATAACGTGATGGAAATCGGTACCACATTCACTCCGGAGTCTGAAGGTAACTTCTTCGGCATACACGTAGAAAGCCCCAACGGTGCGAAAGTTCAGATAAAGAGTCTCAAGGTAATGCGTCTGTTCACTTCGGCAGAACCAGAAGAACTTCCTTATGCTCAGGACTTCGAGAACCGCATCGACATCGACGAGAAAACTCTCTTTGCAAACAAGTGGGGTTGCAGAACATCTTCTTCAGAACTGTTCCGCATAACAAAGATGCCGGAGAATACGGTTGCCGCACACTCAGGAGAATATGCTGCAGTGGCTAATGAGTATTCGCTCAACGGAAGAACCGAACTTCTCTACACACCTTATTTCACATTGAAGCAAGGTGAGACATACGAGATTTCGTTCTATCTTTATATGCCTGGCAACGGTGAAAACAAGACTACTGCAAACGTAGTGCTCGCATACACTCAGGATGAAAGCGGACTTGAACTTCCAATACTGTACAGCATAAAGGATCCTGTTACCGAATGGACGAAGTTCACGGTGAAATATGAACCGACCTATGATATGGATTACTGCTTCTATTTCGAATTTACCGCTGACGCTCCTAACGCAGGAATGATTGCTCTTGACGACTTCAAGATTGAGAACGTGACAAGCACCGGCATCAGAGAGAATGTGGAAAGCAGCAGCATGCATTACGATGCTTCTACTTCGACACTGTATCTCCTCGACGACATCAAGTCTGTATCAATATACAATGTGCAGGGACAGAATGTTCTCAACGCACACGATGCGGCAGGCAGTATGTCATTGTCAGGTCTTGGCAACGGTATTTACATTGTGAAGGCACTTACATCTGACGGAAAGACTCTGTCAATGAAATTGGTTAAGAAATAAATAACAGTTAATGGGCACTGCCTTTTCCGGGCAGTGCCTGATTTAAGAATACGCCTAATTAAACACATGGTTATGAAGAAAAACATACTTTTAGGTCTTGCGTTGCAGCTGTCTTTGTTGTTCTGCAACACGAACAGTGCTGTGGCTCAGGAGTATAACAAGAGAATAGCAATGGAAGGTGTGGAGATGTACGGCATAGTAACATTCTCCCCGATAAACCAGCTTGACGACATGATTCCGGGTTTGTATAAATTCGGATATGACGATAATTTCAAGCCGGACGATAACAGCGTGCTATTCAACCGCTACATATCAGGCGGTGGTGTATATCACAACGGCAAGATATACTGCAACATTTACAGCGACGAGGCCAACATGCCGGAGCAGAAACCGGTGTGGACTATTCTTGACGGCGAAACATATAAGGTGCTGTACGAGAAGGAACTGGCCGATAACTGCCAGTGTACCACAACTTCGCTTGCCTACGATGTGACCAACGACAAGATATATGGAATAGTCGTTGACTACACAAACTCACATCTGGTAGAAGTCGATCCGGAGACAGGAGATATGCAGAGAGTGGGCAAGGATTTCGAAAGCAATCTGCGATTCAAGACTCTTGTATCCGACAACAACGGCATGCTTTACAGTGTGGTTCTTGATACAAAGGATCAGGGACAGTATTTGTATAAGATCAGAAAGACTGACGGAATGGCTGTGAAGGTGAAGGCCATAACCGGCAAGAACCTTATCGGTCCGGACGATTATCTCGCCAACGGTGGAACGGAGCAGGCTATGTTCATTAATAGAGCCACCGGCAAGGTATACTGGATATTCGAGAGCAGCAGCATAGAGCTTGACAGCGAATACACACCGATAGTGGAACTCAATCTGACAAACGCTGAAGGCACCATCGTATCATATCTCTCACGTACATATCAGGTGAGTGGTGCATGGCTGAAAGAGCCGAATGAGGGTGCTCCTGGCATTGTTTCAGACTTCGAGTTCGTCACTCCTGACGACAGTTCTGTGAGCGGTTATTTCCAGTTCCAGATTCCTTCTGAAAGCTATCTTGGCGCTCCGCTGACAGACGAAAAACTGAATGTTAAGGTGACAGAAGGCGACAAGGTGCTCGTGGACGCCACTGCTGCTCCGGGCTCTCTGTTCAAGAGTGACGCCATAACACTTCCTAACGACAACCACACGGTGAAAGTGACTGTGTCCAACGAATATGGTGACGGTCCTACAATCACCCGTACATTCTTTGCCGGATATGATCTTCCGAAGGCGCCGACAAACATAAAGCTGACATACGACGGCCTTACAACCACACTGACATGGGATGCTCCAACAGAGGGCATCAACGGAAACGCCATTGATAAGGACAATATCACATACAAAGTGGTAAGATATCCTTACGAGATAACCGTAGCCGAGAATCTGAAGGAATGCACATTCACCGAAACCCATCCGGAGGATATGACGCGTTATGTGTACACCGTGACGGCGATGTATGACGGCAAGGAAGGTGGCTGGGGTTATTCCAATAACCTGATTATAGGCACTCCGCTCAATCCGCCTTACGGAGGCATGTTCACAGGTCCGGCAGACATGCTCAACTATTACACGCTGCTTGACAGCAACGGCGACGGATATTGCTGGAACTATGACTCCAACACAAGAAGCGCTGTGTACATCTACAACCAGCAGAACGATGCCGACGACTGGATGATAGCTCCTCCGATAAACTATCAGAAAGGCGTTGACTACACACTGTCGTTCAAGGCTTATTCGTCGTTGCCAAAGTATCCGGAGTCTATGGAAGTGACATTCGGCAAGGGTCGCACCCCGGTGGAGCAGACTACACAGCTGCTCAACATAACAGAGGTGCCCGGTGTGGACGAGGAACATCCTGTTACTGAATATTCGGTACCGGTAAGAGTGGACGAAGACGGCATCTATTATTTCGGATTCCACGTAACATCTCCGAAGTTCCATGAGTTCCTTTATCTCTTCGACATACGTCTCGACGTAACGACAGGTATCAACAATGTGACGGGCGACGAGGGTGTTTCGGTTACTACCGGCAAAAACACCATCAGCATAAGCAATCCGAACGGTGCCAAGATTTCAGTGTATTCAAGCGACGGCATGCTGGTTGATTCGTTCACAGACGCAGCCTATGAACGCACACTGCATCCCGGAATATACATCGTGAGAACCGGTAAATCAGCCAAAAAGGTTATCGTTCAATAAGCCATAAACAACCAACAGATATGAAAAGACTGTTAATATCGGCAGCTATTTCTGCAATGTCGGTGAGTCTGTGGGGACAAAGCAAATTGTCCCCATACACCCGTCATTTTGTCGAGACTGTCAGACACAGCGGCTCTCCGGCCGAGATAAGACAGCTCCGTAGCGCCTACTACTTCAAGACGGGAGCAACGGACGACAGTGTTGTCATATCGGCCTTTGTCCATCTGCGCGACGGATACAGTCCCGATATGCTGAAAGAGTACGGTGTGAAAGTCAGAACCGTTATAGGCAATGTACTTACGGCTGACATACCGCTCGACGTTCTCGACAAGGTTGCGGCCATCGACGGAGTGAGATACATAGAAATGGGCACACCCGTAACGGCCAGTCTGGACAAGGCCCGCAAGGATACACGTGTGGACGACGTGCAGAACGGAGTGTCGCTTCCCGAGGAATACCGCGGCAAAGGTGTCGTGGTGGGCGTGGTGGACAACGGTTTTGAGTTCGGCCATCCCAACTTCTACACCCGCGACAAAAGCGAGCTTCGCATAAAGCGTGTGTGGGACCAGAACGTCACAGGTACGGCTCCCGCAGGTTTCGGTTACGGATGTGAATACACAACAACCGACGACATACTGGCCAAAGGCTACGACACCAATGCCTCCACACACGGCACTCACGTGCTGGGCATTGCGGCAGGAGCCGACAATACCGATGGCAAGAACGTGTACGGTGTTGCCACCGATGCCGACATCGTGCTCGTATCTCTCAACGGGAACGAACTGATAAACGCAGACAACACCACCGTTATCGACGGCGTGAAATACATATTCGACTATGCGGAGTCGGTGAACAAGCCTTGTGTTGTCAATCTCAGTCTGGGCAGCCACCTCGGACCGCGCGACGGATCGTCCACCTTCGACATGCTGACCGGTGAGATGCTTGGTCCGGGACGCATCATCGTGGGAGCGGCAGGCAACGACGGCGGTTCAAAATGTCATGCATCAAAGACTTTCGAAGGAGAGCAGCCTGACACGCTTGCGACGTTCCTCGACTTCAAATACACATATCCGCAGTCGGGAACGGCCGAGATATGGTGTGACAAGGGAATGGACATCAAGTTCGTGCCTTTTGTCTATCGTGCCAAGAGCAACACCATAAAGAAAGTCTACGAACCGGCAGTGTTCAACGACGGACAGTGCGATAACCGCAGCTATGAATTCACTCTGGCCGAAGATTCCGTCACCGGCAATCTCTCAGTAGAAGGTGAAGTGAATCCTATTAACGGCAAGGTGCACCTGATGCTCAGCTTCAACTATCTGAATACGCCCGATTACCGTCGCGGCATATACGTCATATCGTCTGACAAGGGCACCGTGAACATGTGGACCGAAAACATGACATCGCTCTTCAGCAGCTATGATGTCCCCGGATTTGTTGACGGAAACGACGCGATGACCGTGGGCGAAATAGGCGGTACAGGCAAGCGTACCGTGTCTGTGGGAGCATACGTTACGTGCGACTACAGCCTGCAGTACGGAGTGCCTCACTACATAGACGAGAAGATGAATGAGCTCGCCTCGTTCTCAAGCCACGGCCCTACGGCTGACGGACGGCTCAAACCTGATGTCGCAGCTCCCGGCACCTACATCATATCTTCGCTCTCGAGCTACTACACAGGCAGCAAGACAAAGTACTGCACCGTAAACTGGAACGGCGGCAAATACGAGTATGGCTACATGCAGGGCACATCGATGGCTTCGCCCTTCGTTGCCGGAGTGGTGGCCACATGGTTGCAGGCAAATCCCGAAATGACGCCGGAGAATGTGCTACAGGTGATGCAGAAGACCTCGCGCCGCGACTCCTTCACGGGCGACGACCTGCCCACCTGTCTGTGGGGATACGGCAAGCTCGACGCATACGAGGGTGTGAAGGAGAGCATACTCATCCGTACCGGCATTGATGCCGGGCTTGCAGAGTCGCCGCATATGATTGTCTGCGACGGCCGCAGCGTACGCATTGTCATGGGATATGCCGACAACGACATACGCATGCAGCTCTACAACATGCAGGGCGAATGTGTCGCTTCAGCCACGGCGGGCAGCGCTGCGGGTGGCGAGGAGCTGACGTTCGACACCGCAGGAGCCACACGCGGAGTGTATATCTTCCGCATGTCGGGCGACAATACAAAACAAACAGTCAAGAAAATAATAATTCAATAAACAGCAAGATGATAAGAACAATGATACTGGCCACAGCCGTGGCCGCCGCAACATCGGTTTGCGCGCAAAACACAACGGAGGTCCCTGCGCTCAGCGACATGGCAGGCGACTATCTCGTATTGAACTCACAGGAGTATAACGGAGTGAAAAACCTGGCGTCGATGAAGGCATTCACCATCAGTCCTTCAGGCAGCGCCACACTCACCATGAGCGGTTTCTATATGACGGGATGTCTCGACTTCGATGCCGAGTACAACGAAAAGAACGGCGGCATAAGCATCACCTCCGGCACACCCGTTTACGACATGGATACATACATGGTGTATCTTTATCCATGGGATACGGAGAACGATGTGGAGATTGTGCGTCCGATAGAATACACATATGCCGGCAACGACACATGGGAGAGCGACAACGACATCATGGTGGTTGCCGTGCAGGGCGATGAACGTCAGACAAGCACATTCGCCAACGGTTCGAGCATCGTGCGCTGCAACGGCACATCGGGCAACACTTCCTACGTGGGCTCTGCCGGAAGTCAGGACGAATACATTGAGTCAAGGCCGTGCTATGTGACCATAAAGGGCAACCGCATCGACATATACAACGTGCTTCAGGCCGACCAGTACGGCTACGGCGTGCACCTCAGCGGCACGTTCGACGCACAGACCGGCGAGGCTATGCTCGACTATACGCTCACCGGCTATGCCAACGACGGCACATACCGCATTCTCACCGGTTGCGAATACGACGAAGCCACCAACATGCCCACCGGCATGTCTTATCCGGATACCAACAACATGGGTAAGATTCACGCCGTCATCGACCTCGAGAACGGCAGGCTGACTCTTGATCCTATGGCTATATGGGTGGCTGAGTACGATGCCGGAAGCGGCAGTATCACGGTGAATGAGAACATGCTGTTCGAGTTTGTAAAGACTGTCAACGTAGAGTACGACGCCAATTCTTCTGCCGTCACGGCCATAGAGTCCGTTGACAATGGCACCGCTGCCAAGGAAGTACTGCGCGTGGACTATTACACTATCGACGGCCGCAAGATTGCCGAACCGCAGGAAGGCAGTCTCGTGATACGTGTCACCGTCTATAAGGACATGACCACAAAGAAGGAGAAAACAGTGTTTATGAGCAACCGCTGATCCATCGGCAGGACAGCTTATACAGTGTACATAAAGTGTAAGGGGCGTATCCGTGCGATACGTCCCTTTTCTGTTTGGTGTATTCCTTGAGTGCGGCCGTAGCCGTAGTGTGGTGTCTTTGTGCCGCCCTTTTGTGGTTCCGGTCAGCCTTTTGCTCCCGTTTCCGCCATACGCATCGTCCGTATGGATTTGTCGTCATTGCGCTGTTCTCTGTTCCGTCCGCTTTCTTTAGCAGTCACGTCCGCCGTGAGCGTGTTCTGCGCGGCAGTCCTTTGCCTGCATATTGTCACTTATGGCGGCGCGCTGTCATACTGTCCGAAATGTACTCTATCGCACTCCATGTTGCATATTTATTCATTTTTGACAGTAAAAAAATTTGACAAAATAAATTCTCAAAATAGAAAACGGAGGACGGAAAATTTCGTGTCGTATCGCGCAAAACGGGCTTTTCCGCAACCGTCGAGTCTGTCCAGAATCAGAGGGAAATTCCGGCGCCCTCGTCATAAAGCCTGTTTTGGCCTGCGATATGCACCATATCAGAGCCTGGTTTGCACTATATCAGGGCCTGATAAAGCCTATATCGTGCCCTGAAACGGGCTTAATCACAAGCCCGGGAGCTTGCCTTTGGATTGTCAAAATGCGTAAGCCGCTGTATGACAGGCAGATAACAAACCCTCTCAAAACTCGCGAATTTGCGACCGAAGGAGCGGTCGGACGAAAAAACGCGCGTATTTTCGAGTTACGCTGTATATTTATTCATTTTGTCTTCCCGGCTTTTGCATATTTATACATTTCCAGTTCCGCTATAAAACGGGTGACTCGAAGGACAAAAAGAAAGCCCCTCCACGGTGGCGGAGAGGCTTTCCATATATGTTCTGAAAACTGTTGCAGAATGTTTATTTTACCACAATCTTCTTGCCGTTCACGATGTAAACGCCTCTGTTCACGTTGTTCACCATGTGCTGGCCTTCGCTGCAGAACGCATTGAATATCTGTACGCCGTCTATGCTGCATACGCTTACCTGCTGCGCCTTGTCCACAGTCAGGACGATTGTTCCGTTCTGACCTGTTGCGCTGAGGCCTTCGGCGTTCTCCATGTTCTCTATATTGTCGGTGATAGGCCATCCGTCTTCGAGGCGGAATGGTACTCCGTTCAGCACTGCGTCGCCCGATGCCGGCAGATACAGATAGTACATGTTGTCGGATGGGTGTGCGCCGTTGGGTTTGCCGTATTCCTTGCCGCCGATTGTCAGCGACTCAAACCATGTGTTGTCTATATTGTAGAGTGTGAGTTCTGTTCCGTCGTTGTTCACCGGAATGAGTTCCTGACCTTCTAGACCACCGCCGAATGCGTAGAGACCGGTTGTCTTCACCGAGCCACCGTTTATCACAGGTGTCATGCCCGCTTCGGTTTCGTGTCCGCTGCCGATTGCTGCCGACTGGTCGCCGCCTATTGCACTGATAGTTCCTCCGTTGATGATTACCTTGCCAGCTTTCACTCCCCAGCTGCCGCCGATGCCGGCACCGTGAGTACCTCCAAGGGCTATGATGTTGCCTCCGTTGATGGTGAGTGTCTGGTCGTCTACGCATGTTATGGCAGCCCAAGCCCAGTCGCCTTCGGCATAAAGACTGCCTTCACCGTTTATTGTGACAGAACTGTTTCCATCCAGGTTTATTGCGGAACGGTCTCCTCCGGCATATAGACTGCTTGAGCCTTCCAGATAGAAGTTTACGGAAGAATAGCTCACATAAATGGCAGAATAAGCATTTTCATCCTCGCGTGTGGAGCTGAGGTCAATGGAGGCGTCCTTGAGTGTTATGTTCAGATTGTTGGCATCGTAGATGTTGAGCATGTTTTCGGTTGTCGTTCCGGTGATAACATAATCGAAAATACCTTCAACAAACTCGTTGTTATATTCATATCCGTTGCTTCGTATGTTGACGGTTGATACTGTAAGGTCCAGTTCTTTCTTTTCAAGTTCCGAACCGGGAGTGTCTTGTGCCATAGACTGTACAGGACAGGCAATGCATGCAATCATGAATACGAACGGATTTAATCCCTTCAGTTTCGAGTAAAAATAATGTTTCATAGTTTTTTGTTAGAAAGTTATTAGTAATAAATTAGATAAAAAATATCATTGTTCTGATTGGATGTTTGAGAGACATTATGCAAATGTTGTAATCTTCCGGTAAGCCGGAACATATTGCCAGACATGTCCTCATCGGTTTGTTGAAAGGAAAGCTTATACAGTATGGTATAAGCCTTCCTTTTATATTATGATTTATCTTACAACGATCTTCTTGCCGTTCACGATGTAAACGCCCTTGTTTACGTTGTTCACCATGTGCTGGCCTTCGCTGCAGAACGCATTGAATATCTGTACGCCGTCTATGCTGCATACGCTTACCTGCTGTGCCTTGTTCACTGTCAGGACGATTGTTCCGTTCTGACCTGTTGCGTAGAGGCCATCGGCGTTCTCCATGTTCTCTATGTTGTCGGTGATAGGCCATCCGTCTTCGAGGCGGAACGGTACTCCGTTCAGTACTGCGTCGCCCGATGCCGGCAGATAGAGATAGTACATGTTGTCGGATGGATGTGCACCGTTGGGTTTGCCGTATTCCTTGCCTTTGACTGTCAGCGACTCAAACCATGTGTTGTCAATCTTTTGTAGTGTCAGACGTGTACCGTCACTGTTCAGCGGTGTGAGTTCCTGACCATCCCAGCCTCCGCCGAATGCGTAGAGACCGGTTGATTTCACAGAACCACCGTTTATTATAGGAGTCTTGCCTGCATCGGTTTCGTGTCCGCTGCCAATACCTGCCGAACTGTATCCGCCGAGAGCTGTCACTGTTCCTCCGTTGATGATGATGTTTCCGCCAATACGGCCCCAGCTTCCGCCAATGCCGGCTCCGTGGTCGCCGCCTTCGGCCGTGATGTTACCGCCGTTGATGGTGAGTGTCTGTTCGTCCACGCATGTTATGGCCGCCCAAGCCCAGTCTCCGTTGGCATACAGACTGCCTTCGCCGTTTATTGTTGCCGCGCAGTCACCTTCCATGTAGATGGCCGAACGGTCGTTGCCGGCATACAGTTTGTTGTCGCCTTCGAGTATGAGGTTCACAGAAGCGTCACTTACGAAGATGGCAGAGTGAGTCTCGTCCGTGCCTCTTTCGCCTCTCAGATCGATGTTTACATCTCTGAGTGTCACGTTAGTGTTGTTTGTATTGTAGAAGTTGAGCAGATTCTTGGTTGTCGAACCGGTTATGATGTAATCGTAATCGCCATCTACAAATTCTCCGTTGTATTCATAACCGTTGGGGTGGATGTTGACTGTTGATATGGAAAGGTCAAGTTCTATCTTTTCGATATCTGCCACAGTGACATTTTTCGATACGGAGGTCTCGCCGTATTTGTTTTTTATGTGTGCCACGATGGTGTATTCGCCCTTTTCCTGCGGCTCGTAATAAGATATTTCGAACGGCGCACCGGTTATGGTTGTTATGGTGTTGCCGTCTTTCTGTATGTCGTATGTTATGGTGCACGCATAGCCCATGTTGTAATCTTTCACCTTTGTGTTGAACGGTGCACCGGCTGCCATATATATGTTTTTGCCCAGTGCCACTTTTTCCGGAACTGTGAGGTATGCGTTTGAAGGCACCTGTCCGGTGAGATAGTCGAGTGGTGGCAGGTCGTCTATTTTCAGAAGTTTTCCGAGCGGTTCGGTTGTGTTCGGGTTGTAGCGCCATGTGTTGCCGTTGCGCTTTGTGTAGAACCGGCCGTCAGGAGCATACCAGAATTCGCCCGGTTTGTCCGGTCCGAACTCATAGCCGGAGCGGTATTCGGCTGAGGTGCATGCCGGGAACTTGACTCCGCTGCAGCTCCATGTTATTTCCTGATGTTGTGATGTGTGTGAGTCGATAAACTCGTTGTCGGTACACATGAAGTTGCCGAAGCCGGCGTGTCCGTCTCCTGCGTCCTGCGCATCCCAGGTAATGTCGGTCTGTCCCCATATGCCGTCTATCTCGATGACGTTCCATGAATGGCCTATGTCGCCCGATCCGCCCTTGATGCAGTTGAGTCCTGCCTCCTCGCAGAAAGCTGCAAAAGCTTTTGCAATGCCGTCACATACGGTCTCACGCTCAACAAATCCGTAGATGTCGTAACAATGTGGACCGAAATAGTATTCGGTGTTGCTGTATGTTCCGAAGTAGCTGTATATTATGACAGCCTTCTGCAGGTCGGTAGCATCTTCCGGTAAGAGGGCTGCAAGAGTGTTGTCGATGTAATCCCACATCTGTTTGTTTTGTTCTTCGGATATGCCGTAGTGCAGCTCGCACTTGGTGAGTATGGTGCCGTTGTCGCTTACAGACACCCAACCGTTCTCCGACCAGATGTTTTCCACGAAATATGATGTCTCGCTTATAGGTACGTTGAATGACGAGATGTCGATGATTCGCGGATAATGGCGTATCTGGCTTCTTACGTAGTAGGCAGCGTCAAGGGCTTTGTAGGCGCTGGCGGCGGTAAATGTGATTTTGTCGCTCACAACTTTGTTTTTGCCATCCCATGCTTCGATGCATGCTTCGTAGTTGCCACCGTAGAGCAGCGTGCGTGTGTATGTGGATGCTTCGCCGATCAGTGCTGTGCGGCTTATCAGCCGGCCGTCAAGATAGAGACAGAGCGTACGGCTGGTAGAACCGGTGGCGTCGTATGTGAATTTCGCCTGGTCGATGTAGTAGTAACCGTCCCATTTTGCGTCACGGCTGAAGTTTGTCTTGTTGATTTTCAGAGTAGGTTTGTTCAGGGCCATGGACTGAACTGAGTATGCCATACACGTCAGTACTAGCAATAAAGGCATCAGTTTTTTTACTTTCAGGTAAAAGTGATTTTTCATAATGGTTTAAGTAAATTATTATTTTGTTTATGGTAAAGATGTTTAGCAAAGTTGTATACAGACGGAATGGTTTCAGAAACCTTGAGTTTTCATATTTACGAATAAAAAAAGATTCCGGACCTTCCTTCCGTTTATACGATCAGGCATATGTGTTGTTCATAGGTATTATGACCGATGCAAATATATGAAAAATATGTAACATGCAGAAATATAGATAGTTATATTTTTGATGAAGATATATTTTTGTTTGCCGGTCATTTGACTTTGGCCATCTTTTCTATGCATAAGAGCAATTTGTCGGGCATTGATTCGGTAGTGTGGACATTGTGTCTGTTTATGTTTCGGTCATGTCTGGTTTTCGGGATAACCATGTCTGTCAGCCACAGGTCTGTTGTTCATCATGCGGGGAGTGTTTGTCATGCTTTTTCTGTGAGGAGCTTTTTATTCCGCACTAAAATAATTCCTGTCAGAACAAAAAGCTCCTTTTATGTGTCATATTGATGTTCAGGTTTATGTTCAGAATTCTGTCACCTTGTCAACCTTCAGTATGCGGCAGGCCTCGCCATCGATGAGTTTATACTGTATCTGGCGAGTTCCGCCTGTCGGCTGTCCGTTTGTGTCACCGTCTTTGTATATCGGGAAGCGGCGACAGAATGTTGATTCGACAATGGCCATCTCGTCATGTCCCATGTAGCCTTTGCTCAGTTCGGGTGTGTCCTTGAGGTCGGGCAGTGCCACCTGACTCATCGATTTGCCATTGTTGACAGAGTAGCCGATGAGTTGTCCGTAGCTTCCGCTTCCGTCGGATGTTAGACTTATGAACACTTCTGGATAACTGTCGTTGTTCAGATCGCCTATCTCGGCTTTTGTCACAGTGTATCCGGTTATGTCGTGAGTCACGGACTCATTTCTCACGGTGAGTCCTGACGGTTGTATTTTCAGGGTTTTCCCGTCAAGGCTGACGTGGAATGTGACTTTGCTTCCAGGGTAGGTGAGCGTAGTGTCGGCAAATGTTGCTTTTGACATCACGGAGTCTACTGCCACCGTGGTGCTTTGCGCTTTCTGTCCGTTTTCCTTTTTTTGTGATGTACATGCCATCATTAATGATAAGGATAACGGCAATAGGAACATTTTATTCATAAACATCGGTTTTTAATTTATTGATACTTTGATTGATAGTAGTTTCAATTTGAGGACGTGGCAAACGTGTAGCAGTAAAGCGTTTTGCCGTCAGTAGATTGCTGGTTGGCGTTCTCTCATGTAGTGTATAAAAAATACTCCCGGACAAAGATAAGAATCTTATATGGTTTTAACGATATAAGTAATTGTTTTTTTGCATTTTCTATATTTTTTATTTATACAAACGCCATTTCTGTATGTCATCCTGTGATGATATGTCTGCGGTTAAGACAGGCCATCCGTTATGCAGGTGTATGCTGTCAGTGGTTTTCGGAGATAATGTGTTCCTGCAGTTTCTTGATAACTGCTTGTGCATGTTGTGCGCCAATGGGAAGGTCTGTATCTTTATTTTTTAGAGTAATGCGTGTTTTGCTGAACGATGCGACAGCCGCTATCGGTATGATGTATGACCGATGGATGCGTATGAAGTCTTCGGAAGGAAGCATGTCGGTTATGGATTTCAGATTTGTGCGTGTGAAGACGTGCCCTCCGGACACGCGCATTATTTTAACATAGTTGCCCAGTGCTTCTATGTAAAGTATGTCGGATAACGGTATGCTCACGTTTGTATATTCCTGCTTGACTATCAGGTTGGCGGCTTTCACAGACTTGTGTGTCCCGATGCGTCGCATTGCTTTCTCAACGGCAGTCTCGAAACGCTCGTATGAGAACGGTTTGTGCAGAAAGTCCACTGCGTCGAGATTGAAGCCATCGAGTGCGTACTGGGCATAGGCGGTGGTGAAGATGAAGCAGCACTCGTGCGGCAACATGTTGGCAATTTCTATTCCGCTGATGCTGTTCATGTGTATGTCGAGAAAAACAATATCAGGCTTTGTACGCCTTATCTCCTCCAGGCCAGTGCGTGGTTCGCTGAAGGTGGTCAGATGCAGGCCACCTTTGCGCATACAGAACTTTTCGATGACAATCAGTGCCATCGGTTCATCATCTATAGCTATACAGTTGATGGTCTTCATCTTAATTTTATTGTGAGTGAAGTTTTGTATTTTCCTTGATGTTCGCCGGTGTGCAGTTCGAAGTGGTGCGGATAGAGCAGTTCGAGACGTTTTCTGCAGTTGGCTATTCCTATGCCGTGACTGTTGTTTTCGGCAGTGCGCATGATGTCGTTCTCTGTTTCGAAGTACAGTACGTTGTCTCGTGTCTTTATGTTTATGTTTATGGTGCAGTCTATGTCGGACGAAGTGCCGTATTTGAATGCATTTTCGACAAAAGTAATAAGTATCATCGGTGGCACGGGCGTCTGGTCATTATCTGTGTCGATTTTGAGTTCTACGTGCGTATGATGGTTCAAACGCAGTTTCTGAAGGTCGGTGTACTGGCTGATATATTCTATTTCCTTTCCTATCGGAATTGTGTCCATGTGTGTCTGTGCACACATGTATCTTAGTATGCTCGAGAATTTGACAAAGGCGGATTCGGTCTTGTCGGAACGTGACAGGACGAGAGCGTAAAGGGTGTTCAGTGTGTTGAAGAGGAAGTGAGGGTTTATCTGTGCTTTGTAAAGTGCCAGTTCGGCCTTGTTTTTTTCTGCGGCAATCTCCTGTTTGGAAATAATCTGTCTGAACAATTCGAAAATAAGTTCTATGGCAAGTGAGAATCCTGTCACGATAAGGAAGAAAAACCAGATGGTCTGTGTGCGTAAGTGGAGTCTTGCTTCTATTGGACGTGTTTTGTTTGCAAGTTGTTCTGCCGGGAGTGGAAAGTGGGTGAGTAACACTGTGATGCCGGCCAGAACTGTCAGAAGTATGGCTATATGTATGTATTTCTTCTGCATGAAAAGTTTAGGCAGGCATGCCTTGCGGTAGACAAAATACAGCATGTATATATATGCTATGAGCGTGATGAGAAAGGCTGTGTTGTCTTTCATCCAACGGTCTACCGGAAGCATCATGATGGCCAGTGGCATAATTACCAGACAGAACAGCATGTCGATGTATAAGGATATGTGGTGTTTCATGTTTTTATGTTTTTTCCTGAAAGCAAAGATACGATATTTTGATGAACGAAAACAAAAAAATCAAGACTGTTCGTCACCACTTATGAGCCGTTGGTCACCACATACTGTGGGTTTTGACTCAATGTACATAATTTTACAATCACAGTATGGTTGCATACGGAATGAAAACAGAAAATATATAACAAATATTTAATAGAGAGATATGAAGATCAGAACAAGTGTTTATCTTGCATTTCTTTTTTTGTCGTTGGTTTATGGATGCAGTGACAAGAAACAGACAATGCCGGGTGAGAAGTACAAAATGATGATTGTGAGCAAGGGTGACTATACCTTGCAGTCGGCTTATACTGCAACCCTTCGCGGACGCCAGGCCGTGGAGGTACGTCCCCAGGTGAGTGGTACCATTACGGAAATACGTATAAACGAAGGCGATAATGTGAGGAGGGGGCAGATCCTTTTTGTCATAGACCAAGTGCCTTACAAGGCTGCACTTGCAACAGCACGGGCTAATATGAAAAGTGCGGAGGCCAAGCTTCAGACTGCAAAACTGACGGCTGACAGCAAGAATGAACTTTATAGGGAAAAAGTAGTGTCGGACTTTGACCGTCAGACAGCCTTGAATCAGTTGCGTGAGGCCGAGGCGGCCGTTGCACAGGCCAAAGCCGAGGTGACACGGGCTGCAAACGACTTGTCTTATACTGAAGTGAAAAGTCCGGTTGACGGTGTTGCTAGCATGATTCCCTATCGCGTTGGCGCACTAGTGAGCAGTACAATGGAGGAACCTCTTGTGACAGTGTCTGATGATTCGGAGATATATGCATACTTTTCTATGGCGGAAAGCCAGATGATAGATCTTATACAGCAATATGGATCGCTGGAAGAGGCAAAGAAGAAAATGCCGGCGGTAGGTCTGACGATGAGCAATGGCAGGACGTACGACGAACAAGGACGTATTGACGCCATCGGCGGAACAGTGGATGACGGTACTGGAGCTGTGACATTGCGTGCCGTGTTCAAGAATCCACGTCATCTGCTGCGTAATGGCGGCAGTGCCTCTGTTGTGGTGCCGACAGTGCAGAAAAATTGTATTTCCATTCCGCGTTCTGCTACTTACGAATTGCAGAATCGTGTGTTCACATGGAAGGTCGTTGATGGTAAAACACAGTCGACGCCAATCACCATATATAAATATAATGACGGTCAGAACTACATTGTGCTTTCTGGACTGAATGAAGGTGATATCATTATTTCTGAAGGTGCAGGCTTGATGCGTGAAGGGACGGCTGTGAATATGGATGATATAAAGAAAACCAAGAAATAGCGTAATACAGTATATGAAAATAAGAACATTTATAGACCGTCCCATTCTGGCATGTGTAATTTCTGTGCTTATATTGATGCTGGGTCTTATCGGTCTGGCACAGCTTTCGATAGAGCAGTTCCCGGAAATAGCACCGCCTACGGTGAGTGTGTCGGCAACATATAGCGGCGCCAATGCAGAAACTGTACAGAAAAGTGTGGTGGTGCCTCTTGAAGAAGCTCTTAACGGTGTCGAGGATATGATGTATATGACGTCGACCGCATCTAATACAGGTTCGGCAAGAATAACAGTATATTTCAGACAGGGCACAGACCCGGATATGGCAACTGTGAACGTGCAGAACCGTATTGCCACGGCGCAGGGATTATTGCCGGCTGAGGTCACCAAGAGTGGTATCACCGTTCGTAAGCGTCAGACTAGTAACATAAAACAGCTGGCGGTATATAGTCCGGACGATTCGTTTGATGAAACGTTTCTGACCAACTATATGAAAATAAACATCGAACCACGTCTGTCGCGTATTGCGGGAGTGGGCGAGGTGAATGTATTTGGTTACGAATACTCCATGCGTATATGGCTTGATCCTGGCAAGATGAGAAAATATAGTCTGATTCCGTCAGACATAACCGCTGTGTTAGACGAACAGAACGTTGAGGCAGCTACGGGTACACTTGGTGCCGAATCGGAAAATACGTTCCAGTATGTTTTGAAATATCGTGGACGTTATGAGAACGAGGTGGATTATGAAAATCTTGTCATCAAATCGTTGCCCGACGGCAAAGTGCTGCGACTGAAGGATGTGGCCGACATTGAACTTGGTAACAGAGCATACGATTATGTGGGACGTGTGAATGGACATCCAGGTTGTAACATCATGATTGCGCAGACATCAGGATCTAACGCTAATGAGATAATAGAAGAGATAGACCGTACGGTGGACGAGATATCAAAGACATTGCCGAAAGGAATAAAGATTGTCGACCTCATGAGTACGAAGGATTTCCTTGACGCATCGATAAAGAATGTTGTGGAGACTCTGATTGAAGCAATCATACTCGTGGTGCTTGTGGTTTATGTATTTCTTCAGAGCTTGCGCTCAACGCTTATTCCTGCTTTATCCATTATTGTGTCGCTGATAGGAACATTCGCATTCCTGGCTTTGGTGGGTTTCAGTCTTAATATGCTTACACTGTTTGCTCTTGTTCTTGTCATCGGTACGGTTGTGGATGATGCCATAGTGGTTGTTGAGGCAGTGCAGGCAAAGTTTGACGAAGGTTATAAGTCTTCTTATCTTGCGACAATAGATGCAATGGACGGTATCACATCGGCATTGGTCACGACAACGTTTGTATTCATGGCAGTGTTTATTCCTGTGAGTTTTGTCGGCGGAACTACGGGTACGTTCTACACACAGTTCGGTCTGACAATGGCTGCTGCCGTTGCCATATCGCTGATAAATGCGTTGACACTCAGTCCTGCTCTTTGCGCGCTAATAATGACACCGCATCAATCCGTAAAAGAAGGCAGGAAACTAAGTTTCTCCTCGCGTTTTCATATGGCATTCGATACGGCCTTTCATCGTTTGGTGATGAAATATAAGACAGGAGTTCTGTTTATGTTAAAGCGTAAATGGTTTGCCGGGGCTTTGCTGGCAGTAGCTTGTGTAGGACTCGTGGTTCTTATGATGACGACAAAAACCGGTTTCGTTCCGAACGAGGATATGGGCACTGTGTTTGTGGATGTGAGGACATCGCCAGGAAACAGTGTGTATGAAACACGTAAGGTTATGGAACAGGTGGACAGTTGCATACGCACAATTCCGCAGATAGAGCTTCAGTCCAATACGACAGGTAATTCCCAGTTAAGTGGCCAGGCCTCGTGTAACGGAATGTTTACAATCCGTTTGAAGAACTGGAGTGAACGTCCTGATAAGGAGGATGCTGTGGATGCAGTCATTGATGAGATAAACCGTAGGACAGCACATATATCAAGTGCGGAAGTCATGGCATATACGCGTCCGATGATTCCTGGTTATGGCGTGAGCAGCGGCTTTGAGGTGTATGTGCAGGACCAGAAGGGCGGAACAACGGAAGATCTGTTGAAATATACTCGCGACTTTATTGATGCTTTGAACAAACGACCTGAGATAGGCCGGGCAACAACGTCATTTGACACTAAATTTCCGCAGTATCTTGTAGAGGTGGATGCAGCACGATGTAAGCGCAATGGGGTTTCGCCGTCGGATGTGTTGAGTACGCTTTCTGGATATATCGGTGGAAATTATGCGTCGAACATGAACCGTTTTTCAAAACTTTATCGTGTGATGGTACAGGCCTCGCCCGAATTCCGTCTCGATACAGAGTCGCTCAACAATATGTTTGTACGCAATGATAATGGGGAGATGACGCCGATAAGTCAGTATCTGAAACTTACAAGGGTTTACGGCTCTGAAGTCCTGACTCGTTTTAATCTGTTTTCTGCCATACAGGTGAACGGTGCACCTGCCACAGGATACAGCTCTGGTCAGGCTATCAAGGCAGTGAAAGAAGTTGCAGCTCAGACTCTTCCTACCGGTTACGGATTTGAGTTTGGCGGCATGTCGCGTGAGGAATCCAATGCAGGAAATACAACAACTGTTATATTTGTAATATGTGTAGTGTTCATCTATCTTATACTTTGTGCGCTTTATGAGAGTCTGTTTATTCCGTTGGCAGTCATTCTGTCAGTGCCGTTTGGGCTGGCTGGAAGTTTTCTGTTTGCCAGAATCTTTGGTCTTGAGAATAATATTTATTTGCAGACAGGTCTTATAATGCTTATCGGATTGCTTTCAAAGACAGCCATTCTACTTACGGAGTATGCCTCAGAACGCCGGCGTCATGGTATGAGTATAATGCAGGCGGCTGTATCTGCAGCCCAGATACGTCTGCGTCCTATTCTAATGACATCGTTGACAATGATTTTCGGAATGTTGCCAATGATGTTCTCGACAGGTGTTGGAGCCAATGGTAATATATCGGTGGGTGTGGGTACAGTCGGTGGAATGCTTATAGGCACGATAGCGTTGCTTTTCATAGTTCCGCCATTGTTTATGGTGTTCCAATATCTGCAGGAGAAACTCATGCCGGAACGAAATGTGCCGCAGATTGACAATAAATAAAATAAAAGCAAATATGAACACATCAAAAACTATAATAACGGTTTTGTTGCTTACGACAGTATTGAGCGGTTGTCATATTTATAAATCTTATGAACGACCGGAGCGTATAACTGTAAGTGACAGCCTTTTCAGACAACCGGTTGATAAAGACGATACAGTTTCGCTGGCATCATTATCGTGGCGTGAGCTTTTTACGGATATCAAATTGCAGCGATTGATTGAACAAGGACTTGAGAGCAATACGGATCTTGGCATAGCTCGTCTTAAAGTGAAAGAGGCTGAAGCGCAACTCATGAGCTCACGCCTGGCTTATCTGCCGTCGTTGTCGCTTACACCTCAGGGAACACTTAAAAGTATTGATGGCAACAGTCCGACAAAGACTTATAATATTGCTGCTTCTGCAGAGTGGGAGATAGATATATTTGGCAAGCTGCTTAACAGTAAGCGTGGAGCGCAGGTTGCTCTTGAACAGAGCGAGGCTTATCGACAAGCAGTGCAGACACAACTCATCGCAACCATTGCCAATAGTTATTATACATTGCTTATGCTAGATGAACAGTTTGACATAACCAGTCAGACTGCTGAAATATGGGAAGAGAATGTACGTGTGATGAAAGCTTTGAAACGTGCAGGACAAACTACAGAAATGGCCGTTGCACAGACTGAAGCCGGAAAACTCGCTGTGGATGCTTCATTGTTGTCACTTGAAAAACAGATAAGCGAAACCGAAAATTCTATATCTGTTCTTGTGGGTATGGCTCCACAGACCATAGAACGTTCGACACTCGACGCACAGATTTTTCCGGATACGGTTTCTGTTGGAGTGCCTCTTCAACTATTGAGTCGCAGACCGGATGTCAGACAGTGTGAAATGCAATTGGCTGGTGCATATTATGCCACAAACGTGGCACGCTCGGCTTTCTATCCAAGCATTATGCTGAGTGGTTCAGCAGGCTGGACCAATGCGGCAGGAGCTGCAATAACCAACCCCGGACAGTGGTTGTTACAGGCGGTAGGATCTTTGGTGCAGCCTCTGTTCAATCGTGGACAGAATGTCGCGAATCTGAAAATTGCCAAGGCACAGCAGGAAGAGGCCTTGTTGAATTTCAGACAAAGTCTGCTCAATGCGGGTGCGGAAGTGAATGATGCACTTGTTCAATGGCAGAAAGCAAGAGATAAAATAAAAGTGGACGAACAACAGGTTGATGCATTGGATTCAGCATTGCATAGTGCGGAGTTATTGATGCAGCACAGTTCACAGAATTATCTGGAAGTGCTTACAGCACGTCAGTCATTGCTTCAAGCTCAGCTTGATGTGATAACTGATCGTTTTGATGAAATTCAGGGTGTGATAAATCTTTATCATGCTCTAGGCGGTGGACAATAGTTTTCAATATATATGTTATTGGGAAATAATATATATGTATAAAATACTGTTTTCATAATTCTCATAGGTTATTAATCTGATTATTGAATTGCAGACCGGCATTATCTGATGAAGACGATGCCGGACTTTTTGTTTTACATTACAGTGTTTATAAAATACGTTTCGGTTTATGTATTTATACGTTTCAGGAAAATATGTATTGCGATCTGGCTTATGTAAATATAAATTTGTGACGCAAAACTATATGGAAACAAACGTAATAAGATAAAGAATGAGACGTATTATTTTTATCAGCATGGCTGTGTTTCTTTTGGCAGCATGCAAACAGAAACAGGCAATTCAACAGGAGAAAGCCGGAGTAAAAGTTGCGATGGCAGAGAGAGTTATGGAATCTTTGTCGCGCCGTTATACTTTCATATCTGAGCCTTACAGAGTTACACAACTTGCGTTTCGTGTTGGAGGACCGGTTAAGGATTTTACCGTACAGAATGGACAGTTCTTTAGAAAAGGACAATTGATTGCGGCCATTGATAACCGTGACTTTGCTGTGAGTGAGGAACGTGCCGGAGCTATATGCAAACAGACAGAAAGTGAATATCGGCGTATATCCAATCTTTATAATAAAGACAATGTGTCTGGTTCTGTCTATGAGAAAGCACGTGCTGATTATGCAAAAGCGCGTGCCGACTATGATAATGCTAAGAACAGTTATACGGATACACGGCTTGTTGCGCCATTTGACGGATATGTGCAGCAGACTCATATAGAGCGTTATCAGAATGTTCAGCCATCTCAGCCAGTAGTGACATTTATTGATCTGGAAAGTATAAAGGTAGAGACATTCCTGCCTGAAGATATGGCAGTTGCTTTGAGAAACAATGATTCGTCTGCATCTTGCCGTATTATGTTTGACAACATGCCAAATAAAGATTTTAAACCGTACAAGACTTATTTGACTCAGGCTGCCGGAGAAAATAATCTTTCGTTTAAGTTCACGGCCCTGATAGATAATAAGGATAACAAACTTCTGGGAGGTATGTCCGGGAATATGGAAATATCTGTTCATTCGCAGACTCAGTCCGGCTCTGCTGTCTGTGTGCCTCAGACAGCGGTATGCAATGAAAATGAGGAATGTTTTGTATGGTTGATAAATAATGAAGGACGTGTTATCAAACGCCCTGTCATTCAGGGCAGATTGCTTTCTGACGGACGTATTGAGATTGTTTCCGGATTGACGGCAGGCGATAAGGTGGCAGTTACACGTCAGTCGTATTTGTCTGAAGGTGATATTGTTAGTGTGATAGGAAACAAAAATAAGGGCAAAGGTATTGAATAATGAAAAGTGTAGCCAAATTTTTCCTTAGAAACAAGGCTCTCAGCTGGTTGTTGCTGGGACTTATTCTTGTAGGTGGAATTGTTGCCTATAATGGTATGGGCAAACTCGAGGATGCTCCATTTACTATCAAACAGGCTGTTGTCACAACAACCTATCCAGGCGCATCGCCTATGGAAGTGCAGCAGCAGGTAACAGATGTGTTGGAAGAATCAATCCAGTCGCTCGGAGAATTGTATTATCTGAAAACGGAGAATCGTGCCGGACTCTCAAAAATCACGGTTTATGTAAAAAAGGAGATACGTGCCGATGCCATGCAGCAGTTATGGGATAAGTTACGTCGTAAAGTGAATGACGTACAGGGACGTCTGCCGGCAGGTGCGGGTACATCTGTTGTCAATGATGACTTTGGCGATGTGTTGGGTGTTTTTTATGCTTTGGGAAGCGATACGCACTCTTATCGTGAACTGGAAGATCAGGCCGAGGTTCTTAAGAACAAGTTGCTGACTGTTAAGGATGTGGCAAAAGTAGAACTGTTCGGTGTGCAGAACCGTACTATAGAAGTGGAAACAAAACCTTCGCTCCTTGCTGCCAGTGGTATAACGATGGCAGATATTGCATCTGCTTTCGAACGTCAGAATCGTGTAGTGGATGCTGGTGCGGTTGAGACATCCCACAATCGCCTGCGTGTTGAGGCTTCCGGCAGTTTCTCCTCTTTGCAGGAAATAGAGAATCTCACGGTGACATCTCGCGATGGAGCTTATTTCCGTCTTGGAGAAATAGCGACAGTTCGTGAAAGTTATTCACGTCCGGCCAGAAGTTTCATGTTCAAGGATGGGATGCCGGCTGTAGGTATCGCTATTTCAACTGTTTCTGATGGAAATGTGGTGGATATGGCGCAACTGGTTGAACAATGTATTGAAAATCATAAAGCGGAAATGCCTGAAGGCTTTGAAGTATCTCCTATATATGATCAGGGTCATGAGTCGGCTGTGGCCAACAACGGATTTGTGCTCAACCTTATTATATCTGTTATAACGGTTATTGCGGTGTTGTTGTTCTTTATAGGTTTGAAGAACGGAATCCTTGTAGGCAGCGGACTTGTATTTTCCATTTTCGGAACACTTATATATATGTATGCAGATGGCATTGCTTTGCAACGTATGTCGCTTGCCGCCATTATCATTGCCATGGGTATGTTGGTTGATAATGCAATTGTTGTTTATGATGCCACACTTGTAAACATGCAGCGTGGTATGCGCAAGCGTACTGCTATTCTTTCTGCTGTTGAGACTACCGCAATGCCGCTTCTTGGAGCAACACTTATTGCTGTTCTGACGTTCCTTCCGGTTTATCTGTCGCCTCATATTACAGGTGAACTGTTGTCGTCGCTATTCATCGTTATTGCTGTTTCGTTGCTGCTTAGTTGGGTTTTTGCCATTTCTCAGAATGTATTCTTTGTTCAGGAATTTGTGCGTCGCCCCCGTCCTGACGAACTGAAGGACGAACTGTTCCAGGGACGTTTCTACGATATGTTCCGTAGGGCATTACGGTGGACTATACGCAGACGATATGTTGTTGTAGCAGGAATGGTGGCTCTTCTCATTGTTTGCGGTTGGGCATTCAGGTTTATCCCACAGCAGTTCATGCCACTTCTAAGTAAACAATATTTTTCCGTCGATATGTGGCTTCCTGAAGGAACACGCATTGAAGAAACCTCTTCGCAGGCAGAAGCGATGGCTGATACTTTATTGCGAAAGGATGGGGTCAGTCATGTGACGACATTTGTCGGCCAGACTCCCCCACGTTATTATCTCGCTAATGCGGCATACGGTCCTCAAAGTAACTATGCACAATGTCTGGTTGAGACGGAAAGCACTTCCAAGGCAGTTGATATGCAGCAAGGACTGCAGAACGAACTGTCACAGCGTTTCTCTGATGCTCTGGTACGTGTCAATCGTTTCGAATTGAACTCAATTCCTCAGGCTCTTATAGAAGCACGTTTCAGCGGTGATGATCCGCGTGTCCTTGATTCTCTGACCAATGTTGCAATCTCAATCATGCGCAGTAATCCGAAAGTCATGAATGCACGGAACGAATGGGGAAATAAGGCAATGATGTTCAATGCTGCATATAATCCGGTAAAAGCAGGCCGTATCAATATCGGAAAGTCCGATATGATGGCTGCCGTCAAAAGTGCCAGCGACGGTATTTCTGTTGGTGTTTATCGTGATGAAGACAAGAAAGTTCCTGTATTATTGCACGTATCGGGAGAAAACCAGATGTCACAATCTGCACTTGAGGACATGCCCGTATGGAACGGCCGTAACTCAGTGCCTTTGGCTCAGGCAACCGACAGTATATATCTTGGTTGGGAATGGCCGCTTGTCAAGACGTACAACCGACAGTTGTCTATGGCTGCGCAGTGTGATGTCCGTCCCGGACATACAATGAAGGAAGTACATAACGAAATCCGTTCGGAAATAGAACAGATGAAGCTACCGGCCGGTTATACATTCTTTTGGGATTCGCAGTATAAAGATCAGAATGAGGCCATGGAAGCTCTTACAAAATATTTCCCATTGGCTCTGGTGTTCCTGGTTGTTATTCTGGTGGCGCTTTTCGGCAATTTCCGTCAGCCATTCATCATATTCCTCATTCTGCCATTGTCTGTCATTGGAGTGGTTGTTGGCTTGTTGGTCACAGGTTTCCAGTTTGGATTCTTCTGTATTGCCGGATGGCTTGGATTGCTTGGTATGATAATAAAGAATGTCATCGTGTTGTTGGATGAAGTCAATCTGCAGCGTCGTGCCGGTGTGATGCCAGGCAAAGCAATTGTTGAGGCCACAGTCTCCCGTATGCGTCCGGTGCTCATGGCTGCTGTCACAACAATATTTGGAAGTATTCCTCTGTTGTTTGATGTGGTGTTTGGAGGTATGGCAGCCACAATCGTTTTCGGACTGTCGTTTGCCACATTGCTTACGCTTTTTGTAACTCCGGCACTTTATGCAATTTTTTATCCGGAGACGGCAAATGTATAAGTTATAGCAGTTTTAATACGAACATTAAATATGATGGAAATGAAACATAAGATATATTTCATTGGTTTTGTTGTCCTGTCTGGTGTTATGCGTTCTAACGCACAGGATAATGTGATGCTTGAATCTTATCGTAATCGTGTGGTTGCCTATAGCCAGGACATTAAGGCAGCAACTCATGCGGCCGGAGCAAGTGGTGAGGCACGATTGTCGGCCAAAGCCGATTTCCTTCCGAAACTGTCCGGCAGTGCGAATTTCAATTATACAGGAAACCCATTGGCTCTTGACGTTACGTTGCCGGGTACAGATAATCGTTTGTCTTTCGAAGGCCGTAATATCAAATATGGCACATCACTGAATATATCGCAGCCTGTCTATTCCGGAGGGGCTTTGCGTGCCGGTTATGAGAAGGCATGTGCGGAAGATGAGAATGCACGTCTTGAAGTAAGGCGTGTTTCGAATGACGTACGTTATGAGGCTGATGTGTGTTATTGGAACAGTGTGGCTCAGAATGAGCTTGCGTCTGTTGCAGTTGGTTATAGGGATGCGGTGCAGCAGTTTGTTGAGGTCGTGCGTCAGAGAGTGGAGGAAGGATATTCCGACCGTAATGACCTGCTCATGGCGGAAGTCCGTCTTAATGATGCAGACTATCAGGTGAAATGTGCTTTTAATGACGCAGAGGTGGCACGTCTGTCGCTTAATGCTTTGGCCGGTGTACCTTCAGATGAACACATAGCCACCGATTCTGTTGTATGTCATTCTTTAGCGCTTCCACTTGTGTCAGGTGATGTTTCGGCCATTGTGTCCCGACGCCCTGAGATGCTTATGGCAGAAGGTGGCATACGCATCAGCCAGTCTGACTCCAAGATATCCAACTCGCGTTATATGCCGGTGCTGTCTGTAGGTGTGGATGGCGGTTTCTCGTCTCCCGGTTATGATTTCCACGCAGATATAGATCCTAATTATGCCGTTTATGCCAAACTTAGCGTTCCGGTTTTCGAGTGGGGCAAACGTCGCCGTACGCGTCGTATAGGTAATCATAATGTTGCAATAGCACGTGAACGCAGAAGTAAGATTGCCGATGGCTTGCGTCTTGAGGTAGAGACCGCACGCTGCAATTATGTCCAGGCAGCGGAGCAGGTACGTATTACGGAAAACTCATTGAGTAAGGCATCCGAGAGCGAGGCCATGGCCATTGACAGATACCGTGAGGGAAGCGTTTCGGTGGTAGATGTCATCAATGCACAGATATATCATGAGGAGGCACGCCGCAATTTTGTGCGTTCCAAACTGAATGCCTGTATCGCAAAAAGTGCATTGGAGCGGGCTTGTGGTAATTGAAAAATCAGTACATTTGCAGATACCAATAAAAATACAGACAACATCTTATGTCAGAATCAGATACATTCCGTAATTCGTGTCTGGCCGATATACTTATTTTCTCGGCCATCGGTTGTTGTTCATATCTGCTGCTTATCACCAGTGGCGACATCCCGGCACGCCAACAGCTCAATCTGCTTACACCGGAAGCTATCGTTGCAGTGCTGTTGCTGTTCAATGGTGTAGGTCTGGGCATGAGATTTGTCAACAGACGCATCGGACCGGCCTATCCGGGATTTATTCGTGACCGCAGACGCATATTTCTGTTCTTCTTCATTTCGGCAGCAGGTTTGCTTGTTCTCAATTATCTGCTGCTGGTCATGGCAAAGTTCATTATCGGTTCGTCCCACCTTTTTGCTCTTGCATGGCGTGGTACAGTCGGTGTGTTATGCGTATGGTTCATGGAACTCATACTTTTGAGCCTTTTCATGATGAACCGGTTCTACGCCGATCTTATGAGTCAGTACCGTAGAACCCGCCTGCTTGAGGAAAGTTCGGCACAGGCACGTTATGCGGCTTTGCAGAATCAGCTTAATCCACATTTTCTGTTCAACAGCCTGAATACGCTTGTTGCCGAAATTGAATATAATCCGCCGCGTGCTGCTGAATTCACACGTAATCTGGCAGATGCCTACCGTTACATTCTCGATTGTCACGACAGACAGACCGTAACTGTGAGCGAGGAGCTTGAATTTGTCGATGTATATCTTCAACTGCAGCGGGTGAGAATGGGTGAGTGTATTGATGTTGACAATCGTCTTGATGAATCGGTGCTCGACATGAATATCCCGCCTTTGACATTGCAGCTTCTGATAGAGAATGTCATAAAGCATAATGCCATAACCATGGCACGCCCGATGACAGTGGTACTCGACACAGAGAAACGTTCTGAGGACATGTGGCTTACCGTTTCGAACCGTATCCAGCCCAAGCAGATTTCAAGAACGTCCGGAATGGGACTCAACAATCTGTCGCAGCGCTATATGCTGTTGTGTGGCCATGATATAGAAGTTATACCCGAGAAAGAGTTTTTCACCGTAAAAGTTCCTTTGATATATGAATAAGATCAGGGCAGCGATAGTTGAAGACGAGCTACCGGCAGCGCGTCTGCTCGAAAGCATGGTGCTTGAGTTGCGGCCACAGTGGGATGTTGTGGTCTTGCCGGGTAGTATTGAGGAAGCGGCTGCGTGGCTTGCCGTCAATCCCCATCCTGACATAATGTTTCTTGACATACAGCTTGCCGACGGTATTTCCTTTCACCTTATCGAGCAGGCACATCCGCAGAGCATGATTGTGTTCACCACGGCCTATGACGAGTATGCCGTACGGGCTTTTACGGTGAACAGTGTCGATTATCTGTTGAAACCTGTACGAAAAGAACGTCTTGCCGAGGCGATACGGAAGTTTGAAAGATACAGTGCGGCTGGATGTATTGCCGGACTAGGGAGCATATTCGATGCGGGAGAATTTCTGAATGCGTTGTCATCCGGTGCTTCACGCCAGTATCGCACACGTTTTCTTGTAGCATCCGGATCGCGGTTCTCCACATTGCAGGTAGCAGACATTGCCTATTTCCGTTCTGAGGATAAGATAACTTATGCCGTGACCAAACAGGGACGCAGCCATATTGTTGACATGACCCTGAGTAAACTTGAGGAACAGCTTGATCCGAAGATTTTCTTCCGTGTGAACCGTCAGTTCATATTGTCTGCTGCATCAGTGTGCAATATCGAGCCTTATTTTGGTGGAAAATGGTCGGTGCGTGTAACGCCTCCTTGTGACCGTATGATACAGGTCAGCCGTGAGAAGATTGCTGCATTGAAGATGTGGCTTGATTTCTGATGTCTCTCAGTCGCTTTTCGGTTATCATTCTTTTATGTCCTGCGGGGCGTACTTGCGATTTGAGGCCTGTGTTCAGTGCTTCTTATGTTTTATGTATTGACAAGGTTTGATATGGGCTTGTTTTGTCTGATAAATTCTTCCGTGCTGCCAAACGGTCGATATCGTGTTGCGAAACAGCCCGTATTGTGCTCTGAAACGGCCCGTTTCATCCTCTAAAATGGCCCGTTTCATGGCCTGAAACAGGCCGTTTTGCAGCCTGATAAAGCCTATTCTGCAACAGGCTGAACGCATATAGGCTCAAAAGCCGTGAATGGCTGAGGATTGTTGTCTTATGTGGAAGTCGGGTTATTCTATGTAAATATAACTGCTGTCCACTCTGATCATCTCTTCGAATATCAGTTGTTCCAATGCCGTGTCGAGTATATCCGAAGGTAAAGGAAGTTTCAGCAGTTCTGTCAGATGGTGCTGTTTTTTGTCGTTGAGCACTTCTGTTATCATGCTTCTTGCGTCCTTCAGCTGCTGTTTTCTGTCGGGATTTCTTTTATGTGCGAGGCACACGTCGCACTGTCCGCAGTCATTCGAGCGCGTTTCGTTAAAATATCTGAGCAGTTGCCGGCTGCGGCACACGTTGTCGTTTGTGGCGTAACTTATTACGGTGTTTATTCTTTGGGTGAACTGTTCCTTGCGGTCTTCATACACATCGTGTGTGATCATGAGATTCTCGCCGTCCACCCTGTCGCGCGTGTATGTGATGAACGGTGTCTTGCTGCGTGGCACAAAGTGCAGTATGCGTTTCTGTGTGAGGCCTTTGAGCAGGAGGTATATCTGCTGGCTTGTCAGGTCCGCCTGTCTTGCAATCATGTCCTCGTCAATGTATGTGTAGTCGATGAACAGCGAACCGTAGTTTCTCAGTAATGTTGTTATGAGCCTGTCCTCAAGCGGTGACAGCTCGTTCAGAATGTAAAGTTGTTCGCGCGAGATAAGGAATACGATGCGAGGATCAGAATTCGGATCTGTGTTGTATTCTAGATATCCGGCACGTTCAAGAATCTTCAGTGCGGCGTCCGTCTGAATAGGAAACAGTTTGTAGGTGCGGCAGAATTTTCTTATGTCGAACATGAAAGTGTGTCCGCGCCCGCTGTTTACGGCTATCTGGAAGAAGCCGGCAAGGTGGTCGTAAACACTTCGGATGTATTCTTTCTCGGGAAACTCGTCGGCTATGCGTTTCTGGAGTTTTGACTTGTCGCTGTTGTTGTAGAGCAGCACGGCGTACGATTTCTGCCCGTCGCGGCCCGCACGTCCCGCTTCCTGGAAGTAGGCTTCGAGCGAGCTGGGGCAGTCGAAGTGTATCACCACACGCACGTCGGGCTTGTCTATGCCCATGCCGAAGGCGTTTGTGGCCACCATCACGCGTTTCTTGTCATCATGCCATTCTTTCTGGCGCTCGTCTTTTACGGAGTGTTCCAGTCCGGCATGATAGAAAGTCGCTTCCACATCGTTCTGTTCCAACCATTCGCTTATCTCCGAGGCTCGTCTTCGGCTTCTTACATATACTATTGCGCTGCCCCTGACGCTCCGCAGAATATGGAGCATCTCTTCTCGTTTGTCGGTGGCATGGCGCACGATATATGCCAGATTCTTGCGTTCGAAGCTCATGCGGAACATGTTCGCATCCTTGAACTGCAATTTCCTCTGTATGTCGTCGGCCACCTGTTTTGTGGCTGTGGCTGTCAGTGCGAGCACCGGCGCATCCGGTTTTATCTTTCTTATGTCGGAGATGTGAAGGTATGAAGGCCTGAAGTCGTAGCCCCATTGGCTTATACAGTGGGCTTCGTCAACAGTTATGAAGCTCACGCGCATGTGGCGCAGTTTTGTTTTGAACAGTTCAGAGGCAATGCGTTCCGGCGATACGTACAACACTTTCGTACTGCCGAGTATGCAGTTCTCGAGAGTACGTAATATTTCATGACGTGTCATGCCGGAATATATTGCTGCAGCCATTATGCCGCGTCGGCGCAGGTTGTACACCTGATCTTTCATCAGGGCGATGAGCGGCGTGATGACAATACACACTCCCTCAGCAGCAAGAGCCGGAACCTGAAAGGTTATCGACTTGCCGCCTCCGGTCGGCATCAGTCCGAGTGTGTCGTGTCCGCTGCCGATGCTTTCGATAATGTCGCGCTGTATTCCCCTGAAGTCGGAGTGGCCCCAGTATTGGCGCAGTATTCTTGTATATTTGTCAGAACCGTTGCCCACGCAGATAATGTGTTTTGTATGGTTGTCGGAGTGTGAAGACGCTTATTCGTTTTCGTCGTCTTCGGCCGGACGTATGTCCTCTATCTGCAGCTGCACCATGTTTTTCTTGAAAACATTGTCCTCGAGTGTGTAGGCAATGTCGAAACTTCTTTTCGATTTTATGTACCGTGCCGATGCGCTTTGGCCGAAGGCAATGCCGTTGACAACATTGCTTGACTTCGAGTCGACAAGCTCCAGCTTGATGTGTTCCTGCTCACGTCCCACCACCTTGCTTGTGCCGTAGTCGTACACTCCCACGGTGCAGAAAATAGGTTTCTGGTTGCACGGACCGAATGGTGAGAACTTCTTCAGATCGTTGTGCAGTCGTTTGGTGATGTCCTTGAAGTCTATCACGGTGTCAATATTGAGCATGGCTTCTGTCTGTTCCGGCTGTATGTGGTTGTCGACATATTTCTGGAAACGGCGCCTGAACTCTGGAATGTCGTCCCATCTCAGTGTCAGTCCTGCCGCATAGGTGTGTCCTCCGAAGTTCAGAAGGATGTCGCGGCAGCTCTTTATGGCAGAATAAACGTCGAATCCGGTCACGCTGCGCGCCGAGCCTGTAGCCAGATCGCCATCGCGTGTGAGCACCACTGTCGGTCTGAAATAAATTTCGGTGAGACGTGAAGCCACTATTCCTATTACACCTTTTTTCCAGTTCTCGTCATACAGTACAATGGACGAACGGTGGCGCTGGCTTTCCAGGCGGGCCACAATCTGGTTCGCCTCTTCCGTCATCTGTTTGTCTATGTCCTTGCGCTGTTCGTTGTAGCAGTCTATGTGTTTTGCCTTTTCCAGTGCGTGCGAGAATTCCTTTTCAACAAGCAGATCCACACTTTCCCTTCCGTTCTCTATTCTTCCCGACGCATTTATGCGCGGTCCGATTTTGAACACAATGTCGCTCATTGATATCTCACGGTTGTTCAGTCCGCAGATGTCGATTATTGCCTTCAGTCCTGTGCTCGGATTCTGGTTCAGAATCTTCAGTCCGTGATAGGCGAGTATGCGGTTCTCGTCGGTCACGGGTACAATGTCTGCGGCTATGCTCACGGCACACAGGTCGAGCAGAGGCATAAGTCTTGAGAATGGAATGCTGTTGTTCTTTGCGAATGCCTGCATGAACTTGAAGCCTATACCGCATCCGCAGAGATGCTTGAACGGATAGGTGTCGTCGCTGCGCTTGGGGTTGAGTATTGCCACAGCCGGCGGCATGTCCTCGTCAGGCACATGATGGTCGCATATAATGAAATCTATGCCCAGCGATTTGGCATAAGCTATCTCCTCGGCCGCCTTTATTCCGCAGTCGAGAATTATTATCAGCTTCACGTTGTTCGCATGCGCATAGTCTATTCCTTTCTTGCTTACGCCGTATCCTTCGTCGTAGCGGTCGGGAATATAATATTCTATGTTTGAATAGAACTGCAGCAGGAACTTGTATACCAATGCCACAGCCGTGCATCCGTCGACGTCGTAGTCGCCATACACCATGATGCGTTCCTTGCGTCCCATGGCGTCGTTCAGTCTGTCAACGGCCACATCCATGTCTTTCATCAGAAAAGGATTGATGAGGTCGGAGAGTTGCGGATGAAAGAAACGTTTTGCCGCCGATTCTGTCGTGATGCCCCGTTTAATGAGCAGTCCGGCAAGAATGGGGCTGATGTTGAGCTTTCCTCCTAATTCGTCAGCCGCTTGTCTTTCTTCGGATGTTGGTGGCTTGTAATTCCATTTGAAAAGCATTATATAGTTTTTATTTTTTATTCTGCATGAGGGAAAAGTGCGGATTGACGCACATAAACTGCCCGTAAAGTTACAAAATAAAAATGGAAAACATGGTATTGATAATGCGTTTTTATATAAAAATAAGACTGCGGGTCAGGCTTTTGTCACGCCACCTGTAACTCCAATCAATGTTGGCAGGTTGGTGTCAAACTCCTGGCCCGCAGCCCTGTTTATTGTGTATTGTTGTGTTATTCGCCTATGCCGGCTTTTTTCACAGCATCCTCCATCTTCTTGCGGATGTCCTTAGGAATGGCGTTGATGTTCACCATATAGTCCATTGTGTTTGCAACGATGAAGTTCTTTGACATATACCAGATTCCTTTGTAGTCACCGGCTTCACCCCATGAGTTCTTCACCATGTAGTATTCTTTGCCGTTCTGGTCTTTTGCGATACCGAAGATAAGCATTCCGTGGTCGTCTGTCAGCTCCCAGTTGTCATAACGCTCCTGACGCTTCTCCTGTGTCGGAGTGAGCTCAGGCACCTTGCATCCCAGAGAGTCGATGATGTTTGTACGCTTTGAAGAAGACAGCTTCAGCCAGCGTGCCATGTCGCTGCCTGCATAGCTCTGCATAGCGTCTGTGTCGTAAGAGTAAGCCAGACCTGTGCGTGTGAATCCTTCCTCGCTCACGTCGCCACCCCATGCTACGGTGTAACCGTTCATCACAGCATTGTCTATGATGCGTGCCATGTCTTCAATCGGCAGGTTCCATGAACCCGGATTGCGCCAGTTGTCCTGTACTTCAACCGGGAATTTTGTGTAGAACGGATGATGTGTGTAGCTTGTGATTGTCACATAGTTGCCCCAATCCAGTCCGAGGCTTTCAGCGAATGACTTCGGAGTGTATGTCTTGCCTTCGTATGTGAAGCTCTCCGGGCATTTGCCGAGATAAGCGTCGAGAATACCCTGCAGTCCGACCTTCCACTGTCCTGAGAGTTTCTTTGCAGAACTCTTTGAAACAGCTGCAACATACGGTTCCATCAGAGAGAAGAACTCGTTGAAGTTGTTCAGTGAGTCACCGTAGAGTGAGCCAGGGAACGGCATTGCGTCTTCCGGGCAGATACCGTATGTTTTCAGCACGTGGTAAACGTCGTAAGCCGAACCTCCCTGTGAGAACTGGCAGTCACCGTGCAGGCGTACAACCTGGATTGCACGTTCCATGTAGTTCTTGTTTGCAACGAAAGACTCGCACAGGTCGTATGTCTTGCCTGTAGCCTTGAGTATTTCGCTCTCGAAGAAAGCAAGTGTAGAGTAGTCCCAGCATGTGCCGCTGCGGCTCTGGTCCTTGATGCTTGTGATAGGATTCTCCTTGACAACTGTGAAAACAGGCTTGTTGCTGTTTTCCTTCTTGTCCTGGGCGCTCACTCCCATGGCCATCATGGCGAGGAACGCAAGTGTCATGATTTTCTTCATAGTTTGTTGTTGTATAGTTTGTTTTTATTGATTGTTCTCCATGAATGCCTCAACGTCCTTCGGATGATAAGGTATTCTCTTTTCTCCGATGAAACGGCAACCGTTTTCGGTTATGAGAATATCGTCTTCGATGCGTATTCCACCGAAGTCCTTGTATGTCTCGAGCAGGTCGAAGTTGATGAACTCCTTGCAGTGTCCTTTTGCCTTCCAGTCGTCGATGAGTGCGGGGATGAAGTATATTCCCGGTTCGTCGGTCACAACAAAGCCTTGCTGCAGGCGGCGTCCCATGCGCAGACAGTTTGTTCCGAACTGTTCGAGATTAGGACGAGTCTCTTCGTCAAAGCCTACGTTTATCTGGTCGAGATTCTCCATGTCGTGTACGTCCATGCCCATCATGTGGCCCAAGCCGTGCGGTAGGAACATGGCGTGTGCGCCTGCTGCTACGGCCTCGTCGGTGTCGCCCTTCATCAGTCCGAGCTCTTTCAGTCTTTCGGTCATAAGGCGGCACACAGCCAGATGCACGTCAAAGTATTTCACTCCGGGCTTGGCTACTTCCAGTACATAGTCGTGGCATGCTTCCACAATGCTGTATATCTCCAGCTGACGCTGCGTGAACTTGCCGCTTACAGGCATTGTGCGTGTGTTGTCCGAGCAGTAGTTGTTTATTGTTTCTGCTCCGGCGTCACACAGAGCGAGTCGTCCTGCTTCCAGAATGCTCATCGACGGATTGCCGTGCATTATCTCGCCGTGCTGGCTGTAGATGGTAGGGAAACTCACCATGGCGCCGTATGAGTGGGCGATTCCGTCCACCTGTCCGCCTACGAACTTCTCAGTCACTCCCGGACGTGTCAGCTTCATGGCTGTTGTATGCATCAGATAGCCTATTTCGGCTGCTCTCTCCAGTTCTTCAATCTCCTGCTGCTCCTTTACGGAACGCATGTTCACCACTGCTTTTATGAGCTCCATGCTTGCTGCTTCCTTCTGCTGTACAGGGTGAATGCCGAGCAGATCGAAAATCTGTATCTTTATGTCATGACGGTAGGGCGGCAGAAAGTGTATCTTGCGTTTCTGTCGCAGAGCCTCGTTGCATGCGCTCTTCAGTGCACGCATCGGTGCGGTGTTTTCCACGCCCACCTGTGCCGCGAGGTCATGCACGCTGTCCACGCTGCCGTACCAGACAATGTCTTCGATGTCGATGTCGTTACCGAAGATTGTCTCACGGTTGTTGTCTATGTCGATCACTCCTACGAGTCCGTCTCTGTTCAGACCGAAATAATACAGGAACGATGAATCCTGTCTGAACGGATAGTAGCCGTTGCTTGGGTAGTTGCAGGGCGACTCGTTATTACCGAAAAGTATGATTATGCCGTCCTTTACAAGACTTCTGAGCTTGGCGCGACGGTTTACGTAGGTCTGTTTGTCAAACATATATTAAATTATCATGTCAATTGTTTGCAAAGTTACAATTTTTATATTTAAAATGTGTAATTTTGCAGAGCGTTTTAAACAGTTTTTATACAAATGGACAAAAATACGGGGCTTGTGCTTGAAGGTGGTGGTATGCGTGGTGTTTTCACCACGGGCGTACTCGATGCGTTCATGAAACACAATTTGTATTTTCCTTACATTGTGGCGGTGTCGGCCGGAGCATGCAACGGCATGTCCTACGTAAGCCGTCAGCCTCGACGCGCCCGAATCTCAAATATCGATTATCTGGCACGCTACGACTACATCGGATTGCGCTATCTCTTCACCCAGGGCTGCATATTCGACCAGAAACTGCTCTACGACAAGTTCCCGAACAGCTACATACCGTTCGACTTCGACACATTCTTCAACAGCGAGACCGAGTTCGAGATGGTCGCCACCAACTGCCGCACGGGTCTTGCCGAATATCTGTCGGAGCGTCACGACCGTCAGCGTGCGCTCGATGCCGTGCGCGCCTCGAGCAGTCTGCCGTATGTGAGCAAGATTGTCTTTGTGGACGGCAAACCGATGCTTGACGGAGGAATAGCCGACAGCATTCCCGTAGAGCATGCCATGCAGAAGGGCTATAGTCACAATGTGGTGGTGCTGACACGTAACAAAGGCTACCGCAACGACGGCCATGACATAAAGATACCGCGCTTCATCTACCGCGACTATCCGCGTCTGCGTGTGGCTCTGAGCCATCGCATAGAGGTTTACAACCGCCAGCTCGACATGATAGACCGATTGGAGCAGGAGGGGCGCATCACCTGCATACGTCCGCTGAAGCCGATGGAAGTGGGCCGTATAGAGAAAGACACTAAGAAGCTGGAGGCTCTCTACGAAGAAGGCTTCGCACTTGGCGAAGCCTTCTGTAAACAATTTATGGATAAAAAATAAACCTAGGCCTTTGTCACATGTCTGTTACAAGGCCTTTCTCCGAATGTCATTCCTCGGTCTCTTTATATTTCGGCGATTCGCCATATTTATTGGTTTCTGCTTTGCTGTCGAGCAGACAGAATATTATGACGATGATATTTAAAATTGTGTTGATTGCCGTTATGC
The DNA here is from genome assembly GCA_900553465.1 of uncultured Prevotella sp. Classification (GTDB taxonomy): domain Bacteria; phylum Bacteroidota; class Bacteroidia; order Bacteroidales; family Bacteroidaceae; genus Prevotella. Next base: position 39,566 of record USDT01000009.1, read on the forward strand.
CTATGGTTGCCGGTGCACTGGCAAACTCCATTATTTCTTCCGGGTTTATGTTTACGCTCATCAGTATGTCGCTGTTTGCCATAACGTATATTGAACTGATGATGCTCACAATCCAGCTTACGCCGACCCACCATCCGCTCCGGCCTGTATCGTGCAGGCGTCGCACCGTTGCACCGAAGACGAGAAACTGAAGTATGATGCCTATTATGGTCAATGCTGTCTGCGGCAGAATCATACCCAATATTAAATTAATGATCAACACGCATATGTAGTATGCCAGTATTGTCCACCAGAACTCCGAACGGCGTGTGCGGCCTTTGAAGTCGGTAAGTCGGTTGAGCGATGATTTCACGGCATCGCCGAATCCTACGGAAGGGGTTGCTTCGATTTGTTTCATTATCTTTTTGTTTTTTCTGGTTTATATATGTAACCGTCTGGCAGATGTCCGCCAAGCGGTTTTGTGCACTTTTTGTCTGTCTTGTTACATTGTGTCGTATCTTCTGTCTGGCATGTCCGCATTTGTGTCCATATCGACATATTTCGGTGACGGGCCATATTTGTTTGCTTCCTTCTGGCTGTCCTGGCAGAGGAACACCAAAAGGATGATGTTATAAACAATTCCCACAAGCAGACCGAAGAGGATGTATGACATTGTTGCTCCGGTGAATAGCTTCTCCATGATTTCAGTATCAGACATGGATGAAAATTCGGACATGCCTGCGCTTATGCCGATAGCACCTATTATCAGGATGACTAAATAGACAGAGAATACCAGGCTCCCTATTATGCTCACGCCATACCACCATCCGCTTCGTCCCGTGTCATGCAGTCGGCGGAATGTTATCGGTATGATGGCCAGTCCGAACAATAGTGTTACGATGTTGCCGATGATTGGCACGAACGAGAATATTATGGATGTCACGAAGTAGGCGAGATAGGTCCACCAGAATTCGGAGCGGCGCGAACGGCCTTGAAATTGTGCTATCTTGTTCCAGAAGGCTTTTAGTGCTTCTGTGAATTCCAACTGTGGAAGTACTGTCAATTCTCTCATAATTAATTTAGGTTTTAATTTTGGCTCCCAACTTTTGTTTATGTCGTCTGCGCCGGAGTGGGGACCGTGTCTCCGGCGGCAGGCATGAAATCGTGTGTTACGTGCGTGTCGGTCGCGTCGCCGTTCATTTCAGGCGTACCGGCTTGCCGGTGCGTGCGCTCTTCACGGCGGCACTCAGAATCTCAACCACCGTCAGATTGTTCTCCATCGATGCGAGGTCGGTGGGATGCACCGTTATCTCTCCGCGCACGGCAGCCTTCAGATAGCGGAACGAATCGTCGTATGGAGCGTTCGGTTTTGTCGGTCTGACGTCTGTCTCTTTGCCGTCCCTGTAGAGCGACATGCGCGAAGGAGTGCTTTGATAGATGTATCCCTTCGAGCCGTATATGTACATATCCTTGCGGTTCATCGGCCAGTTCCACGACGGCATGAGCTGCACTGTCACATCGGGATACTGCAGTATTATGGTGGCGTCGTCGTCCACCTTCGGATATTTCTCGGGTTTCTGATGGTTTGTCACGGCATAGACACTCAGCGGTTTGCGGCCGTCGAACAGCCATGTGGCGATGTTCGCGCCGTAGCATCCGAAGTCGGTTATAGCTCCGCCGCCGTTCATCACCGGGTCGGTCAGCCATGTGGTGAAGTCCTTGCCGCATCCTATCTCTATCGGTCCCTGGTGTCCGTCGTACACAAGTATGCGCGTTATGTCGCCTATCTGTCCTTCCTTCACCATTCTGTAAGCCTCGTGATTGGAGCTGTACCAGCTCGTCTCATAGTTTGTGAGCAGCAGAATGCCGTGCTCACGTGCCAGCTTTGCCATGCGGCGGGCGTGTTTTGTGTCCACTGCCAGCGGCTTTTCCACCATCACATGTATGCCCCGCGGCGCACATTCCTCCACCACTTCCATATGGTCGTATATCGCACCGTAGGCCACCACAGCCTCCGGATGTATGCTGTCGAGCATCTCTCCCAGATCGGCAAATGCCGGTATCCTGCTGTTGTGGGCGATGAGTCCGTTATGCCGGCGCATGCGGTCGTCTTTCTCATAGACGCCCACCACTTCGAAGTCGCCCCTGTCCATGCGCGACACAATGTCGTTCAGATGGCCGTGGGCAACTCCCGCCACGGCCACGCGCAACGGCTTGTCGTTGTCGCCGCCGATGGCTGCCGCCGTCAGACAGTATGCCATCAGCGTTATGAAGACACACAGTGTTTTATGGATAAGGTTGAAGGCTTTCATATCATAATTGCAGGTTGTTCCGGTTCTTAGTCGCGTGTGCTTGTCGTGTATCGTCTTACGGCCTAGGTCATTTCTCCAGGAGGTCGGGCCTCAGGCGGCGTGTGCGCTCCATGGCCTGTTCCATTTCCCACTCCTTTATCTTGGCTTCGTTGCCGCTGAGCAGTATGTCCGGCACCTTCCATCCCTTATAGTCGGCAGGGCGGGTGTATATGGGGGCCGACAGCATGTCGTCCTGGAAACAGTCGCTCAGGGCACTCTGCTCGTCGCCTATCACTCCCGGCACCACTCTCACTATGGCGTCGGCCATCACTGCCGCAGCCAGTTCGCCTCCGGTGAGCACATAGTCGCCGATGCTTATCTCGCGTGTGATGAGATGGTCGCGCACACGCTGGTCAATGCCTTTGTAGTGGCCGCACAGTATTATCATGTTCTCCTTCATCGACAGGTCGTTGGCCACGTGCTGGTTGAACTGCTCGCCGTCGGGCGAAGTGAATATCACCTCGTCGTAGTCGCGTTCGGCCTTCAGTGCCGATATGCAGCGGTCTATCGGCTCGCACTGCATCACCATTCCGGCAAATCCTCCGTACGGGTAGTCGTCCACGCGACGCCATTTGTCCTTGGTGTAGTCGCGCAGGTTGTGCAGATGTATCTCTGCCAGTCCTTTTTTCTGTGCCCTTGCGAGTATCGACTCGTTGACAAAGCCTTCGAGCATCTCGGGCAAAACAGTGATAATGTCTATTCTCATATTTTGCAAATTTATTGAAAAATATCGTAAGTTATAGATATGAATGGTTAAAGAAAGTAAAAAGGAACGGTCCGCAGAGGTCACTGTATCCGTGTATGGGGCGGGTTGTCGGGACAGGCGGGCGAAGGTCTTTATGCGTGTGACGACAACTAAAAACCGGCGAATGTTAAATCATACGTCTCTGTGGCTGCGATATTTGCGTGCAACACCCGTGTCGGTCGCAAATACGCGATTCTCAGACACTTTACGGAAGTTGCTGTACGACAGCAGGTTACGTCGATTGATGTCTTACGTGACTTTTTACAGTCGTGCGAAACAGGCTTTATTGAGGCGTGATATTGGCTTTATCGTGGTGTGATATGGGCATTATCATGGTGTGATATGGTGCATATCAGGCCCTGATATGGGCTGTATCATGTGCTGAAAAGGTGCTTGTTGCGTGACGTTTGAGAAAAATACGGATTGCCGGACAGTCTCCGTCATTCCGAAACAGGCACTTCTGCATCACTCCTTAATCTGTAGCGCATCTTGAGGTTGAACTTTTTTCGGGTCCGGAATTAACATAAAAGTGTTAAATCTTTCTCCGTCGTCCGTGGCCGATGAACTATGTAGGCTGATCTCCCTTGTTGTTCACTCCGTAGCCGAAGAGTGCGAAGTCGCCTTTGAGAGGGTCGTCCGGGAACACCTCCAGCATGGCTTGCGACAGTCGGCGTGCCGCACTCATCGACGCAGTGCGGCTCGTGAGCAGTCCCAATCGCTGCGACTGCTGCACCACGTGTGTGTCGAGCGGCATGATGAGAGTGCGCTTGTCGATGAATCGTGTCCACAGTCCCAGATCGACGGGCGAACCGTCGCGCACCATCCAGCGCATGAACATACACACGCGTTTGCATGCCGACTTGGTGTCGCGCGGTATCACCGTGCTTGTATTACGCTCGGCGAAGTAGGCACACAGGGCGCCCACGGCTCCGTAACCGTCGGTGGCATTGGCGCGGACAAACTGCCCCAGACTGCCGTGCTCGGTCAGCATGGCGCGCAGAGTCTGTAGCAACAGGTGCATGTCGTGCTGCGTATACAGGCGATAGTAGCATCGGTCTTCGTCGGGTATGTCGTCGGCAAAGCTGCCGCTGCGCACCCATTCGTCCATTCTTCCGCCGGAGCGGTCGAGCATGTATTGTATTTTGGGGAAGAACTGCTTGCGTGATCCGTAGCTCAGACACGACGCCGCGAAGGCCATCACCTCCATGTCTGCCGCGCCCTCCACCTTGTGCATGAACAGGCTCGGGTCGTCTTTCAGAAAGTCGGCCGTCTCATACTTTTCCGCAAGAAGTCTTATGTAGTCTGCTGTCTTTTTATCCATCGTTTTTTGTATTTGATTATATAGCCGTGCGGTGGGGTCTGTTCGCCTTCAGACATAAAAAAAAGCGACAACCTTCACAGGCGACCGCTTCAAATCTTCAATAGGTATTAGTCTCTTCCAGTAAGGTAAAAAGATTGTTTTCAGGATAACGTTTACAAAGATATGACATTTTTTATGTCTGCCAAAATTTTTTATACCTTTTTTCCGAAAAAATCCACCGTGTGCGCGCACAGTGTGCTTTTTGATAGCATTAAACATAAAAATTCATAATAAAACCGTATAAAAATGGTTATTTATTAAATATCTGTGCCTTTTTGATGTTTTAATTGTCACTTTGTTGTTGCTGTGTGAAATATTTTCGGGAATGTGGCGCGCAAAGTGGATTTATTTTGTTATATTTGCGCTTCCCCGTGTTTTTCCTTGTATGATGCCTGCCGGCATGTTGTTTGTGTACTACGGACGGAAAATGCGGAGATGTTTTAAATGTAATTGAATATGGAGATAGTTTATTTGATAATAGGAATTGTTGTCGGCTGTGCGATTGTGTTTTTTTTCATGCAGTCGAAGGTCAGAAGTGTGAAAACCGGACTTGCTCTGGCCGAGCAGAGGGCCGTACAACTGGAGCAGACCGCCGCGCAGCTCAAGGCGGATACGGAAAATGCCCGGGCCGAGATGTCCAGAATGAACGGCGAACTGATGCAGGCCAGGGTGGAGGCAGAACGTGTTGCCACCGAACTGAGGGCTGAGAAGGAGCATAGTTCGAAGGAGATGCAGATGCGGCAGGAGCAGTTCGAACAGCAGTTGAAGACTGTGCAGGAACAGTTTGCCAACCTTGCGACGAAGGTGCTCAATCAGACCACCGACCGTCTGAAGGCCGACAACTCGGAGAGTATGGAGAACATCACCAAGCCGCTGCGCGATAATCTCAAGCAGTTGCAGGAGGCAATACGTGTTACCAACAGCGAGACGGCAAAGAGCACGGCGTCGCTTTCCGAGCAGCTCAAGGCCATGAGCGACCAGACTACCAAGATAGACCGCACGGCGACAATGCTCACCAACGTCATAAGGGGCGGCAACAAGGCGCAGGGTAATTGGGGCGAGCGCATGCTGACCGAGATTCTCGACGCGCAGGGTTACAGGTGTGGAATAGACTACGACGTGCAGCAGACCATAACAGACGACAAGGGTAACGTCATTGTGAACGACGAGAGCGGCAAGCGAATGATTCCCGATGTCATCCTGCATTATCCTGACAACGAGGACGTGGTGATAGATTCGAAGATGTCCATCGATGCCTACTATCAGTATGTGAACACCGACGACGAGACGTTGAAGCGCAAGTATGCCGACGATCTGGTGAAGAGTGTGCGCACGCAGGCCGTTAATCTCGCGAAGAAAGACTACAGCCGTTACATAACAAAGCCGCGTCGGGCCATCGACTTTGTCATAATGTTCGTGCCGAACGAGGGTGCGTTGCAGCTGGCATTGGCTCATGACCCGAAGATATGGCGCGAGGCTTTCGACCGGCATGTGTTCATCACCGGACAGCAGAACCTCATGGCCATACTCCGTATGATTCAGATTGCGTGGCGTCAGTATGCTCAGACCGAAAGCCAGAAGAAGGTTTTCGAGATGGCGGACGAGATGATAAAGCGCGTGGGAGAGTTCATCAAGAGGTTCGACAAGCTGAAGAAGGACATCGACACTCTGCACAAGGACTACGACGACGCCTACAACAAGGCTTACACCGGACGCCAGAGCATTGTGCAGAAGGCCAACGAGCTGAAGTCGCTCGGCGTGAAGGAGAGCGCCAATTATCCCATACCCGAATCACAGACACTATTAGACGACGATTATGAAGAAAAGTAAGAAAAGACTGTTGTTTGTTTGTCTTGGCAATATATGCCGCAGTCCGGCGGCCGAGGGCGTGATGAAGGCGCTCGTGGAGAAGGCCGGACGCGAGGACGAGTTTTTCATCGACTCTGCCGGAATAGGCGGATGGCACATCGGACAGTTGCCCGACAGCCGTATGCGCCGGCGCGGAGCAGTGCGTGGTTATAAGTTAGACAGTCGCGCACGTCAGCTTTCCACGGCCGATTTCAGCCGCTTCGACCTCATCCTTGTGATGGATAACGCCAACGTGCGTGCCGTCACTGCCATGGCTTCCACGCCAGAGGAGAAGGACAAAGTGAGGATGCTTGGCTCGTATATGACAGCCCATGCAGGCGTCAGCGAGATTCCCGATCCTTACTACGGCGACGATTCGGACTTCGATTATGCCCTCGATCTGATAGAGGATGCTTGCGCCGGACTTCTGGCTGAGTTCTGAAGTGTCATGTCATATGCCGCTTGTAAGGTGGCTTTTATATATTGTGCAACAGAATGATGTGTGTCTGATACCCATTCTGTTGCACATTTTTAACCCGAATCGGTCATTATAATTCAGTCGGTATTTTTGCTTTGTATAGAGCGTATTTTCGTTGGATTTTTTGCAGGCATAGCGGGCTATGTCAAGAAAAATCCAACAAAAAGTGGCCAATAGAAAACAAAAAGACGGCTGAAAGCATGAATGCATAAAATATATAAAACATATGCGGTCTGATGACCGGTTTGGGTTTAATTTATGTTATATTTCTCCTGCCTTGTATATACGTGTGTTCTTTATTTCTTATATTTGAGAAAACTAACCGTATATATATTGCTTTTATGACAAGACTGATGCTTTTTTTCATGGCCCTGCTCATATCGTGTGTGGCCGAATGTCGGGATTTCAATATAAAAGGAAGTGTCGGAAGCGTGGCCGACAGCATGAAGGTAGTAATTTGCTATGACATAGACGTTTCCGAGTATTACGGATTCAATAATATGGTTTTAAGTAAACAGCCGTTGGCAGAGGCGCTTGTCAAGGACGGAACGTTTGAGATTTCCGGACATGTTGACGGTCCTGCGCTTGCTTACATCATATTCTGTGATGCGCGTGCTGCTTCGTTTTTCAACGACAGAGATGCAAGATATGTCACTGTCATGCTCGACAATGCAGACATGAGTGTTGCTGTTGACGATGTGACACGTCTTCCGCGTGTGATGAATTATGACGAGCCGGAGGTGTCGCCTATGATGAGCGAGACCGCCGCAGTTGTCAGTGGCGGAACAGAACAGAATCGTTACAACGAATGGCGCGACGCTGTGATGGCGGCAGAAGACAGACTGTGGCATACGGAAAGCCTGATCGGAGCAACCAATCATGTGATGAGCAACGATGCTGTGGAGCGTCCGCAGAGTGAGCTCGACAGTCTTAAGGTGATTGCTTCGGAGCAGAGAAAGACGGTGGAACGCATCAATGATGATTTCATAAACGCACATCCTGATTATGCCATATCTCTCATATTGCAGTTGAAAAAGCTGAAGCGGCCTTATTGTTATACTAAGGATATGCTGGAATCCACGGCAGACAAGTTCGCGGGCAACGCCGATACGTTGCGCTATAAAAGATTTCTTGCCGATATGCCACGCTATATGAAGTTTGTGAAAGGTCGCCGCTTTGCCGATCTTCGCATGGTTTCGACGGGTGGAGAAGAGGTTAATCTGGAGAGTGTGCTCAGCCGCGACAAGGTTAATATTGTGGATTTCTGGGCGTCATGGTGCGGACCGTGCAGGGCAGGAATGCCGATGTTGCGCGATATAAAAGACAAATATGAAGGCCGGGTAAACGTGATTGGGGTGTCACTGGATGACGATGGCGACAAATGGTTGAAGGCGTTGGACGACATGATGACGTGGAAACAGTTTCGTGTAAGAACGGAAAACGCCGGACCGGTGGATTCGGAGTACGGTGTAGCTGACATACCGTCTTATTTCATAATATCTCCTACGGGTGAGGTGATTTATAAGAGTTCAAATATAATTGAGGTGGGCAGGAAGCTCGAAAGTCTTATGAACGACTGAAAACAAGGTTGCCGGAACAGTCTTTTGTGTGTTTTTCGATTATATGTCAAAGACTGTTCCGGCTTGTTTTATGTATTTTTATGAGCTTTTATTTTTATTTTTGCATAAAAATACAACATTTTTATCGATATGGGTTGTTAATAGTTTCAATTTGCTAAGTATATTAATGAAAATGCTACATTTATGAATTTTTTTTGTATTTTTGCATCCGATCAAAAGCAAGATAAGATGATACTGGATTACGAAATGCTGAAGAGCTTCTATTCTTCATATAATAATAAGGTAGAAAAGGTAAAAGGATTGTTAGGCAGGCCGCTTACTTATGCGGAGAAAGTGCTTTACGCTCATTTGTATGATGAGAATGGGTTGAAAGCTTATAAGCGCGGAACAGACTACGTGGATTTCCGTCCCGATCGTGTGGCTATGCAGGATGCGACGGCGCAGATGGCGCTGCTGCAGTTCATGAATGCCGGAAAAGACCGCGTGGCTGTGCCTGCTTCGGTGCATTGTGACCATCTGATAAAAGCCGACGTCGGTGCAGACAAGGACCTGCCGGCGGCTATGACGACAAACAAGGAGGTTTATGACTTCCTGCGTTCTGTATCGGCCAAGTATCACATAGGCTTCTGGGGACCGGGCGCAGGTATCATACATCAGGTGGTGCTCGAGAATTATGCTTTCCCCGGAGGAATGATGGTAGGCACCGACTCGCACACGCCCAATGCCGGAGGACTCGGTATGGTGGCTGTCGGTGTGGGCGGCGCGGATGCTGTGGACGTGCTTACGGGCCAGCCGTGGGAACTGAAGATGCCGACGCTCATCGGCGTACGGCTGAGTGGTAAACTGTCGGGCTGGGCATCGCCGAAGGATGTCATACTGCAGATTCTCGGCATGCTGACCGTCAAGGGCGGTACGAACGCCATACTGGAATATTTCGGTGACGGTCTCGAGTCGATGTCGGCAACGGGCAAAGCCACTATCTGTAACATGGGAGCCGAGCTCGGTGCGACTTGCTCCATATTCCCGTTCGACGACAACGGAGCCGAATATCTGTGCCGTACAGGTCGTGAGGAGATAGCCGCAATGGCTCGTACATGTAGTGGTAACCTGCGTGCCGATGACGAAGTGTATGCAAATCCGGAAGCATACTACGATAAAGTGATTGACATTGACCTCAGTAAGGTGGAACCGCATCTCAATGGTCCGTTCACACCGGATGCCGCCACGCCCCTCTCTCAGATGAAGTCTAAGGTGGAGGAATGTGGATTTCCGCCGGCTGTAGAGATGGGACTGATAGGCTCATGCACCAATTCCTCATATCAGGACCTGTGCCGTGCGGCTTCGGTTGCGCGTCAGGCTTACGAGAAGAATATCCCTGTGAAAGGACAGATAATAATAAATCCGGGTTCGGAACAGATACGCCGCACTGCCGAAAGAGACGGAATACTGGAAGATTTCAGACGCATCGGAGCGGTGATAATGACCAATGCGTGCGGTCCTTGCATCGGACAGTGGAAACGACATACGGACGACAACGAACGTAAAAACTCGATTGTGACCTCGTTCAACCGCAACTTCAGACGCCGCGCCGACGGAAATCCGAACACATACGCATTCATCGGCAGTCCGGAACTGACCATGGCGCTTGCTGTAGCGGGCCGTCTTGACTTCAATCCTGCCACGGACGCGCTGACTGACGTTTCTGGACAGAGCGTGATGCTCGACCCGCCGCAGGGCAATGTGTTCCCGCCTCAAGGATTTGACGCTACGGACGACGGATTCATTGCGCCTCCGGCAGACGGCAGCGACGTGCAGGTCGTAATCTCGTCCGACTCAGACCGTCTGCAGAAACTGGCTCCGTTCGGAGCGTGGGACGGCAAGGATCTGTGTGATATGCCCTTATTAATAAAGGTGAAAGGCAAATGTACCACCGACCATATATCAATGGCAGGTCCGTGGCTGAAGTATCGCGGACATCTACAGAATATATCCGACAATCTGCTTATGGGTGCTGTGAATGCCTTCAACGACGAGAGCAACTGCGTGAAGTGTCTTACAGACGGCAAAGAAATGGCTGTTTCTGCTGCCGCCAAAGCCTATAAGGCGGCCGGACTGTCGTCAATCGTCGTGGCAGAAGACAACTACGGAGAGGGCAGTTCGCGCGAACATGCTGCCATGGAGCCGCGCTATCTCAACGTACGTGTGGTATTGGCTAAGAGCTTCGCACGCATTCATGAGACCAATCTGAAGAAACAAGGCATGCTCGCCCTGACCTTCAAGGATAAGGCTGACTATGACAAGGTACGCGAGGATGACCGCATTTCGGTGACGGGACTCGACACGTTCGCACCCGGAAAGCCGCTTGTGGTGGTGCTTCGTCATGCTGATGGTACAACGGAAAGCTTCGAAGTGTGTCATTCTTACAACTCTACTCAGATTGAATGGTTCCGTGCCGGTAGCGCACTCAACTATGTAGGGCTTCATAAATAAGCCGCTGTAGTAAAGCATAGTGCTGCTTGCGGAAAAGCGCTTATCTGATTATCATTAACTGAAGGAAACTCCAAAACAACGAAATAATAATGAAAATAGAAATGAAAAACGGCCGTCTGGCCGTGCCAGATATGCCGACCATTCCCTTTATCGAGGGCGATGGTGTGGGCAGCGAGGTGTCGCCCGTGTGTCGGGAGGTCGTGGATGCGGCCGTGAGAAAGGCTTACGACGGAAAGCGGAAGATAGAGTGGATGGAGGTGCTTGCCGGTGGTAAGGCCAACGAACAGACCGGTGAGTGGTTGCCGAAAGCCACGCTCGACGCTTTTGCCGAATATCTTGTAGGAATAAAAGGTCCGCTGATGACGCCCGTGGGAGGTGGTATGCGTTCGCTGAATGTGGCTTTGCGACAGACGCTCGACCTTTATGTATGCCAGCGTCCGGTGCGTTATTTCCGCGGCATTGAGTCGCCGGTGAAGCATCCTGAGGACGTGGATATGTGCATATTCCGCGAGAACACCGAAGACATATACGCCGGAATAGAGTGGGAGGCCGGTTCGCCCGAGGCGGAGAAGTTCTATAAATTCATTTCGGAAGAAATGGGAGTGGGCAAGGTAAGGTTCCCCGCCACTTCAGCCTACGGTGTGAAGCCCGTGTCGCGTGAAGGCAGCGAACGGCTCATACGCAGCGCCATTGAATATGCGCTGACACACAACCGCAAGACGGTGACGCTCGTACACAAGGGCAACATAATGAAATTCACCGAAGGCGGATTCAAGAAGTGGGGCTACGAACTGGCCGAACGCGAATACGGAGAAGAACTTCGCAGCGGACGGCTTGTCATAAATGACTGTATCTGTGACGCATTCCTGCAGAACGCTCTGCTGCGTCCGCGCGACTACAGCGTCATTGCCACGATGAATCTCAACGGCGATTATGTGTCTGACATGCTTGCCGCACAGGTGGGAGGCATAGGTATTGCGCCCGGTGCAAACATCAACTATAAGAGCGGACACGCCATCTTTGAAGCTACACACGGCATTGCGCCCGACATTGCGGGCAAAGATCTGGTGAATCCGTGTTCCATCATCCTCTCGGCAGTAATGATGCTCGAGTATATTGGATGGAACGAAGCGGCCGGTCTGATAACCTCGGCCATGGAACGCCTGTTTGCTGAAGGATATGCAACAACCGACCTTGCACGGTTCATGCCCGACGGAAAACCGCTCGGAACAAAGGCATTCGGCAGCATGCTTGCCTCCGGTCTGTGACCACACAATGATTTTACCGGACGGCCTACGGTGCCGGACGGCAGTTTAAAACAAACAAAACTTAAAGTTATGAAAAAGGAATATCTGATATACAAGCTGTCTGACGAGGTGAAGAACTCGTGCAAGATAGCCAACGAACTGTTCCCGAAATACGGAGTAAAACGCGGTCTGAGAAACGAGGACGGAAGCGGCGTGCTCGTGGGTCTGACAAAAATAGGAAACGTAGTGGGTTACGACCGCGACGAGAAAGGTCATCTTGTGCCGACTGCAGGCAAACTGTATTACCGCGGTTACGAGCTCGACGACCTCGTATCTCCCATACTTGCCGAGAAGCGCCTCGGCTTCGAAGAGATAGCTTTCCTGCTTCTCTCGGGCAATCTTCCCGACCGTGAGGAACTCTCAGCGTTCAGAGAGCTTATCAATGACAATATGGCTCTGGACCATAAATCGATAGTCCACATCATCGACCTTGAGGGTTCAAACATCATGAATATCCTTGCACGTACGGTGCTTGAGATGTATACGTTCGACCCGAATCCCGACGATCTGTCGCGCGACAACCTCATGCGCCAGGCGGTGGAGCTCACAGCCAAGTTCCCAACGATAGTGGCCTACGCCTACAACAGCTACCGCCACACAGTGCGTGGACGTTCGCTGCACATACATCATCCGCGTGAGAATCTCTCAATAGCCGAAAACTTCCTTTACATGCTGAAGCAGAACGACTATACCGAGCTCGATGCTCGCATGCTCGACATGCTTCTCATCATTCAGGCGGAGCACGGTGGAGGTAACAACTCGACGTTCACGGTGAGAGTGACATCCTCGAGCCGCACCGATACTTATTCGAGTATTGCAGCCGGAATAGGCTCTCTGAAGGGACCGTTGCACGGTGGCGCCAACATCAGGGCCATCAATATGTTCCATCATCTGAAGGATAACATCAGCGACTGGACCGACATCGACGAGATAGACACTTATCTTAACCGCATTCTGGACGGCGACGCCTACGACGGAAGCGGCCTTATCTACGGCATCGGTCACGCCGTTTATACGGTGAGCGATCCGCGTGCCGTAGAGTTGAAGAAGCTTGCCGGCGAACTGGCTAAGGAGAAAGGCCGCGAGGCAGAGTACGATTTCCTGCGTCTGCTCGAGCAGGAGAGCATCAAGTGTGTGTCTGCACGACGCAACACCAAGAAACCTCTCTGCGCCAATGTGGATTTCTATTCTGGTTTCATATACGAGATGATAGGTCTTCCGCAGGAGATTTACACTCCGATATTCGCCATGTCGCGTATCGTGGGATGGATGGCCCACCGCATAGAGGAACTCAACTTCGAGGGACGCCGCATCATCCGTCCGGCCTACAAGAACATACTGGAGGAAAGAGAGTACGTGCCTCTGGCCGAGCGCTGATGGCGTGTGCTACTGACTGCCGTGCGGCTGACTAGACAGAGACATATTGCTGACGGCATGCAGTTGGGCGCATACGGATGAGGCTGACGGGTATGCATGACTGGATAAATATGCATTACTGAAAGTAAAAGAGATTTACAATAGAAAATCTGAAAATAGAAACTGTAAAGCGTAAGACAGTCACTGAAAGGACGCCTTCGGTGTTATCAGAATGTAGCTTCTGGTTTATAAAAAGCTGAAAACGGCTCTTCAACATTGTTGGAGGGCCGTTTTTGTTGTGCAGAATGGTGCATTTCGTTGTGTGAAACGGGCCATTCCGGTGCATGAAACGGGCTTTATGATGTGGTGATAAGGGCTTTCCCGTCATGTCGAATGGACGTTTCTGCAGAGCTGCGAAGGTTTTGTAGGCAGCGGAATGATGGATAGCAAAGTGTTGGACTGTATTTCCTTTTTTCTCGCTTTTTATGGAACTGAATGACATAAATGTAAATATTTTGCCGTATTTATTGTCAAAAAGTGATATTGTATGCTTTATTTTTGTATTTTTGCAAACGAAAGTGTGAAGCGTCACACATAGCCTATGATTACTTTGTGACAGTCGGTAAATGATACAACGGACGTTGTATGCATGCATGATGATATAGGGCTGACTGTCCGGACTGGACTTACTGTTGTCCGGTAAGCCGTCGAGATGAAACGGGAGATGAATGTACATTAACATTATACAAAATCAAATCTGTTATGAAAAATTCTACTTTTAAAACGAACGCACTTCTTCTGGTGCTGTCGATGTCGGTTCTTTCGACTACCGCTCAGGTGAAACTGAAGCCGGTGGGAATGGCCGCCACAGAACTTCGTGCAAATGCTGACAAAGAGGAAACAGTCTTGCTCGATGAGGACTTTTCTTTGTTTACGGCCGGAACAGAGGATGAACCGGACAACAAGAACGTGTCCGACAACTTCACCGGAGAGATTCCGTCTTACTACACCAAGGCTCCCGGATGGCAAGGTGCAGCCATAAGACAGGCCGGTGGTGTGTGCGCTATGGTGTTGGGTAACTTTTCGACGTCTGACGGTGGCGTGGAAACTCTGCCCGGATATCTCATTACGCCGAAAGGCAACTATGCCGGCGATCTCACTGTGACTTTCCGTGCGCGTCTGCTCGGCAACGAAACGGAGTCTGACAAGATGACCGTTGCGCTGATACATTCAGAGAAGGGCACACTGGAAAACTCACAGCTCGTTATCGGAAAGACGTGGGAGGAATACAGCGTGACATTCAGCAAGGGTGAGTTCCGTTCGTGCGCGCTGGAGTTCTCCATGTATTCTGCTGCCGTTCTTCTGGACGACATCAAGGTGGTGAGCAAGCAGACATCAATCATTCCGCCTGTACCCGCCGGAGCTACAGACTTCAATGCCGACGGATTCACAGCCAACTGGTATCCTACCAAGGAAGCCGAGAGCTATCTGCTCAGCCTTTATGAGATGAATATGGACAAGGCCACGACTTCCGAATCGTTCGACGGTATAAACTCTACAGCCGACGGTATGGTGGACAGCAGCAACCCCAACTACCCTGAAGGATGGCAGATCGTGCTGGCGCAGGGCGACGGCATACAGCTCAGCAACGTCGGATATGAAGGCTCGCAGGCTCTTGTCATGGGCGAGACAAACGACTGGTTGCAGACACCTTACATCGACGGAAAACTTGTTGACTTCAAGTTCTACGCTCGAAACATATCTGGTAATCCGGTTAATGCAAGCACCATAAAGGTGAACGTGATGCTCGATAATGACGAGTGGTATGAACTCGGACGCATCGATATAGAGCGTATATCAACTCAGGGTGAGTTCATCTCTGTTGCCAACAGTCTGGAGGACAACATCCACCGTGTGGCTATCGTGTTCGAAAAGCATGCAAACGACACAGATAAAGATCCGATGGTTGCCATCGACCAGATATCGTATATGGTGCAGCCGGAGACAGTTCCTGTATTCGTGGACAAGGAACTGACCGACACATTCTACGTGGCTAAGGGACTTGATGCGGCAAAAGACTATTGCTATACGGTGAAGGCAAAGAACACTGAATTCACTTCGGCTGTGTCAGACGCCGTTCCTGCTCTCGGACTGGCAGTGCCTGTGCTGAGTGTTGCCGACGGAGTGAGCGACAATCAGTATACTGCCCGCTGGCAGGCTGTGCCGAAAGCTGACGGCTATTATGTGCGCAACTTCAGGGTTTATACAGTGGACGAACCGGAAGAGACGGTCGTTCTGCACGAGGATTTTGCTAAGGCGACACAGGGAACTCAGGACATGCCGTATAACGATGTCATGTCTATGTTCGGTCCGAAATCGCTCGATGCTTATACAACACTTCCCGGATGGCTGGGCCAGAACTATGTCACTATCCCCGGAATGCTTGGTGGCAACTCCGGTGCAGGCAGCTTCAGCAAGGCCGGAACAGTTCAGACTCCGGCTTTAAAACTCGATGGCAACGGAGGAAAGTTCAAGGTTGAAGTGACCATGTGTGGCGGTCTTGGCACAGAGGAGGACTCACTTGTCATCCAGGCAGGCTCAAAGGTATACAAGCGTCTGTACTTCTCCGGCGAATATGAGCCCACAACTCTCACTGCCGAATTCGACTGTGGTGAGGCAGACATGCCGCTGTTGATTTATACATACAAAGGCTCTATGTTCTTCATCGACGACATAAAGGTAAGCCAAGAGCTTGCTTCCGGTTCTCAGATCATCACAGAGGAGGCCAACGGTTTTGCTTGGGGCAACCAGAATACAGCCTATACCTTCAGCAATCTGGAGCAGGGCGAGCACGAGAACTTCGGCTATCGTGTATATGCTTACCGTCTGTTCTGCGGTCAGGAGGTTTACTCTCCGTCGGGCGAGATGGCTCTCGTAGATCTCAACGGAACCACCGACGGCATAGACATGGCGCAGGGCGTTAAGGGTATATTCGCTGTAGGACGCAATGTGCACGTGGTTCTTGACCAGCCGCAGGCTGTTGAGGTGTACGACGTGAGCGGCCGCAAGTGTGTTGATGCAGCCGGAACAGCCGGTACGAATGTTTACGTACTTGGACGTCCTGGTGTATATGTTGTGAAGTCAGGAGGTATGATCAAGAAGATTGTTATCCGCTGATAGCGGTTCTGACGATATAGTCGGGCCGGCTGCGTAGGGCTTCCATGCTTTCCGCAGCCGGCTTTTCCGTTTCTTGTCCTATAGCTTGTGCAGATATGTTTTTTTCGTGTTGAGAATGGTGAAAAGTGGATATTTGGTCTTGTAATTGGATGATTTGTGTTAAAATAAGTAAAATATATAGGCGTTTGTTTGGCGGTTTGAGCAAATGTTCTTATCTTTGCACCGCTTTTAAGATAAGCGACGGGCGTTTAGCTCAGCTGGTTTAGAGCATCTGCCTTACAAGCAGAGGGTCGGCGGTTCGAATCCGTCAACGCCCACAGCCATAGCCGGATGTAATTTTGCATCCGACTTTTTTGTGTCTGTACGTTTCGTGTCCGTTTGGCAGCTATCGTATGATGGAGCGGTTGCAGTATGTTTTCTGTCTGTTCTTTCATGTGTCCTTTCGGTTCGGTGGAAATTCTGTAGTGACAGGTTTCTGTAAATAATTACCATAGAAAGCTGTAAAATTTCATGACAACGCGTGATGACATGAGTACAGACAGGTGTTTTCTTGTTTAATGATAAATCCGTGTTTCTGTAACCAGTTAATCATCACCGTAATACATGTGCATGCTCTTCTTGCTTTTCGTTGCACCTCATCTCGGCTTTTTAAAAGAAAACCCGGACGGCGCACTTACAGATTTTCTTGACTTTTTTTTGACAAATGAAAATCGTGAAATAGGAGTGAGAAGGTGTTGAATCGTATGTTTCGGAGGCATGTTCTGTATGAATGTTCTTGTCATATACCCTGCTGCAGAGTGCCGTATGCTTCATCCTGCTTTCCGTTTAAGTCTGTTTCAGCTTCCGTTTTCGTTCGTTTCAGGGTGTGATATGGTGTGTTTCATGCCCTGAAATGGGTCATATCGCATGCTGAAATGGTGCATTTTGTGTGACTGAAAAATCGCTTCCGGACGTAAATCGTTGTTATACAGATGTTTGCTTAAAGCTCTTATTTCTCGCGTATTTGCTCCCGAAGGAAAGTCGGCGCGCAAATACGCGCTCGTTTTTTGGGGTAGAACAGAAAACTCTTGCGGAAAAACCGCAACATGCTTACAATTTGAAAAAGCGCGGGTTTGTTTCATCTCAACAGAGAAAGACGATGCCCTTCCGGAGTTGAAGACGCGGGCTTATTATCGTAACCGGTATATACGGAATTCCTCTCGAACCGTCCTTTCCGGTTGATTTTCAGTTCTCTGACTGATGATGCAGGGCTTTTTTTATCCTTCCTTGCCTCGATGTGTTTTTATTCTGTTTATAACCTGATTTGTGAAAATAGTCATTTCAAAGTGGCATTAAAAGTTAAGTGTGCATAAAATAAGAGTAACAAAAGGCTAAGTTTTCGAAAACTTTGCGCATGTTTCGATTTAAATTATTAATTTTGCAGCATCTATAATAGGTATTTTTTATGAAACTTGACTTGCTTACCGCCATATCCCCGATAGATGGCCGTTACAGAGGTAAAACGGAGGCATTGGCCGATTACTTTTCAGAGTATGCACTCATCCGCTACAGAGTGCGTGTGGAAATAGAATATTTCATCACCTTGTGCGAACTTCCGCTGCCGCAGCTGGCTTCGTTCGACCATGCGTTGTTCGGACGTTTGAGAAGCATTTACACCGATTTCGATGAGGTGTGTGCGCAGCGTGTGAAGGACATCGAGGCTGTGACCAACCACGATGTGAAGGCTGTGGAATATTTCATAAAGGAAGAATTCGACAAGATCGGCGGACTGGATGCCTACAAGGAGTTCATACACTTCGGTCTTACGTCGCAGGACATCAACAATACCAGCGTGCCGTTGTCCATCAAGGAAGCGCTCGAGAAGGTTTACTGTCCGGCTGTTGAAGAACTCATCGCACAGCTCAGCGACTATGCCGAGGAGTGGAAGGACGTAGCCATGCTTGCCAAGACGCACGGCCAGCCGGCGTCGCCTACAAGACTCGGTAAGGAAATCATGGTTTACGTGTACCGTCTCACCGAACAGCTCAACCAGCTGAAGGCATGCAAGATGACTGTGAAGTTCGGAGGTGCTACGGGCAACTACAACGCCCACCATGTGGCATATCCGCAGTTTGACTGGAAAGCTTTCGGCAACAGCTTCGCTAAGGAGAAACTCGGCATGGAGCGTGAGCAGTACACCACACAGATAAGCAACTACGATTGCCTTGGCGGAGTGTTCGACGCCATGCGCCGCATAAATACAATCATCATCGACCTTGACCGCGATTTCTGGATGTATATTTCCATGGACTACTTCAAACAGAAGATAAAAGCCGGCGAGGTTGGTTCGAGTGCAATGCCTCATAAAGTCAATCCTATCGACTTCGAGAACAGTGAGGGCAACCTCGGCGTGGCAAATGCCGTGCTCCAGTTCCTCGCAGCCAAGCTGCCGGTGAGCCGCCTGCAGCGCGACCTTACCGACTCTACGGTGCTCCGCAATGTGGGCGTGCCGTTCGGTCATGGCCTTATCGCCATCATGAGTACGCTGAAAGGACTGCGCAAGCTCATTCTCAACGAACAGAAGATTTACGAGGATCTCGACAATACATGGGCAGTAGTGGCAGAAGCCATACAGACTATTCTGCGCCGCGAAGCTTATCCTCATCCTTACGAGGCACTGAAAGCGCTTACCCGTACTAACAAGAAGATGACAGAAGAAACCATCCACGACTTCGTGAAAACGCTCGATGTGAGCGATGAGGTCAAGGCTGAGCTTATGGCCATCACGCCGCACAATTACACGGGTATCTGATAAGAAATCATTTTTTTTACACTTAAAAGGTTTACATATTTCAGAAAGTTGTAATTTATTAACCGGAGCCGTGAGGCCAAAACATCATCATTTAATATGGATTTAGAATTAGAAAACAAAGCACAAGGGCAGTCTTCGGAGCAGAATGGCGAGAGCCAGGAGCATGCTGCCTCAAACTATCAGAAGGATTATCGTAGCGGCACCCGGCCGCAGCGTCCGCGTATTCGTGTGCAGCGTGCATACACAGCGGGACGCACCAACAACGATGAGGGCGGTTTCCGTCCCGAAGGTTTTGGAGCCGGATTGCTGCAAAACAATAATAACACAGGTTATCAGCCGCGTCAGCAGGCCGGTTATCGTCCGCGCTTCAACAGCGGCGAAGGTGCTCAGGGCGGCTATCAGCCACGCCAGCAGGCCGGTTATCGTCCGCGCTTCAACGGCGGTGATGATGCTCAGGGCGGCTATCAGCCACGCCAGCAGGCAGGCTATCGTCCGCGCTTCAACAGCGGCGAAGGTGCTCAGGGTAGCTATCAGCCACGCCAGCAGGCTGGCTATCGTCCGCGTTACAATAGCGGTGAAGGTGCTCAGGGCGGCTATCAGCAGCGTCAGGGTGGTTTCCAGCAGCGTGGCGCACGTCCGCAGCGCGGCGGTTACAACAAGAACTTCCAGCAGGGAGGTTATCGTCCTCGTACCGCTGATTACGATCCGAATGCTAAGTACAGCATGAAGAAACGCATCGAGTACAGCGAAACCCACATCGATCCGAACGAACCTATACGTCTTAATAAGTTCCTGGCCAACGCTGGTGTTTGCAGCCGTCGCGAAGCCGATGAGTACATAGAGGCAGGCGCAGTGACCGTTAACGGAACAGTGGTAACCGAACTCGGTACAAAGGTTAAGCGTACTGACGAGATCAAGTTCCAGAACAATCCTGTGACACTTGAGAAGAAGGTTTACGTGCTTCTCAACAAACCGAAGGATTGTGTCACCACAAGCGACGACCCACAGCACCGCAAGACCGTGATGGACATCGTGGGTAACGTATGTCCGGAGCGCATATATCCGGTGGGACGACTCGACCGCAACACTACAGGTGTGCTGCTTCTCACCAACGACGGCGACCTTGCGAGCAAGCTGACTCATCCTAAGTTCCTCAAGAAAAAGGTTTACCACGTATTCCTCGACAAGAATGTCACTGCTCACGACATGCAGCAGATAGCCGAGGGTATAGAGCTTGAGGACGGCGAGATACATGCAGACGCAATCGAATATGCAAGCGATACAGACAAGAGTCAGGTGGGAATAGAGATTCACAGCGGTAAGAACCGCATCGTGCGTCGTATTTTCGAACACCTGGGCTATCATGTAGTGAAGCTCGACCGCGTACAGTTTGCCGGACTGACAAAGAAGAACCTGCGTCGCGGTGACTGGCGTTTCCTCACAGAGAAAGAGGTTGACATGCTGCGCATGGGTGCTTTCGAGTAAACAGTGAAACTGAAACAGAAAAACATAAACAGATGACGTGTCGGCCGATTCGGGCCGTGCCGCTGCCGCGGAGACCGGTTGTATAAACTGTGAGAGGGCAGAGGCACGTGCTGAAAAGGCTGACAGCATTTTATAACATATTCAAAAAATGGAGACAATACGTAGAACAAAGGTTGTTGACGTTCTGAAGCGCACCGACTTCGGCGCGACTGTCAATGTCAGAGGATGGGTGCGTACACACCGCAGCAGCAAGGCCGTTGATTTCATTGCACTTAACGACGGCTCAACTATAAAGAACGTTCAGATAGTTGTCGATCCCTCCAAGTTCGACGAGAACATGCTGAAGCAGATCACCACAGGTGCCTGTATTAGCGCTACCGGCGAACTTGTCGAGAGCCAGGGAGCCGGTCAGGCTTCCGAAATACAGTGCCGCGAGCTCGAGATTTACGGTCTGTGCGGTTCTGACTATCCCATGCAGAAGAAGGGACAGAGCTTCGAATACATGCGTCAGTACGCCCATATGCGTCTGCGCACCAATACTTTCGGTGCCGTTATGCGCATCCGTCATAACATGGCCATCGCCATACACAAGTTCTTCCACGACCGCGGCTTCTTCTATTTCCATTCTCCTATCATCACCGCAAGCGACTGCGAGGGTGCCGGCGAGATGTTCCAGGTTACTACAAAGAACCTGTATGACCTGAAGAAAGACGAGGAAGGAAAGATCATCTACAGCGATGATTTCTTCGGAAAGATGACATCTCTCACCGTTTCGGGACAGCTCGAAGGTGAGCTCGGAGCCACTGCTCTTGGACAGATTTATACATTCGGTCCGACATTCCGCGCCGAGAACAGTAATACTCCGCGCCATCTTGCAGAGTTCTGGATGATAGAGCCGGAGGTGGCTTTCATCGATAAGGACGACCTGATGGACCTCGAGGAAGACTTCATCAAGTATTGTGTGCAGTGGGCTTTGGACAACTGCAAGGACGATCTTGAGTTCCTCAACAAGATGATTGATAAGGGTCTGATCGCACGACTCGAAGGAGTGTTGAAGGATTCGTTCGTACGTCTCACCTATACCGACGGTATCAAGATTCTCGAAGAGGCTGTGGCAAACGGCAAGAAGTTCGAGTTCCCGGTTTCATGGGGCATGGATCTCGCGAGCGAACACGAGCGCTTCCTCGTTGAGGAGCACTTCAAGAAGCCTGTGATAATGAATGATTATCCGAAGGAGATAAAGGCTTTCTACATGAAGATGAACGAAGACGGCCGCACAGTGCAGGGTACAGACGTGCTGTTCCCGCAGATCGGCGAGATAATCGGTGGAAGTGTGCGTGAGGAAAGCTACGACAAACTCATGACACAGATTACCGAGCGCAACATCCCGATGAAGGATATGTGGTGGTATCTTGACACCCGCAAGTACGGAACATGCCCTCACGGTGGTTTCGGACTCGGTTTCGAGCGTCTCATCCTCTTCGTTACAGGTATGCAGAACATACGCGACGTCATCCCGTTCCCGCGTACACCGAAGACTGCCGAGTTCTAAACGGAAGTCTCAAAACATAAAAACAATCCCGGAACAAAGTTTTTGCGCTTCTGTTCCGGGATTGTTCTTTTATCATCGTTACGCCATTGTTTAAATGGTTGTATTATGTTTCCTTATTCTCGTTTCATTGTTTTCCTGTTGCCGTTCCGTGGTTTCTCTTGATTATTCTCATGCCTCATACCGGCGTTTTTAGAGAAAACTCAGCAAGCGGACTTACAGTTTTTCTTGACTTTTTTTTGACAAAATTTTTTCGTAAAAGAAATGTAAAGGAATGTTAAATCCGGCATAAGAAAGGCCGGTTCAGGCCGTATGGCCTTGTGTTATATCCGGTAGTGGAATGTCGTATATTCCGTTCAGCGTTCCGGTTAAGCCCGTTTTAGGGTCTGGTTATGCCTGTTTCAGGGCCTGATATGCACCATAACACACCCTGAAACGGCCTGTATCGCGTGCCAATATGGTGCTTTTTGTATGACGAAAGAATCATCTTCAAACATAAACCGTTGATGTCCAGTATTTTGCGTAAGGCTCTTATTTTTCGCGAATTTGCGTCCGACGGAGAGCTGGCGCGCAAATACTCGCTCGTTTTTCGGGGTAGAACAGAAAACTCAGACAGAAAAACCGAAACATGCTTACAATCTGAAAGAGTGCTTGCCGGGTTCATCCGGACAGAAGCAGACAACACTTATAAAGGATTGAAGACTATGGCTCGCGCATTATATCAATACACACTGATTTTCTACCGGCCGCTTTCCGCACGGCATTGTGCACAAGACGGCATCATGAAAACCACTATTCCGCATGTTCATAAACGCTTAGCCGACAATTCACACAATGCGCTCCGACAGACAGAAAAACATTTTCCACCACACGGAAAAACAAAAAGGACTGACCGCAAAGATAAGCAGTCAGTCCGTGTTACCCTAAAAACGCTGATTGACTCACGTCAATATGTTATTTCAAACAGATTCTTTTTATTATTCAGGAAGGTGTAACCTTCGGTGAAAGTGAACCCTTCGGCAGCATCGATGGCATCTGCCGACTTGCTGTAAGAGTATATCTTGCCGCCGGAGAAGACTATCGTGCCGTCGGCCTTTATGCCTTTAGGCGAGGCCTTGCCCTTCTTTCCGGTAGTCACTATGTTGAGTTCGCCACCCGTCACGCTTATGTTCTCGTCGCAGTTGATGCCTTTGCCACCCTCGCCGGTGCTCTTCAGATTGACTGTTCCGGCCGTCATAGTGAAGGTGGAGTCACACTTTATGCCTGCGCAGCTGCTCGTGTCGTTATATTCAATGAACGGACCTCCGGCAGTGATGACCGTTGTACGGCCGCCCGAAATGGTAACATCAAACTCGGAGTTGATGCCTTTGCCGGCATCAGCAGCGATGTCTATGTTGAGAACACCGCCTCTTATGTCCACTCCGTCGTTGGCTTTCACACCGTTGCTCACATTGCTCTTCACGTTGATTACGTTTCCGGGACGGAACACAATGTAGTCGTCGCTTGCGATACCATTCTTGCAGTTGGCCTCGATATCAAGTCTTCCGGCACCATTGAATATTATCTGTCCCTCGCTGAATATGGTTCCCTTCATGTCCTCGCCGGGTTCCTCGACATATCGTGTGCCGTCAGCCAGCTTGTTGACAGAACCGGGAGTCAGTTCCACATACATCGACTTGCCGCACTGGTTGTTGATGGCCGGTCCGTCAGGATTTGTGAGCGTGAGATTGTCCAGACCTATCTTCAGTTTCGATTCACTGTATACCTTGAACGAACCGTTGTTGCTTGAACCGCTGAGAATGTACTCTACATTGCGTGCTGTGGAGTTCACCGTCACATGAGCACCGTCCACCGACACCTTGATAGTGCCTCCGTCGCCATCGACAGTGGCCGTATTGCCGTTGTATTTCACCTCTACTGTGTAGAAAACTGTCATATTCTCCACGTAATCATCGTCGTCGAAATCGAACGACTCGTCCGGTTCCTTCAACGAAGTATAGTCGAACTCTATGCTCTTCGGCACATACTCAGGGTCTTTGCCGCCATTTATGATATCGCTGAAATCGGTGTCATCGTTCTCGCAGGCCGCGAACATGGCAAGCGAAAACATTATTGTCAATATACCATATATCTTTTTCATACACTATAAATTTATCTTATAACTCAATCCAAGCACATGTTCATTGGGGTCGTCATCATCTATGTCGTTGTTGACATCCTGATAAAGATAATACATACCCACGCTGTGCTGCTTAGTGATTTTCCAGTCAGCACCTACGATATAGCGCGCTTTCTCCAACGCCCATGAGTTGTAAATCTCGGCACTGACGTAAGGTTCTATCTTGCACTTCGGTATGTCGTACTCCACCTTGAGGCGCGAACGCAGCACGTTATGGCCTTTGCTTCTCACGTCATCGTCCTCCCACCATGAGTTGTCGAAGTCGTAACGCTCCGTGGTTTTCTCCGGACGGTAGGTGTACTGCCATCTTTCGCGCAGCGCAAACTTGAACCTTCCCAGCTTGGCACTTCCTGTAAGCGACACGTTGAAACGGTGGCGCACACCCCAGTATGACGGTCTCCAGTTGTTGTATGTGCCGTCCTCGTGATAAGTTATCTTCTCGTCGTTGTTGTCATAAAGCAAAGTGTATCCGGCCGAAAGTTTCAGTCCTTTCACGATCTTGTAGCTTCCGTCCACTCCGAAACTCCATCTGTCGGACGTTCTGGAGTTGTTGCGCGTTCTGAACTCGCCTTCCACTCCCACACTCCACTTCTTGCCGAAGTCCTTCTCCGCACTCACCGAAGTCCAGACTCCGAAATCGCTCTCCTGTGCCTTTACGCCCTCAGGCGCCATGGCAAGCACTGCGAGCAGCGCCACAAACAGTCTTGCGCGCATGCCCTGCTTCTTTATTGCTTTTCTCCTGTCCATTCTTCTCTTGACAATTTAAGTTCGTTGTTTATCGTACTGTTATCTTCATACATTCCGGATTCATAATAAATCTTCACTATGGCCATGTCGCGCAGGAAGTCTATCGCCCCCACCTCGGCCTTCGTTATGTTGAGTCCGGTGCGTTGTTTCAGGTCTATAAGCATCTCGTCATAACGTTCAGGCGTTATCAGTGCGATGCGGTCATACTGTATAAGCTTTGTCGATACATGCTTGAGCAGAACATAACTCTCGAAGAACCACGCTGCCAGAACAAATATGGCGTTCGTGGTTATGAGTTCTATATAACTTATCGTCGTCGCCAGCGCGTTTATCACAGACATTGCTATGATGCTGAACAGATAAGTCATTTCCCTCACCGGCATCGACTCGGTACGGTAACGGATAATTCCGAAGATGGCAAACAGTCCGAGCGCAAAGCCGACCTTCAGTTTCACTCCGCCCAAGAGATAAATCATGAAGAAGATGCTGATGCTTATAAGCATGAAAGTGAAATAATAGTCGCGCCTCTGGCTTTTCGGATAATACAGGCAATGAATCATGATCCATACCATCGCCGTGTTGAAAGAAAACCTCAGCAGCATTGTCATGAAGTCATAACCCTCAACAAAAGGCACGCCAAGCAAGTCTAATTCGTCTAATTCGTTCATTTGAATAAAGATTGGTTTTAGGTTTTTGGTTTGTACTGTTGTGTGATAATATTTTCCGTCATGGCTTCACACGTTCCTTGCCTGACATGTCGGCATCGTCGCCGGCCCGCATGAAAATAACGACAGATGGTTGATAAATTCAGTTTTGTCTCAATTTTTCCATCATACGCAGACGTTGCAGAAAACGGTTGTTTTTCAGTCCGCTGTTGGTTTTCACCATACCCATGCAGTACTTGCTGAACCCCATCGGCATGATGCGCAGCTGGCGCAACATCTCAAGCACGGGCGAGAAGGCGAGTCCGTCGCGCTTCAGCTCTATGATGACGATGTCGTCGAAAGCCGCGTCCTGATTGGTCACCAGGTTGTGGAATCTAAGATTTAAGTCTATTGTCAGCCGCTCGGTCTTCTGCCTGTTGACAAGCGTTATACGGTCGAAGCGGTTCTCTATCTGTTCTTTCAGTGTGTTGATGTCATACTTCAGATGACTCGTCACGAACTCACTGCATGAGGCAGGGCGCCCGTTGCGGTTGTCGTCGAATATGACGTCATACTGAGGTTCGGCCGGACTGAAATTGTCTATTGCCACCCGCTGCTTGCTCGTACGGCCGTGATTGTTCTTCGTCTTCACCTCGAGAAAGTTCAGACTCGAATCCACATACGACCTTATGCGCAGCTTCTGGCGGTTCAGCCTGCCGTTGTGGTGCACCATGAACATGTCGCACTCCTCCGTGTCGAAATACACAGTGTAATACGAAGCCATGCGTCTGCCGTCTATTTCCTGTATCAGATAATTGTCCTGAGCCATGACAAGAAGCCTGGCCAGCATCTTTTTCGTCGTCACAAACTTGACGTCCGTCCTGTTCATCAGGCGTATGCTGCTCATTTCGTCAAGGGTAATAGGTTCAAATGAATTTAGCAGTTCGGTCACGGTAACACTTTTGTAATTATTTTGCAAATATAATGCAATATTCCTTACGGAGCAAATAAAAGCTTTGCTTATTGATTTTTTGAACAGTAATTTCCCACTCGGGACATGAACACTACGTGGCTTGCATGAGGCTATACTGACTATAAACAGATGCATCCGCACGTCATCTGCCGCACCGCTCACACATGTACGGCAGCACAACACAAGCAAAGAGACATACAAAGAACAATTAAAAAAATTCTTATTTCATTCGTGTTTGACACAAAAAAAATGTAACTTTGCACCGATTATGCTTCACGCACAATCATTGCGACCGGCACAAACCACCTCAGAGGTGCGACACGTGCGGACCGCAAAACTCACATTTTGCGCTTGTGGCGGAATTGGTAGACGCGCCAGACTTAGGATCTGGTGTCTCGCGACGTGTAGGTTCGAGTCCTATCAGGCGCACACAGACAACGCCGGACAGTAATTCACAACTGTCCGGCGTTTTGTTTTTACACCACACATATATTAATACACACGCGCGGGAAACTTCCGTACACTCATCCACACGCTTCCCCTGGACACGAAAAAAACGGCGCATGCGGTGATACATACTCCACATGCGCCGTCTGTTTATCGTACAGGCGTACGACCGAAGCACATTACTTCACGTCGCCTACCTTTATAAGATATTCGGCTATCTGCACTGCGTTGAGCGCCGCACCCTTACGTATCTGGTCGCCACTAAGCCACAGTGTAAGACCACAATCGTCGGCAAGATCCTTGCGCACGCGGCCTACATACACATCGTCCAGACCTGCTGTCTCGAGCGGCATCGGATAGACGAGGTTTGACGGATCGTCCTTGAGAGTACATCCCGGTGCTGCGGCAATGGCCTTCTGCGCATCCTCAACGCTTATCGGGCTTTCTGTCTCAATCCAAACGCTCTCCGAATGTGAACGGAGCGACGACACACGGACACATGTGGCAGAGCACTTCACGTCGCTGTGCATAATCTTGCGTGTCTCGTTGAACATCTTCATCTCTTCCTTGGTGTAGCCGTTCTCAGTGAAAACATCTATCTGCGGAATAACGTTATAAGCCAGCTGATGCGGGAACTTCTCCACTGTCACGGGCTTGCCTTCCACGAGTTCCTCATACTGCTGCTGCAGTTCGGCCATGGCTGCGGCTCCTGCGCCACTCGCACTCTGATAGCTCGACACATGTATGCGCTTGATGTGACTGAGCTGCTCCAACGGTTTGAGCACCACTACCATCATGATTGTAGTGCAGTTAGGGTTGGCGATGATGCCACGCGGACGGTTGAGGGCATCCTCGGCGTTGCACTCAGGCACAACCAAAGGCACGTCGTCGCACATGCGGAAAGCGCTTGAGTTGTCTATCATCACAGCTCCATGCTTGGTGATTGTCTCGGCAAACTCTTTCGATGTGCCGCCACCGGCAGATACGAAAGCAATGTCAACATCCTTGAAGTCGTCGTTGTGCTGCAACAGTTTCACCTCGTATTCCTTTCCCTTGAAGCTGTATTTGCGGCCGGCCGAACGCTCCGAGCCGAAAAGTACCAGTTCATCCATCGGGAAATCACGCTCTGCAAGTATGCGCAGGAACTCCTGTCCTACGGCTCCGCTTGCTCCTACAATTGCTACTTTCATAATGTTATAATCTTTATGTTGTTATACTTCCTTCTTCTTTGCCATGCCGTCCGCGACACAAAGTCGTGCCGTCCGTCACCCCGACGAAGCTACATCTCCATGCGCAGACTTATGCCTAAAGGCATGACATGCAAACAGTTATTCCTTGCAAAGATACAACATTTCCATTAAAATACAATTACCACGGCTCTTTTATCGCATCAGAAACAGACACAATGCCGCCAGTCATCACTCCGCGACGACAATATGACCAGCGGACAGCATGCTTCCGTCAAAGCATAACACAACGCATTGTTTTAACTTATTTTCAATATTACACCTTTATGATTTAACTTTTCATTTTTCACAATCCGGAGAAATCGAAACAGAAAAAAGCGTATCAGAAAGCCATATTCAGACAATCGGAAAATATTTCACGCCACACACAGATGCAGAAAAGGCCATATTGCATCGCGAAACAGTACATATCATGGCACGAAATGCACCGTATCATGCCACGATATAGGCTATTTCACAGGCTGATACAGGCCATTTTGCAAGACGAAGAAAAATACACCGCATTAAGCTTCAAACATAAGCGCATAACAATCAGCTGATTACTAACAAATGTGCAAAGCCGTTATCTTTCACGAAAAACGCAGCCGACGTGATTTGATTTCAAAATATGAAGATTTCAGCGACACTATTTTAACATTTCAAATTCAAAATATATTAATTTCTGTTTACACAAAACGCATTACAACAACTATTTTACACATCTTGCAGAGCAGACTACAAACATGCACACCACAAGCACACACGACTGCAATACAACCGACAACGCGCCGCACAGACCATACCATACAGCTCCACACCGTCTCACAAACATGCGTCGAAGCATGCAAATAGTGTTCTGTTCGGCCCATTTCCGCGTTTTTATTCGTTTATTCCGCCAATTTTGATTAAGTTTGCACATTAATTAAATAACAGAAAGACAAACACCAGCAAAATACCCATGGCCCAGATAGCGCAATACTTTCCGATAACCGACCCTACGCTCATATTCTTCGTGGTGATGATAATCATCCTCTCGGCGCCCATCATTATGGGAAAGCTCCGCATTCCGCACATCATCGGTATGGTGCTGGCCGGAGTGCTCGTAGGCAAGTACGGACTCAACATTCTGGTGCGCGACGACTCGTTCGAACTCTTCGGCAAGGTGGGACTCTACTACATCATGTTCCTCGCCTCGCTCGAGATGAACATGGACGGCATACGCAAGGACGGGCGGAGATTTCTCACCTTCGGTCTGCTCACCTTCTCGGCACCGTTCGTTCTGACCTATTTCATGAGCACCGAACTGCTGGGCTACTCCCAGCAGGCATCTCTACTGCTGGGCTGCATCATGGCTTCCAACACTCTGATAGCCTATCCCATTGTGAGCCGCTACGGTCTTCAGCGCAAGAAGAGCGTGTCGCTGAGCGTCGGTTCGTCCATGATATCGCTGTTGCTTGCCCTTGTCACGCTGGCCGCCCTCGTGGCCTCGCACAGGGAGAGCACCGGTTTCTGGTTCTGGGTGTGGTTTGTCGCCAAATTCTTTGTCTACATAGGGTCGATGGTTCTCATCATTCCGAGACTCACGCGCTGGTTTTTGCGCCGCTACAGCGACGCCGTGATGCAGTTCATCTTCGTCATGTCCATGCTCTTCATGAGTGCCGCACTGAGCGAGGCCGTGGGACTTGAGGGCATCTTCGGAGCCTTCGTCGCCGGACTCATACTCAACCGCTACATACCGCACGTGTCGCCTCTGATGAACCGCATAGAGTTTATCGGCAACGCACTGTTCATCCCCTACTTCCTCATCGGTGTGGGCATGCTCATCAATGTGCGCCTGCTCTTCGCCGGCACGGGCATCATCTGGGTGGTGCTTGCCATCACCTTCTTCGGCACATTCGGCAAGGCCATCGCCGCATACCTGTCGGCCCGTCTGTTCCGCCTGCCGCTATCGTCGGGCAACATGATGTTCGGACTCACCTCAGCTCATGCCGCCGGTTCCATAGCCATGATAATGGTGGGTATGAGAATTGAGACATCGCCGGGCCATTTCCTCGTAAATGACGAGATGCTCAACGCCGTGGTGATAATGATTCTCTTCACGTGCATCATATCGACAATGATGACCGAGTCGGCCGCACAGCAGATAATACTGCGCGACAAGGACATGCCGCAGGACGACGGACAGACAGATGACGAACGCATACTCATCCCGATGAAATATCCAGAGTATGCAAACCGCCTGCTGAGTCTTGCACTCATGATGCGCAACCCGCGTCTGGGACGTGAGATTGTGGGCCTTAACGTGGTTTATGACGACGACGACATGCGCACCAATCAGGAACGCGGACAGCGCCTTCTGGAGAGTGTCAGCAAGTATGCCGCAGCAGCCGATGTGAGAATGCAGACTCAGGTGAGAGTGGCTGCCAACATAGCCAACGGCATAAAGCACGCCTTCAAGGAGTTCCATGCCTCGGAGATTATCATCGGAATGCACATGCACAAGGAGGTGTCGCAGAAGTTCTGGGGAGCGTTCCACCAGAGTCTGTTCAACGGACTGAACAATCAGATAATAATGGCGCGCCTGAAACAGCCGCTCACAACCATACGCCACATACACGTGGCTGTGCCGTCGAGGGCACAGTTCGAACCGGGATTCTACCGTTGGCTCGAACGAATGGACCGCCTCGCAGGCAACATGGAGTGCCGGATGATGTTCCACGGACGTCCCGACACACTCTCACTCATCAACAAATACACCGTGCAGCGTCACCCAGAGGTGAAAGCCGAATACATGTCGATGACCCACTGGAACGAGATGCCGAAACTCGCGGCCAACATAAACGAGGATCATCTGTTTGTGGTAGTGGCTGCACGAAAGGGCACAGTGTCATACAAGAACGCGATAGAATATCTGCCCGAGGAGCTGACGACGCATTTCTCAGGCACCAACCTCATGATTATATTCCCCGACCAGCACGGCAACGCTATGGACGAAATGACCTTCGCACAGCCGCAACACACCGAGGACCGAAGCGCTTACGAGAGCATCGGAAAGTGGATAAACCGCATGAAGAAGTCGGGAAAGAACCGTGCCGACGGCAGCGACGTGCAATGACAGCGGCCTGACAGCCACACATCAACCGACGGCACGCACTCATAACAAAAGACAAACATACTGTATTTATGATAGACATCAAGGGTATTACCAAAAGTTTCGGCTCACTGCAGGTGCTCAAAGGCATCGACCTGCACATTGACAAAGGCGAGGTGGTGAGCATAGTCGGACCCAGCGGAGCAGGCAAGACCACTCTGCTGCAGATCATCGGTACACTCGACAGACCGGACAGCGGCTCGATTGTCATCGACGGAATAGACGTAAGAAAACTCAACTCCAGACAAATAGGCGAGTTCCGCAACCGCCACATAGGTTTCGTATTCCAGTTCCACCAGCTCCTTCCGGAGTTCACGGCAATAGAGAACATCATGATTCCGGCATTCATCGGAGGCATGGGCAAGAGCGAGGCCAAGGAGCGCGCGCTCGAACTGCTGCGTTTCATGGGTCTGGAAGACCGCGCCACACACAAGCCGGCCGAATTGTCGGGAGGCGAGAAGCAGCGTGTGGCTGTGGCGAGAGCACTGATGAACAACCCGGCAGTGATTCTTGCAGACGAACCCAGCGGCAGTCTTGACTCAAAGAACAAGGAAGAACTGCACCGCCTGTTCTTCGAACTGCGCGACAAATTCGGCCAGACATTCGTCATCGTGACACACGACGAGAACCTTGCCAAGATAACCGACCGCACCATTGTGATGAAGGACGGAATGCTGGAGAACAGCTTCTCTGCAGCCGCACCGGCATCGACGGAAGAAACTCCTAAGGATACAGCCGGAGCGGAAGACTCCGACGGTGACGGCGAATAATCTTTTCTTTATTTCAAACCACAAAAAACAGACTGACATGATAAAGCTCGGCGACTACAACATACTGACTGTCGTTAAGGAAGTGGACTTCGGACTGTATCTCGACGGAGGCGATGAGGGCGAAATACTGCTGCCCCGTCGCTACGTACCCGAGGGTGCCGAACCAGGCGACACGATGGAAGTGTTCATCTATCTCGACAATGAGGAAAGGCTCGTAGCCACAACAGAGATTCCTCTGGCTAAGGTTGGCGACTTCGCTTATCTTGAAGTTGCATGGGTGAACCAGCACGGAGCGTTCCTCAACTGGGGCCTGATGAAAGACCTGTTCTGCCCGTTCCGCGAGCAGAAAATGCGCATGGTGAAGGGCAACAAATACATAGTCCACGTGCACCTTGACGAAGAGAGCTACCGCATCATGGCGTCTGCCAAGGTGGAACACTTCCTCAGTGAGGAGATGCCACCCTATCAGCGCGGCGACGAGGTGGACATGCTGGTGTGGCAGAAGACCGATCTGGGCTTCAAGGTGATTGTGGACAACAAGTTCCAGGGCCTCATATACGACGACCAGATTTTTGAATACATACACACGGGCGACCGCATGAAAGGCTACGTGAACACTGTCAGACCCGACGGAAAGATAGACCTTATGGTGCAGCCTTTGGGACGCCGGCGCACCACCGACTTCGCAGAGACCCTGCTGGAGTACATGCGTGGCAACGGCGGAATGTGTCCGCTGGGTGACAAAAGCGACGCCGAGGACATAAAGGAGATGTTCCATGTGAGCAAGAAGGTGTTCAAACGTGCCGTGGGCGACCTGTACAAGCGCCGGCTGATAAGCATTTCGGACAACTCTCTAAAGCTGAACGACTGATGCAGGAGTGGTATTCAAGGACGGAGATGCTGTTCGGACACGAGGCCATAGAGGCGCTGGCAGCAGCGCGGGTAGCCGTGTTCGGAGTAGGCGGCGTGGGCGGTTATGCCGTTGAGGTGATGGCGCGCAGCGGCGTGGGACGCATAGATCTGATAGACAACGACACTGTGAGCATCACCAATATCAACCGTCAGATAATAGCACTCAACAGCAACGTGGGACAATATAAGGTGGACGTGGCGCGCCAAAGGGTTCTCGACATCAATCCGCAATGCGATGTCAGAGCCATACGCATGTTCTATCTGCCCGAAGAGGCGGACAACATCGACCTGTCGGAATATGACTATGTGGTGGACTGCATCGACACCATTAAGGCCAAGATAGACATTGCCATACGCTGCCATGAGCTCGGCGTACCGGTGATAAGCAGCATGGGAGCGGCCAACAAGCTCGACCCGACGATGTTCCGTGTGACCGATCTGAGCAAGACAAGCATGGACCCGATAGCGCGGATAATGCGTAAGAAACTGCGCAAGGCGGGCATAGAGCATCTGAAAGTGGTTTACAGCGAGGAGCAACCGGAAAAGGCAACAGACTGTGATGCGCCCGACGACAACGCGACAACATCCAAACGCCCCGTTCCGGCAAGCAATGCCTTCGTGCCGGCAGCGGCAGGTATAATAATAGGTGGCGAGGTTGTGAAGGACATAATCGGCATAGGCAGAAAACAATAAGCTCTCCGGTCAGCAGCGGAAAGCTGTTTCCCACAACTGAAAGGAAA
This sequence comes from uncultured Prevotella sp., assembly GCA_900553465.1. Classification (GTDB taxonomy): domain Bacteria; phylum Bacteroidota; class Bacteroidia; order Bacteroidales; family Bacteroidaceae; genus Prevotella. The sequence continues at coordinate 73,851 of USDT01000009.1, forward strand.
GGCAATATGGTGCACTTTCAAATTTTCACCATCCTGCGTTTTTTTCGTCTGAGTTTTCAGTTCTACCCCGAAAAATAAGCGAGTATTTGCGCGCCAACTCTCCGTCGGACACAAATTCGCGAAAAATAAGAGTCTTACACAAGATACTGAACATCAACGGTTTACGTTTGAAGATAATTCTTTCGTCATACAAAAAGCACCATATTGGCACGCGATACAGGCCGTTTCAGAGCCTGATATGCACCATAACACACCCTGAAACAGGCATAACCAGACCCTAAAACGG
>USDT01000010.1 GCA_900553465.1 uncultured Prevotella sp.
AGAACCACTCGCCGTTCTCGCATACTGCGAACTCGCTGGCAGCGCAGTCCATAGCAATCTTAACGTCCTTACCCGGCTCGTAGCCAGCGTCCTTGATTGCCTGTATGATGCTGTCAAGAGCATCCTCAATGCCGTTGAAGTTAGGAGCGAAACCACCTTCGTCACCAACAGCTGTAGAAAGTCCGCGGCCTTTGAGCAGTTTTGCCAGAGCGTGGAATACTTCAGCACCCATGCGGATAGACTCCTTGATTGACGGAGCGCCTACCGGACGGATCATGAACTCCTGGAATGCGATAGGAGCATCAGAGTGAGCACCACCGTTGATGATGTTCATCATAGGTACCGGCATTGTGTAAGCGTTGCATCCGCCGATATAGCGATAGAGCGGCATGTTCAGTGCTTTGGCAGCTGCCTGAGCTGTTGCCAGAGATACGCCGAGGATGGCATTTGCACCGAGGTTGCTCTTTGTAGGAGTTCCGTCGAGCTCGAGCATCTTCATATCGATAGCGCGCTGGTTGAACACGCAGTCACCCTTGAGAGCCGGAGCGATGATGTTGTTGACGTTGTCAACAGCCTTCTGAACGCCCTTGCCGCAGTAACGGTTCTTGTCACCGTCGCGAAGCTCGAGTGCTTCGTTCTCACCTGTAGATGCTCCAGACGGAACAGCTGCACGGCCCATAACACCATTGTCGAGAGTTACTTCAACTTCTACTGTCGGATTTCCTCTTGAGTCGAGGATTTCTCTTGCATGAACTTTTTCAATTACCATAATTGTATATTTATATTTGTGAATAATTATTCACATGCAAAGTTAATACCAATTATTAAAATAAAGGCACTGTCGGGGCTTATTTTTTCGTTTAGTGAAGTTAAAAAAAACGAAGTTACGCGGCTTGCCACGGCCTTTGCCATGTGGAGTATGCAAAACGCCGTGCCGACAGGCTCTGATGTCCTGTTCACGGCACGGCGCATACTGGTTTCATTTCAGTTTGTTATAGTCTTCGTCGGTCACTTCTTCAAGCCAAGTGTTCGATGCTCCTTCGGCCGGAACCGATATGGCGATGTGCTGGAACCATGAGTCGCGGGTGGCTCCGTGCCAGTGTTTCACCTCGGCCGGAATGTCCACCACGTCGCCGGCTTTCAGCTTTCTCGCGGGCTTGCCCCACTCCTGATACCATCCTTCTCCGTCCACACAGATGAGTATCTGGCCGCCCTTGTGGTGTATGTGCCAATTGTTCCGGCATCCGGGTTCGAAGGTCACGTTGCTCACAGGCAGCTTTCCTTCACCGTTGGCAAGCGATGCCAGGTAGCTGTTGCCTATGAAGTAGCGGGCGTAAGCGGTGTTGGGCTCGCCCTTTGCGAACAGGAGTTCCGGCTCATCAGTGCTTTCTCCGGCCGGCTGTCCGAGCGCCGTGCTCACGGCTTTGCGTGCACGTGATGCCTCAGCCTTACCCACATTGCTTTCCAGACAGACCGGAACGGCGGCAAGATCGTCGCGTGTCACGCCCATGTTCAGGGCTCCGCGTGCATGCGAAAGCAGCTGCGACTCGCATCCGGGGAGTGCCGATATGGCTCCGAGCGTCACCAGTTCGCGCTCAGCGTAGCTCAGAACGTCGCTTGAGAAGATGTCGCCGAACAGGTGGGCTTTCAGATAATAGTCGGTGGCGGGCACGAAACTGTAGTTGAACGGTGCGCCGCTCAACTGCGTCTGCACCCTTGTGCCTTCGGCCAGTGCGTTATAACCATCGGGCAGAGAGGTGGCCTCACGTCCTGTTTCGTACTCTCTGTGCTCGGCGTCGCGGCGTTTCATCACCGTCTGAAGCGTGGAGAGAGCGTTCAGCGAGCGCGGAAATCCGGCGTAGGCATAAAGCTGCGAGAGTGCTTCCTTTATCTCGTTCACGGTCAGGACGTTGTCCAAGGCCGCGTCAATGGCACCGTCCAATGCGGCGATGTCGCCTTTTGCGCCTTGTGCTCCTATGGTTACAAGGCACTGTTGTCTGGTTTTCATGTTCATATTTTCTTGTGCTTTAATGTTTCCTGCAATAAATATCAGCATTGCGATGATAATAAGTCTGGACATAATAGTATTCATTTTGTTACGATGCAAAAGTAGAAACAAAAAGCCATACCCACCATATCGCCATTACAGATTAAAATACCCGAATTACGGTTTTGCCTCCGTCGCCGGCTGCCGGTCGGCACACATGAGGACTGCATGCTCTACAAACGAAGACAGCGGCACCGCACACCCGTTACGGGCGGAGCGGTTCCGCTGTCACACATTTATATTCCGTTATACTTATTCCTTATCCCATCCGGCAGCGTCGGCTATCTTTCCGGCAATGAAGGTGTTGTCCATCTTGCCTGTGAAAGCCTCAGCTCCGGCACCGATGGCAAACACCGGCACGTAACCGTTGGAGTGACCGCCGCTCTGCCAGCCCACCATCGCAGCCTCAGCCATGGTGCGTCGTGCAGCATCGGATATTCCGTTGAGTGTGGAATAGAGGTTTTCGCTTCCCTCGTCGTGGCCTTCGGTCAGGTTCTTGTATGCTTTCTTGAGTCTGTCGGTCTGATGATCGGTCAGCTTGAACTTGTCCCAGAAGCCCCAGTTTGCCTTCAGGTCCTTCTCCACCTGCTCCCAGGTGAGTTTCTTTCCATACTTCTTGTAGAGCTGTTCCAGATGTTTTGAATATCTCTCTGCGCTCATTTTCTGATACTTCAGCAGATCGGTGTGCAGTTCGTATTTGCCGCGTCCGAGCACTATACCGCCCGTTTCGTGGTCTGCCGTAACGACGATGAGTGTCTCGTCCGGGTGCTGCTCGTAGAACTCATAAGCCACACGGATGGCCTTGTCGAAGTCGTATGTCTCCTTGAATGCTGCAGCTGCGTCGTTGGCATGGCATGCATAGTCTATCTTTCCGCCCTCTATCATAAGGAAGAAACCGTCCTTGTTCTGCTTTGTCAGTGCGCTTATTCCGGCTCTTGTGATATCCTGCAGTGTCATGTCTGAGCCCGTACGGTCTATCGCGTAAGCCAGAGATGAGTGGTCACCGGCGTTGTCCTTCTCCTGCTGGAAGAGGATTATGCGGTCCGATTTCTTCAGTTTCTTCTGGAAATCCTTATATCCGCGTGCTATGGTATAGCCTGCTGCGGCACACTGATCGTAGAGCGAGCCGGTGGCAGTGGCGTCGTCCTTGTTCTCAGGATTGGCGAAATCGCTGCCTGCATAGAAGTCGAATCCGGCAGTGATGAGGTCTTTTCCTATTTCATAATACATGTTGCGGTCTGGACGGTGAGCGTAGAACGATGCCGGAGTGGCATGGTTCACCGTAACGCTTGTACCCACACCTACAGCCGCGCCGGCCTTTTTCGCCCACACAGCCACACTGTTCACGGCTGTCTGCTGGTCGGCAAGCATGCCTATAACGCCGTTCTTCGTCTTGTTGCCTGTAGCAAGTGCCGTACCGGAAGCGGCCGAATCGGTCACACCGTTAGTGGCAGAGAATGTTGTCACAAAACCTGTATAAGGAAACTGTGCGAACTGTAAAGGCACAGTGCCGATGTATCCTTCTACTGCGGCAAGATAGGTTTCGGTGCCGTTCACCTGGTTGACACCCATACCGTCGCCAATGAAATAGAACACATACTTGGCGCGCCCTTCGGCAAACGCCGTCACCGCCATCACGAACAAAGCGACCGCGGTCAAAAAAAACTTCTTCATATTATTATTCTTATATCCTTTTATTGTTTCCGATAATTGTAAGAAAAGCAATACGCCAGCCATACGTCACGGATGCGTAATTGCGCTCCGGACGTCACAGTATTCAGTATGTCAGTCAGGCATCCTCACCTCCAGTTCTGCCGAAAAGACGAGCCTCGGATCCTGACGCTCGCGCAACGAGCGTGCTATAATGTCGGCCGAACGCCTCACACGCTTCTTCAGCAGCCTGCGACCATTATATTCCACAATGACAGGTTTGTCCAGATCGGCCACATCATCGTTCAGACACAGTGTGAAGGACGGATAATCACAGCGCTCCACAATGATGCGGTTGCCCTTTCTGCTTGCCACTATCTGCATGCCGGGACGCGCTTCCGAGGCATCCACTTTCAGCCAGTACATGGACGGACGCACTGTTTCCTCCTGCCGCCACACCACACGTTCGGGCACAGCGTTGCGTCTGTATTTCGCCATCCATGCTATGGCTGCCGTATCGACACGCTCCATCCAGTGTCCCTTGCCGCTGATGATGTGAGTCTCGTGAACGTATCCCTCAGGGTCGGCAGCCTGCAAACTGTCCATCACCGCGCCCTTCTCCACAGCCAGACGGTTGCGGTTGTAGGCGCCGTCGTTCTCGCCCATCCATATCATATAGGGCACATTGCGCAGGTTGAGCTGCGAAGCCTCACCGGGATGACCTGCCATCATCGAGGCCGCGGCCCACCGGTCGGCCATACGCGGAGCCATGCGCCACACGCCGTCACCGCCTGCCGAATAGCCAAGCAGATAAACCTTGTCGGGGCTGACACCCATCTCTGCCACCGCGGCTGCAATGAGCTGCTGGAAGAAAGCATCCATCTGAGGACGGAACCACATGTTCCAATCGTCGAAAGGAGCACGCGGAGCCACATACACTCCTTCCTTAGGAGCATACAGCACAATCTGGTTGCGCCACTGCTGATCGTTCACTTCGGTAGGAGCGCTGCCTCCACCGTGCATTGATATGTAAAAGCTGCGTCCGTCGGCAGGCTTCTCTCCGAACACCTTATACATGAAAGGCATGCGCAGCGAGTCGAGCGTGAACACCCCGGCACGCCACATCGCGCCGTAACCAGTCCTCACCTCGCCCATCCATTTGTCCACCTGCACACGCTCTTCCTGCCGTGCCTCCGCGGCCGACAGGCGTTTCTGAGCCGACACACTCTGCGAAAGTGCCGACAGACCGCATGCAAGAATAAAAAAGACAAAAGCGTTTTTCCGTTTCATTATATCAGCAATAGTGTCTTGACTGCGCAAATTTAGCAATAAAATGCCTGAAATCCAACGGCGTAACAAGCTTTTTTCATTTAGTTAACGGCAATGTAATCAGGCCGTCGGGAACATTTTTATGGAAAAAAGACAATACTGTTTTGGCTGTTTCGGTAAATTATCGTAACTTTGAGCCAAACGAAACCCAAAGCTATGAACGATAAGATCACACCTGACAATTTTGAATCGACATACGTTGATCCTATTGAAGAAGAGAGAATCGACAAGTTTGTATGCGACGAGATGGCGCGCCAGATACACCGCTATATCAAGGCCATGTCGGGCACCAAACACGCCATGCTGATGTTCGAGGAACGCATAGCCCACATGTCAGTACCTGAGAAGGAGCAGGCCATCGCACGTTACATAGACCTCAACCGCAAAGTGCTTAGCGGTCTTGACTTCAAGATTGTGCTTGCAAGAGCCATGGCCAACTACTGCGATACGTTCGCCTATCTGCTGCGGATGGTGAACGACAAGCGCAAGGCTGTGTACTATCTGAACCGCATAAAGTCGAAATACATGCAGTATCACGAGATATTCGAGCAGGACGGCAAGTTCGGAATGAAGGACTACAAGGGCAATGTGCTCATCAGTCCACAGTACGACTTCCTGCGCACTTGCTACGTATATATGGACGATCTGAGCATAATGCCGGTCATAGCACAGAAGGACGGCAAGATGGGACTCATCCTTCCTGACGGCAAGGACACCGTGGTGGCCGAATTCGTTTACGATGACATATCGCTGCGCGACGAACCTCCGTACTTCGAGGTGCGCAAGGGGCGCACAAAAGGATACATAGACAATCAGGGAAATTTCACAAAATAAAGAAACGGCGGAGAAGCGATGACTTCTCCGCCGTTTTTCTTTTGTATATCATGTGGCGATTATACGGCTGACGACCGACACTCTTACGTGCCGCATACACGCCGGACAGACCGTCCGGCCGCGACACCATCAATCGTCATCGTTGCCATGTTTATACATCAGTTCGGTCTTGACCACCTCCTGTTTCACCAGCTTCGAGTCGATGAAGGTGAACTCCGTGGTGACAGATACCCACTGATCTCTGAAAACGGCTTCTATGTAAAGCAGCTTGTCCACCCTGCGGTTGTTTTCTATACTCTGGGCCTCACGGGCGAGAGGCTTGCCATAACGCTTCACGAACTCGTCCTCGCTTATGCCCAACTCCACCTTCTCCGTACTGAAACGGCTGCCGGACTTCAGCGTGCCGCACGCCGTAAACAACACCAATACGGCTGCCATGAGAAACAGTCTTACATTCATACTGTCATAAAACTAAAAACAATTATACATCCGATTCACTCTCACTTAGATTGCAAATCTATATATTTTATGACTTCGTCACTCACAGCCGGCAGTTAAAAAAACGTAAACCGCCACGCCTTACTTCTGTGCCTTGATGCCGTCGGCTATCTTGCGGCACAGCTCGTTGTCGTCGGTCAGTCCCTCCTTGGCAAGTATCTGCTTCAGTGCCTGGGTGGTGACGTAAGCCTGCACCACGAATGTGGATGCGGCGTCGCCTGCCGGACGGATGATGACACTCACCTCTGTACGAGTGGCAGTGGTCACACTGAGCAGTTTGTCACTGTTCTCAAACTTCTTGGCCTTGACAAATCCAAAAGACGAGTCGATGCTCTCCACGAACCAGCCATCCGACACCAGCCACGCCACGGCCTTCTGCATGAGCGAGTCCTTGCTCACTTCGGCACGGTATTCTTCAGCCGCGCGCGCCGGAACGGCCATCAGTGCAGCCACCGTAAAGAGCGCGGCCGCGAGAATTCTTGTTGCGTTTTTCAGTTTCATATAAGTTTTATGGTTTGTAAGTTTTCATTTCACGATATATCCCTTCAGTGCCTCCACATAGTCGGAGAAGGCCTGCAGACCGTTGTCGGTTATGCGGCATGTGGTGCGCGGACGCTTCCCGTTGAAGCCTTTCTCCACCTCCACGTATCCTGCCGCGGCCAGTTTGTCTATCTGCACACTCAGGTTGCCGGCCGTGGCTCCGGTCTGTTCGCGCAGCCACGTGAAGTCAGCCTCGTCCACACTGACGAGCAACGACATCACGGCGAGCCGCAGTTCGCTGTGGAGCAAGGGGTTGAGCGGTTTGAACCTGCTGTCCATACGTCATTCGGTTTTACGCTCGCGGTCGATAGACAAGCCCTCGAGCACACAGAACAGATAGAAAAATATGTAATAAAGCGAACTGTGCAGTCCGATGCCGGAGAAGAAAGGCCTGTCGGCGAAAACGGCATTCACGATGATGACGATACCCCAGCCGCCTATAACGAGCAGACCGGAAGAGCGCAGCAGGCCGCACAGCAACAGCATGGCGCAGGCAGGCGGAGCCACCATCATGACAATGGTGAGATTCATATTCCCCTTGAGCGAATAATAGGCTGCCACAAGTCCCATGAAGGCGAAGAGCAGAAAGCCGCTGCGGAGTATGCGGCTGAAGAACATGCCGCGCCAGGTCCACATTCTGTAGAGCACAAAAGGCACAGCCAGACTCACCACCGGCACGGCCATCCATGCCCACATCCACGGACCGGGCTCAACAAACTTGGCCACGAGGCTCATCACAAAGGCGAGCGCTCCATAGACGGTAAGGAAATTGAACCGGCCGATGTTCTCCTTGCGGGCGCGGTTTATCATGTCGGTTATCACACGGAGACTCTCCTGCTCCGTCATATTCTTGTTTTCCATAAACTTTGTTTCTTCGGTTTCATATAATCAATGTCAGCCGCCGGCGGCATGTGAGTCTCGGCCCCACAACCGCCGCGGCAGCACATGTTTCAGGCCTTGCGGCGATGGCGCAGACAGATGAAGAAGCCCGGAATGACCAGCTCGCACAGCACGGCAAGGGCCATGGCCACCATCTCGTAAGGCCCTGCATAGACCAGCGCATAAGATGTGCACACCACAGCGGCGCCGGCCGCGCCACCCAGAATGAGGCGGTTGCCGATGACATAGCCGCTCACCACTCCGGCAAAACCCATGAGCAGAATGATGACGGGAGTAATGGGCAGTGACTCAATGCCAAGATTCATGGCTACGGCACTCAGTATCCACACCACAAAGCATGCGCCGCCGAACACGGCCCAGACGCAGCCCACCACCTTGCTCACAAACGAGCGGGGCGTCACACCGTGGGTGCGCGACATGACAGAGGCGGCCGATATGCCCACCACGGCCATGAATATCCACAACAGATTCCACGAGGCGTTGCCCGTATGTTGCCACAGATGGCCCACGACGAGGGCCGTGACAAACACCAGCGCGCCCCAAAGCAGCATCACGCGGCCGGTGTAGCGCTCCACGTCGCGGCGACTCTGCTCTATCGACTGCTTTATTATCTCCAGACTGCGTCCGGCGTCTTCAGCACCGGAATTGAGGTCGTGACGACCGTTACGCGTTTTCTCGTTTTCGTTCATAGCTTTTCCTGGTTTAATGGATGAATAGGGGTTGTTTGTCTATTGGTGCTCACAGGCGGTCTGTACCGTGAAGCGCGCCACAGGCTCTGCAGACGGACGGGAGCGCAGGGACGGACTGACTGTTCACAATGCAAATATAAATAAGTTTACGTTATAAACCAAATTATTTTATAAACAAAATTGTATCGCAGCACAGGTTTAACTTTCGTTAGCAGTAGCGCAGCCCATACCGCTGCCCATGGATGCGTCCGCAGCCCGACGCGCAAGAACCGGCAGACAAGCGGAGAAACTGCATAAATGAATAAATATGCAAAATTTGACGGTAAAAAATTTTGACAAAAATTTTTTTCAAAATAGAAAATCGTCACACCCCGGAAAGGCTTTTTCGCAACCGGGAAAAACGCACCGCACACCCGCCGCCGGCACATCCTCCGGCGAAAGAGTCTTTTTGAGGCCGTGAAATGCATCATTTCATGGGCTGAAAAAGACCAGATTAGCACACGAAACAGGCAATATCAGGGCCTGATAAAGGCTTTATCGCAGCACGAAAAGAAGCCTGTGAGACCGCCGGTAAGCACAAGGCGCTGACTGACAACAACTTGCGCAACCCTCTCAAAACTCGCGAATTTGCGACCGGAATATTTTTTCCGGAAAACAGAGGCACTCTCGTTGAGTTGAGAGAGAAACCGGAGCATGGCGCATACACTTTTTCTGCATAAATATGCAAAAGCCTGACGGATACACTGCATGGACACACGCCCGGACTGCGGAAGGCACGACAGATGCATGGCATAAAGAATTATAAAATATCACAGACACATTATTACATGACAAAATTATTTGGTATTTTTGCCGCGCATAACAAAAAGACAACAAAATGATGAAGAAAACAAGATTGATGCTCACAGCAATGCTGATGTGCATTTGCTGCATGAGCGCACAGGCACAGGGCCTCAAAGACATTCTGAACGGCATAAGCGACGTGGCCGGAAAACTCACAGGCAATTCTACAACTACCGAGACAATAGTCGGCACATGGACTTACGACAGCCCGCAAATGAAACTTGAGAGCGACAACCTGCTGGCACAGCTGGGAAGCGCAGCAGCAAACTCGAAGGTAAACGACAAACTGAGCGACGTGTACAAGAAGGTGGGACTGGACAAGATAAGCATCACCTTCAACGCCGACAGCACATACAAATCGACCATAAACGGCAAGGAGACTCAAGGTACATACTCGCTCGACACCGAAAACAAGACGCTCACAATGAAAACGCGCCTCGGACTGTCGTTCAAGACCAATGTGGAAGTGAGCGGCGACAAGATGACTCTGCTGTTCGAGTCGGAGAAACTCATGGACGGACTCAAGGCCGTTACCAACCTGGCGGCACAGGTGAACTCGACCGCATCGGTAGTTAACTCGCTCATAAGCAACTATAAGGGCATAAGCCTGGGCTTCAAACTCAAGAAGAGCGAGTGAGCGACGAGGTGAAGAACGACGACAGGCAGAAGAAGAACACGGCCGGCAGCACGACGACAAAAAAGTATCTGCGGTATCTGAAACTGGAGCGCAACTACTCGGCCAACACCATAGAGGCCTACCGCAACGACCTGGCTCACCTCGAACGCTACATGAAGCGCGAGGGACTGACGCCCGAAACGGTGAGGCGCGAGCATCTGGAACACTTCGCGGCAACGCTCCACGAGCACGGCATAGGGCCGTCGTCGCAGGCAAGGATACTGAGCGGCGTGCGCTCGTTCTTCAAGTATCTGCAGATGGAAGGATACATAAGCGACGACCCTTCCGAACTGCTGGAGTGGCCTCACCTGGGCGAGCATCTGCCCGAAGTACTCACCACGGAGGAGATCGACCGCATGGAGGCAGCCATAGACCTGTCGAAACCGGAGGGCCAACGCAACAAGGCGATAATAGAAGTGCTCTTCTCGTGCGGGCTGCGAGTGTCGGAACTCACCGCGCTGAAGCTGTCCGACCTTTTCATGAGCGACAATTTCGTACGCATAAAAGGTAAGGGACGCAAGGAGAGACTCGTGCCCATATCGGCCAAGGCGGTGAAGGAACTGAAGCTGTGGTTCATCGACCGCGACCGCATGAACATAAAACCGGGCGAGGAGGATTTCATCTTTCTGAACCGGCGCGGGGCACATCTCACACGCACGATGATACTCATAATGATTAAACGATGCGCCGAGGCGGCCAGAATAGAGAAAACAGTGTCGCCGCACACGCTGCGCCACTCGTTCGCCACGGCACTGCTGAAGGGCGGAGCCGACCTGAGGGCCATACAGATGATGCTGGGACACGAAAGCATATCGACCACGGAGATATACACACACGTGGATATGACCACCCTCAGACAGGAGATACTGGAACACCATCCGCGCAACATAATGTACGCCGAAAGGCAGAGAGAAAATGCGGCGGACGGAAAATCATAAGGTAAGACAGAGACGCTTTTAAATGTTTAAACATTCATAAAAAAGTCTCTCTGCCTTTTTTATTGTCATCAATAGGCTTATGTTTAAATAAAAAGAGGTAAATTTGCAACTTGAAAATATAACACATCAAAATTAAAGTCTATATTTTATGAAACTAAGAAAGATCTTGGTGGCAGTCCTCGTATGTTTCGCAGGACTTGCACAAGCCCAGATGCAGATGCCCACAATACCGGTAGATCCGGACGTGCGCATAGGTAAACTGGACAACGGACTGACGTACTACATACGTCACAACAACTGGCCGGAGAACCGCGCCAACTTCTATATCGCCCAGAAAGTGGGTTCGATACAGGAGGAGGAGAGCCAGCGCGGTCTGGCACACTTCCTCGAGCACATGTGCTTCAACGGTACAAAGAACTTCGAGGGCAATGAGGTCATGAGATACTGCGAGAGTATCGGCGTGAAGTTCGGACGCGACCTGAACGCATACACCTCAATAGACCAGACTGTGTACAACATCTCCAACGTACCGACCGACCGTCAGTCGGCTCTCGACTCTTGCCTGCTCATACTGCACGACTGGGCAAGCGAGCTGACACTCGACCCGAAAGAGATAGACAAGGAGCGCGGAGTGATTCACGACGAGTGGCGCATGCGTTCAAGCGCATCGGGCCGTATGTTCGAGCGTAACCTGCCGAATCTCTATCCGGGTTCCAAATACGGTCAGCGCTATCCTATCGGTCTGATGAGCGTAATCGACAACTTCAAGCCGAAGGAACTGATAGACTACTACCACAAATGGTATCATCCGCAGAACCAGGGCATTATCGTTGTCGGCGATGTTGACGTAGATCACGTAGAGGCTGAGATAAAGAAGCTCTTCGGAGACATAAAGAATCCGGAGAACGCAGCACCTGTTGTTGACGAGCCTGTGCCCGACAACGCCGAGCCTATCGTCATTATCGACAAGGATAAGGAGCAGCGCAACAACATGCTCGAGGTGATGATAAAGCACGATGTGTTCCCTGACTCACTGAAGAACACCATGGCTTATATGGTATATCAGTATGTCAAGGACGCTGCCGTGAGCATGCTTAACAACCGATTCACCGAGGCTGCGCTCAATGCCGACTGCCCTTACGTGAACGCTATGACAAGCGACGGCACCTACATCTTCGCAAAGACAAAGGACGCATTCGACTTAGGCATCGCTCCGAAGGACATGAGCAAGACAGCCGACGCGCTGAAGGCTGCATTCGTAGAGGCACGCCGCGCCGCTGAGTTCGGATTCACCGCTACTGAATACGAGCGCTACAGACAAGACTATCTGAGCTCGCTCGACAAGCAGTACAGTAACAAGGACAAACGCTACAACGAGCAGTTCTACAGCCAGTATCTTGGAAACTTCCTCACAAACGAACCTATTCCTTCGATAGATTTCACCTATCAGACAATGAAGCAGGTTGTGCCGATGATTCCGGTAGATGCTGTCAATCAGGTAATGAAGGAGCTTGTGCCGGCCAACGACAGCAATCTCGTGATACTGAACTTCAACATCGAGAAAGAAGGCAACGTTTATCCTACAAAAGAAGCGCTGCTGGGAGCCCTCAAGGCTGCACGTGCCGAGCAGATAACCGCATACGTGGACAACGTGAAGAACGAACCGCTCATAGCCGAGAAACCGAAAGCCGGAACAATAAAGAGCGAGAAGAAGAACGACAAGTTCGGATATACAGAGCTGAAACTCTCTAACGGTGCCACAGTGGTACTGAAGAAGACAGACCTGAAGAAAGACCAGGTGCTGCTCAAAGGTGAAAGCCTCGGAGGTGAATCGCTCTACGGAGAGAGCGACTACGTGAACCTGAAGGTGTTCGACGACGTAATCGCATCGAGCGGACTCGGATCGTTCTCAACGACCGAACTGAGCAAGGCGCTCGCCGGAAAGATTGCCAACGTAAATCTGACAAGCGGCGGACACATGCACATAGACGGTTCGTCAACTCCTAAGGACGTTGAGACAATGATGCAGCTGCTCTATCTCTACTTCACAAACATCAACAAAGACCAGAAGTCGTTCGACAACCTCATGAAACAGTATGAGGTAGTTCTGAAGAACCGCTCACTCTCACCGGATGTTGCACTGAGCGACTCGCTCACAGCAACAATGTACGGCCACAACCCACGTCTCAAACCGCTGGTTGTTGAAGACCTGCCGAAGGTAAGCTACGACCGCATCCTTCAGATTGCAAAGGAGCGCACATCAAACGCTTCTGAATGGACATTCACATTCATAGGCAACTTCGACGAGGATTCCATCCGCCCGCTCATCTGCCAGTACATCGCATCTCTGCCGGTTAAAGGCAAGATAGAGAAAGGCAAGGTAACATCAATCATACAGAAGGGTGAGATCGTAAACGAGTTCAAACGCAAGCAGGAGACTCCGCAGGCTACAGCCTACATGATATGGAACAACTACAAGATGCCGTACACTCTCGAGAATTCCGTACGCGCAGACATCGCCGGACAGGTGCTGTCGATGATCTATCTGAAGAAGATACGTGAGGAAGAGAGCGCTGCTTACTCAGTAGGCGCACAGGGCATTGCCTCAATATTTATCGACAAGTCACACCGCATCACACTCTTCGCTTACTGCCCGATGAACCCTGACAAGAAGGAACTGGCCGTGAAGATAATGAACGAAGAGGTGAAGAACCTCACAAAGACATGCGACGAAAGCATGCTCAAGAAGGTTAAGGACGTGATGTTGAAGGATATCGACGACAAGAGCAAGACAAACAACTACTGGCTCAGCGTGATAGACACTTACCGTAATAACGGCATTGATATGTACACCGACGCCAAGAAGACCGTAGAGGCTCAGACCACTCAGAGCATCTGCGACTTCATGAAGGAATTCCTCAAGCCGGGCAACCACATCTCTGTTATAATGATGCCGGAATAAGAACAACAGCGCACGGCCCACTGCCGGCGCTCTAAATAGTCTGCACGGAGCATCCGGAAACGGAGCGACCGACAGCCTGAAACGAAAATCCCCGAAGATCATGAACGGTCTTCGGGGATTTTCATTTATATATACACGAGGCATACATCTATTGGAACGGCTGCGGAATATGCCTTCACAGCAATAATACTTGAAAAGCGGAAAATCAGCATGGTTTGCTTTTGACGGAAAGCTACGGCGTCATTGCCGCATCAATGTTATTGTCAGCCGATGAAGGGAAACAATACGTGCTGCTTTCAATTTATAACCGGTTTTTGATTTTTCGCCCCGAGTTTCCGATTCTACCCCGAAAAATAAGCGAGTTTTTTTGTGCCGGCTCTACGTCGGACGCAAATTCGCGAGTCATGAGAGGCTTACGCAAGTTATTGAGCGCTAAAGACTTACATTTAAAGACCATTCTTTCGTCCTGCGATAAGCACCGTTTCATGGTCCGTTTAAGCCCATATCAGGGGCTGAAACGCTTGATATCATGCCATGATACGGGCTTAAACGGACCGTAATATGGGCATTATCGGAACACGAGGCGGATTGTTCCGCACTATCAGACAGGGTATATGGAAATGTGGAAAACGCTGAAAGAACCTTTATTGTATAGGTTTTAACATTTCCTTACACCTCTTTTCCGAATTTATTTTGTCAAAAAAAAGTCAAGAAAAACCGTAAGTCTGTCCTCTGAGTTTTCACTAAGGATGCTTATATCGGAGGTAGGGAAATACCCGAAAAGGATGTAAAAGCCACAGAACGGATGGTTTATCTGCTGTGGCAATTTGAATTTATTACTACAGCATAGAAACGCTCTTATCACGCAATAAAAGCACTGATTCTGAAGAATAAAAACGCTGTTACCGAAGGATAAGTGCCATGTCATTATCTGCACCACCCCACTTAATCCGGAAGTTTCGCGCCATTATACGACGCTTCACATATAAAAGCAGGTCCGACCGGGTTTTCATTGCCTCCACATACCGGATGACTGCCGTATCCTTATTCCGACTAAGACGGACCGGAAACACACGTACGTCAGACAGCGGCCCCCTACTTCGTCACCTCAAAGTGCCTTTCTGATACTGCGGGTCCTTCTTTTATCCGTCAAAACAAAACATTCTTCACGCCACACCTTATTATATATATAACGCCTGAAGATGATTTACTCTATATCGGAACATGCGTGGACGGCAGGCACCTCATGGTTCAACATCCGTCAGAACAGCCGTTCCGGCGCGATAAAAGCCACGATACGGGCCATCCGGCACAACCGTCCGTCAGCGCACGGTCATTGGCGTGGAGGCGTTATAAACGGCAAAGAAACGTCGGACAGAATGTCAGCGAACAACGCAAAGGACGCCATCCATAAGAAAAAAAGCATGGTCTGGCGGTATGAGACACAGCTCTGTACGTAAAGACATATCGTCACAGGCACAAGCGTCATGACTCTGCGGGCATGAAAAAAGGTCGCATCCCAGAAACGGGATACGACCTTTTGATATGAAATTATGAAAAAATCGTCTTATCAAGCATTTGCTGCTGCTTCCTCATTACGGATCTTACGACCGAGTGTGAGGTAAGCAATAGGAGCTGCAATGAATATTGAAGACAGCGTACCGAATACAACACCGAGGATCATTGCGAACGAGAAGCTGCGGATGCTCTCACCTCCGAAGAAGAAGATACACAGCAACACGATGAGTGTTGAGAACGAGGTGTTGATTGTACGTGCGAGTGTCTCGTTCAGAGAATCGTTGAACAGTGTCTGCAGATCGCGCTTCTTGTAGAGTGTGAGGTTCTCACGGATACGGTCGAACACAACCACCTTATCGTTGATTGAGTAACCGATAACCGTCAGTATGGCTCCGATGAACGTCTGGTCAATCTCGAGTGAGAACGGAACAATACCCCAAAGGAGTGAATAGAAACCTATTACAATCAATGCATCCAGTGCCAACGCAACCGTTGAACCTACAGAGAAGGCAACATTGTGGAAGCGGATGAGAATGTAAAGGAAGATCGCAACAAGAGCGAGCAGCACACTGATGATGGCGCCGTTGGTGATGTCCTTGGCAACAGCCGGTCCCACCTTGGTACTGCTTATGATAGAACCACCGGCACGAACATCCGGGTTCTTGAATACTTCAACACTCTTCTGTGTAACCATTCCGGCATCAGAAAGACCCTTGAACAGGATGTTCTCAACCTCGTTGTCAACAGAAGGATTGTTAGACTCTATCTTGTAGTTTGTCGAGATACGTATTGTCTTGTGGTCAGTACCGAGGGCAAGGGCGCTCACCGTACTGTTGGGGAACAACGGACGCAAAGCTGCCGAAACCTGCTCCGGCTCAACTGCCTGCTCAAGTTTCACTACATAGTTGCGGCCACCGGTGAAGTCGATGCTCTTGCTGAGTCCACGCATGATGAACGAAGCGCAAATCACAACGACGAAGATTATCGCAACAGTGCGTGTCTTCTTATACATTCCCATGAATGGGACATGGAGTCCCTGCATGAAGTTGCGCGAAATGCGGGTTGTGAAGGTCTGGTTGAGCCACTTGTCTTTCTTCATGCGGTTCTCGTAAACAAGACGTGTGAGGAACACAGCTGTGAAGAATGAGCAGCAGATACCGATTATCAATGTGGTTGCGAAACCACGGATAGGACCTGTACCGAATACATAAAGGATAATACCTGTTATGATTGAAGTGAGGTTTGAGTCGAAGATGGCCGAGAAGGCGTTGCTATAACCAAGCGAGAGAGCCTTGCGGACATCCAGTCCCTTGCGGAGTTCCTCTTTTGTTCTTTCATATATAAGCACGTTGGCATCGACCGCCATACCCAACGAAAGCACAATACCGGCAATACCAGGCATGGTAAGTGCGGCTTGGAATGACGTTAGAATTCCCAGCGTGAAGAAGAAGTTAACGAACAGTGCGGCGTTGGCCATCATGCCCGGAATGAAGTCGTACATGACAACCATATAGATCATAAGGATCACAAAAGCCACAACGAATGAGATAAGTCCCTGCTGGATTGACTGAGCACCGAGTGAAGGGCCTACAACTTCTTCCTGAACGATACGTGCAGGAGCAGGCATACGTCCTGACTTAAGAGTGTTGGCAAGGTCTTTTGTATCTTCGATTGTGAAGTTACCTGTAATAGAAGAGCTACCACCGGAGATTTCACCAAGAATACGCGGTGAAGAATAAACAGTGCCGTCAAGCACAATTGCTATTGCCTTTCCGATGTTGGCTTTTGTCAGAGCAGCCCAACGACGGGCACCTTCTGAATTCATCTTCATGCTTACTTCAGGAGCACCAGTAATGTGGTTGAACTCATCTGAAGCCTCTGTGATAACATCTCCCTCAAGCGGAGCGCGTCCGTTGGTAGATGTAACCTTCATAGCATGGAGCTCATACATGTTCTTCACATTCAGAGCATCGCTTGCCTTGGCACTCCAAAGCAGTCTGCAGTCTGAAGGAAGAATCTTCTTAGCCATTGCAGAATAGATAATCTTGTTAACTTCTGCTGTATCAAGAACGTTTGCATAACCTACCAAGCTGAGTGAGCCTGCACCTGTTGTGGTGAGCATAGAAAGCAGCGGGTTGGCCTTCTTTGCCTCTGCAGATACTCTTGTAGCTGAAGTCTTGGCAGCTTCGCCAGCCTTGTTGGCAAGTTTGAACTTGCTGTTCTGTGTCTTGGCAGCAGCTTCTTTCTTGGCAGCTGTAGTATCAACTGCGGCAGTGTCAGTAGTTTCTGAGTTATTGTTAGCCAGTGTCTGGTCTATCTGAACGAGGTAAGGAATTATTTCCTCGGCATTGTATGTCTCCCAGAATTCGAGGTTGGCGCTTCCCTGGAGGAGGCGGCGGATACGCTCAGGTTCGCGGATACCAGGCATTTCAACCATGATACGGCCTTCCTGTCCTTCGAGTTTCTGGATGTTGGGCTGAACAACACCGAACTTGTCTATACGTGTGCGGACAACAGTGAAAGAGTTGTCTATCGCAGCCTGTATCTCTTCACGGAGCACTTTCTCCACTTCGCTGTCAGAGCTGTTTGGCGAAACCTTGCCCTGAAGTCTCTGTGTTGCGAAGATTTCAGAGAGGTGATGGCCGGGAGCGTTTTTCTTGTATGCCTCGATAAACAGGCTCAAGAAGTCTTTCTGACTAGACTCTTCCTCTGCCTTGGCTTCGTTGATTGACTTCACGAAAGCAGCGTCGGTCTTATATTCAGCGAGCGCAGTCACTACATCCGGAACACTTACTTCGAGGATAACATTCATACCGCCCTTAAGGTCAAGGCCGAGTCCAATCTGTGTCTCAAGGCAATCCTGATAAGAATAAATTCCGAGATACTTCACAGAGTCTTTGTAGTCCTGCTGTGCAATCGGGTCTTTTATCTTTGCCATCTGGCTGTCATAATAGCTTGTGGCAACCGAGAATGACAAATAAAAGATGCTTGCAAGCGTCAACAAGACAGCTGTTACAATTACAATTCCTTTGTTTTGCATTTTGATTTATTATTATTAATTATTTTATTTTTCTATGTATAGACGTGCAAAGATAATATTTTTTTCACATTACGAAAAATTTATGCACTTAATTATGTATATTTTAAGGCATTATGAAGTTTATTTGTCCATATCGCTGCGTTTTTTCAACCAGCATATTATCGGATAGTGATCGGAGGCCTTTATCTTGCTGTCAACAACGCAACGGACGGGCTTCCAGTCGTCCGAACACATGATATTGTCAATCCGCACATAGAATCCGCTCACATGATAGGAAATTCCCGGTCCGTTACCACTTGCCACATAGCAGTCGGTAAGCTCATCGGCAATGATGCGACGGACGTAGGATATGGGGCTGTCGTTGAAGTCGCCGCAGAGGATTATGCTCTTCCCCTTGTTGTCGCGGATATACTGCGCCACAGCCTCAGCCTGCGGAGCACGTACGGCAGAGGCCCGTCCGAGTTTAGAGACAAGTTTCTGCGACTCGCTTCTGGCCGAATCCTTCTCCATCTTTCCTTTCATCATCGACTTGAAACTGCTCTTCTCGTCAGCGGAAAGACCGATCGACTCAAAATGGTTTGCGATGAAAATGACGGTGTCGCCACGCACGTCCAGAATGAACGCGGCAGAATGATTGTTTTTTGATTCGTAGTTTATGCGTTTCTTCCCTACTATCGGGAATTTGCTGAAAAGGGTTATTTCGTCCGAGCTTCCAGAGGGTTTCACCGTGTCATTATAGGCATACTGCGTGGCCATCATCCGGTTTATACGGGCACGTTTGTCTTTCATTGTGCCGCTCTCCTGCAGACACACGATGTCGGCATTCTGCTCAAGAATGTAATCAACAATCTCGCACGGCTGGCTGACATCGGTCCAGTCCTTGAAGGTCCACACATTGTAGGACATCACCTTGATTGTTCCTTCTGGAAGGGATTCGCTGATATTCAGCGGCGAGTACACCCGCACAGGAGCATAACACACGATGAATCCGACGAAGGGAATTATCACCCGTTTTATGCTGAATATAATCCAGAAAGCCGTGAAAGCAAGGTTGATGCAAAGGAAAAGCGGGAACGTCAGCCCGACAGTGGCCATCAGAGGATGGTCCACCGGGTTGAAAATGTCGCAGTGGCCGACAAAAAACATCACAAGAATGGTTGCGATGTTTGCGCCGGCAATAATCTGCAGCGTTAATTTCCCAAGACATTTCATCACAGGACTGTCTCTATTTTCTGTTGCTGCTGTCGAAAAGTTTCTGCTTTTCCTCCTTGGTCAGACTGTCATATCCGTTGCGCCGTATCTTGTCGAGAATACGGTCGATCTCCTCCTGCTCTGCTTTCTTGCGTGCATTGTAATCCCAATCGGCGTTGGAATTAACCGACGAACGTCCTGCATCGTTTCTGTAACCAGTCGAACGGTTGGCCCTGCGGCGCTCCCATGAAGCGCGCATGTTGTCGAAAAACTGCATTCCGCTGTCCATTCCGTAGCCTGAACCGGGATGGCGGCGCCAATAACGTATCATCATATAGCCGAATGCCATACCTCCGAGATGTGCCAGATGGGCCACGCCATCGCCAGGAGTGCCCAGCGCCTGCGCCACTTCAACGGCCGCATATATCAGTACGAACCACTTGGCCTTTATCGGGAAGGGGATCGGGAAGATGAAAATGCGCTGGTCGGGGAATATCATTCCGAACGCGAGCAGTATGCCGTATATGGCACCCGACGCTCCCACGGTTGTCCACAGGTTCAGTTCGGCCGCATTGTATTCAGCAACCTGAAGAAGGTCGAATATTCCTACGCCCGGTATCTGCGAACTTGCTATTATATGGAACTGCACAAACTGCGCCAGCTCCTGGAACAGTCCGGCACCCACACCGCAGGCTATGTAATAAAAAAGAAATTTCTTCGGTCCCCAGACATTCTCAACCACGCATCCGAACATCCACAAAGCGAACATATTGAGAAACAGATGCATGAATCCCGCATGCAGGAACATGTAGGTGAACAGCTGGTAAAAATGGAAGTCCGGAGCAAGAAAGAAGTGCAGTCCGAACATATCATTCAAGTCAATGCCACGCCCGAACACCATCGTTGCAAGATACGCAATGACATTGATGATCAGGAGGTTCTTGGTGACCTTTGGAATATTGAACATACGATATATCTGTTATTAAAAAAACATGAGGGCAAAATTACGAAAAAATATCTGTTATGCTGAATAAAAAACTGTAGGAAACGCCTTTTTTTCGAAAATTTATTCACTTTTTTCTGTTTTTTGTTTGATTTCTAAAACTATTAATTTATATTTGTTCCCGATAAGGATAGCAACAAATAAAATACAACATATTTAATCATTTAAAATTCATAATTATGAACAAGACAGAATTGATAGAGAAAATAGCAAACGGCGCAAATCTGAGCAAAGCTGACGCTAAGAAGGCTCTTGATGCTACCGTAGAGGCAATCAAGGCTGCGCTTATCGAAGGCGACAAGGTACAGCTCATCGGCTTTGGAACATTCAGCGTAAACGAGCGCCCGGCACGTGAAGGCATCAACCCTGCTACAAAAGAGAAGATAACAATCGCAGCTAAGAAGGTTGCTAAGTTCAAGGCAGGTGCTGAGCTGGCTGATGCTATCAAATAAGACTATACAGACTATCAGTTAAAAATAAGACAAAGGGGTGTGAACTAATGTTCATGCCCCTTTTGCTTTTCTGACGTATGGTGTGACGGGAAGCACCGTTTCCGGTTCAACGTAAATTCCGTGATGACCGGTTACAGTCACGAAAAACCGTATAATGACAAGAAACGTCCCGGCAACAAATAGTGGTATGAACCGCTACAACCATTTCCTCACACGACGATAAATCCGCATCGCCACAACCGACAAACCGCCGGCTCAAGACACACGCACGCTTACCATGTTCTTCCACCCGCTTCGTATCAGTGTTTTCAGAGAAAACTCAGGCGACGGAATTACAGATTTTCTTGACTTTTTTTTGACAAAATAAATTCGCAAAAGAGGTGTAAAGAAATGTTAATTTCACTACTCAGAAGGCCCTTTCCGGCCGTATGGCATTGCCATCCCCCCTGTAGCGTAATGCCGGATTATCCGTCCTGTATTCTGATTATGCCTGTTTCAGGGTCTGATTCAGCCCGTATCATGGTGTGATATTGCGCATTTGAGACCCTGAAACAGACCATATCACATGCTAAAACAGTACATATTGCATGACGGAAAATTCATCTTTACATTTAAGCCTTTGATGTTCAGCAAATTACGCAATACTCTTATTTTTCGAGAATTTGCGTCCGAAGGAAAGTCCGCGCGCAAATTCTCGCTTATTTTTTGGGGTAGAACTGAAAACTCGGGCGGAAAAACCGCGTGATACTGAAAATCTGAAAGTGCCCCATATTGTCTCCCTCCGGCAGAAAATTTCAATATCAATCCGGGATTGAAACAACAGTTTTTTATTCCGTCCAATCCCATGAGAATTTCCACCCGCCCACGTTCCGTCGCGACGAAGGCAACAACAAAGCGGCCGGAATGTGCGTTACATTCCGGCCGCTTCTGTTTTTATGTCGTGTCACTACGCCATCAGTCGTCTGTGCCGAAAAGCGGATCTTCCGGCATTACCATCACCGGCTTCTGCTCATACTGCTTCAGAGTCTCGGCCGGAACGTACTTCTTGTCCACGACAAGACGGAACATGTACTCGCGGAACCATCTGTCTGACATGATCAGACAGCCTGCCTGACCGTATGAAGCACCCCAGCTGTTCTCCACCTTCCACTTCTTGGCCTTGCCGTTCTCGTCGAGATCTACGGCTGTGAGAGTCATGGCGTGTGTCGAACCGCTGTCGAATGTCGAGATGCGCTCAGCCTTGTCCATACCGAAAGTGGTGCCGAGCAGCGAGCCGTAGTCGTAGTTCTCGGTGTCGAGATAGCCACGCTTGCGGTCGAGCTGTTTGCCCACGTCGTAAGAGCTGTACATCTTGCGGCCGTCCTTTATCGAAGCGATGGCCAGACGCTCAATGTCGTCCATCGGCAGATTGAGATACTTCCAGTTCTGTCCGTCGTAGGTGTGGCGGTCGTACTCCACCTCGTAAGTCTTGTAATACTCGCGGCGCGGATCGTTCATCACCATGATAAAAGTGCCGCTCACCGGTCCGCCCACTGTTGCCTCATAGAACTCCTTCGGAGTGTACTTGCGCGGCTGGCCCACAGGTTTGCCGTCCTTTGTCTTGAAAGCATAAGTGAACTCCTTCACCGGTTCGCCCAGAGTGAGGCACAGCATGTTGTATATCGTCGAGAGCATTTCGGTCTTGCGTGCCTTCAGAGCGGCCGCCTTCTTGCCGTCAGCCGCCATTTTGCGAAGCTCGAGTCCGAACTCACGCAGCTTTGACGACACGAGCGACGACATCTTGCTTGTGTTTTCTGCCGAGAAAGTTTCGGGCTGTACCTCCGCAGGCACGAGTCCGTACTTGTCTGCAAGGTCGCTGACACCGCAGAAAGTACCGCCGTCGTTGAGCGGATTCTTGAAGAAAAATCTCACTCTCTCCGAGTCTATCGGCTCATCGGCATGATCGATCACTCCCTGTAGCATGAGGTTGGCCTTCTCCAGCTGGTCATAGAAGAACAGATAGTTGTGCGAGAACTCCACAGCCAGCGAGTCTGCGTGCTGTTTTGCGAAGTTGGCTCTCAGCACGTTGAATCCCGAGAACATCCAGCAACGGCCGGAGCTCTGCTGGTCGTGAATGCTCTGTTTGGGTGTCTCGTTGCTGAAATACGTGTCTATCGCACCCTGGTTGGCAAAGTTCACGGCAATGTCGTCAATCTTGTTGGAAGCCATTGCATTGAATATGGCCTTTGCCGACGGTACTGCAGCATGAGCCTGCTGCATGCTGCGCAACATGTCGGGCGAGATGCCTCCGTCGCGCTGCTGTGCTCCTGCCACACCTGCCATCGACAGGCACAGACACAGAGCCAGATAAGTTTTCTTGTTCATTTTCTGTTTTATTTTGTATTTGTTCATTATATCCCGGCTGTTGTCACACCCTCATGCCATGCGCAAGTCATAGCGGAGTGTGGCGGTGTGCACGCTGTCGGAAAATCCCGTGCGCCATGCCGCCACCATCCTTTCGCTGTGTTATTTCACCACAACCTTGCGGCCGCCGACTACATATATGCCCTTCGGCAGTGACGGCATGACGATGCGTCCGCCTTCTATCACAGCCGTACCGGCCTTCACGCCGTCAAGACTGTAAACATCTGCCTGGCCGTTCTCGGTGCTGTTGTCTGTCACACCGTCGATGCCTGTGCTGACAACTCTTACAGGAATCTCCTCCACCATCATCTCTTCAGGCAGCTTCGATACGAAGTAAGAACGGTAAGGATCGACGATTGTGGCGTTTCTCATACGTGTGAACGCAGTTCCTGCGGCATTGAGCACGTAGAGATTGCTTCCCGTGAACGATACTGTTGTGCCACGGTGAGAGTAGCTGTCGGTGCCTGCCACGATGTCGGGCGAACCTGTTGCCGGCACGAGTGCGTCCTCAGATTCGAACACGATGGTCTTGCCCACAAGGCTTTCGTCAGTCACCGAGTAGAGATAAGGCACGCTTGTCTGCATGTCGGCAGCGTTTGCGAAGTACACATTGTTGTCATCGCCCGTCATGTTGAACTCCATAACGCTGAGTCCGTCCGAACCGTCGTAAGCCAGCTTACGTCCGTCCACCTTAGCACTCTGCGGGCAGAACGGCAGAGAGAGAGTCTCCCATGAAGTGCCCTTTCCGGCTTTTCTTATGGCGCGGCTGTAGCTTATTCTGCCGGCAGTAAAGTCGATGGGCGAATAGAATGGTGTGTTGTCCGTGAGGCTTATCTCGTCGATGTGTCCTCCAACAACCACTTTGCTCATGTCAAGTCCTTCGGGCAGCGTAGTGCCTTCGTCGAAGAAGAAGAGCGCATCGGGAGCCTTTGATATGTAAACCGTTGTAATACCTGTTATGCCGCGTGCATCCACTGCCACAATCTTAGGCGTCAGCGTCAGTACTGATCTGGGCGACATGGCCTTGCGTGCGCCTTCGCTGTCGTATGTCACGATACCGCGCGCCAGCTTGTTGACGTATCCCAGTCCGCCGCCAGACAGTTCGCCGCCTGTAGAATAGGCGAAGTTGAAACCATACTGCTTGTCGTACTCCAGATTCTCGAATGTGAACGTCACCACAGCCTTGCCTCCAGCCTCAACATAAACAGGCACAATGTTGTTGCCGGAACTCCAGAATGTGCCCTGACCTATCTCGCCTTTCCATATTCCGACGTTAATCGCGCCGTCGAAATCGTTATCCGAATTGTTGGTCAGTCTCACCTTACCGGTGATGAAGTTGCCGTAAATTGTTCCTGAGGATATGTTGTCGAATGTCACCGAGTTCACCTGCAGATCGCGTTCTCCCGGCACCGCAGCTTCTGTTATCTCTACAGTTGTCTGTCCGCCCGGCACCACGTTGTTTCCATTGGAATCGTATGTGAGCCAGATGTTGTATGTGCCTGCCTCCGTTGGTTTGAAGAAGAATGTGGTCGTCGTGGTGTATCCTTTCTTGAGCGAGAGAGCCGAACGGCTTGCCTGTCCGCCCTTGTTGCTTGTCTTGCTTGCGAAGAGATATATCTCACCATAGAACTCATCGGTGTTGTTCTTGAACACCACGTCGAGCTTCTGCTCGTTGTTCATAACCTTGTTGCCTGTGAATGTGATGGACTCTATCTGCAGATCCACCGGACGGTTGTACATCTCGAGTGTGTAGGAACCGTCGGCCTTCACATTGGCTATGATGTAGCGCTCCTTTATATTGAAGCTTGTCTTCCATACTTCCGACTTTGTTGTCTTGCTGATCGGCACCACCTTGTATGTTCCTTCCTCAAGACCGCTAATGGTGAAGCTGGCGCCATGGAAATAGTTGGCGCCCAGATTCTCGGCAAGTTTGGTCTCGCCGATGCTCACGAGCGAACCGTCCTCAGCCACATAACCGATACCGTAGTCGAAGCTGTTGGTCGATCCGGTCCAGTTGATGTAGTTGCTGAATATCTCGTTTCCTCTTATCTCGGTGTCGTTGATGGTCATCATCGATACGTCGTCTGCCTCAACATCGTCCGGCAGACGCAGGATGAGAGCTTCCTGTCCCATCGAGTAACCGTCGCTGCTCGAGCTTGCTCCTATGCCGCTGTTGTCGCCGGGATTGAGTATTTCGAGGCGGAAATAGCCGTCGCTGCCGCCGCCCCATCCCCAGTTGAGGTGGAAAAGGCCGTCGCCGTCATATCCGTCTACCACGAAGGCATGGGCACCTCCTGAGGACGTACCGGCAAAAGCAACCGGATGTCCGCTGGCAATCTCGCTGTATATAAGGTCGGTCCATTCGCCAAGAGTATAGTTATGGCGGAACTCCGAGTGCGTGCCGTCGTCATATCCGAAATAGAGTGCGAGTGGCTTTCCTCCGTTGAAACCGGCGCCTGACGACGGACCGTAACCCATCTTCACACTCTGACCTACATAAAGCATCAGTTCAGCCACGGCAATCTCCTGCTCGTCGGTGCTCTGTGCGTCGTATATGTCGGTCATGTTGGCCCAGTCTATCTTTGTACCCTTCGGTATGCCGGGCAGACTTATCTGATGTCCGTTGCTTTCGAACGAATGACGCGGAATGCTGACCACGACAGACTCCGGCCACTTGTAGTAGTACATCACCTGTGCGAGAGCCGTAGCCACACATCCTGTTGCGCTGCGGTCGCCCTTTGTGCCGTCCTCGTTGTAATATTCAGGACAGAGCAGATTGTACGGATCGCCCTGGTTCCACTTACATGTTACGAGTGGTTTTATGGCATGCTTGGCCGGCTGCGCCTTCAGCGGAGCGTTCGCCATGTCGGACACTTTGGCCGTGACGTTCTCGCGGTCGAGACGCTCAAGGAATTCCACATAGCCTTTCAGCCATGCCATCATACCCTCAGGCGCAGTGGCAGGATCGAACGAGCCGCTGTCCGTATAGCCCAGAATCTGTTCGGTACGGTCGTCACCAGACACAATGATGTATCCGCGGTTGCCGCCCGTATTGAATATATAATAACCTGCATCGTCTGCCGCGGCGGCCTTTTTCCTGGCCTTGTATGCCGGCGTGGCATCGGATGTCATCACAATTCCCCGTTTGGCCAGAAACGCCTTTGCCGCTTCGTGGGCCTGCTCCTTGCTTATCTGACCTGCGTACAGACATACGGTCAGGAAGAAGCAAAACATCGTTAGTAAACCTTTTTTCATAGACATAGTTTTTATTATCAGTTTTTCAGTAATGTCAGAATAGTACGGTATAGATATTATTTTCCGTCGGTTGCATGTCTCACGACGCGGGCCTGACGGTCTCTGACACCCGCGCTCCGGCGCTGTCGGCATCTATCGGCAAAGATAGCAATTTTGTTCTGATTTACGCAATCTTATCATCAAAAAGAAAACGTGCGGCATATTTTTACCGCACAACTGCACGCACAGTGTGTCATTACGACGCACGGAGAAGTCCGGAAATGAATAAATATACTTAGAAAATTCTGATAAAGGAATTCAGCTAAATAGAAACACAGACGGTCTTCAAAGGGTATAAGAAACGCATGACAATACTGTCACACAGTCGTAATGACTCATCCGCCGCGTAGGAAAGGCTCTTTGACACACCCGAATGCACTCCATCGGCATGCAATAAAAGCCATACTGCAATGCAATACGGCCCATTCCGCCATGCGAAATAGGCTTTATGACAAGTCTGCCGACAGCACAGCATCCACAGAAATATCGTAAATCATTGATTAACAACAACATAAGACAGACATAAGAATAAGCGGATATTTGCGACGAAAGCTACCGTCGGCCGCGTGGAAACAATTCTCACAAAGTTGATCAAGGGCGTAACGCATAAATATGCAACAGCATATAAAAAAATATACATAAACACACATACGCCCGCCATGCACCACTGTCCGACTCGCAGAACCACGTACAGCACACTGAGGGAATAATCCGAAAAACATGAAATTATAATGCTGATATATTCGGAATAAGAAATTTTTTATGTAAGTTTGCATATCTGTTTACATGATACATTATTAATATATAGATGGACAAGAACAAACTGCGGCTGCTCAGCCGCATAAAATACCCTGAAGACCTGCGCCGCCTCAGCGTGGAAGAGCTGCCCGAACTGTGCAGTGAACTGCGCGAGGACATCGTGGACGAACTGTCTGTCAATCCGGGACACCTGGCATCGTCACTCGGTGTGGTGGAACTGACCGTGGCGCTGCACTATGTATTCGACACGCCATACGACCGTATCGTGTGGGATGTGGGCCATCAGGCATACGGACACAAGATTCTCACCGGACGTCGCGACAGCTTCTGCACCAACCGCAAGCTGAAAGGCATACGTCCGTTCCCATCGCCCATGGAAAGCGAATACGACACATTCACCTGCGGTCATGCCTCAAACTCCATCTCAGCCGCACTCGGAATGGCTGTTGCGGCTAAGAAGACGGGCAACGAAAACCGCCACGTGGTAGCCGTGATAGGCGATGGTGCCATGAGCGGAGGACTGGCCTTTGAGGGCATCAACAACGTGTCGTCATCGCCCAACGACCTGCTCATCATACTCAACGACAACGACATGTCGATAGACCGTGCCGTGGGCGGCATGGAGCAGTATCTGCTCAACCTCGACACCAACGCCACATACAACCGTCTGAGATTCAGACTGTCGCAGTGGCTTCACTCCAAAGGATATCTGAACGATAACCGCCGGAAAGGCATCATAAGGCTCAACAATGCACTGAAATCAGCGTTAAGCCACCAACAGAACATTTTTGAAGGCATGAACATACGCTACTTCGGACCGTTCGACGGACACAACGTGGCCGAAGTGGTGCGTCTGCTGAGACAGCTCAAGGACATGAAGGGTCCGAAATTGCTCCATCTTCACACAACAAAGGGCAAGGGCTATGAGCCTGCCGAGAAGGAGGCCACCATCTGGCACGCACCAGGCAAGTTCGACCCGGAGACAGGCGAGCGCCTCGACACAGTGCCCGAAGGCTGCCCGCCGCGCTATCAGGACGTGTTCGGAAAGACTCTTCTGCGCCTTGCAAAGGACAATCCGCGCATAGTGGGAGTGACGCCCGCAATGCCTACAGGATGCTCAATGAACATCATGATGAAGGAGATGCCCGACCGCGTATTCGATGTAGGCATAGCCGAAGGCCACGCCGTGACATTCTCGTGCGGCATGGCTAAAGACGGACTGATGCCGTTCTGCAACATATACAGTTCGTTCGCACAGCGTGCCTACGACAACATCATACACGATGCAGCCATTCTCAACCTGCCCGTAGCCATATGCCTCGACCGCGCAGGACTCGTTGGTGAGGACGGACCGACACACCACGGAGCATTCGACATAGCCGCACTGAGGCCCATACCAAACCTGACCATAGCTTCGCCGATGGACGAACGCGAGCTGCAACGCCTCATGTACACCGCACAACTGCCCGGTAAGGGAACGTTCGTCATACGATATCCACGCGGCAGAGGTCTGTTGTCCGACTGGGAATGTCCCTTCGAGGAGATCGAGGTGGGTACGGGACGGCAACTGCGCGATGGTTCCGACTTGGCCGTACTGACGTTCGGCCCCATAGGAAACAATGCCGGACAGGCCATCGATAGTCTGAAGGAAGAGGGCTGCACAGCCTCCATAGCCCATTATGATATGCGTTTCGCCAAACCGCTTGACACACGTCTTCTCGAAGACATAGCCCACCGCTTCAAGCGTATCATCACCGTGGAGGACGGCGTACGCACCGGAGGATTCGGCTCGGCCGTGCTCGAGTGGATGAGCGACAACGGCTATCATCCCGCCATAACACGCATAGGACTGCCCGACGAGTTCGTGGAACACGGCAAGGTAGCCGAACTGCAGAAGATAACGGGAACAGATACTGAATCGATAAAGAACGAAATAAAGAAGGCACTCGCTCACAGTGCCGACAACACAAACACACACTGACATGAAGATCATCATCGCCGGCGCATATGCCATAGGCACTCATCTGGCGCGGCTGTTCGCGCGAGAGCATGAGAACATCATACTCATGGACGAAGACGAGGAAAGACTCGAACGCAGCGAAACCGACCTCGACCTCCTCACCATAAACTCATCACCCACAAGCGTGAAGGCGCTGAAGGAGGCAGGAGCCGAGGATACCGACCTGTTCATAGCCGTAACACCCGACGAGAACACCAACATAACGGCCTGCATTCTGGCAAAGGCAATGGGTGCAAAGAAGACTGTGGCCAAGATAGACAATGCCGAATACATGGAACATGACACACAGGAGCTTTTCAAACAACTCGGCATCAGTTCGCTCATCTATCCTGAAATGCTCGCGGCTACCGACATAATCAACGGCTTGAAGATGTCGTGGGTGAGACAGCGATGGGAAGTGCACGACGGCGCTCTCGTGATGATGGGAATCAAACTCAGAGAGAGCTGCGAAATACTGAACCAACCTCTGCGCACGCTCTGCGGACCGGACGACCCTTACCACGTGGTGGCCATAAAACGAATGAACGAGACCATCATCCCCGGAGGTAACGACTCGCTGCAGCTTTACGACATGGCATACTTCATGACCACACGCCAGTACATACCCTATATACGCCAGATTGTAGGCAAAGAGCATTATGCCGACGTGAAGAACGTGATGATAATGGGCGGAGGAGCAACTGCCGTTAGAGCCGTCAAAAACATGCCTTACTACATGGATGCCAAAATAATTGAGGCCGACGAGGCGCGCTGTGAGCAGCTGAACAACATATTCGACAACGACAAAACGCTCATCATAAACGGCGACGGACGCGACATAACGCTGCTTACGGAAGAAGGCGTCAGAAACACACAGGCCTTCGTGGCGCTGACAGGCAACGCCGAGACCAACATTCTGGCGTGTCTCACAGCCAAAAGACTCGGTGTCCGCAAGACAGTGGCCATGGTGGAGAACATCGATTATATAAGTATGGCCGAAAGCCTCGACATCGGAACAATAATCAACAAGAAGGCAATAGCCGCAAGCCACATATATCAGATGATGCTCGATGCCAACGTCAGCAACGTAAGATTCCTCATGGCAGCCAACGCCGACGTGGCAGAGTTCATTCCGAAAGAGGGCTCCAAGATAACCAAAAAGGAAGTGAAGGACCTCGGACTGCCCAAAGGCATGACCATAGGAGGCCTGGTGAGAGACGGAAAGGGTATGCTCGTTTCGGGTAACACACGCATCAATGCGGGCGACTCGGTAGTGGTGTTCTGCCACGATATGAACATGAAGAAAATAGAAAAGCTGTTCATATGATAAACCTTAAAATCATATACAAGATCATAGGATCGCTGCTTTTCATCGAGGCTGCGCTGATGACGATGTGTCTTATCATGGCACTGAGCTACGGCGAGGACGACACCAACGCATTTCTCAGCGCCGTAGCCATAACCACGGCGTGCGGTGCGGTGCTGCGATACATGGGACGCAACTGCGACAACATGCTCTCGCGCCGTGACGCCTATCTGGTGGTGACACTGGCGTGGGTACTCTTCAGCCTGTTCGGCACACTGCCTTTTATCACCGGAGGATACATAAAGAGTTTCACCGACGCATACTTCGAAACCATGTCGGGATTCACCACGACAGGCGCAACCATAATAGACGACGTGGAGTGTCTTCCCCACGCCATACTGTTCTGGCGTTCGCTCACCCACTGGATAGGAGGTCTTGGTATCGTGTTCTTCACAGTAGCGCTACTGCCTTCACTCATCGGCGGTTCGGTTAAGATATTCGCAGCCGAAGCGACAGGACCTATCAGAATGAAACTTCACCCGAAGCTTTCCACAAACTCAAAATGGATAGGAAGCGTCTATCTCATTCTGACACTGGCATGCGCCCTGAGCTACATGTTCTTTGGGATGGACTGGTTTGACGCAATAAACTATTCGATGTCGACAACAGCCACTGGAGGATTTGCCACACACAACGCCAGCATAGCCCATTTCCACAGTACAGGAATAGAATACAGCGCCATACTGTTCTGCTTTCTGGCAGGAACAAACTTCACGATGCTCTACTTCACGATAGCGAAACTCAAGTT
This sequence comes from uncultured Prevotella sp., assembly GCA_900553465.1. GTDB lineage: Bacteria > Bacteroidota > Bacteroidia > Bacteroidales > Bacteroidaceae > Prevotella. The sequence continues at coordinate 31,680 of USDT01000010.1, forward strand.
CAGAGAGCTGTTCGGCAACTCAGAATTCAGGCTTTATTTCATCTTGGTGGCACTGTTCTCTCTGTTCATCGCGTTCGAACTGATAAGAGAGAACGGCTACGGAATAGAACATGCATTGCGAAGCAGCATGTTCCAGGTCATAGCATTCATCACCACAACAGGCTTCTACAGCGACGACGCCGGCCTTTGGCCGCATGTCACGTGGGTGGTTCTGTCTGTCTGCATGTTCGTCGGAGCATGTTCAGGTTCGACAAGCGGCGGTATGAAATGTATCAGAGGCGTCATGCTGCTTAAGATTGTCAAAAGCGAGTTCCGACAGATACTGCATCCCAACGCAGTGCTTCCGCTGAAAGTAGACAAGATAAATGTGCCGAACAACAAAAGAGTAACGCTTCTGGCCTTTCTCACAGTCGATCTCATACTGTGTCTGGTGTGCTCGTTCTTCTTCATAGCACAAGGACTGGAAAGCACCAACGCCGTTACAATAACGCTCAGCAGCATCGGCAACGTAGGACCGGCTCTCGGAACCGACATCGGACCGACAATGTCATGGAGCACGCTTCCGGACAATGTGAAGTGGATATGCACAATGCTTATGCTCATAGGACGTCTCGAGATATTCTCCGTTCTCGTGATATTCACATCGGCTTTCTGGAAAGACAACTGACAGGGAATACACAGACGCGACAACGGAAACAGCTCTGATGACACAAATCATACAGCAAGACAAGCTCTCAATTACAAATAACTATAAAAACAACTGCATCATGAAACCATTAAAATTCAATCCGCTGCTCAAGTCAACCATATGGGGCGGCGACAAGATCATCCCTTTCAAACACCTCAATGTTGAACAGGAGAACGTAGGCGAAAGCTGGGAGATATCCGGAGTTAAGGGTAACGAGACAACCGTAAGCGAAGGCGAATTTGAAGGAAAGAGCCTCAACGAGGTTGTTGAACAGATGAAAGACCAGCTGCTCGGCAAGGAGAACTACAAGCGATTCGGCAACGAGTTCCCGCTGCTCATCAAGTTTATAGACGCACGTCAGGATCTTTCCATTCAGGTGCATCCTACTGATGAGATTGCAAAAATGCAGGGCAAGGAACGCGGAAAGACCGAAATGTGGTATCTGATGGATTCAGAGAAGGACGCGTCTCTGCTGTGCGGACTGAAGAAAAAAATCACTCCTGAGGAGTATGCGGCAATGGTAGAGAACGACACAATCGTCGACGCTATAGCCAAATACGACGTGAAGGAGGGTGACTGCTTCTTCCTCCCGGCCGGCCGTATACACGCCATCGGCACAGGATGTTTCCTCGCCGAGATTCAGCAGACAAGCGACGTGACATACAGAATATATGACTTCAAGCGCAAGGACAAGGACGGTAACTACCGCGAACTGCACACTAAGCAGGCTGCCGAGTGCATCAACTACAACGTGGAGGACAACTACCGCACCAACTATCTGCCCACAAAGAACATGGGTGTGTCGCTCGTGAAGTGCCCATACTTCTGCACTGCTGTCTACGATCTGGACGAACCGATGACAATCGACTACTCCGAGCTCGACAGCTTCGTTATCCTCATAGGTCTGAAAGGCGAAGCCACAATAACCGACAACGAAGGCAACGTGACAAGTCTGAAGGCCGGAGAGAGCATCCTCGTGCCTGCAACAACAAAGGAACTGAAGGTTGAGGGTACGGTGAAATTCCTCGAGACTTACGTGTAAGACAACATATCATCCGGCCTGAGTTGCCGGATGATGTCTCCACGACACCGTAACATACATCCCGCAACGCAGAAACAGACTCCACACAAGGCACCTACAGACGCACAGGAGCACTCTTTCCGCCGTGCAGGGACTTACATAAATAAAACAGAGACAGGCTGTGAAATGACTTCACTAAGCCTGCCTCTGTTTTTATTTATACGTCTCCGGACGAACCAGCTGACGCTTAATATGCGTTCTTGTCGCCCAGGAATACGTTTGCAATCGTCTTGTATATAATGTAAAGATCAAGTCCGAAGCTCCAGTGCTCCATATACCAGATGTCGTGATCCACACGTTTTTCCATCTGCGAAAGCTCTTTTGTCTCGCCGCGATAGCCCGTCACCTGACTCCATCCGGTGATTCCCGGTTTCATGTAATGGCGCACCATGTACTCGTTTATCACCTTCGAATAGTCTTCGGTCTGCTTCACCATGTGCGGACGCGGGCCCACAACACTCATCTGTCCGAGCAGTACGTTGATGAACTGCGGGAATTCATCGATGTTTGTCTTGCGCATTATGTTGCCCCATTTTGTCTTTCTCGGGTCGTCCTTGGTTGCCTGGAGCGTGTCGGCCTGGTCGTTCACCTTCATGCTGCGGAACTTAAGACAATAGAATTCCTTGCCGTTTATGCCACTGCGCAACTGACGGAAGAATATCGGTCCGGGCATTGTCAGCTTCGTGATTATGCTTACTACGATAAGAATAAACGGGAAGAGCGTGACCAGAAACAAGAATGAGAAGCACACATCAAACAGACGTTTGATAAGGCGGTTGCCCACCTTACTCAGCGGCTCGCGGTAAAGGCTGAGATAAGGCACACTGCCGAACATGTTGAAGAACATGCGATGATGCAGATAGTTGGTCACGTTAGGCACACTGTAGAAGTGCACCATATTCCTTATACAATGGTTTATTATCGGCAGAATCTCGTTCTTGCGCACCGAAGGAAGACAGCAGTACACCTCCTGTATGTCCTCGTGTTCCTTCAGAAAGGATGTAACCATCGCCGGTTTGCCTATATACTTGCATTCCTCCGGAAACTTACTGTTGGGCGCATCGTCAAAATATCCGGCAATCTCATAGCCTTTATAAGGCGACGACACCATCTCGTTGTAAAGAGATATGATATTGTCGTAACTGCCGACAAAGGCCACCTTACGCAGTGTTTTTGAGGTAGAACGGTAAAAGACAACCAGACTTCTGACAAGAAATCGGAACAATATTATCAGTATGGCCGACGAAGACCAGAAAAGAAGAAGCATCGGGAAAGGCAGATAGTTGTAGTCTCCATACCAGAGAATGATTGAACCGAACACCGAATAATACAGCATATTGCGTATCACACGCGTCACAATCTTGAATCTGGTAGCATGTTTCTTATAAAGCACGACACCATTGCGCGACGTGCAGAGAAGATATATGACCGATGCCATAAGCATGGTCTGGCGTGCCGATGCCGTGCCCTCATTACATCCGAAGTTTATGAGGAAGAAATAATAAAGCAAATTCAATATCAGCAGGTCTCCCAACAGCACGGCCACTATAAGCACTGAGTTCCTGTCAGTGTTATTAATATATGTCCTACCCATTTACCGTTTAAATTTATATTTGTAAGCTATCTGATATGTATATGCACTTTTCTGTGCATCAATGCGGTATATTGCAAAAATAGAAATTATTCCTCAAATAGCACTGAATTTTGATTAAAAATATTTATAAATTTATATTTCATAAGCCACAAAGTGCCATAACATTTCGTTGTGGAATACTTATTGCACTGTATAACAGTGCCTTTACTGCATATTACCGGATATGCATACAATAAAAAAATGATGTAAAAAATTTGGTGATAGCGCGGAAAACAACTATCTTTGCATGCGAATTTGTCCTATGGTGTAATGGTAGCACTACAGTTTTTGGTTCTGTCAGTGGTGGTTCGAGTCCGCCTGGGACAACGAAAAAGCGTTCGGTCAGCAGATCGGACGCTTTTTTTGATAGCTGAATTCCTTGATTATACGGTGCAAAACGGCTTTTCATACCGGCCCGACAGAAATTCGGCGAAGGTATGTTTTATTCATAAAGTACCACAGAACAGCAGTAAACTTCCTGTCAATGCGATACGGCATAACGCCGTGAAGGCATTTCATCACATAATGATAGAATAACATTGCCGCGACCGATAAATCATTCTCCCATGACATGCACATGCTTCCCGTGCTTTTTCTCACGCCTCATATCAGCGTGTTTAAAGAAAACTCAGGCGACGGACTTACAGTTTTTCTTGACTTTTTTTTGACAAAATAAATTCGCAAAAGAGATGTAAAGAAATGTTAAATACACCATCATAAAGGCCTGTTCAGGCTTTGGTGCCTTATCGTATACCCTGTTTAGTAATCCATGATAATTCATATTACATCCCGATTATGCCTGTTTCAGCCTCTGTTTTCGTCCATATCATGGTGTGATATTGTGCATATCATGGCCTGATATAGGCCATATCACGTGCCGAAACGGTGCATTTCGCGCGGCGGAAAAATTGCTTTAGGATATAAGCCTTTGATATACAATAGTTTGTATAAAACTCTCATTTCTCGCGTATTTGCGCCCGAAGGAAAGTCCGCGCGCAAATTCTCGCTTATTTTTCGGGGTAGATCAGAAAACCCGGACGAAAAAACCGCAACATGCTTACAATCTGAAAGAGTGCCTGACGGATTCATCCACGCAGAGACGGGCAACGCTTATACGGCATCAATGCCGCGGTCTATCCGTTGGAACCAATCACCATTGAATTTCTACCGCATCTGTATCCCCCAACACCACACCTTATAATATATAATAAGGAAATGTCCTGTTATTCATGAAAAGATGCCCCTTATATTATGGCATAACCCGCAATGCACGACATAAAGCGCCATATCATGCGGCGTCATGTCCGCTGCTAAATAATACAAAACCACACCCGTATAACAAAAAAAGCCGCTCAGAAGCGGCTTTTCCTGTTTTATGATGATGTTATTATTACTTCACTGTGATGAGATAATAGTTTTTCTTTCCGCGCTGTACGAGCAGATACTTGCCGTCGATGAGGTCTTCGGCTGTCACTATACGGTCAAACGCTGCCAACTTCTCCTTGTTGAGCGACACTCCGCCGCCCTGTACGAGCTTGCGCATCTCGCCTTTGCTTGCAAACACCTTGGCCTCGTCGCTTGTGAAGAGATCAACGGCCGGCTGTCCGAGCTTGTCTTTCAGCAGGTCGAAGTGCGGCACACCCTCGAAGATGTTGAGCAGAGTTGCCTCGTCTATCTTCTGCAGTGTCTCCTTGGTTCCCTTTCCGAAGAGAATGCCAGAAGCCTCTTTCGCCATCTCGAGGTCCTCTTCAGAGTGAACCATAACGGTGATTTCGTCAGCAAGACGTTTCTGAAGCACGCGCAGTCCCGGGTCTGCCTTGTGCTGCTCCACTAGTCCGTCGATTGTCTCTTTGTCCAGACTTGTAAATATCTTTATATAGCGTTCTGCATCGTCGTCGCTCACATTGAGCCAGAACTGATAGAAAGCGTACGGTGTGGTACGGTTGCGGTCGAGCCATACATTGCCGCTTTCGGTCTTTCCGAACTTCTTGCCGTCGGCCTTGGTGATGAGCGGACATGTGAGCGCAAAGGCCTCAGCCTCGTTGCCCAGAGTGCGTCTGATGAGCTCAGTACCCGTTGTCATGTTGCCCCACTGGTCGTTTCCGCCGAGCTGCAGCTTGCATCCCTTGGTCTTATAGAGATAAAGGAAGTCGTAGCCCTGAAGCAGCTGGTATGTGAACTCGGTGAAAGACAGACCGTCGCGTGACGTTCCGTTGAGTCGCTGCTGCACGCTCTCCTTGGCCATCATATAGTTTACGGTGATGTGCTTGCCCACAGTACGTGCGAAATCGAGGAAGGTGAAGTCCTTCATCCAGTCGTAGTTGTTCACCATTTCAGCCTTGTTCTCGCCCTCAGCATTGAAATCGAGGAACTTCGAAACCTGTTTCTTGATGCACTCCTGGTTGTGATATAGAGTCTCTGTATCAAGAAGATTGCGTTCCTGACTCTTACCAGAAGGGTCGCCGATCATTCCTGTCGCACCGCCGACGAGTATTATAGGCTTGTGTCCGCAGCGCTGCAGATGGCGCAGCATCATGATACCGCACAGGTGGCCTATGTGCAAAGAGTCGGCCGTCGGGTCGGTGCCGAGATATGCCGTAACCATTTCCTTCTGCAGAAGTTCCTCAGTTCCCGGCATTATCTGCGCAAGCATACCGCGCCAGCGCAGTTCTTCAACAAAATTCTTAATCATCGGATATATGTTTTTTAGGGATTTACAGTTATGGATTAAATGTTTTCCGGAGATTCCGCCACGTCCTTACCTTATTCCGGCCGCATGTTTCCCGCTCAGGGCACCGGATCGTATCCGCTTCCTCCCCACGGATGACATCGGAGCAGACGTCTCACAGCGAGGTAAAGACCTTTCACCGGTCCGTGCTTGAGCAACGCCTGACGCGCATATTCGGAACAAGTGGGAGTGAAACGGCATGAGGGCGGAGTGAACGGACTTATTATTTTCTGATAGAACACCACCGGCACAACAAGCACACATGCAAGACAATGTGACAGGAACGAAAGTATGCGTTTCAGTGCGTTCATAACTTCTCGCTGAGTCTGACAAGCAGGTTGCGCACGTGTCCTTCCACATTGGCTGTGTCGTGCAGATTGTTGTCAAGCCATATCAAAGCCAGCGCCACCGTCCTGCCGGGACGTGTCTGCATGCGGTCGAGAACTATGTGTTTGTTCTTGCGGTAGGCCTCGCGCAGCTGGCGTTTCACCCTGTTACGCTTCACGGCACGCTTGAAATGGCGTTTCGACACACTCACAAGCACTTTGGCCTGCGGTTCGTCCTCCGACTCACGCTCTACTTCCAAATACACCATCCGTACCGGAAACGAAGTCATGGCACGGCTTCCGCCTCCGTTGAAGAGCTTGTCCATGAGCTTGCGGCTCGTTATGCGCTCCTCCTTTTTCAGTGTGAAAGCCCTGCCTGCCTGCATTGCTCCGGCGTCTTGGGATAGTTTTTACTTGTTTTTCTTAAGATAGGCCTTCAGTGCGCTTGTCATAGAAGGATGCTCGGCTGTCGGAGCCTCGAGGTCGAGAGACAATCCGTTCTCCGCAACGGCTTTGGCTGTAGCCGGTCCGAATGTGGCGATGCGCAGGCTGCCGTTCTTAAGATCGGGGAAATTCTTCTTGAAAGACTTGATACCCATCGGCGAAAAGAATACGAGCATGTCGTAGTCGAATGCCTTAACCTCTTCCTCCGTGAAGTCGTTGCTCACAGTGCAGTACATCACACATTCGGTGTGTGTAAGCTTCTTGGAATCGAGCAGATTCTTCACATCGTCGTTGTGAACCTCGCTCATCGGAACAAGATATTTCTCTCCCTTGTGCTTCACCATGGTGGGCAACAGATCGTTTATCTTGCCTGTGGTTCCGAAGAACACCTTACGCTTGCGATACTGCACGTACTTCTGTATGTAGAGAGCAATGGTCTCTGTGACACAGAAATACTTCATGTCTTCAGGTATCTCCACACGCATTTCCTTTGCCAGCTTGAAGAAATTGTCTATGGCATGACGCGATGTGAAGACGATAGCCGTATAGTCGAGGATATTTATCTTCTGCTGACGGAACTCTTTCGAGCTCAGTCCTTCGACTTTAATGAACGGTCTGAACACAAGCTCCACGTTAAATTCCTTGGCTATATCGTAATAAGGAGATTTCTCGCTTGTCGGTTGGGGTTGAGATATTAAAATCTTCTTTATCATCTTTGGTTTATTAGAAATTCACTTTCAAATAATCGCTCGTCATGACCAGAATGCCGAGCAAAGCAAACACTGGCATTATTTCCAGGGCACAAAAGTACAAAAAAAATTGCACAAAGGATTCCCTGCGTCGAAAAAAGATGTTATAAATCTTATAAAATGACAGTATTTTAGACAATATCAAGACAACTGATGTCAATATGAGCGTGTTGCCGACAGAAAAGCCGAAGTAAGTCTGAAGGAGCACTACAGGCAGCAGACACTGCCCTTCTATGGACATGATGAACAGCAACGACTTCATCCACGACTCGTTGCGGCGACGGCTGAAGAACACCATGCCGCACAGCCATTGCAGCAACATCTTGAGCATGACGTAGACAACGAATATCACAAAGAACACGCCGATGACCACATACTGGTCGACCACGAACGTGTCGGTGACATAAGTCTGGACGTAGAAGAACGTGACGAGCGACAGCAGAAGACACGTCTGCAACATGAGAAAGAACTGAAAGCGCAGCTCCGTGGACGTTTCCGTGAGCGCTTCCGCATCGTCGCGGCTGGCGCGGAAGAACTTGCGGGCCTGACGCGACATGAAGTCGCGCGACTTGGAGAAGGCTATCGCGCCGAAGATGAAACATGCCAGCAGCAGCGCCGTGATGAGATCGTCGCGGCCTATGCTGTATGGCACCGGATCGCCAGCCACTCCCGGCAGTCCGCCATAAAGGTCGGGATCGAAGCAAGGTTTGCCGGTGAAGTAAGATTCTCGATAAAGTGAGTTGAGCGTAAGGTCTTCCATGCTCTCCTGCTGCTTGTATCCGGGCAGCGTGAGCGTGTCGGGACGTGTGCTCGGCGCCACTATTACAGGCTCGAAATTGGCGCTCACGGCCGAGTCCTGCTGTGCTGGCGTGGCATCGGCCGGCAACCGGTCGAGCACCTGCTTCACAGTAAGATAGCGTGTATGTGCGGCGACGTCCAGACTGTCCGCCGTGCCTGCCGCATGCCGTATGGAGTCGGCCTGCTCTGTTGTCATAATGGTCTTAATATGCTTATAATACTGTTATGTGGCGCGGCGCAGCCTGTTGCAGGCCGTCACCGCGTGCCGGACATCATTTCAGTCCGAATGTCTCCTTTATCATGTCCACCTTGTCAAGCTTCTCCCAAGTGAAGAGTTCCACCTTGACGGTGCGTGTGGGATGATAGTGACTGGTGAAAGTCTTCTCCACAACTTCGTTCTTACGTCCCATGTGTCCGTAGGCAGCAGTCTCGAGGAACATCGGCTGACGCAGCTTGAGTGTGCGCTCTATGGCTTTCGGACGGAGGTCGAACATGCGTCCTATTGCCGCAGCTATCTCACCGTCGGTCATGTTCACGTGGCTGCGTCCGTAGGTATTGACGTATATGCTTACAGGACGTGCAACGCCGATGGCATAACTTATCTGTACGAGCATCTCGTCGGCAACGCCCGCTGCCACCATGTTCTTGGCTATGTAGCGTGCGGCGTAGGCTGCCGAACGGTCCACCTTGCTCGAGTCCTTGCCCGAGAACGCGCCGCCGCCGTGTGCGCCCTTGCCTCCGTAAGTATCGACGATGATCTTGCGGCCGGTGAGTCCGGTGTCGCCATGAGGGCCACCGATTACGAACTTACCGGTAGGATTGACGTAGTATTTTATGTCGTCGCCGAAGAGTGCGAGCACCTTCTCCGACTGTATCTGTGCCTTAACTCGCGGCATGAGGATGTTCTTCACGTCGCTCTCTATGGTTGCTAGCATACGCTCATCGTCCTCGTCGAACGGATCATGCTGTGTAGATACGACAATGGTGTCTATGCGCTGCGGCACGCCGTCGTCCGAATATTCCACCGTAACCTGGCTTTTCGAGTCGGGTCTGAGATATGTCATCTCCTTGCCCTCCTTGCGTATGTCGGCCAGTGTGCGCATGATGAGCTGCGCAAGGTCGAGCGCCACAGGCATGTAACTCTCCGTTTCGTTGGTGGCATAGCCGAACATCATTCCCTGGTCGCCGGCTCCCTGCTCCTCGTCGTCCTCACGGCTCACACCGCGATTGATGTCGTCGCTCTGCTCGTGTATGGCAGTAAGGATACCGCATGAGTCGCCGTCGAACTGGTATTCCGACTTGGTGTAGCCAATGCGTTTGATGGTCTTGCGCGCCACCGTCTGCAGGTCGATGTAAGCTTCAGAGCGCACCTCGCCCATGATTACCACCTGTCCGGTGGTCACAAAAGTCTCGATAGCACAATGCGCCTGCTCGTCGTATGCCAGAAACTGGTCGAGCAGCGCGTCCGATATCTGATCGGCCACCTTGTCGGGGTGTCCCTCAGACACTGATTCTGATGAAAAGAGATAACTCATTTTTGTTGTTTTTATTTTATGTGAGGCAAGAAATGCTCCTCACTGCAAGACACTACCGCATGGCTCAATCAAACCGATTCCGCCGTTTTAGCATTTTTTTTCGTGGTTGCAAGCAGCCAAATTCTTCCACACTGTTTTACTTACTGTTTTATAATCTTCGCGAAAACGCATGCAAAATTATACATTATTTCCAACATGGGCAAATTCTTATTTCTTATTTTTCCTTAACCGCCCGTTATCTTGTATTAAGCTCGCAGAAACGCCACTCAAAGGCGGTCATGGAGCAAGAAACAGAATGTATAAATATGCAACCGTACTGCATGAAAAATGAATAAATCTACCCCGTGACCCTCTGAGAATCGTTTATTTACGGGCAACAGTCTCTTCGGTCGCAAATTCGCGAGTTTTGAGAGGGTTGCGCAAGTAACTGTTTGTCAGCGGTTTGCGTTTTCCGGCAATCCGAAGGGCACCGCATGGCACCGCGAAACGGCCCGTATCATGCAACGATATGGCCCATATCAGGCCCTGATATGCTCAATATCACGCCCTGAAACAGCCTGTTTCGCAGGGCGGAAAGGGCCGTTTCGCAGAGCCGTCTGGATTTTTATGTCTTACGGAAAGAAAAACACGGCTGCCCGTGAAAGAAATATCCGGCTGATAAAGCCCGTATCGCCGCGCTTCGTTTTCTATTTCGAGAATTTATTTTGTCAAAACTTTTTACTGTCGGAATTGCATAAATATACAAATCCGGGACAATATGCCGTTATCCGACATGTTCGGCATAACGACATGTCATAGGCCGTTCACACCTGAAATAAGGGCATAAAAAACCGGACGCTGCATGATGAAAAGCGCCCGGACGTTACAGCCGGCTATGCATAACGCACCACCGGACCGCACCGTGTCATGTCGCCGACGGTGTACGGCGACGTCAATCATGTCAGTTGAGGAACACAACCTTCTTCGGGTTCTGACCTCCCGAAGCGAATTTGCCCACGTAGTCGCCGTCTGCATCGAAGTGATAGACAGTGCCGTCACCCCAGATGAAGTTGGTTGTGCATACGTAAATGTCGCCAGTGATGTCGCTCACGCTTATGCCGTAGGTGGTAGAATTCTTCAAATCCTCAGGCATATTCTTCAGCACGTCGGTCTTTGTGGCACCTGTCTTCAGGTCGTATGAGCTCACCTCTGTCGTGCCGGAGTAAGGCTGTGTGGTGTAGTCGGTTGTGGTGTTGACAATATAGAGCGTGTTGCCGCGGCCTGCTATGTGTGTGCCGTGACCTATCTCTGTGCACTCGCCTGTCTTCGGATCATACAGCTGAACAGGGTTTGTGTACTGTGTGTAGTCGGCCGAACCGTATCCGCACACAACAATCTTGCCGCCGGTTGCTATCACGCTCAGCGGATTGGTCATCACCTCCACGTGCTCGGCAGTGTCGAAACTCTTCTCGTCGATTATGGACATGCGGTTGTCATAACCCCATCCTGAATTTACGCAATAAATCTTACCGTCGAGCACTGTCACCTGTTCCGGATTCTGACCCACCTGCACAGAGCCCTTGTACTCGAGCGTATTGGCGTCAAGACGGCTCACGTAGCCACCGTAGGATGTGACGTAGATGTAGCCCGAACCGGCAGCCAGGTTGCGCACCTGTCCCAGGTCGGTTCTGTCGGCAAACGAGATGCGTGCCTCTTCCTTGCCCACACCGTTGAGCTTCACAACGTAGTTGGAGTTGTATACCACCATGTACAGATTGCCTTTGTATGTGATGACGTCCTGTCCGGTGTCGCCTATCTTGCGGCCGTTCTGTATCTCGTAGATATCGGTTGTCTTGTCGCCATACATCTGGTCAGTGGCAAAGTTGAAGCAGCACAGATGTGAATTGTTCTCACCATAGGAACCCTCGTTGAGCACGAAGCCGCGTGTGCGGGCCAGTTCTATCTGCGAACCCTCGTCCTCCCACGACCAGTCGTCCTCGTTGTCGTCACAAGCTGTGAACAGAGCGGCCAGTGCCAGCATGCACAGCGGGGCCGCTTTCATTCTCAATAGTTTCATTATTTCCATTTTGTTTTGTTGTTATATTATTGATGTTTGGTTCATGTTGTTCTGCCGTTCCGTCCGGTGTCAGAAACTGACTGTGGCGGTCACCTCCACCGACCGGCCCGGCATGGGATAGTATCTTATAACCTCGTAACGCTCATCGGTCAGATTGCGCACCGAAGCCTGGAGCGTTGCCGACCATCGTCTGAACTTCAGTTCGCGCGACAGCGACAGCGTGTGCTCCGCATATCCGTCTATCTCATACTCCGACGTGTTCTGCTGCATGGCGTAACGACTGCCGCACATCTGCACGGTGTAGGCCACGTCGAGCCACGGGGTGAGGATGGTCAGCACGGCATTGCCCGAATGGCGCGGGGTGTAGGGTATCTGGTTCTTGTAGTAGATGGATGCAGGATCGGTCACATCGAGCGCCTCCTGCAACATGTACGACGCACTGAGCTCTGCGGCAAAACCGTGCAACGGCTCTATGCGCGCGGCCATAGTGGCGTTCAGTCCGTTTATCCTCACGCGGCCGAAGTTGGCCATCTTCCACACGTAAAGCGTCGGAAAAGCCACTATCTTGTCCTTCACGTCGTTGTGATAGACGTCGGCCGTGAGTGTGACATAGGCCAGCCAACCCATCCGACGACTCGTCCATGTGAGTCCGACATTGTACTCGTCGGCCTTCTCGGGCTTCAGTGTGATGGTGCCGCTCTGGCCGTAGTACAGGTCGTTGAACGTAGGCAGACGGAACGTATGCTTATACATCGCCCTGAAATAGAGGGCCTCATTCTTCAGCAGACGCAGCGAGAAGGCTGCCGATGGCGACAGCTGGCGGCGGTCGGCGGGGCGGTCGCCGTACTCCACATGCTCGGTAGCCCATGTCGCTACGACGTTTGAGCCTATCTCGACACGGCCCGAGACATAGCGCGCGGCAAAGGCAGTAAGCGACGTCAGACGGCGCGGGTCGTCAGGATCTTCGGCGTTCGAGCTCAGAGTGTTTACGAAAGCATCCTCAGCCAACGACAACGACAGGCCCTTGAGCGGGAACCATCCCAGTGTGGCGGAGCCGTAATATTCGCTCTGACGGTAGGTCTCGACATAACGCCCTGTGGGATATTTCACATCAGTATCCGTGTAGCGGTTCCACGAATTCACGTATTTCGCACGCGCCTCCAGCTTCAGCCGACTGCCAAGATTCTGTCCATAGACCGCCTGTGTGAAGAATTCCTCGTCCCACATGCGTTCGTGCGACTTCTTTGTATTATAGAGTATGACGGCTCCGGGCAGTCCGCGCGACGAGCTGAACCACTGCGCCTTCACGTCCAGACGGCCGTCGCGGGGCAGCAGCGCATACACATTGGCCTCGCCCTGCCATGAATATATGTCGGTGTTGAAGCGTTTGTCGGTGAGCTTCTCCGAGCCGTTTGGCAGCTCGTATGGATAGCGTCCGTCAGCACGCATGTATGTTCCGTCGAGCGAGAACATGAGTTTCTCGTTCAGTCTCTGCCAGTAGCGCAGCTGCGGAGCGACGAGTCCCCAGCTTCCGGCACGTACTCTGGTACGCAGCGACCAGTCGCGTCCGTCGGCGAAGACGGGTTTGCGGCTCGTTATAGAGAGCACCGCCGCCGATGCGTAGTGGCGCGCCGGCTGCATTACGTCGTCGTCCTCGCCTATTGTGAGCGTCACGTTCTGCACGTTGTCTGTGGCAAAACGGCTCAAGTCTATCTGTCCGGCCTGGGTGTTGCTCACCGTTACGCCGTCGTAGCTCACGGCCGTATGGTTGGCGCCGAGGTTGCGCACGGACACTGTCTTCATGCCTCCTATGCCGCCATAATCCCTCACGTTGGCGCCGGCAAAGCGTTTCACAGCGTCGGAAAGGGTGTATATGCCTGCCCGTTCCAGCTCGTCACCCTCAAGCATCTGGGTGGGACGGGCCGAACGTACGGTGCGGTCGATGCGCCGGGTGGTCACCTCCACTCCGTCGATGTGTCTCACACCGCCGGTCAGGGAATCTGACGGCGACTGTGCACTGACGGCAACGGCGGCCGCAGCAAGCGCGGCGGAAAGCACAAGTCTCTTCATATCTTGACGATAAAACAGGACATTTCGCACAGTCTTCCTCGAGACCGCATGAAACAGTTTTGACAATTGAAGGCAGGTCTTCTGACTCGCAGTCCGGACGCGAACGCCTTCCCGGTGAATTGCCAGTGGCTCGTTGTTCGCTCCTGATAAGGACTGCTCACAGCAGCGGGACTGTCGGAGACTCTCACTCCGTTCCCTTTTCATCGCGCCGAGGGCGCGAACCTTTCAACGATGCAAATATACATAATTTAACCGGAATATGTATAGCCGGGACTGAAAAAGTTGGCCGCAACGTGACATTGACGGTTAAGCAGAAACCCGGTGGAACAGTTTTTCAACAAAAGACTGAGGTTTCAATCCCGCACAGGTGCTGCCACCTTATGCCGGAGGAGGACAATATGGCGCACTTTCAGATTTTCAGCATCCCTCGGTTTTTCCGGCCGGGTTTTCTGTTCTACCCCGAAAAATAAGCGAGAATTTGCGGGCCGACTCTCCGTCGGACGCAAATACGCGAGAAATAAGAGAATATTATAAAACACTGGACATCAAAGGTTTATACGCAAGAGAGATTTTTCTGACACGCGAAAAGCACCGTTTCGGCACGTGATATGGCCCATATCAGGCCATGATATGCACAATATCACACCATGATATGGACGAAAACAGAGGCTGAAACAGGCATAATCGGGATGTAATATGAATTATCATGGATTACTAAACAGGGTATACGATAAGGCACAAAAGCCTGAACAGGCCTTTATGATGGTGCGTTTAACATTTCTTTACATCTCTTTCGTGAATTTATTTTGTCAAAAAAAAGTCAAGAAAAACTGTAAGTACGCCGCCTGAGTTTTCTTTTAAAACCCTTATATCATGCGTGAGAAGAAATACGGAAAACATGCGTCGGTTTTGCGTTAATGATGTGTCGGTTGCAACGGCGCGGATGTGTCAATTGCGTGAAGGAACGCCAGCCACGGTCCATGCGGCATTTTTCATCCTCCACAGAACGACACACCTCACATGTACGCAGAGCGTACCGACACCTCACCCTGCCTCCGGCAACCGACACAGGCAGGCTGTCCGACAACACACTGCGGGCGGGACGGCCGGCATAATGTGCCACTCTCCGTCCCGCCCGCAGCAGTATCGCAAGGCGCGAAAAGTCATTTCATGAATTGTGAAGCATCAGGCCTCTCTCTGGCGTGTGCCCATACGTACCTCGACAACGTTCACAACGTAGTCGGCCAGCTTCTCACACTCGCTCACGATATCCATATACATGGTTCCGATGGCGTATGTGTACTTGTGATCGTTCACGTCGTTGATGTTCTGACTCTTGAGTTGTGTGCGGTAGTTGTTTATTTCGTTCTCGATGTTGAACGAACGGTTGACGTCAAGATTGTCCTTACGTCCCGACACGATGACGTTCATCTGAGTGAGGCTGTCGTTGGTAAGACTGAACATCTGATGCAGATGCTGATACTGCTCCTCGGTGAAGTCTTCCTTGCCTTTTATCTTGCGGTTGATGGTGCGGGCTATGTTGTAGCAGCTGTCGCCGATACTCTCTATCTCAGAAATCTCACGCAGCATGGCGCGTATCTTTGCCTTCGTGTCGTCGCTCAGGTGGGCGTTGCTCACGCTGTCGAGATATTTGGCAATCTCAATCTCCATGTTGTCGCTGATGGTCTCGTATTTCTCGATGCGTGCAAAGAGCTTTGCGAAGTCGGCGTCGTTATTGGTTTCGAGCAGGTCGCGCACCATAGAGAACATGCGCTGTATGCGCTCTGCAAACGAAGTTATCTCCTTACGTGCCTCAAGCACAGAGAGCTCCGGTGTCTGCATGATACCGCTGCTGATGAAACGCAGGCGGAAGTCCTCGTCCTCGTCGCGGCGCGAAGGCTTTATCATCTTGCACACCACCTTCTCCATCTGCGGTATGAACCATATGAGAAGGAACGTGTTGCATACGTTGAACATGGTATGGAACATGGCAAGTACTATCGACAGTTTCTGTGCGCCAACGTTTCCGTCGGCCGGATTGTAGTCGACAATAGAGCAGACCATATTTACAAACGGATAGAAGAATACGAGAACCCAGATAACACCGAACACGTTGAACATGAGATGTGCCAGTGCGGCGCGGCGGGCCTGGGTGTTGGCGCCGAGTGCTGCAAGGTTTGCAGTGACGGTGGTGCCGATGTTCTCACCCATGACAAGGGCGATACCAAGATATATTGGAAGCACGCCGGTGGAGCACAACAGGATGGTTATGGCCATGACGGCGGCCGATGACTGCACGATACACGTTATCACCGTGCCTATAAGAAGGAATGCAATGATGGTGAGATAGCTGCTTGTGTCGAACGACTTGAAGAATTCCACAAGTTCAGGATTGTTGTCGAGCTGCAGCTCCTTGCCCGCCTGACTGAGCAGGACAAGGCTGAAGAACATGAAGGCTATACCGAAAAGGAAGTCGCCTATGTAGCGGTGGCGCCGCGTATAGATGAGCACAAGGCCGACTATAAACGCCGGAAAGACAAAGTCGATGAGGTTAACGGAGAATCCGAGACTCATGATCCATGCCGTAAGCGTGGTGCCGATGTTGGCTCCCATGATGACGGAGATGGCCTGGGCAAGCGTCAGCAGACCGGCATTGACAAACGAGACGGTCATCACCGTGGTGGCCGACGAGGACTGCACGGCGCACGTTATGAACGTTCCGGTGAGCATACCGGTGAAACGGTTGGTGGTCATGGCGCCGAGGATATGGCGCAACTGCGATCCGGCCATCTTCTGCAAGGCTTCACTCATTACTTTCATGCCATAGATCAGAAGTGCCAAAGAACCGATAATCTTCAAAAAAATACTAAAATAATCCGGCGTTACCATATGTAAATGTTATGATTGTTCAATGATGGTATCTACTTTCTGAAAAATAAATTATCTTTACGTTCGCAATAACTTAAACCCTTATCGGATATGAAACAGAAGTTACAAATACGTTGCAAAAATAATAAAAAAACTTTAACAGCAGAAATAGGAAGTACACTTTCTGACATTTTTAATGAATATAAAATGCATATGCCCTACGGCCCTGTGAGCGCGAAGGTGAACAACAAAGTGGAAGGCATGCACTACCGTGTGTACAACAACAAGGACGTGGAGTTTCTCGACCTTTATTCGGCGTCGGGTTCGAGAGCCTATACACGCACACTTTTCTTCGTATTATGCAAGGCAGTGCACGACATTTTCCCCGACGGCAGCGTGGTGATAGACATCCCCGTGAGCAACGGATACTACTGCGACCTGCAGATAGGAAGGGCCGTCACACTGCAGGACGTGGAACGTCTGCGTTCACACATGCAGGAGATAATAGACCGCGCGCTGCCCATCCACCGGCACGAGGCACCCACAGAGGAGGCAATAGAGATGTTCAGAAAGCTCGGAACGCACTCTAAAGTGACTCTGCTGAAGACAATAGGAAACATCTACACCACATATTATGAGATAGACGGATACGTGGACTACTTCTACGGAACAATGCTCACCAACACATCACAGCTCTATCTCTTCGGACTGGAGAAGTATTACGACGGACTGCTGCTGCGCATCCCATCGACCGACGACCCGTCGCGGTTGGGCGAACTGACACGTCAGGACAAGATGTTCGAGATATTCCAGGAACACCACCGCTGGCAGAACCTGCTGGGCATAGGCACCGTAGGCACATTCAACGAGGCAGTGGCGCACGGCCGCACCAACGACATCATAAACATATCGGAGGCTCTGCAGGAGAAGAAGATATCGCGTATAGCCGACGAGATTGCCGGACGCAAGGGCGTGAAGGTAGTGCTCATCTCAGGACCTTCATCGAGCGGAAAGACCACAACGTGCAAACGACTGTCCATACAACTGCTCACCAACGGCATAAAACCTGTGCCCATATCGCTCGACGACTACTTTGTCGACCGCGAGCTGACACCAAAGGACGACAAGGGCGAGTACGACTACGAAAGTCTTTACGCCCTCAACCTGCCGCTGCTAAACCAACAGCTCAAGGCGCTTTTCAACGGTGAGGAAGTGGAACTGCCTAAATACAACTTCCAGACAGGAAAGAGCGAGCGCAGCGGACGACGCATGAGACTGGAGGAAAACGAGATTCTCGTCGTGGAAGGAATACACGCGCTCAACCCCGAACTGACGGCACACATACCCGAGGAGCAGAAGTTCCGCGTATATGCGTCGGCTCTCACCACCATATTGCTCGACACTCACAACTACATACCCACCACCGACAACCGCCTGCTGCGCCGTATCATACGCGACTACAAGTATCGCGGAGTGAGCGCACGCGAGACAATACGCCGATGGCCGAGCGTACGTGCCGGCGAGAACAAGTGGATATTCCCCTATCAGGAGAACGCCGACGCCATGTTCAACACGGCAATGATATACGAGCTGGCCGTAATAAAGAGTCAGGCCGAACCGCTGCTCGAGCTCGTACCAGAGAACTGCGACGAGTACGCCGAGGCCTACCGCCTGCGCAAATTCCTGCGCTACTTCACACCGGTGCGATACAACACCCTGCCCTCCACTTCGCTCCTGCGCGAATTCCTGGGCGGAAGCTCGTTCAGATATTAAACCACACATCTATAATATAAGGCCGCCCGCGTATTATTACATCGGACGGCCTTTTTCCATTGACGGGCATCACAACACTGCGTCACGCCCCACGGAAATGCATATTTATGCAATTCCGGCAGTAAAAAGTTTTGACAAAAAATTTTTGCAAAATAGAAAACGGAGCGTGGCGATACGGGCTTTATCAGCCGGATGTTTCTTTCACGGGCAGCCGTGTTTTTCTTTCCGTGAGGCATAAAAATTCAGACGGTTTTGCGGAACGGCCTTTTCCGCCCTGCGAAACAGACTGTTTCAGGGTGTGATATTGAGCATATCAGGGCCTGATATGGCCCATATCGTTGCATGATACGGGCTGTTTCGCAGCGCAACAATGAAGACATCGGATTGCCGGAAAATGCAAACCGCTGACTGACAACCGTTTGCACAACCCTCTCAAAACTCGCGAATTTGCGACCGAAGAGACTGTTGCCCGCAAATACGACGGCTATGAAGAGTTGAGGGAAAATATTTATGCATAAAAAAATTGCATATCTGTATATTTATGCAATTTTGTCTTTGGTCCGCCCGACGTGACGGAAGGACGTTCCGACATCAGACAGACCACGCGCCGGTATGCTCACCGTCACACACCGTTACGGCTCCCGACACCACAACGTCTTATGCCAACCGCGTCGCGCACGGGCTACCGTTCATCTGCGACTGCGCTTCAGACGCATCTTGCCGGTGAGCCCGAAGAGCAACGCATATATCGCAAATCCGCTCACAAGTCCGGCAATAGAGTCGATGGCATAGTGAGCCTGAATGTAAACCGTGGACAGACACAGCAGCACATAGAGCGGTGCCAGTACAACAAGAAGCACCTTGTTGCGACTGTGTGCGGCAAGCATCATCAGTATGGTGGCCACTCCCACGTGCGAGCTTGGGAACGCCGCAGTGGGCCGTTCGCCCGCAGCCTTGGCGCTCTCCACCATTGCGTAGAACGTGCCGTCGGTGTATCCCGGCGTGGGAAGACACTCGCGGTGGGTGTTGAAATAATATTGTACGTCGGGGAATATGCCTGCCGTTACGTTGTCGATACCTATCGCCCTGTAGTAGAACGTCGGGCCGGTGACGGGCACGAATACGAACACCACATAATAGATGAAGAACGCGGCCATGATGATGAAGGCGCAACGCTCGAACTCTTCATAGCGACAGAAGAAATAGAAAAACACCACCAGCGCTATCATAGGATAATAGGAGGCATAGCCAAGGCTCATCAGCTCGCTCACAACAGGCGAGGAGAAGGTGGCCGCAAAGACAAGTGCGGGCTGGAATCCGAACATCGACTGCTCCAGAGAAGCAAACACATAGTCGAGATTAGGAAACACCCGGTTGAGCTCATAAGTGTCCGGATACCACCAGGCAAGCAGCACTATCTGCGTGATGACGCGTGCGGCGCGTGTCAGACGGCACGGCACAAGCCGGTAAACCACCCACAGTGCCAGTATGGTAGCCAGCACACGCATGCGTCCGAGCACCATTGCCTCGGGATTGACGCTCTTGGTGTAAGTGAACAGCAGCACCATAAGCGTGAGCACAGTGTATGCCACGACAGCCCACTCCACGGCCAGCAGACCGCGCACGGGCTTCTTCTCAATCTCGAAAAGTTTCTTTATGTAGTTCATTTCAGTGTCATAACCATTTGTTATCCTTATACCATGCCACCGTCTCCTTCACTCCGCGGTCGAGCTGATAATGCGGGTGATAGCCCAGTTCGTCGAATGCCGGCTCCACGTCGCAGCGCCAGTTGCGCTGGCGCAGTATGTGATACTTGTCGGCGTTGAGCGGTGTCGCCTTGCCGGTGATGCGGCTTATGCGCTCGCCTGCCCACGTTATGACGCGCAGCATCCATATCGGAGCCACTATGCGCACCATCCAGGGGTTTCCCAGTTCACGGCGCAACAGATTACTGAAGTCGGTCGAGGAATACACCTGTCCGTCTGTCAGGAAGTACTTGCGGCCGCTCATGCCTCTGTCGAAGGCGAGGAACACGGCCTGCACCACGTCTTTCACATATACGAAAGTGATGTCCTGACGTCTGAAACCAACAGCAAAATCCACATGCGAGGCTATGCTCTTGGCCATCAGGAAATAGTCGGTCTCGCGCGGACCGTAAACGCCCGTGGGGCGCAGAATGATGTAAGGGAAGTCGTTGCCTATCGATTCAAGATACTGCTCCGCCTCAAGCTTGCTGCGGCCATAGGCTGTGTTGGGGCGCGGAACGTCGTTCTCGTTTATGTCGCGATAGGGCTGTCGCTCGCACACAGCGCCGAACACGCTGAGCGAGCTCAGAAATACAAAACGCTTTATGGGCATCAACAGTGCCAGAAGGGCGTCCACCAGATTCTTCGTTCCTTCGGTGTTCACACGGCGGAAATCCTCGCGGTGCAGACATTTCGTCACTCCTGCCGAATGCACCACGTAGTCGAACGTGTGGCCCTTGAGCTGACTTTTCAGCCTCTCGGCCGACGAAAAGTCGAGCTCTATGAAGTTTATGCGTTTGTCGGTGAGATAACGGCGCGAACTTGTCGGCCTCACGGCGGCCCATACGTTCATGCCGCGGCGCAACGCTTCTTCAACGATAAAGCTGCCGATGAAGCCGCTCGCGCCGGTTACAAGGATATTGTTCATTTTTGCAGTCAGTTGACTTTAGGTGATCAATCAGCTCATTTCGACGGGGCATGATAGCAGCCGTCGTTCTTGAGAGGTTCCACATGTATGTTCACATGCGTCGGGCTGCCGAAGCGTTCGCGCAGCCTGTGTTCTATGTTTGTGGCGTGTTCGTGTGCCTCATACAGCGAAAGGCTGCCCGGCATACGCACATGCATCTCTATGGCATAAAGGCTTCCGATGCGTCGTGTGCACAGATGGTGTATGCCGCTCACCTCCGGCTCGCTCGTGGCAATGCCCACAATCTCGTTCTTTATGTTCTCCGGCAGGCTTTCCTCGAGCAGTTCGCCCGTTGCGTTGCGCACCAGCGAATAGGCCGCACGTATGATGAGCAGACCCACAACAACGGCAGCTATTGGGTCGAGCACCGCCCACTCGCTGCCAAGAAGGATTGCACCGCCGATGCCGATGGTGGTGCCGATAGACGAGAGGGCGTCGCTGCGGTGGTGCCATGCGTTGGCAGTGAGCACCTGCGAATCAATCTTCCGTCCCACAGCCATGGTCACACGGAACGTCAGTTCCTTCACCGCAATGCTCACCAGAGCCGCCACCAAGGCTATGACTCCCGGCGTCTCTATGGCCTTGCCGTTGAAAAAGTCGATTATGGTCGACACTCCTTCCATGCATATCATGGCGCCCGTGGCAAACAGCACCGCGCCTATGATGGCCGTGGCCAGTGTCTCATACTTGCCATGACCGTAGTCGTGGCCGTAATCCTGCGGCTTGCTGCTCAGTCTGACAAAGACGAGCACCACAATGTCGGTGAGAAAATCGGAAAGCGAATGGGCCGCGTCGGCTATCATGGCCGCCGAGCCTCCCACTATTCCTGCAACAAACTTGAATACGAGCAACACCACATTGGCCACGCCGCCAAGCAGCGTCACCTGGTAGATCTTGTGCTCACGCTCATCCATTTTCATAACCCTATTGATATAAACGGATGCAAATTTACGTATTTTAATTCACAATACACCCTACTATTCATTATTTTGTATAAAACAGAAGATTTAATGCAAAATTATCGTAACGGAAACAAGGTATCTCAGATTTATTTTGTTTATTTGCATATACATATCGCCGGGCCATGCGCCATGGGCTCCGACATGCCGCGACAAAGCCGCGGCCATACAACGGCAAAGCCCTGACCACACGGCACTGACGGCATCAGTATCGGTCCGGCAACTAAAAACCCCAACATTATGGCAAAAGGAAGAAAAGGCGGCAAACGCCTGTCAAGAAAACAACTTTCGGAGAAGCTCGAAGGCTTCTTCACCACCCAACCCGACAAAACATTCAGTTTCAAGGAAATATTCCGCACTCTGCACCTAGACACCCACCCGCTCAAGATGCTGGCAATCGACATCATGGAGGAGATGGCATGGGACGATTTCCTCACTAAGGTGAGCGACAACTCCTACCGGCTCAACACCAAAGGGCAGGTGCAGGAGGGCACGTTCCAGCGCAAGCAGAACGGAAAGAACTCGTTCATACCCGACGACGGCACCAAGCCTATATTCGTTGCGGAGCGCAACTCCATGTGGGCGCTGACGGGAGACAAGGTGAGAGTGTCTGTCATGGCGCGCCGCCAGAAACACATAAAGGAGGCACAGGTCATCGAGATAATAAAGCGTGCCAAGGACACCTTCGTAGGAAAGCTGCGCTCCGACCGCGACATCACCTATCTCATCACACAGGACGGCACTCTGCCGGCTGGCATCATCATACCGCGCCGCAAGCTCAAGGGAGGTAAAAACGGCGACAAGGCCGTGGTGAGAATAATGCAATGGCCCGACAGCGAGAACCGCAACATGATAGGCGAGGTGGTTGATGTGCTCGGACCGACGGGCGACAACGATGTAGAAATGAACACCATCCTCGCACAGTACGGCCTGCCCTACAAATATCCTAAGGCTGTAGAAGAAGCCGCCGACAAGATAACGGGCGAGATAACCGAGGAAGATCTGAAAGAACGCGAGGACTTCCGCGACATCTTCACGTGCACCATCGACCCGCACGACGCCAAGGACTTCGACGACGCACTGTCCATCAGACAGCTCGACAACGGCCTTTGGGAAGTGGGAGTGCACATCGCCGACGTGTCACACTACGTCAAAGAGGGTTCAATAATAGACAAGGAGGCACAGAAACGCGCCACGAGTATCTACCTCGTCGACCGCACAATACCTATGCTTCCGGAACATCTCTGCAACTTCGTATGCTCTCTTCGCCCCGATGAGGAGAAGCTATGCTACAGCGTGATATTCAATCTCGACGACGAGGCCACGGTGAAGAACTACCGCATTGTGCACACCGTCATACGCAGCAACCGCCGCTATGCCTACGAGGAAGTGCAGCAACTGCTCGAGGACAACGGCGTGGTTGACGGCACAGGCGAGCCGGCACCCGCTCCTGGAAAGGACGGATACAAGGGTGAGAACGCCGAGATGCTCATCACGCTCGACCGTCTTGCCAAGAAGCTGCGCAAGGCACGGTTTGCCAACGGAGCCGTGAAGTTCGACCGCGAGGAACTTCATTTCGACATCGACGAGACCGGAAAGCCGGTGCGTTGCTACTTCAAGAGGTCGAAAGACGCAAATAAACTCATCGAGGAATTCATGCTTCTTGCCAACCGCACGGTAGCAGAGAGCGTGGGCAAGGTAAAGAAAGGCGTCAAGGCAAAGACTCTGCCATACCGTATTCACGACAATCCCGACCCGCAGAAGCTGGAGACTCTGCGCGAGTTCATCGTAAAATTCGGCTACAAACTCAAGACCGAAGGCACCAAGGGAGCAACGGCACGGTCGCTCAACAAGCTCATGGACGACTGCCAGGGAAAGAAGGAACAGAACCTCATACAGACCGTAGCACTGCGCGCCATGATGAAGGCGAAATACTCGATACACAACATCGGCCACTTCGGACTGGCCTTCGAATACTACACTCACTTCACTTCGCCCATCCGACGCTATCCCGACACTATGGTGCACCGCCTGCTCACACGCTACCAACAGGGCGGACGCAGCGCCAACCGCGAGCACTACGAGGAGCTGTGCGAGCACTCGAGCGAGATGGAACAGATAGCTGCCAACGCCGAACGCGACTCAATCAAGTACAAGGCAGTGGAGTTTATGAGCGACAAGATAGGCAATGTCTACGACGCACACATAAGCGGTCTGCAGTCGTATGGCATCTACTGCGAGATTGACGAGAACCATTGCGAAGGACTGGTGCCCATGCGCGACCTCAACGATGACTACTACGACTTCGACGAACGCAACTATTGCCTGGTCGGACGCCACCGTCATCACAAGTATCAGTTGGGTGATCCGATCCGCATAAAAGTGGCAGCGGCCAATCTGGAGAAGAAACAGCTCGACTTCACTCTGGCCGAATGAGGCCGTCTGACGGCAATATCTGCAAAGCATAAAGCGTGTGTGTGAGGAAAAATAAACGTCTATTTATTTCTTCATACACACGGTTTGCACTATCTTTGCATAAGATTTGCTACACTCGGGAAATTAAGAACAAGTTCTCTTTCCTCTCGTTTGCCAAATCTCTGCATTCAAAACAACAACACGTAAATTATGCAAGAAACAAGACAAAACCGCATAGCAAGACTCCTGCAGAAGGAGTTGAGCCTTATATTCCAGTCGCAGACACGCATGATGCACGGCGTGATGGTGAGCGTGACCCGTTGTCGCGTGTCGCCCGACCTGAGCATCTGCACGGCGTATCTCAGCATCTTCCCGTCAGAAAAAGGTGAGGAGATGATAAAGAACATCAACGCCAACGAGCGCACAATACGCTATGAGCTCGGCACAAGAGTGCGCAACCAGCTGCGCATAATCCCCGAACTGAGATTCTTCATCGACGACTCGCTCGACTACATCGAACGTATAGACGAACTGCTGGGCAAGAAATGAAACGTCATAACTTTCCTTTCTACATAGCCCGGCGCTATCTTTTCTCGAAGAAAAGCACCAACGTCATAAACATCATTTCAGCCATATCGGTCACCGGTGTGGCTGTAACAACCATGGCGCTTGTCATTGTGATGAGCGTGTTCAATGGTTTCCACGACCTCGTGGCGTCGTTCTTCACCAGTTTCGACCCGCAGATATCAGTCGTACCGGCAAAAGGTAAGGCGGTGGCAGCGGACGATCCGCTGCTCACACAGATGAAGCAGCTGCCTCAGGTGCAGGTGTCCACAGAATGTGTTGAGGAACTTGCGCTTGCCATGTACGGCGACAAGCAGGCCATGGTGACGATAAAAGGCGTGGAAAGCAACTTCGACAGCCTCACGAACATACGCGACATACTCTACGGCGACGGCGACTTCACGCTTCAGGCAGCCAACCTTCAGTACGGTATTCCGGGCATACGCCTTGCGCAGACGCTCGGTATAGGAGCGCGCTGGGACGGTTTTCTGAATATATACGCCCCGAAACGCGAGGGCCAGATGGTTGATGTCACCAATCCGTCGGACGGTTTCGTGTCAGACTCCATACTCTCGGCAGGCGTCGTCTTTGCCGTAAACCAGTCCAAATATGACAAGGATCACATCCTGACTTCCATCGGTTTCGCCCGCCGTATATTCGACCGCCAGGGCATGGTAACCTCACTTGAGTTCCGCCTGAAACCGGGCAGCGACCTCAATGCCGTGAAAGCGGAGATGCAGAAGATAGGAGGTGACAAATACCGCGTGCTCGACCGCTTCGAGCAACAGGCCGACACGTTCAAGATAATGCAGATAGAGAAGGTGCTGGCCTACATATTCCTCACATTCATACTCGTCGTGGCGTGCTTCAATATCATCGGTTCGCTGTCGATGCTCATCATCGATAAGAAGCAGGACGTGGCCACACTGCGCAGCCTCGGAGCCAACGACAAGCTCATAACACGCATATTCCTCTTCGAGGGACGAATGATATCGGCCATTGGCGCAGCCATAGGCATCATCATCGGACTGCTGCTTTGCTGGCTGCAACAGACCTACGGACTCGTGGCCATGGGCAGCACCAGCGGCGCGTTTGTCATCAACGCCTATCCCGTAAGCGTGCATTATGACGACGTACTGATAATATTCATCACAGTGATTGCCGTAGGCTGGCTGGCCACATGGTATCCGGTGAGATACATGTCGAAGCGTCTGCTCGGCGACTGAAAACACTCTTAACGCCGGGGCACGCCATTGTCCGTGCCCTGAGCGGTTTCTTCCGCGAAATCTTCATCCAAACAGAATGTCATCGTTTTGCCCGTAGAAGGATGGGCGAAACTTATGGACGTGGCGCGCAGACACAGTCGGCGGCCGGCATGGCCGTACAGTCTGTCGCCCGTGATGGGGCATCCCAGCCCGTCCTCATGGGCACAATGCACCCGCAACTGATGCGTACGGCCTGTCTCCGGATATAGATGCACGATCGTACGGCCGCCGCGACTCTCCAAAATCTCGTAGCGCGTGACGGCGCGTTTCCCTTCTTTCATGTCAACCCTCTGACGCGGACGGTCTATGAAGTCGGCGCTAAGCGGCAGGTCTATCGTGCCTTCGCGCGGGCGGTCGGGCGTTCCGTCGAGCAGCGCGGTGTAGCGTTTCTTCACCGTGCGCGCCTCAAACTGAGCGTGAAGCAACCGTTGTGCACGGGCTGTGCGCGCCATGACGAGCAGTCCGCCGGTGTCCATGTCGAGCCTATGGACGGCAAGCACCCCACCCTCGCCGCCATAACGGGCGCACATCAGAGTGAGTGCCGACACGCTGTCGCCGCGCCCCGGCACACTCAGCATGCCGTGGGGCTTATCCACAACCACCAGGTCGTCGTCCTCATACACTATTTTCAATTGTCCGGCAAAGTCGTTTCCGAGCGGGTCGGGCTCCACATCGAGGCCCTGCATCATGTATCGCAGTAGCGGACCGCACTTGCCTGTGCACGACGGATAGAAATGTCCGTGGCGGCGAAGTTCGGTTGCCGGAGCCTCGCCCCACCAGAATTCGGCCATGCACAACGGCCTGTAACCGCGCTGATAGGCATACTGCAACAGCTTGGGCGCGCAGCAGTCGCCCGTCCCGGCAGGCGGAACGCCGGCGGTGGTCGATGCGAATATGTCGAGCAGATGGCGCCGTTCGCCGTGCGCGTTGAGCATCTCGTAGCGACGGAAGAGCCACTCCTGCAGTCCGTCGCTCATGTCGCGGCGGCGCTCGCGCAGACGTTCCAAGTGTTCGTTGAGCGGACGCAGACGGGCGGCGATGTCGTCGAGCCGCTCGGCATAGCGGTGCTTCATGCGGCGCAGTTCGGCTTTCATGAACTGACTTTCGCGTTTCAACCGTTCTTCCTCCGCCTCGCTCACACCGGCGCGGCGCGCCTCTTCCCTTCTGCCGCGTGCCTCTTTCATCTGCCGGCGATAGTCGTCGGTAGCCACCCGGGCCTCATTCTCCACAGCCTTCATCTCCTCCGCGAGTGCCAACCTCACGGGGTCGCTCTCGCAACGCTCTATCTCGCGGTTCACATCCACTATCTGTTGCTCACGCATACGGAAATATCCTCCGGGCTGACGGGCATCGAACACCGGCGGAACGAAATAGGTCCAGTCGTTGCGTCCGGCCAGCAGACCGGAATAGGCGGCAAGGAAACCCGTGCCGCCGTCGCCGCAATCCACCACAAGCACGCCGAACATCTTGCCGTGGCCGTGCTCATACAGCAACACTCCGCTGTCGTCTATGTGGTGCTGCACCTCGCGGGCGGCAGCCACACACATTGGATGTGGCGTGTAGCAGAAAGGGAAAGTGAACCGGAGCGGACGCTCATAACTGCCTTGAAGCACGTGCAGACGCGCGTCTGTATATGAAGAGTTTGCTGACATTTTCGTGTGTTTGAGGATTACGTTTGCCGCAGCATGCGGCACGGCTGCAAAAATACTGATTATTCCGTCCGCCCACAAGCAAACGCCGTTTTTTTAGTACGGAGCTACCGCTGCGCGCTGTCGATACAGGCATGTAACAAAAATAAAATCGTCCTTCGGGCGGCGTCGTTTTAGAGCGTCATTTTAGTTAATTATCATTAATATCGAATCTGAGAAGTTAAAAATACTGGGGTATAAGTTCAAAAATACGCGCGAAAAATGAAAAAAGAAGATTATCGGGCGCAAATTTTTATATTTTGACACATCGCGCAACTGTCGGATAATCAAAGCTTTACACAACATCATAATACGACAGCCTTCATATCGCGCTGCGAAAGAGCCCATATCAGGGTGCGATTAAGCCCATATCATGGCATGATAAAGGCTGAACGAGGCACCAAAGACAACCATTCCGCACCCTAAAACAGGCTCTTTCGCACAACAATAACCTGTAGGTCGTCACACGGAAACGAGGATACGACACGACGGTCAGTACGAAACGGCCTTTTCAAGGCATAAATACTACACCACGGGACTGCCGGATGAGAAAAAAGGAAATGTTAAAATCGTGGGGCGTGAAAAACTGTAAGCAGGATTGGGGCACGTTTTTTGATTCTGCGCCGACGCCTTACGCCGATGCCCCCGGAAACGCTCCTGCCCCGCCGTCGCGGCTCGAAGCCATGACAGCGGGGCAGGAACATGAATATGATTGAGCTCGCCGGGCGTTACGACTGCAGGTCGTGCAGCTTGCGGTAGTAGCCGTTGAGAGCCATCAGTTCGTCGTGACTGCCGCGCTCTACAATGCGTCCCTCGTGCAGGACACATATCTCGTCGGCGTTCTTTATGGTCGAAAGACGGTGGGCTATAGCCACAGTGGTGCGTGTCTTCATGAGCTTTTCGAGCGCATCCTGCACCAGACGCTCGCTCTCTGTGTCAAGAGCCGAGGTGGCCTCATCGAGTATCAGTATGGGCGGATTCTTCAGAATGGCGCGCGCTATGCTCACACGCTGGCGCTGTCCGCCGGAGAGTCGTCCGCCGCGGTCGCCTATGTTGGTGTCATATCCCTGCTCCGAAGCCATGATGAAGTCGTGGGCATTGGCTATGCGGGCGGCACGTTCCACCTGCTCCTGTGTGGTGGATTCCACACCGAACGATATGTTGTTGTAGAACGAATCGTTGAAGAGTATCGCCTCCTGGTTCACGTTTCCGATGAGCATGCGCAGGTCGTGTATGCAGAGGTCGCGCACATCCACGCCGTCGATAAGCACCTGTCCCTCCTGCGTATCGTAATAACGCGGTATGAGATCTACGAGCGTCGATTTGCCGCTTCCGCTCTGTCCCACAAGCGCTACGGTCTTACCTTTCTCTATCTTGAGGTTTATGTCGCGCAGCACCCACTTCTCTCCGTATCTGAACGACACGTTGCGGAACTCTATGCTGTGCTCGAACGACGCGATGCGCACGGGGTTGGACTTTTCCTTTATCGGGTTCTCGGCCTTCAGTATCTTATCCACACGCTCCATGGACGCCAGACCTTTCGGTATGTTGTAGCTGGCTTTGGAGAACTCCTTCAGCGGATTGATGATGCTGTAGAGCATCACGAGATAGTAGATGAACATCGGACCGCTGAGCGTCATGTTGTTGAGCACGAGCATACCTCCGAACCACAGCACGATGACTATGAGCACCGTGCCGAGAAATTCGCTCATAGGATGGGCGAGCTGCTGGCGTGTATTGACGCGGCGCACCTGCTCGCGGTAGGATGTGTTGATGGCATCGAAGCGACGGTTCATCTTCTCTTCGGCACAGAAAGCCTTGACAATGCGCAGTCCGCCGAGCGTTTCCTCAACAAGACTCATAGTGTCGCTCCACATAGACTGGGCCTTGATGGACTTCGCCTTGAGCTTACGGCCCACGAAACCCATGAACCATCCCATTATGGGAACGATGACAAGGGTGAACAGAGTGAGCTGCCAGCTGATGAGAAGCAGCGTGGCGAAGTAGAAGATAATGAGAATAGGATTCTTGAAAAGCATGTCGAGCGACGACATGATAGAGCTCTCCACCTCCTGCACATCACCGCTCATGCGGGCTATGATGTCGCCCTTGCGCTCCTCGGAGAAGAAACCCAGCGGCAGCGAAGTTATCTTGCGGTAGAGCTGGTTGCGTATGTCGCGCACCACGCCGGTGCGTATCGGGATGATCGTCGCCGACGAAAGGAAGTAGGCTCCGGTCTTCAGGAATGTCATGAATGCCAGGAACAGACCGATGACCAGCAGCGTGGTGGACGCTCCGAGGGCGTCTATCATCTGATAGACATAATAGTTCATGTTGTTTGTCAGCACGTCCTTTATGTCTCCGCTGCCCAGTTCGAGCAGCACGGGATGCTGGTCTGTGGTGTCTATCTTGAAAAGAATCTTGAGTATCGGCATTATGGCAAGAAACGAAAAGATGTTCAATATTGCCGAAAGGATATTGAACACGACCGTCAGCACCAGATATTTCTTATACGGCGGAACGAATCGGCGTAGCACTTGAAAAAACTCTTTCATTGGCGTGTCTTGAGGAGTTTGTTTTATAAATTATAAATGTATGAATACCGCAAGGACTGCATCAACAGGCAGAATAAACAAATAACCTGTAGCGAAAACCTCCATGCTGCTTTCTGCAAAAACAATGCAAGCGGGCGCAATGAGAACTTATTCTTAAATTGCCGGGCGCAGATTGTTTTTTGCAAAGTTAGCGTTTTTGCGCTATATGACAAAATGTGACCGTTCTTTTAAAACAAATATGCCGCACAACGGGGCTGTGCGGCATACGCTATATTGTACGAAATCAGTCTATTGCCGTGCCGAAAAGGGTGGCACTTGTAGAGCCGGTGATCTTCACGCGCACCGTCTCGCCGATGTGATGTGTGCCCTTGTCGAACACCACCATCTTGTTCTGACCCGTGCGTCCGCACAGCTGTTCGTTGCTGCGCTTGCTGAAGCCTTCGACCAGAACATCGAACTCGCGGCCCTCGTCGCGCTTGTTGGCCTCGGCAGACAGCTCGGTCTGCAGGTGTATCATCTCGTTCAGACGGCGCAGTTTCACCTCTTCGGGCACATCGTCGGGCAGATGTTTCGAGGCGTATGTGCCCGGACGCTCACTGTACTTGAACATGAACGCCGAGTCGTAGGCAGCCTCACGCATGAGCGAGAGCGACATCTGATGGTCTTCTTCCGTCTCGCTGTGATAGCCCACGAAGATGTCTGTGGACAGTCCGCAGTCGGGAATGATGCGGCGTATGGCCTCAACACGTCCCATGTACCACTCACGGGTGTACTTGCGGTTCATCAGTTTCAGTATGCGGTCAGAGCCCGACTGCACCGGCAGATGTATGTGACGGCACACGTTCGGCATCTCTGCTATCACGTGCAACGTGTCGTCGCTCATGTCCTTCGGGTGGCTTGTGGTGAACCGCACGCGCATTCCCGGCGCCGTCTCAGCCACGGTACGCAGCAGTTCGGGGAACGCGATGATGTGTCCGTCGCGCTCGAAGCGGTATGAATTGACGTTCTGTCCGAGCAGCGTCACTTCTTTATAGCCGCGCTCCTCAAGGTCGCGCACCTCGCGGAGTATGCTGTCCACATCGCGCGAACGTTCACGACCGCGGGTGTAAGGCACGATGCAGTAGTGGCAGAAGTTGTTGCATCCGCGCATGATGCTCACATATCCGCTTATCGGCTGAGCCAGAGCTATGCGGCGCGGAACCACGTCACGATAGGTCTCCGTGGTGGAAAGCTCTATGTTCATTGCCTTATGTCCGGTCTCGGCCTGCGCCGTTAGGTCAGGCAGAGTGAGATAAGCGTCAGGTCCTGCCACAAGATCGACACCGTGTTTTTCCAACAGTTCTTCCTTCACACGCTCCGCCATGCAGCCCAGCACACCGATGATGAACCGGCGTCCTTTGCGGCGTTCGGCATTGAGCGCCTCCAGACGGTGATATATCTTGTTCTCCGCGTTCTCACGAACCGAACATGTATTGAGGAAAATGGCGTCGGCCTCATCCGCCGATGTGCACAGGTCGTAACCGGCCATCTTCATGACCGAGGCCACCACCTCGCTGTCGGCAACGTTCATCTGGCAGCCGTATGTCTCGATAAAGAGTTTCTTCATTTCTGGTATATTACGTTAAACTTCAGCATCAGACCACACAACGGAATCACGACACTAAGCATGCATATCCGCCTGATTGTCTGATACATATCCTTTCACGGTGCAAAGTTAATGCAAACTGAGTGCAGGATAAAATAAAAAGAAATTTTTTTCATTTTTATTTTTCTTGCCGAAGTACAGCTTAACTTATTCAGAGTTAATGCAGATGGAGTGAAAAATAAAATACATCGGGAGTTATTCTCACAAATGAACCGAATGACATCTTATATCACAAGCTGTAATCATAACAGAAATAACAATAAAAACACAAACTGCGAACAGACAAAACTAACAACTGAAACTTTTCTAATACATATAAGGTAAGGAGAAAAAAGAAAGCAAGAAGTATGCATACACACCCATTGTATATTCATTAACACACGTTAAAGTTGTTAATGTATAATATTTTATTCTTGTTTCATATACGTTTAAACTAACTTTGTGCACTCTGATCTCGCATTAAGAGGAAAGATTGTTCAGATAAACATCATTTATTATTAAAATTAATAAGCAAACTGACATGAAGAAAGTATTTTTTGCAGTATGCATGACAGCGCTCCTCGCATCGTGCGCTACAAGCAACAAAATCAAATCAATATCTGCGCTCGCAGGCGAATGGAACATCACTGAAGTAGAAGGAAAAGCTATAAGCGCAAGCGATAGCGAGAACCCTCCGTTCATTGGTTTCGACACAAACGAGAACCGCATATACGGCAGCACAGGCTGTAACCTTATGACCGGTGCGCTCAACGCCAACGTAGAGACAGGCAAGATAGACTTCGGAGCTGTGGCAAGCACACGGATGATGTGTGCAAAAATGGAAACCGAACAGGCCGTTCTCGGTGCACTCGGAAAGGTTTCTACCTTCAGCATGAAGAAAAAAGGTGTGCTCGAATTCAAGGACAACAGCGGCAAAACCGTTATGACACTGAAGCACAAATAAGCAGTACACACACAAAACACATTTAATATAAAGCAGGAAGGACACCCTGCCGCTCGTAATAAAAGAACGGACAGCGGGTGTTTTTCCTGTTTTTTGTATCTCCACAATACGTCCGGCATATTATATTTCCGGCCGGACAGTAAACCGAAGCAGACATGCATGTGTCGGAAAACCACAGAAAAACGGCTATGTAGAAATTCAACAGGGACAGGTTCTGATAATAAACCGCAACGGAATAAAGAAAAAATTGCGGACAAAACAGAGCGGTATGAACTGCGGCAGCGCATCTGCACAGGTAATAATAAATTCAAATTTCCACAAGCAATAAATCATAGACGCAGGAAAGAAGCATGCCTCCCGTGCCTTTTCTCACACTTCATGATGGCTTTTTTAAAGAAAACCCGGATGACGTACTTACAGATTTTCTTGACTTTTTTTTGACAAAATAAAATCGCAAAAGAGATGT
>USDT01000011.1 GCA_900553465.1 uncultured Prevotella sp.
GAACAATACCGCCGCCACACGGCCGAACCATTTTCTGAAAGTCTGCATACGGTCGTAGAACCGTCCCAGACTGCTGATGCAGTAGGCCAGCACCCATGCCACAATCACGACAGGTATTCCCGTCGCCAGAGCATACACCACGGGCAGCACATAGCCCTCGCCCTCAACCACCGACATGGGTATAAGCATCCCGAAGAAAATCAGTCCGCTCGCCGGACAGAACGTCAATGCAAGCAGCACACCCAGCAACAGACTGCCCAATGCTCCATTACGTCTCCTGCCGTCGGCCGAAGGCAACAGCTTTATCTCCGGAAAACGCAGCCGGTCGCCCAGCAGCATCAGCAGTCCGCAGACAATGAGTATCGGACCGAAAAGCCACTCACCCGCACGGCTTATGCCGTCCTGTATAAAAAACGTGTCGGCACCCTTGCGCACAACGGCTATCAGTATGCCGCCCAGCACAGAGTAAGCCACCATACGCCCCAGTGTATACAGCACACCGTTCATGAATATGGCGCCGCGCCGGTCCATATCTTTCGCTATGTAACCTATCGCCGTTATGTTGGCGGCGAGCGGGCAGGGGCTCACCGCAGTGAGCAGTCCCAGGATGAAAGCCGTCACAACCGGTATGCCGCTATTGTCCGCCAAAGTCTGTAGAAACTCCATATACGTCCTATTTCAACAGTTGTGTTATCTTCTGTTTCAGAGCGTCCTTGAAAGCCTTGGTATTGCTGCGCACATTCTTGAAGGCGTATGCCGTCATGTCGCTGCGCGTCTCCGCCTTGCCCTTGTGCCTGTTCACATAGAGCGACGACCAACTCACACGATACTTCTTCGCAAGCTCTCCGCCCTCGTCAGTCGATATATCTACCTCCCTGAAGCGCACCTTCTTCTTTTTCACCATGTCGGCAAAGTCGGCATACACCGTCTCCTTGGCATACTTCTCTATCGCGCGGCATGTCAGACAACGCTGTTTACCGTGAAAGTATAACACCTCAACATAGTCAGCGCCCGTGTTCTGCGGCAGGGCC
Source organism: uncultured Prevotella sp. (assembly GCA_900553465.1). GTDB lineage: Bacteria > Bacteroidota > Bacteroidia > Bacteroidales > Bacteroidaceae > Prevotella. Next base: position 1,032 of record USDT01000011.1, read on the forward strand.
TCCAGCGTGAGCACACACATCAGTGCCGCCAGTATTAGTCTTTTCATCACCGCACCTTTATTTCTCCAACAATGCTTTCACCTCGGCAGCAGTAAGCCTGCCCTTTGCCACAACCTTGCCGTCCACCACGAGCGCGGGAAGAGTCATCACGTTGTAATCCATTATCTTCACTATGTCCTCCTCCTTTGTCACTGTGGCGTCGAGCGCCAGTTCCTTAACAACTTCTTCAACTGTGGCGTACAACGCCTTGCATCCGGCACAGCCGGTACCCAATACTTTGATTTCCATAATTTAATATTTTTATAGTGTTAAACGTAATTCGCAAAACTACGAACAATGCTTTTAAAAAAAAGGAAGTTCAATCACAGCACTTCCCCTTCTTCTCTTCGCAGTGCGCAAAGAATGTTCCGAACATCTCGCTCGCCAGTTTCCAATTCTCCCGGTTTATGCAATATTTCACCTTCGGAGCCTCAACCTCGCCTTGTATCAGACCTGCGTCCTTCAGTTCCTTCAGGTGTTGCGACACCGTAGCCTTGGCTATCGGCAGCTCCTCGTGTATGTCTCCGAAGTAGCAAGTATCGCGTCTGGCCAAAAACTGCATCACTGCTATACGTGCCGGATGGCCCAGCGCCTTGGCAAAACGCGCCAGCTGTTCCTGCATTGCCGTGTATTCCTTCTTCTCACTCATATTTCCGATATTGTTTGCAAATATACGAACAATATCCCGAAAACACACCGTCACTCCGCGTTTTTTAATATTTATAACATATATTGAATCTGTTTCTTACCGTAAAAAGCCGTTTTAAAGCCACACAAGCCCACAAAACCGCCGCGACGGACAAATACCCGTCAGCCTCCGTAAAAGGCGAAACAGCCCAGTTTATACACGTCACAGAGCCTCAAACGGGCCTTTCCACCCATGAGCAGTCTGCGCTCCAACCGTCCGAAGAGCCCGTGCCACATCCTCACTGCCCACAATATGTGCCGGCGGCGCAGCCCGTCTGCCACGTCTATCATACGCGAATAGCCCCGCATCTCCGCCTCAAAATCGCGCAGTGTACGCATGTCTTTCTCCGTCTTCGCCACGAAACAATCGTTGCTCTCGAAGTCGTCCATCACCACAGCGTTGTCTATATGGGCCACCGTCACGCCGCTTTCCTCCAACAGACGACCGAACCTCACGTCCTCATAACGCCTCATCCGCTCGTCGAAACGGCAGCGCTCCATCACGCCACGTTCCGCCATGAAGTTCACCGAACGGAACGACTGATACGGCCGTTTGCTCCTTTCCTCCGCCGTGTGTTGGCTCTCCGCCCTGCGCTCATAGGCACAACGCAGATTGCGACGCACGTCGTATGCCGTGCCACCCGTGCGTATTCCTCCAATCACCACGCCCGCTTCAGGCGCTTCCAGATAGCGTATGATGAACCGGTCGTCTGGTAAAGCCATGTCACAATCAACGAACAGAAGCCACCCATACCTGCTCATGCCGGTCAGGAAATTGCGTGTTGCGGCTGCTCCCCTGTTCTCCGCACGTACCACATATCTGCAGCCCGCCATCCGTTCTATGCCCCTGTTGAAAGCCACGGCGTCCCTGTCCGTCGATCCGTCGTCGGCCGCTATTATCTCGTAGCGCAGTCCGTCCACGGCATCGCACAGCTCCTTGAGGCGCTCCACCATCGTGAGGCACCTCGTGTTGTAAACCGGCAGAAGTATCGAAAGTTCGTTTCTAATCATTGCTCTTTTCATTATTCCAACGGCCAAAGGCTATATATAAGAAACTTCCAGGCCGTTCTTTCAACCAGCACATACGTCAGTTGATACGCATCCTATATTATGCAAATATATGAATAAAAAACGATAGCCGCCCGCCACAAAGCCCTTTAACCTGAAAAAACATGCGCAATCAATAAAAAAACAGCCGCGCGACGATGCAATAGGAATTATTTTAATATATTTGCCGACATACCGTACACTCCGCCCGACGCCACTTTCACAGCATCACAGCACACCGCGGCGTGACACGGCATGCAGCAAACGGCGGCACACAACGTGCCCGTGGCCGCCACACAATACACATACCTCATCATTAAAAAGCCACACATTATGACCGACACTTCAAAAACCACCCACATCCTTTCCTCATTCCGCGGTATCCTTACCCGCTCTGCGTTCATCGCTCTCTGCGCAATGACGGCCGCCACAGCCTATTCGCAGCCATCAGGACAGCGCACCGTGCGCCAGTGTCTCCAACCAAACAGTCCAGTAGGAGCGGCGCGTGGCATTTGGCCGGGACGCGTTGTGTGGAGCCATGCGCCCGGAGCGGCGACATGGGAGGATAAATCCCGCGACGATAAGACGGCCGGAACGCCCGATGCCGACGACATGTGGTTCGCCGACCGATACAACTCCGACGAGGCGTGCGAGTGGCTTGTGCAGAACACCGTCCTCTCGCTCACCAAGCAGAAGAAGCTGTCAAAGGCATGGAACGACATATTCGTGTATTTCAACAAGACCCACGACCGCGGATCGAAAGGCTACCGCAAGGGTGAGAAGATTGCCATAAAGGTGAACAACAACAATACTTTCTCCCACAGCGACAACCCGAGCATCAACGCCTCGCCGCAACTTGTGCTCGCCCTCCTGAAGACTCTCGTCGAGGATGCCGGCGTGCCCGAGGAGGCCATCACCGTGGCCGAGCCGAGCCGTTTCATCACCGACTGCCTCTACAACAAATGCCATGAGGCCTATCCAGGCGTGCGATTCGTAGACAACGCGGGCGGCGACGGACGCGTGAAATCCGAATACGTGGCCGACGCCATGCACTACTCGCGCAACAACGGCCGACTGGCGCGTGGCATATCCACCGCCTTCACCGAGGCCGACTACGTCATCAACATGGCCCTGCTCAAGGGTCACGTGGGGCAGGGAGTGACACTCTGCGGCAAGAACTGGTACGGCACGATGAGCATACACGCCGACTGGCGCAAGAACTTCCACGACAATTTCAACCAGAACAAGAACGGTAGGCCGAAATACATCACCTTTGTCGATTTCATGGGACACAAGGATCTGGGCGGCAAAACGCTCATCTGGTTCATCGACGCGCTCTATGCCGCCAAGTTCGTAGATACCAAACCCGGTCCGAAATGGACCATACCGCCCTTCAACAACGAATGGCCCTGCTCGCTGTTCGGCAGTCTCGACCCCGTGGCTATCGACATGGTGGGCGTAGATTTCCTCACCAGTCAGTTCCCCAACATGCCCGACGCTGACTGCTCCGACATGTATCTCGTCGAGGCTGCGTCGGCCGACAACCCTCCTTCGGGCACGACCTACGACCCGGAGGGCGACGGAACGCCGCTCAAAAGCCTCGGAACTGCCGAGCACTGGAACAACGTGAACGACAAGCAATACTCGCGCAACATGGGCCGCGACGAAGGCATCGAGCTGGTTTATAGCAAAAAACATTTCTAACATAAAACACATACCGTTATGCTAATGACATCATTCATCCTTGCCGCGGCGCTCTGCGCTTTGTCCGTTCCTGCCGACGCCGCGTCGTCTCCCGCCAGCATCTGCGCACCGGTGAAGGCACAGCAACAGACTTTCAGTCAGTTCTGCGAGGGTTTCAAACCGCTCAATGCCGGCACGTTCGGCGTAGAGGCGTTCGGCACGACCGACGCTTCCAAGGTTTCTGCCGACGCACACATCAGTCCGTCGTCGCCCTTCCTGCCCACCGACCTTACGTGCGACTGTCAGGAACAGAGCGACATATACTGGAACAAAGGCAGCATAATGAAACTCGGCGACAACACCACCGTGGTGTTCATGAACCGTCTGTGCGACGACTCTCACAACAACGCGCTCTACCGCTACGACCACATCGTGGCGACATACGACGCCGACGGCCGTCTGACCGACAGCTACATCATAGGCCGTTCGGGCCGCGCGTGGAGCGTTGAGGTGAAAGGCACCGCCGACGCGAAGGGTGGCATCACCATGAACGTCACACGCCGCGACCTCGCCATACCCGCGATGATTGAGGAATACGCAGACCTCACGTTCACCGTCACGGCCTCACGCTACACCATAGGCAGCGACGGCTACATCTCGCGCACATCGCTCGGCGTGCCGCGCAGCGAGACAGTGAAGGCCGACGTCATACCTGCCACGAAGGAGGAGTTCGACAAGCTGCTGACAATGTTCACACCGCTAAGCGACGGAAAGATAACCACAGACTCGTTCACAAGCGACGAACAGACCGGAAAAGAGATAGACCGTAAATACGTGCGCGCCTTCATCAACCCTGCGCCCGACTGCGACTGCGCTCCGATGCGCACGCTCTGGACCGCCGGCAGCGTGATAGAGACCGCCGACCGCTACATACTTCTCATGACCAAGAGCTGCGATGTGCCGCGCGACGGCTATCCATTCAACGAGTACATCGTTGCCACCTTCACCAAGGACGGCCGCGCCATAGACGTCTGTCCCGTGGCACGCAAAGGCGACTTCTGGGACGCCGAGATAACGGGCAGCAGCTCACCGTTCTCGCTCACCGTCAGACAGGCCGTCACGTCAATGGACGAAGAACATCCGGGCACAGGCAACACCGACAACGTGCACACGCAGACGTGCACCATAGAGGCTGACGGATGCATCACGCTGAGCACATCGGACCGCACCTTCGCCGCCCCGTCCGACAGCGAGGGATGGACTGAACAGAAATAGAGACCACGCAAGCTGACTGACGATACCATGCACATGTTAAGATAGTATAGTGCACGAGCCTTGACGACACAGCTTGCAGAGCTTGACAACACAGCGCGTGGAGCCACACCGACAGCTCCGCGCGTTAACATTTTTAAGTTAAAAATTTCGCCCGAAAAACTTCCGCTCCGCCACTCAAAATAGAAAAGCGGACGCTCCCCAAACGGCCTTCTCCGATACAGAAAAGGGCAGTCCGTAAATACGCCTTGCGGGCCTCTACCCCCAGGCTTTCGGAGTGCGTGGCGCGGAAAAGACCATTTTGCACCATGAAACAGCCCATTTCACAGCATGATCAAGCCCGTATCATGGGGTGAAAAGCTCAATATCGCATGCTCATATAGCCCATATCGCAGGACAGTATGCGGCGTGCCGCATCATGGTCCAGGCGCAACCGTCTTATTATCAGCACATTATCCCAACCCCTTCATAACTCGCGTATTTGCCGACGGACGCCGTGTCGCCCGCAAATTCTTCGAAAATGAGGCACCATTTTTTAACATTCGGCTTCACTCTGTGCCTCTCACAGCAACCACACACTGTGCCCGCAGCAGGTCCTTATGCTACGTTTCATGACTTTCCCTTATTATCCACGCCCGCAACAGTCCACACCGCCACATCACATACGCCGTAAAACAGAAATGCAAAAAAAATAAAAAAATGAAAACAATAATACAATTTCTGATACTCCCTATTATCAAAAAACACTATCTTTGCATAAGATAGGATGCGGTTCGGCAATGCCATCTCCTGTAAAACTCCGTTTTCCCGATTTGTCATTGCACTCACCTTTCACTCTCTTTGCAACAAACAGAAAACGTTCGGACCGGACATTAAGAAGACGGAACAGCGTGTCCGGCATACGCCATTCACCTTATTGATTCTCTGAAACAGAACTACCGGGGGTCGGCAACCGACACTTTTTCTAATAAAAACAAGCTCCGTGCACGTGCACGGAAACACGCCGGACACGGCGGAACATTTAAAAACCTAAACCGGAACGATTACGGCATAACGATGAACATAAGCCCTAACAGCATGAGACACAGCCGCGAAGCATCCCGTACAATAGCAAACTGTACGGGCGCAATACTTTGTACGCATGTTTCGTTCGGCATAAGCTCCGCATGCACCGGGCCGTCACAGTTCATGCCACGCCGTTGTCAGTATCCGTCGGGAGGCTCCGCAGCGTGAGCATAGGCAACAAGAAGGCAGACAGTCTGCCTGTATCGCGTGGCACGCAGACCGGACTCCGCAGGAAACAATCAGACAGAAGAAACAACAATAATAACAGTATCACATAAACCTAATACGGTAATGACTACACGAAGAGACTTTCTCAAACAGATGGGAGTGGCAGCCGCAGGCTTAGGACTTGCGCCACTCGGTTCGCTGGCTGCACGGCCGGCAGGTGCAAACAATGCCAAGGACGCCAAAGGCGACAAGGTGAAGATAGCCTTCATCGGCATCGGCAACCGCGGTGAGCAGAACGTAGGCGAGTTCGAGCGCACGGGCATGATAGAGGTGACAGCGCTTTGCGACGTCGATCTCAAGGGCAAACAGTCGCAGAAGGTGCTCGGCAAATACCCAAAGGCAAAGCTGTTCACTGACTACCGCGAGATGTTCGAGAAGTACAGCCAGAACTTCGACGCAGTGGTGGCTTCAACTCCTGACCACAGCCATTTCCCCATTGCCATGCTGGCACTCGAATATGGCAAGCACATATATCTGGAAAAACCGATGACCCGTACGTTCATCGAGGCCGAACTGCTCATGCAGAAAGCACGCTCATGTCCCAACGTAGTGACTCAGGTGGGCAACCAGGGCCACTCCGAAGCCAACTACTTCCAGTTCAAGGCATGGCAGGAAGCGGGCATCATAAAGGACGTTACGGCCATAACGGCTCACATGAACAATCCGCGCCGCTGGCACAGCTTCGACTCAAAGATGTACCGTCTGCCTTCAGGAGACACTCTGCCTGACGGAATGAACTGGGACGCATGGCTCGGCGTATGTCCGTGGCACGATTATTCGGCAAAGTTCCATCAGGGTGACTGGCGCTGCTGGTACGACTTCGGTATGGGCGCGCTGGGCGACTGGGGAGCACACATTCTCGACACGGCGCACGAGTTCCTCAATCTCGGACTGCCCTATGAGGTGTCGCTCACTTACGAGAAGGGGCACAACGACTTCTTCTTCCCGTATTCTTCCACCATCCTGTTCCGCTTCGGCGCAAGAGGCAACATGCCGCCGTGCGACGTGACATGGTATGACGGCATCGACAACCTGCCGCAGCTGCCGAAAGGCTATGGCAAGTCGGAATACAATCCGGACATACCCGCAAGCAACCAGGGCGATACACCGGTGGCAAACCTCAACCCGGGAAAGATAATCTACAGCCGCGACCTTATATTCAAGGGCAGCAGCCACGGAAGCACACTCTCCATCATCGGCGACAAGGCTGAGGAGATGAAGAGCCGCCTGCCGGAAGTGCCGAAGAGCCCGTCCAACCACTACGTGAACTTCCTCCGTGCCTGTCAGGGAACAGAGAAGACACGCTCACCGTTCGAGATCAACGGTGTACTGAGCCAGGTGTTCTGCCTCGGTGTGATAGCACAGCGCCTGAACACACAGCTCTTCTTCGACCCGCGCACAAAGCAGTTCACCAACAATGCCTTCGCAAACTCACTGCTCGCAGGCATGCCTCCGCGCAAGGGTTGGGAGTTCCTCTACAAGATGTAAGGACTCACGGCACTGCATAAAGCCATCAATCAACAAAGAAATATACAACTCCGAGCATGAACAAAGGCACAAGGCTCATCATGGCGGCCGCCATACTGGCCGCGACGGTGTGCTCGTGCAGCGTGACACGCGGCACGGTGTCGGACGGATGGACTCTGGTATGGGAGGACAACTTCGACCAGAAACATTCGTTCGACACTGCCACGTGGAGCAGGATAGACCGCGGAACGTCCGACTGGAACCGCCACATGTCGCATCATGACGCCTGCTACGCCATGCGCAAGGGCAACCTCGTGCTGCGCGGAATACTCAACGACGTGGCGCCGAACGACACCGCCCCGTTCATCACCGGAGGCGTATGCTCCATGGGTAAGCGCACGTTCAGCGACGGACGGCTCGAGATACGCGCACGGCTCAATGCCGCACAGGGCGCATGGCCGGCCATCTGGCTTCTGCCGGAGAACGGAAGCTGGCCGCGCGACGGCGAGATTGACATCATGGAACGGCTCAACGGCGACAGCATTGCCTATCAGACCGTGCACTCGCACTATACCTACGACCTCGGCATAAAGGACAATCCGCCCTCGCATGCCACCGGACCTATAGATCCGGACGCGTACGATGTGTATGCCGTGGAGATGTATCCGGACAGTCTGGCGTTCTTCATCAACGGCCGCCACACGTTCACCTACCGCCGCATACCGACCGACAAGGAAGGTCAGTTTCCATTCAACCGCCCGTTCTATCTGCTCATCGACATGCAGCTTGGCGGCAGTTGGGTGGGCGCGGTGAGGCGGAGCGACCTGCCGGTGGAGATGCTCGTCGACTACGTCAGATTCTATAAGCGGCGGCAGTGAGCCCGGGGCCACGGCCGCCTTCACACAAAGACACAACACAGAAAAGGCTCCGCCGCACAACGGCGGAGAACAATCCTAAAACCAATAACACAAATGAGAAAACAGATAATCACAGCCCTCGCCGCACTGCTCATACTGCCGGCGACAGCACAGGAATGGAAACCGCTGTTCAACGGAAAGAACCTCAGCGGATGGACACAGAAAAACGGCAAGGCCGAATATAAGGTGGAGGACGGCGCCATCGTGGGATACACCAAGATGAACACACCAAACTCTTTCCTCTGCACAAAGAAAAACTACGACAACTTCATCCTCGAGTTTCAGTTCAAGATAACAGACGGGCTCAACTCCGGCGTGCAGCTGCGCAGCGAAAGCCTCAAGTCATATCAGAACGGACGCGTGCACGGCTATCAGTTTGAGATAGACCCGTCGCAGAGAGCATGGACAGGCGGCATCTACGACGAGGCACGCCGCGGATGGCTCTACCCGCTGACAAAGAACCCGAGAGCCAAAAAGGCATTCAAGAACGGGCAGTGGAACAAGGCGCGCATCGAGGCATACGGCAACAGTATCCGCACTTGGGTGAACGACATTCCGTGTGCCAACCTTTGGGACAACAAGACTCTGAGCGGTCTTATCGCCCTTCAGGTGCACGCCATACAGAACAAAGCCGACGAGGGAAAGACAGTGGCATGGCGCGACATACGCATCTGCACCGAGGATGTGGAGAAGTATCTCACACCCGAGGGCCGCACTCCGCAGGTGAACTGCATTGACAACACTCTGTCGCCACAGGAAGAGAAGATGGGATGGAAGCTGCTGTGGGACGGCAAGACCACCAACGGATGGCGCGGAGCCAAGCTCGATGCCTTCCCTGACAAGGGCTGGAAGATAGAGAACGGTGTGCTCAAGGTGCTGGCAGCCGACGGAGGCGAGTCAACCAACGGCGGTGATATCGTGACCACTGAGACCTACGACAACTTCATACTGACCGTCGATTTCAAGATAACGAAGGGCGCCAACAGCGGTATAAAATACTTTGTTGATCCGGAAGCCAACAAGGGTGAGGGTTCGGCAATAGGCTGCGAGTTCCAGATTCTGGACGACGAGCGCCATCCGGACGCAAAGCTCGGCGTGAAGGGCAACCGCAAGCTGGGCTCGCTCTACGACCTCATACCGGCACCGGAGAAGAAGCCTTTCGACATCAACAACTTCAACACAGCCATGATTATCGTACGCGGCAAGCACGTGGAGCACTGGCTCAACGGTGTGAAACTGCTGGAGTATGAGCGCGACAACCAGATGTGGAACGCGCTGGTGGCATACAGCAAGTACAAGAACTGGAAGAACTTCGGCAATCACAAGCGCGGAAACATTCTGCTGCAGGACCATGGCAACGAGGTGTGGTTCAAGAATGTGAAAATCAAGCCTATCAAAATGAAACAGATAGACAAGCGTCGCCGCCGCTGAACATACACAATACGACAACATGAAAAGAAACATCGCATGGATTCTGATAGCCGCATGCTGCGCCACGGCACAGGCACAGGTAAGGCTCTGTCCGCTCTTCACCGACAACATGGTGATGCAGCAGAAGGCTGACGCGCCGCTGTGGGGCACATGCGAAGCCGGCCGAACGGTGAGCGTCACCACATCGTGGGACAAGCGCAAATACGAGGCAGTGGCCGGCAATGACGGCAAATGGCTGGTGAGGGTGGCAACACCCAAGGCCGGCGGACCGTACGAGATAACCATCAGCGACGGCACACCCGTGACACTGCACAATGTCATGATAGGCGAGGTGTGGCTGTGCTCGGGACAGTCGAACATGGACATGCCGGTCAACGGATGGGGACAGGTGAACAACTACGAGGCTGAGGTGAAGGCCGCCGACCACAGCAACATACGTCTGCTGCGTGTGGACAACACCATGGCCATGCGTCCGCAGGACACCTTCACGGCGATGAAAGGCGGATGGCAGGTGTGCTCGCCCTCTACCATAGAGCCGTTCTCGGCCGTGGCCTACTTCTTCGGCCGCGACATAGAGAAGTATCGCGACGTGCCCGTGGGGCTCATACAGTCGAGTTGGGGAGGCACTCCGGCCGAGGCATGGACCAGCGGTGCATCGCTCACAGAGCTGCCCGAGTTCCGCAGCGAAGTGGAACGCATAGCCTCAATGCCTGAGAACAAGGACGAGCGCGCGGCAAGACACAAGGAGGAACTTGCCGGATGGTTCAACGCCTTCAACAGCAACGATCCAGAATTCAAGGACGGCCGCTTCAGCTATTTCACGACTTCATACGACGACTCCGGCTGGGACGACACGCCGGTGCCGGGATATATAAGCAACAGCAAGTACGACACGTTCGACGGAATGATAATCTACCGCAGGGTGATAGACATTCCGGAGAGCATGGCAGGACAGAAGCTGACTCTCCGTCTGGGCAAGGTGGACGACGATGACATGACCTTCTTCAACGACATGATGGTTGGCAACACCACCGGCCCGGGCGAGATAAGAGAGTACAGCATTCCTGCCGAAGCCGTGAAAGCCGGCAAAGCGGTGATTACGGTTAGGAGCATCGACACGGGCGGAATGGCAGGCATAACGGGCTACGACGGTCAGGAATGCCACCTTACGGCCGAAGACGGCACCACGATAAGCCTCAACGGCACGTGGAAAAGCAAGATGTCGGCACCGCTCAGCTCGCTCGCCTCAAAGCCGCGCGACCCGGTGAACGATCCGAAGAACGCTTGCGTGCTCTACAACGCCATGATAAATCCGCTCGTGGGATATGCCATCAAGGGCGCGATATGGTATCAGGGCGAGGACAACTCCAACCGTGCGTGGCAGTATCGCGACCTCATGCCGCTCATGATTGAGGACTGGCGGCAGAAGTGGGGCTACGACTTCCCGTTCTTCATGGTGCAGCTTGCCAACTTCATGCAGCGCCACGACCAGCCCACCGAATCGCGATGGGCAGAGTTGCGCGAGGCACAGCAGATGACGGCCGAGACACTGTCGGGATGCGGTCTGGCGTGCATAATAGACATAGGCGACGCCAACGACATACATCCGCGCAACAAACAGGACGTGGGGCACAGGCTTGCGTTGCAGGCACGACAGAAGGTTTATGGCGAGAAAGTGGAGGCTTCGGGACCCGTTTACCGCAACTACCGCGTGGAGAACGGCCGCATAAGACTCTTCTTCGACCACACGGCGAAAGGCCTCGCCACAAGCGACGGACAACAGCTCAAGGGTTTTGCCATTGCCGGACCCGACCACCGGTTCCACTGGGCTGACGCCGTGATAGACGGCAACACGGTAGTTGTGTCGTCGCCCGATGTGAAACATCCTGTCGCAGTGCGCTATGCCTGGGCAGACAATCCGGAGTGCAACCTCACCAACAGCGCCAATCTGCCGGCCGTACCGTTCCGCACCGACGACTGGAAGGGACTCACCTACGGCAACACATCATACTGACGCACACACGCCGGCGACATGCAAACGCGGCCGGTAGGCATTATGATAATCAGAAATCAGAATGTAAGACAACACAACGGTGTGATTACATTCTGATTTTTCTTATGTCGTCATAGCTGCCCTCCGCGCGGACAACATGCCCGCCGGACGCAAATACCGCGGTATTTCGTGTGCAGCCGTAACACGCAACGTATCAGACAGTTGCGCAGAAAATTCCGTTTCTGTGCAACACTTTCACCGGATGGGACGACGCAATAAAGCCCATTCCGGCGCCGAAAGCCACATTTCTCATCACAGAACCGTCAAGAGAGCGACGCGAAATGCACTTTATCGTGCCCTGAAAAGCACCGTTTCAGGGTGTGATATGCTCCATATTGCATGCTGATATGTTGCATATCATAGGCTCATACAGTGCATATCACACGACACAGGCCGCTCCGTCGCTGTTCCGGTTTTCCAGAATGAGCAGCCGGCACGCATTTTTCCAAGTGTCAAAATGCTGCCACACACATTCATACAGCGACACTCTGACATCCGCCGCTCATCCCGTGCCACCCCGGACAAGCGCCATACGGGAGGCACGAAAAACAAAAAAGCCGACTTCACAGCCGGCTTTCCATAGATTATACAATAACATTATGTATCTTTAACTATAAGCTGTCATTAGCTCCTGTTATGCAAGTAACACCTTTAAGTAGAATACGCTTGCAAAGTTAATCACAGGAACGCTTGCGTGCAATACCTAAAAATAACGAAAAATGACAGCCACAAAACGCATCGCGCGCCGTACGTGCGGCAGGCAGATACCTTGTTTTTGTTATCCGACGTACGGCGCGCGGCATATTCCCATGCGCCCGGAAGAAGCGCGGAAGCGTCAGCGGCCCGTGGCCTGCAGATACTCACACTTGCTTATCTCATACTGCGCCATGCTCTCGGCATAGCTGTCGCGCGTGTTGATATATATGGTCTGCGCCTCGAGCAGGTCGCTCATGGTGCACGTCCCGGCCTGATAGTAGTCGTTGTGCAGGCGAAGGTTCTCGGCCGACTGGTTCACCGCCTCGAGCGAGAGTTCTATCTGTCTGTATGTGTCGTTGAGCTTGTTCCATGCGTTGCGCATCTTTATCAGAAGCATCCTGCTACTGTCGTCAAACTCGTTTCTGGCGTTGCGCAGCTGCAGTTCGTGCTTCTTCACCTCATGCGAACCTCCCCACCATGCCGTGAGAGGCACGCTGACGGTGGCAAATCCGATGAGGAACGGATGGTCTTTCTCCATGATGTTGTCATACATATATCCGGCTCCTACCGCCACGGTAGGCAGATTCTTGCCCACTGCCAGACGTTTTTTCAGCTTTGCTGCCTCCACATTGCTTTCGAGCAGACGATACTCGCTGGTAGTAGTGAGCGATGCTTCCGGCGAACAGAAAAGCGAGTCGGGGCGGCCGGGCAGCGAGTAGGGGAACGTCGCATCGACGTCGATGCTGTCCGACGGATAGCCTATGTACTGCGCAAGAAGGCTCAGAGTCACTCCGAGAGCGTTCTCTGTCTTTATGCGTGTGTTCTTGGTCTCGTTCTCGCGCAGCTTCACCTGCAGCAGGTCGTTGCGGTCGGCCACTCCTGCATCCACCGCAGCCGTCACGTCGCCACGCATGCTTGCCAGCTGTTTCTCCACAGCGGCGATGGTGTTGAGCTTCTCTTTCAACACCGCGGCCTGCCAGAAATACTGTTCGGTAGTGAGCTTCACCTCGTTCTCCGAAAGGTTGCGCTTCAGCCGGTTCACCTTCACATTGAGTTTCGACAGCTTGTGTGTGTTCACTATCTGTCCGCCGGCGAAGAGCGGCATACCGGCCGACACACCGCCGGCCACGCCGTCCTTCATCATCGACATCGACGCACCCGGCGCCACGTCAACATCTATAAGCGGTTTGTTAGAGTTGAAGGCGAATCCCGACGCACTCACCGTGGGGAAGAAATGGGTGAAAGCCTGCTTCTCGTCCTGCCGTGCAGCCTCTATGTCGTTGCCTGCGTTCTTCATCTTCACATTGTTGTTCAGGGCCATGTCAAGACATTCCTCGAAGGTCAGACGGTGCTGTGCCGTCGCGCCGCACACTACGGCGGAGGCAAGCAGAAGCATGAAGCCACGTCCTTTTATATTTTTATTCATTGATTTATACTATTGTTTTTGTTATGAAAATTGTTTATGAATGAGTGTCGCTTACATACGGTCCGTCATTCAGCCTCCATACTCTCAAGCCGCATGCGGCTCTTGGTTGTGCCTCTGAACATGAGCATGTAGGCAGCTGGCAGCACAGTGAGGAGCAGCACCATGGTGAAGAGCGTGCCGTAGCATATCACCGTTCCCATAGGCATCCACAGACCGCTGCCGCCGAGAATCATCGGGATGACACCCATGGATGCGGCAGCCGACGTAAGGAATATCGGACGCATACGGCGTCGTGCGGAGTGATAGATGGCCTCCGACGATGTAAGATGGTTGGCGGAGCGCAGCTCTTCGGCATAGTCTATCATTATTATGCCGTTGCGCACAATGATTCCCATCAGGCTCACAATGCCCAGAACGCACGTCACACTGAAGTCCACTCCCTGTATCATAATGCCGGCAACCATACCCGGAATACAGAGCAACATGCTCATGAAGACAAGGAACGCTATGCTCACCTTGCGGAAATGCATCATCAGAATGAAGAATATCACCACTGCCGCAACATACAGTCCGTTCATCACCGGAGGCATCTTCTCGGCATCGTCCTCGTAGTCGCCGCCGAAAGACATGCTGACACCGGGCGACAGTTTCAGGCTGTCCATCTTCTCAATGACACGTCCTGTGGCCTCCATGGCATTGACTCCACGTTTCAGATCGGCCATTACAGTAACGGTGTACGTGCCGTTGCGCCTTACTATCTGGCCGTCCTTCCACTCCGGCACTACCGTTGCCACCTGGCGCAGAGGCACGTCGCCCAGTCCGCCGGCCACACCTATCTGCTCGTCTTCAAGCGATGCCGGAGTGGCCTTGTCGGCGTTCACACTCTTGAGTTTCACGGGAATATCGTAGTCGCCTTCCCATACACGCGCCACCGGAAGGCCGTCGCCATAGCGCATGGCCAGCGTACTCTCCACCGCGAAGTTGCTCACTCCGAGCCGTGAAGCCTCGTCTTCCTTCATCACAACGTCCACGACAGGCCGCTGTTCCATGAAGTCCGTATGCACTATTATCGGACCGTCCATCTTCATAAGTGTCTCCCTCACTTTTCCGGCATCAGTCTTCAGCGCATTTATGTCGTTGCCGCTGAGTCTCACTTCTATCGGATATACCGCCTCGCTGTAGCTCAACTGCTTGAACCGTATGCGTGCCTCAGGGAAACTGTCGGTAACACGCGGCGCCCACTCATCAAGCAAATCGACAGTGGCTTCGTTGCCGGTGGTGTTGACAATAAACTGTGCATACTCCGGACCGGCTATCTGTGGAGCATAGCTACTGTGGAATCTCGGAGAGGCACATCCTTTGAACGAGGTGATGCTCACCACGCGTTTGTCCTTGCGCATCATGTGTTCAAGACTGTCGACCACAGCCACCGTACGGTCGATTCCACTGCCGGTGGGCAGCGATATCTCCACGGCAAACTGGTTGCGGTCGGCAAAAGGCATGAGCTGCTGAGGCAGACGCGAAATCATTAATATGCCCGCAACAACCATGACCACACCTGTCACCACCGTGACCACAGGATGGGCAAGACACACATCGAGCAACTTATTATAATAAGTCTGCAGCATGTCGAGGAACGAGAACGACTTGCGGTCGCCCGACGGCCTCTTCATCGGTTTGCGGATGAAGAAGAACTGCATGAAGGGCACCAGCAGAGTGGCAACCAGCAGCGATATGAACAGCACGAGCGTAACGGCCCACGGGAAGCTGTTGACAAAGTCCTTTATGAGTCCAGTCGTTGTGAGAAGGAACGGGAAGAATGTGATGCTTATGGCAAGTGTGGCCGAGAAGATTGACTTGAAGAAGTGGGTGGTGCTCTCTATTGATGCATGCCATCTCGACACTCCTTCGCCTATCTGCTCCAGATAGTTGTCTATTATCACAATGGAGTTGTCCACAATCATTCCTAGCGTCACAATAAGAGCGGCCAGCGTCACGGTGTTGAGCTCTATGCCGAACATTGAAAACATGCCCAGAGATATGAAAATGGTAATAGGTATGGTGGACGCAGCTATCAGAGCCACACGCAACGGCAGCAGGAGCATCACAACTATGATTACGGCAACCACGGCTATCACCAGCTCGTGCAGGAAATTGGTCACGCTGTCGTCCACCACTTTACTCTGGTCTGTTATGCGTTCTATGTTGACATCGGATGGCAGTTCCTGCTTGAAATCCTCTATCACCTTGTTCACTTCCTGACCCATCGCCACGATGTTGCAGCCCTTCTTCATCTCCACACTGAGCAACACACACTTGTGTCCGTTGTTGGTGATGTAGCTGTCTGGGGCCGCATACTCCTTAACCACGCGCGCCACGTCCTTCAGACGGATGTTGTTGCCCGACGGATCGGTGTATACTATCTGCTGTTGGACGTCATACAGCGTGTTGAGCGACTTGCTGACGTACACTGGATAGACCGTAGATCCGTCCTTCACTCTTCCGCCCGACGTCACAAAACCCTTCTGCATGAGTGTGGCGGCCAATGTCTGGGCATTAAGTCCGTAGCGCGACAGGCGGCTGTCGTCCACATATACCGATATCTGTTCGCCGAGTACACCGCTCACTGTCATGCGTCCCACGCTGGATATGCGGCGCAGCTGTTCCTGCAGGTCGTCCATGTAGTCGCTCAGTTCGCGGTAGGTCTTGTCGTCGCTTTCCATCGTTATGAGCAGTGCAGAGGTGTCGCCGAAGTCGTCCATCACTCTCAGTGCAAGCACGTTGGCAGGCAGTTCCGACTTAAACACCGACACGCCGTGCTTGAATTTGCTCCAGAACTCATCCTTGTTATTCAGATCATCGTTAAGCTGCACCTGAATATAGACAATTCCGTCGCGCGTCTTCGATATCGTCTTATCCTTGCGCACCTCCTTATAAGTGAATATATAGTCCTCCAGAGGCTTGGTAACCTGTTCCACCATTTCGTCGGCCGAGAGTCCCGGTGCAACGGCCACGACAATTCCCTGACGTATGGTGAAGTCGGGAAATTCGTTCTTCTTCATGCCCGGCAGACAATATACGCCCAGTGCTATCAGGCAGCACACAACCAGAATGATTATCTGATGATAATGCATGGCCCATTCCACCATGCCGCGTTTTTTCTTTTCTGCTTTCATCTTACAATCGGTTTATCATGTTCAGAAAGTCACGGGAGTGCCCTCGCACACCTTGGCCTGGCCTTCAACAATAACTCTGTCGCCGACGGCAAGGCCCGAAACAATCTCCACTCCGTCGGCCCTGTAAGAACCACATGTCACATCGCGCCGTGCGGCCTTGCCTCCGCTGACAGTCCATACGAAGTTGCGGTTGTGCTCGTCGGTCTGAACCACACGTGCAGGTATCACCGGTACAGCACCGCTGTCGCCCTTGGCAAGAAGCGTGACCTCTGCCACCATGCCCGGCATAAGGTCTGTACTGCGGCCTTCTATGCGCAGTTTCACCTCATACGAACGTGACAACTGATGAGCCATAATGCCTTTCTCCACAACCACAGCGTCGAATCCGCGGCCTCCGAGTGCCGGCACCGTCACTATGGCACGGCATCCTTCGTCCACTCCTGCTATCTCGTTCTCAGGCACAGGGACACTGACTTTCAGCGTGCCGGACGTGACAAGCTTGATCACCGGCATGCCAGGCATGACGTTCTGTCCCTCGTCTGCCGTCTTCTCGGCCACCACTCCGCTGAACGGAGCGTACAGATTGCAGTCGCGCAGATTCTTTGCTGCCAGTGCCTCGGCCGAACGGGCCTGCTTCAGTTTGCTCTCCACCTCAACCCACTGTATCTCCGGCAGACTTCCTCTCTTGTACAATGTCTCCATTCGCCGGCGGGCATCCTCAGCCTGTTCGAGCGTCGCACGTGCCGCATCGTGCATGTTGCGCATCGACGTTGCGTCCAGCGTTGCCAGCAGCTGACCTTTCTTCACACGGCTGCCCGTGGCCACGTATATCCTGCTTACGGTGCCGTTCACAGGGAAACTGAGCGACGCTCCGCTGCCTTCCTCCACTGTTCCCGAATACTGCATGCCTGAAGCCGAAGCCGAACCTACAGTCTGCACCTCTACCTTAACTTTCGAAGGAGCCTGCCGCAGGTCCTTCTTTCCACTGCCGCAACTTGCAAGAACAAGCGCTGCGACAGACATAATCATAAGATTAAACCTATTCATGATTTTAACATAAAAATTATTTTCCGGCCGCAAAATAACGTTCTGATTTTCATATTCAGGACAAAATACAGGCTCGCAAAGTGGTCTATTTGGGAACAAATACGCATTATTGCGACATACGGAACACAAATAAAGAAGAATATTACACGCTGACAATCACTGCAGTCTGAATATACGGCACTATTAGGGATGTTCCATTTTTACCTTTTTCTTGATTTTTTATTATTATATAAGCTACAAACGATGGTTTATTAAGAAAAACTGAAGTATATTTGCAGGCGCACATAACAACAATATGAACGAAATAAAGAGAATAAATCTGGACAACAACGTTGTCAAAAAAGAAGCATTATACAATAACGGTGACATCGCGATAGGCAACAGTCTGGGCGAAACGATCACCCCTAACACATTCACGTTCGACTTCTACGCGGTGATACTATGCGTCAACGGCGAAATATCATTCGGCATCAACGGCACAAACCACACGATGCACAAGAACGACATACTGATATGTCCGCCAGACATGATATTGAGCGAAGCAAGACACAGTGACGACATGCGCTGCTACAGCATTGCCATTTCACCCAACTACTTCAAGCGTATTCTGCCGACAATCGACATCAACTGGAAAGTGAGGATAACCTTTGAGACGCATCCCATACTGTCGCTCAACGAAAAGGAGACCGACCTTTTCTGCCAGTATCACGACCTTCTGCAGAAAAAGATGTCGTCGAATCTCGGAAAACATCATGCCGAAGTGATCGACTCTCTCATGCTTGCGTTCATCTACGAGTTCGGCGACACCATAAGCAGATTCATCGACAAGTCCGAACGTCCGTTCTCATCGGCCGAATACATATTCCAAACATTCATCGAGACGCTCACAAACATGCAGCCCAAGAAGCGCAACGTGGCCTTCTATGCCGAGGAACTCAACATCACTCCGAAATATCTCACGGCCATCTGCCGAAGCATAAGCGGACACCCGGCATCGAAAATCATAGACACATACGTGATAAAGGACATAAGCTACATGCTCAGATACACGCGTAAGTCGGTGAAGGAAATATCCAACGAGCTCGACTTCCCGAACATTTCGTTCTTCGGCAAATACGTGAAGAAACATCTAGGCATGTCGCCGAAGAACTACAGAGAGCGTTTTGTAAAAGGCATCGACTCCGGAGAATAATAAAAAAACAGCCGGAACGGGAGAAAAAGAACAATGAAAACATCTTACGCGAAAAATTCCTTAATAACCATACTTGCGGTCTGCTCCATTGTCATGGCTACAATGTTATACACCTGTACTGACAACGGACACAGAAAGGAAAACACGAAGAAATATACATTCACCGACGAAGTGCGACTGCGCACCACGCCCGTGAAAAACCAGGGACGCAGTCCGCTGTGCTGGATATACGCCATGCTGGCCACCATAGAGACAGACCGCATCATGGCGGGCGACTCAGTCAACCTGTCGCCTGACTATCCGGCGCGCATGTGGATGGCGGACAGGGCACGGCGGTGCTTCCTCTCCGGCGGCGAGGATGTGGTGGACATGCGCGGCGTGGCGCCCATGTTGCTCGGACTGGCAGACGAATACGGACTGATGCCCTACGACCCTTACAACTGCGGAGGCAAGGCAAACTACAACGTTCTTGCACGGCGCACGACGACCGTGGCGCGTCGCTCCACCAATATGTCCGACCTCGACATACGCTGCAACGACATACTCGACCAGGCCATAGGTTATCTGCCATCACACATCTGGCTCTACGGTGCCGAGTATTCTCCGCAGCAATTCGCACGCAGTCTGTTTCTTCCGGGCGACTACACTGCCCTGACCAGCTTCACACATCATCCCATGGACGAATCATTCGCCCTCGAACTGCCCGACAACAAGACGGGTTGCCGCTTCCTCAACGTGCCGATAGACACACTCATGGCGCGTATCACGTCGGCTATTAAGACAGGACACGCCGTGTGCTGGGAGGGCGACATCACCGAACCGGGCTTCTCCTTCGCACGCGGAACAGCCGTACTGACCGGCAACAAGCCATGCACACAGGAGCAGCGGCAGAAGGAGTTTGAGACGCGACGCACCACCGACGACCACTGCATGGCGCTCATTGGTCTGGCGAACGACCGGCACGGACGCCGTTATTTCATAGCAAAGAACTCATGGGGAACGGACAATCCGTATGGAGGAATGATGTATCTCGCGGAGGAATATGTGCGGATGAAGACCATAGCGGTAGTGATGCGCACGGAATGAACATTATTTATACAACACTACATAAATCATGATAAAAACCGTAATTCTTGACTTCGACGGCACTATAGCCGACACCAAAAGCATAATTCTCAAGACTCTTCATCAGACAATAGACGAATACGGCATGGAACAGCCTTCCGACGACGACTGCGCCGCCACAATAGGTTTGCCGCTCGACGAGGCTTTCGTGCGTCTGCTCGGCATCGACCGCAGCGAGGGATTGCGCTGTGCCGCAATCTACCGGCGCCTGTTCGAGGTGAACAACACGGCCGACGCCGTGAGGATGTTCCCCAACGTGGCCGATACAATAAGGCGTATGCATGCCGACGGACTGACACTCACCATAGCCAGCAGCCGCGGACACCATTCGCTCGCCGACTTCGTGAGCCGCTTCAAACTTGAAGACTGCTTCAGCGCTATCATCGGAGCGGACGACGTAAAGAAAGCCAAGCCCGACCCGGAACCTGTGAACATAATCCTGCAACGGCTCGGTTCTGACGCAGCAAGCGCCATAGTGGTGGGCGACACTGCATTCGACATCACGATGGGATGCCGTGCCGGCACACACACCTGTGGCGTAACCTACGGCAACGGAACACGCGATGAACTGGAGCAGAGCGGCGCCGGAAGCGTGATAGACGACTTCGCGCAGCTGCCAGATGTCATTGCCCGTACAACCGACGGCAACACACTCTGAAACAATATGCCCTATATAGCGTTGCGAAAGAGCCTTTCCCATGCCCTCAAACGGCCTGTTCCGCACTGCAGGGAAGCCCGTTTCACGGCCTCGGAAAGGCCTTTTCGCAGCATAATCACAACGCATTGAATATCAACTTATTACAATCATATAGAACCGACCGCGGCAAAGACCGTAAGCCGGCATACCAGTCAATCAGCCCCAAATACACACCGCGCAGGACTCAACTCGCACACAAATATTTGTCATTTGACGCAAAATTTGTATCTTTGCATGGTGCATAAAATATTGTATAAAAGGAAAAAACAAAACAATACATACCGCAATGGAATACAATTTCAGTGAAATAGAGAAAAAATGGCAACGCCGGTGGGAGGAACAGAACACCTATAAGGTTGTCGAGGACAAGGAGAAAAAGAAGTTCTATGTGCTCAACATGTTCCCCTATCCGTCAGGAGCGGGACTCCACGTGGGCCATCCGCTCGGCTACATCGCCAGCGACATATACGCACGCTACAAGCGTCTGAAGGGCTACAACGTGCTCAACCCGATGGGATACGACGCCTACGGACTGCCCGCTGAGCAGTATGCCATACAGACCGGACAGCATCCGGCCAAGACAACCGATGACAACATACGCCGCTACAAGCAGCAGCTTGACAACATAGGATTCTCGTTCGACTGGAGCAGAGAGATTCGTACGTGTGACCCAGAGTATTACAAATGGACTCAGTGGGCATTCCGCAGGATGTTCAACTCGTTCTACTGCAACTCCTGTCAGAAGGCGCAGCCCATCGAAAAGCTCATAGAGCACTTCAGCCAGAAGGGTACCGAGGGTCTTGACGTGGCCTGCACAGAGGAGATGAGCTTCACAGCTGACGAGTGGAACGCCATGGACGAGAAGCAGCAACAGCAGACACTGATGAACTATCGCATAGCTTACATGGGCGAGACAATGGTGAACTGGTGCGCAGGACTGGGCACAGTGCTTGCCAACGACGAAGTGGTTGACGGCGTATCGGTGCGCGGCGGCTATCCCGTTGTGCAGAAGAAGATGAAGCAGTGGTGTCTGCGTGTATCGGCATATGCACAGCGTCTGCTCGACGGACTCGACACAATAGACTGGACCGACTCGCTCAAAGAGACACAGCGCAACTGGATAGGCCGTTCGGAAGGAACGGAGATGGAGTTCAGCGTCAAGGACAGCGACAAGAAATTCACCATATTCACAACCCGCGCCGACACTATTTTCGGTGTCACTTTCATGATACTTGCACCAGAAAGCGAACTCGTGGCCGAACTGACCACCGACGAACAGCGCGACACTGTGGCCGAATACATAGAGTATGTAAAGAAACGTACCGAGCGCGAACGCATCAGCGACCGCAAGGTTACGGGCGTTTTCTCGGGCTCGTATGCCGTAAACCCGTTCACGGGCGACAGCATTCCGGTATGGATAAGCGAGTATGTACTCGCCGGATATGGCACGGGAGCCATCATGGCCGTGCCTGCACACGACTCTCGCGACTATGCCTTCGCAAAGCACTTCGGACTGCCCATCGTACCGCTCATCGAGGGTGCGGACGTCAGCGAGGAGAGTTTCGACGCCAAGGAAGGCATCGTATGCAACTCACCGGCAGCCGGACGTGAGGCTCTCGACGGCTTCTCGCTCAACGGACTGACCGTGAAGGAAGCCATCGCACACACCAAGGAGTTTGTCACATCTCACAATCTGGGACGTGTGAAGGTGAACTATCGTCTGCGCGACGCCATCTTCTCACGCCAGCGCTATTGGGGCGAACCGTTCCCGGTTTATTACAAGGACGGAATGCCTTACATGATTCCAGAAGAGTGTCTGCCACTGCTCCTGCCGGAGGTAGACCAGTACAAGCCTACCGAAAGCGGCGAACCACCGCTCGGACACGCTCATCTCTGGGCATGGGACACCGCAAACAACTGCGTGACGGACAAGAGCAACATAGACAACCAGACAGTGTTCCCGCTCGATCTGAATACAATGCCTGGCTTCGCCGGTTCATCTGCATACTATTTGCGCTACATGGATCCGCGCAACAACGATGCTCTTGTGAGCCGCGAGGCCGACGACTACTGGCAGTGTGTCGACCTGTACGTGGGCGGAACGGAGCATGCCACCGGCCACCTCATCTACTCACGCTTCTGGAACAAGTTCCTCCACGACTACGGATATTCGTGCTGCGAGGAGCCGTTCCGCAAACTCGTGAACCAAGGAATGATACAGGGCCGTTCCAACTTCGTATATCGTGCCAACAAACTGGGCACCAAAGAAAAACCAGTTTTCGTATCGCTTGGTCTGAAAGACAACTACGACGACGTCACTCCGATACACGTTGACGTGAACATCGTGAGCGCCGACGTGCTCGACATCGAGGCTTTCCGCGCATGGCGTCCGGAATATAAGGATGCAGAATTCATACTTGAGAACGGCAAATACATCTGCGGATGGGCCATAGAGAAGATGTCTAAATCGATGTTCAACGTCGTTAATCCAGACATGATTGTCGAGAAATACGGTGCAGACACATTGCGTCTGTACGAGATGTTCCTCGGTCCGGTGGAGCAGAGCAAGCCTTGGGACACCAACGGAATAGACGGATGCCATCGCTTCCTCAAGAAACTGTGGGCTCTCTATTACGACCGCGACGGACAATTCCTGCCTGACGACAGCGAGGCTACGCCTGAACAGCTCAAGAGTCTGCACAAACTCATAAAGAAAGTATCGCAGGACATAGAGCAGTTCTCCTACAATACCAGCATCTCGGCATTCATGATCTGCGTGGGCGAACTGCAGCAACTCAAGTGCCGCAACCGCGTACTGCTCTCACAACTTGCCGTACTCATAGCCCCATTCGCGCCTCACATAGCAGAAGAACTGTGGCACGCTCTGGGCAACGAAAGCACAGTGTGCGACGCACAGTGGCCCGAGTTTGACGAGAAATATCTCGTGGAAAGCACCGTGCAGATGGGAATCGCCTTCAACGGCAAGCGCCGTTTCGAGATGCAGTTTGCAGCCGACGCCGACAACACCGCCATCGAACAGGCCGTCATGGCCGACGAACGCACAGCCCGCTATATGGAGGGCAAGCAGGTGGTAAAAGTCATCATCGTGCCGAAGCGTATGGTGAACGTCGTCATAAAATAGACATACCAACCATAAAGGAAGACAAAGCCCATCCTGCCCGCACGCTTTCATGTGGGAGGATGGGTCTGTCTTTCTTTCTAAACCAGCATATATGTATAAACAAGCCATCCTGCGCGAAGCGAGAGACTACTTCAACATCACGCTTGGACTGATGCTCTACACTTTCGCATTCACCGTCTTCCTTCTGCCTTATCAGATTGTCACGGGCGGTATTGCCGGTGTGGGAGCCATACTTTTCTATGCCACGGGCTTTCCGGTGCAATATACCTTCTTCCTCATCAACGCCGTACTGATTGTCGCCGCGCTCAAGATATTGGGCTGGCGTTTCCTGATGAAGACCATATACGCCACCTTCGCGCTCACGTTTCTGCTCGAGATGGCGCAGGAAGTTGTGATAAAACCCGACGGCACATTCTACAAACTGCTTGGCGAGGGCAACGACTTCATGTCGCTCGTCATAGGATGTATGCTCACAGGAACGGCCCTTGCGATAGTATTTCTTAACAACGGCAGCACGGGAGGAACAGATATCGTGGCGGCAGCGGTGAACAAATATCACAACATTTCGCTGGGAAAAGTGCTCATACTCGTCGACCTGTGC
This sequence comes from uncultured Prevotella sp., assembly GCA_900553465.1. Lineage (GTDB taxonomy): Bacteria > Bacteroidota > Bacteroidia > Bacteroidales > Bacteroidaceae > Prevotella. The sequence goes on from USDT01000011.1 coordinate 26,023, forward strand.
ATCATCGGAAGCTGTCTTTTCGTCGACTCGTTCGGTGCCCTCGACGTGAGATGCAAGAAGGTTGTGTTCGGCCTGTGCACCATGTTCATAGAGTGTTTCATGCTCGACTACGTGATGAACTGGCAGCGGCAGTCTGTACAGTTCCTCATCTTCTCAAAGCACTATAAAGAGATTGCCAAGGCCATCACCGACAAGACCGACCACAGTCTGACCATTCTCGACGGACACGGATGGTATACCGGCCGTGAAATGAAAGTCATATGTCTGCTTGCAAAGAAGAACGAGAGCGTCACGATATTCCGACTTATAAAAATGATAGACCCCAACGCGTTCGTCAGTCAGAGCTCCGTCATCGGTGTGTATGGAGAAGGATTCGACCAGATAAAAGTAAAAGTAAAGAAAAATGAAGATAGTATTCGCGACAAACAACAGTCATAAACTTGAAGAAATAAGGCAGATTCTGGGCGAGAGCATCGAAGTGCTGTCGCTCGCTGACATCAATTGCCATGACGATATACCCGAAACAGCGCCGACACTGGAAGGTAACGCTATGATGAAAGCGCGCTATGTGTACGACAAATACGGCACACCTTGCTTCGCCGACGACACCGGTCTGGAAGTGGACGCGCTGGACGGAGCCCCCGGAGTTTACAGTGCGAGATATGCCAGAGGCGAAGGCCACGATTCCGAAGCCAACATGCGCAAGCTGCTGCATGAGATGGAAGGCAAAGAAAATCGCAGTGCACGCTTCCGCACAGTCATAGCACTGATAGAACAGAAGGACGGACAACCCGTGGCACATACCTTCGAAGGCCGCATAGAAGGCCGCATATCGCACGAGAAGAAAGGTGCTTCGGGCTTCGGCTACGACCCTATATTCGTACCGGAAGGTTACGAACAGTCATTCGCCGAGCTGGGCAATGAGATAAAGAACAAGATTTCCCACCGTGCACGCGCTGTGGCCCGACTGGCTGAATATCTGCTTGCAGCCGGCAAATGACGCCGCAGCCACTACGGCAGATACGGCACATTGCGCGTCGCCGTCATATTTCCAACTATCACTCACGCACTTACATTCATATGAAAAAAATATTTTTCCTCGTCGCACTGATGCTCTGCCTTCTACTGACAGACGCATCGGCGGCACCTGTCGGCACATGGAATGCCTATCCGGCTTACTCGGACATCAAAAGAATAGAGGACACGGGAAGCATTGTTTTCGTGCTTGCCTCCGACGGACTTTATTCATACAACCCTTCCGACCAGAGCATACAGACCTACGACAAGGTGAACGCGCTGAGCGACTGCGGTATAAGCGACATCGCATGGTGCCGTCAGGCGGGACGTCTCGTTGTGGTATATGCCAACTATAACATAGACCTTGTGTCAGCCGACGGCAAGGTAACCAACATGTCGGAATACTACAACAAATCGCTCACAGAGGACAAGACAATAAACAACATCACCATAAACGGTACCGACGCCTACCTCTCCACCGGATTCGGTATTGTGAGGATAGACGTGCGCAACGCCGCGATAAGCGATACATACAACCTCGGTGTGAAGGTGAATGCCACCGCGCTGAGCGGCAACAACATCTTCGCCGCAACGGCAGACGGAATGTACCGTGCATCAATGAGTGACAACCTGGCCGACAAATCGAAATGGACAAGATACAGTGCAAAGACATTCACGCATCTGCTCCTGCTCAACGGCGAGCTCATCGGACTGAACAACGGCGAGGCTAGTGTCATGGACAAGACGGCAGACAAGTTCAGAACGTTCTACACTCCATGGTTCAGCAGAGTGAAAACAAGCGGCGAAAGAATAATATGTTACGGCGGAAACCACACCTACATCATCACATCCACCGACAAGAAACAGGACCTGGCGTTCAAGTCAGGTGGCATAGAATACTCTCAAGCCGATGATTCCTACTGGCTGACAGACAATGACGGGAAACTGGCAAAGGGTGTTATAAGCAGCGACAACAACGTGCAGATGTCGCTCACGGGCATTGCTCCCGAAGGACCGGAGTACAACTTCTTCGGCTTCATGAGTTTCATCAACGGCAAACTCTACACCAGCGGCGGACTGGGTAACCCGGAACGCGACGCCTGCATACAGGTTTACGACAAATCGAAAGGCTGGATCATATATCCCGACGACTTCGCAACGACGCTCGGCTACAGATACAGAGGCGCCATGAGCGTTGACGTCGACCCGAAGGATCCAACCCATGTGTTCATGGGTTCGCAGGCCGGAATGTACGAATTCCGCAACGAAGAACTCGTGAACTCCTTCACCATAGACAACAGTCCGCTGCAAGGAGCCAAGACAGTGGGCGACACCGACAAGAAGAACTACACCATCGTGTCGAGCGTCAAGTTCGACAAAGAAGGACGACTGTGGTGTCTCAACAGTGTGGCTCCGTCGGCTTCACTGTTCGACTACACCGACGGTGAATGGACTTCACACCATAAGAGCGAACTCATGAACAACGAAGGATACTCCATGGCAAACATGGTGGGCATCATTTTCGACAGTCGCGACCTGATGTGGTTCGGCAGCAACGACTGGCGCAAGCCCGCACTGATATGCTACCAGCCCTCAACCGACGGACTGAAGGTGTATTCACGCTTTGTGAACCAGGACGGAACGTCGCTCATAGCGGAGAAGGTGTCATGCGTGCAGGAGGATCTTGAAGGCAACATATGGTTAGGAACGGCCGCCGGTCCGCTCATGCTCACAGCAGCAGACATAGCCAACGGCAACGAGACATTCACACAAGTGAAGGTGCCGCGCAACGACGGAACCAACTACGCCGACTATCTTCTCGACGGCATAAGCATCAGCGCTATGGCCATAGACGGGGGAGGACGCAAGTGGTTCGGCACGGACGAGAGCGGAGTGTTCCTCATCAGCGCCGACAACATGACCCAGCTGCAGCACTTCACCACCGATAACAGCGACCTGCTGTCCAACACCATTGAGTCGATAACCATCGACGGAACAACCGGCGAAGTGTTTTTCGGCACAGACAAGGGCCTCTGTTCATACATGAGCGACGCCACACAGACATCCGACAAGATGGACAAAGACAACGTGTACGCGTATCCAAATCCTGTAAGACCGGACTACACGGGACTGATAACCGTCAACGGACTGACACTGAATGCCGACGTCAAGATTGTGACCGTCAACGGCACACTCGTGGCCGAAGGCCGCAGCAACGGCGGAATGTTCACATGGGACGGCTGCGACAAGAGCGGCCGGCGCGTAGCGAGCGGCGTCTACATGGTGCAGACAGCCACGGCCGACGGCAAGAAAGGAACCGTGTGCAAGATTGCAATAGTGAACTGACGCCCACAGACGCATGCAGAACAATAACAGCCTCATATCATTCATGCAGACATTCGGCATCATACTCGTGGTGCTCGGACACTCCACCTACCAGCTCGGACATGCCGGCCACGTGCCTGCCGTATGCCAATGGCTCTATTCGTTCCACATGCCGCTGTTTTTCTTCATATCGGGCTACCTGCTCAGATACAGCAACGACCGCAACGGCAGACAGCTCGCCGACATGCCTGCATTCGGCGACAAAGGATTCATCACCAGAAAAGTGAAACGCCTGCTCGTGCCTTATGTCATCATATCGAGCGTCGTCTTCTTTCCCAAAGCCATGATGTCGGCCATTGCGCTCCGGCCTGTCGACATATCAGCATGGAGCTATCTCAGCATGCTGCTTTATCCTCAGACCAACGTCATAGGATTTTTCTGGTTTCTGCCGTCACTTTTCCTCATATTCTGCTTCGCCATGTTTGCCGCTAAAACAAAGGTGAAGGTGAACGACATTCTGCTTTTCACGTCTCTTATAATAGTAAATCTAGCCACCCCCGACATAGCACTGCTGGGACTGAACTGCGCCATCTACAACATCATATTCTTTGCAGCAGGCTACATGTTCTGCAAACACAGGCTTGAACTCATAGTAGGCCGCCACGCCGCGTCCACTGCAACAGTCACATTCACCATATCCGTCGCCCTGATGTATGCACCCGACACGAGCATACGCTTTCTGCTGTCGGCACTCAACGGCACACTGATGAGCATGGCTCTGGCACATCTCTACACAGCCCACGGACTGCATTTTCTCGACCATCTCGAAGGAGCGTCATACACAATATACCTGCTCTCGTGGTTCCCGCAGGTGGCCTCACAGCAGATTCTCATATCTATGGTACCCGGCATCACGTGGCACGTCACCACCGCTCTGGCCTTCTTCTCCGGCCTCTACTTGCCTCTGCTGGCATACAGATGGGTGAAAGCCCACAGCGACAGACCGTCGTGCAGGTGGATGACCGTGGTGCTCGGAATGTAATACATGCCAGACAGTAAAACATCACACATAAAACAACATACATAAAACACAATAATGAAGATAGACAAGAAATCGCCCCTGACATACATTCTCATCAGTCTGCCGTTCGTCCTTTGGGCCGTCGTCGGCATATATCCGTCGTACGACGACTGGAGTACGCTGTCGTCGCCCAACTTCGATGCCGACTGGGCCAAGTTCTTTCTGCCTTACGGCAGTGTGTGGCGACCGTTCGACGCACTGATGGGCTATGTTGTAGGCGCCGCCCCGCAGCTCTTTCCGGCACTCAACCACGTGTGCATCGTCTTCGGCCATCTGCTCGGTGCCATACTGGTGATGAAGCTATCGCAACTTCTGGGCTTCGGTCGTGCGGCACAGTTTGTGGCCACCATATTCTTCTGGATATCGCCGTGCATGCTCGGAACGGTGCTAAGCTGCGACTCACTCAACCAGACCTACTCCCAGATGTGGGGCATGGCAGCAGTGTGGTTCTACATATCGGTGAAGGGCAGGGGACGATATGCCGCATGGGCTGCGTGCGTTATGCTTGCCGCACTGTCCAAGGACAACGGCATCGCATGGGCTGTAGTGCCACCCGTACTGTCCTTCGCGTTCGGTAGGGAGAACATGCGCAGTGCGTCGCGCCACCTGCTTTTCGGCGTGGCTATTGCCGTGGCATACGGCTGCATAAGGATAGCGCTGCCAAGCACCGAATATTATAACCCCGACTACCACACATTCCTTCTGGCCAAAAAGATAAAGGAGATAGCCATATTCGTCGGCTACACGTGGGTGGCAGCCGACTATGTGAGCATTGTCCACGCCGCATCGCGCTGTCTGCCTCTGGCCGCCCTTACGCTCGTTCTGTCGCTGCCGTTTGTCTATATGATGTTCGTGCGCAGTCCGCGTCTGTGGCTCACGCGTCGCTTTGCGGGTCTGGCGGTGTGCATCATCATCGTCATGTCGCCCCATCTGCTCATCAGTCTGAGCGTGATGAACACCTATGCCGGCCTCGGCATGTCGGCCTTGCTCGTGGCATTCGTGGCAGACCACACCGAGCGCCACCACCCGTCGCTGCTCCGCACGGCCTTCGCCATGTATGTGGCAGCGGCTCTCATAACCGACATCCACCATTGGTACAAGGCATATACCACGGCGGCTGTGGGACGCGATATGGCGCGCGAAGCCATACGTCTGGCCGGAAAACCAGTGAGAAATGCCTACTGTGTCATAACAGACGACGACCAGAAGAAGTTCTCATCGTTCTGCGTGCTGCCCCAGGATGCCTTCGGAGCGCAGGCAGCAGCCGTGGCTCACGAGACGCAATACAAATGGCCGCTGCATGCCGAAGACACCATCATACCGCGCGACCACGCCCATGAGGCACGCACCATAGCACGCCGCGTGCTGGATACGGGCAGATTTGACTGTGTGTGGCTGATAGACAAGAGCAGCGTAAGCATAATGAGAAAGGAAAACAGATGAAGAAAGTCTCGATAATAATACCCTGCTTCAACGAGCAGGACAACATAGCCAGACTCTACGAAGCACTGCGCACGCTATTCGCGCAGAACGCTCAGTATGAGTGGGAGGTCATCATGATAGACGACGGAAGCTGCGACGGCACGCTCAGCGAGATAAAACGCATAAACCGCACCGACAGACGCATGAAATACATAAGCCTCTCCCGCAACTTCGGAAAGGAGAGTGCCATGCTCGCAGGGTTCGACCGCGCCGGCGGAGACTGTGCCATCATCATGGACGCCGACCTGCAACACCCGCCATCGCTCATCCCCGAGATGCTCCGTCACTGGGAAGAAGGCTTCGACGATGTGTACGCCGAACGCCGCGACCGTGGACGGGAGAGCTGGCTGCGGCGCCGACTGTCGCTGCTCTACTACCGCATGCTGCAACGCATGGCCAAGATAGAGATACTGCCAAACGTGGGAGATTTCCGGCTGCTCGACCGCAAATGCATAGACTCGATGAAACGTCTGCGCGAAACACAACGCTACACCAAGGGTCTGTACTGCTGGATAGGCTTCAGAAAAAAGAAGATAATGTTCGACCAGGGCGACCGTACCAAAGGCCGTTCCTCGTTCAACTACATGCGCCTTTTCGACCTCGCCGTGGAAGGCATAACGTCATACACCACCGCACCGCTGCGCATTTCGACATGGGTGGGCATACTCGTTTCGTTCGTGGCATTCATCTACATGTGCTACGTCCTCGTGAAAACCATCGCCGTGGGCGATCCCGTGCAGGGCTATCCCACGCTCATCATAGTCATTCTTTTCCTCGGAGGCATGCAGCTGCTCTCGCTCGGCATCATAGGCGAATACCTCGGACGTGTGTTCAACGAGACCAAACGCCGGCCGCCATACATCATCAGAGAGGCCGACAGCGACAAGCCTGCGGACGGCAACAAGGCATAGGCCGCCTGACGCAGGAGCCGTCAGAGCGTGCCACGGAACATGAAAACAGCTGTCTGAAGGATGGCTGCCATTGCATACAAGAATGCATTATGAAGCACAAGAATGATTCTGTATATTTATGCAGAATTTGAATCTTGGAAATGAATAAATATACAGCGTAACCCGAAAATACGGCGATTTTTTCGAGCAACCGCCTCCTCGGACGCAAATACGCGATTCTCAGAGACTTTGCGCAAAGCATTGACACACAACCATTTGCGCAAAACCGCGGAACAATACGCCCACCGACAGCCTGCGAAACGGCCCATTTGAGCATGCGATTAAGCCCATATCAGGGCGCGATATGGTTCATTTCATGCCCTAATATTGCGCGTTTCATGGGCCAAAAAAGGCTCTTCCGCAAACCGATACTTCATATACCCCTCTGTAACGAAGAAAAAGCGGAGTTGTTCTTCATACCGTCTTACATCAAAACATAGTTTTTTGCGCCCCGCCGTTTTCTATTTTGAAAAAAATTTTTGTCAAGATTTTTTACTGTCAAAAAATGAATATTTATGCAGTTACGGGCCGTTTACGGCTTTTCGGTCAGCCGCCCGTCATAATGCAGAACAGCCGTAAACAGAAGCATAAATAAATGATGAGGACAACGCGCCGCAGCAAGACCGACACCCGCGCAGCGCCATGCGTCATATCAGTCCCAGCTGGCGCGCCATGCGACACGCCTCTATCGAGTTTCTCACCTGCAACTTGCGGAGTATGTCCTGACGGTGGCGGCTCACCGTGTTTATGCTTATCGACATGGCCGCAGCTATGTCCTTGCTCATCATTCCGCTGTCTATCAGGCGCAGCGTCTGCTTCTCGCGCTCACTCAGAATGTTTCGGTCGTCGTCGTTGTTCAGCTCCGTCACACTGCCGTCCACCGTGTTCACTATCGTCGTGCGCCATTGCATGCCCTCCGGCAGCGGTCCGTACAGACACATGGCAAGCCACAGCCCGTCCGACGACGAGGCCGACACGTAGAACATACGGTGAACCGCCCTGACGTAGCTTCCTCCTGCCGACTTCATGCGCAGCGTCGTTATGAGATGATAGTCGCCCCTGCGGCTTTGCGGACGACGCTTTATGAAGCGGAAGAAGCGCAGTTCCTGCAGATACTTGTCGGCGAGATCGTCGGGATGTATGCGCTTGAGTATCTCCTCCTCCCATATGGAACACACCTCGTCGTGCTCACCCTTACGGTCGAGTCCGAGCACCCGCGCATATCCTCCGTAGTATATGTAGCTCGTGTTGGTGCGCATGTCGCTCAGCACCGCCACCGCATTCTCCGTCATGGCATAGCACAGCGCCGCGGCCTTATAGCGTTCCAGCTCGTCGCGATGGAACGACAGACCGTCAAAATCCTGCCCTGCGAGCACACGGCTCAGTTTGTCTTTAAGTTTCATTTTCTGCCGTAAAATGGTTATTAATGAGCATTGCAGCTTTTGCGACACATGCCTATCTTTGCATCAGATGTGAGTGAGGACAAAAGGAAAAGCAACAGCATGCGTTTCATCACTTATCCGCCGCCCGTACAAAGATAGTGAAAGGTGAGAGCAGAGACAAAACAGGAAAACGTAGTTTTACATGTATTGGCTTTGCCGAACCGAATCCTATCTTATGCAAAGATAGTGAAAGGTGAGAGCAATAGCAAAAGGAAAAACGATGTTTTTGCGGATTTTGACATCATCTGACAACATTCAGTATTATTCCGTAAGCCATATATCACATCACACAACATCACAAAACAGACAATAATCATATAATTATAAAACAACCCAAAAACAATGAGAACAATAAGACAAATTGCAATCGCAATGCTCATGGGCCTCGCAGCACACAACGCCACAGCCCAGACTCTGGAGAAAATGCAGTGGTTCAACGAACCGGAACAGTGGAAAATAGAGAACAACGCACTCACCATGTCTGTCACACCTAAGAGCGACTACTGGCGCATCTCGCACTACGGATTCACCGTTGACGACGCTCCGTTCTACTATGCCACATACGGCGGTGAGTTCGAAGTGAAGGTTAAGATAACCGGAAAATACAAACAGCGCTTCGACCAGGCAGGACTCATGCTGCGCATCGACCACGAAAACTACATAAAGACAGGCATTGAGTATGTGGACGGAAAGTACAACCTCAGCGCCGTAGTGACTCATAAAACATCCGACTGGAGCGTAATCGAGCTCGACAAGGCCGTGCCTTACATATGGATAAAGGCCGTAAGACGCCTCGACGCAGTGGAGATCTTCTATTCGTTTGACGACGTAAACTATACGCTCATGCGCAACGCATGGCTCAAGGACAACACTCCTGTAATGGTGGGACTCATGGCCGCATGCCCCGACGGCGACGGTTTCGACGTGACGTTCGAGCACTTCAAGGTGAAGCATCTACCCGACATGCGCCGTCTGGAATGGCTGAAGAAAAACGCGGAATAAGATATAGGGGAGCTTACATTATGACTGTGTAAGCACACTTCCCATTCCGCGGAATACTTTGTTTCATGTTACAATAAATGGCTGTGCCGTAGTTTACGACACAGCCATTTGCTTATTATCCGCACTTTGGCGTCTGTTTATATCATGAACTTAGGAAAATCCCGAACTGTTCCGCATTACCGCGGCACACGGTCAGCGCCACGTCAGTTTTATGAACTTGTTCTCCCACGGACTGAACACGGGCTTCTGACTGCCCTGCAGAGGCTCTCCCGTTACGTCGCAGACGGTTATTCCGGTGATGTCTATCACGTCCGACTTGATGCTGAAAGCCGTTTCCTTTCCGCCTATTTCCCTGAGCTGCATGATGACGGCCTTCTCGTTGTCCACCGGTTTCATGTTCACGAGCAGCAGATTCGAAGGCATGCCGCTCATCACCTGCACACTCTTCTCCGTCGTATCAGGCGCACCGGCATCAGCCTGAAGCACTCGTGTGAGGAACGGAATGCGGTTCTGCCATGCGAAACGGGTGGCGTATTCGGTTGAAGTGTCGGCCGTGGAAGTGATGAAATAGCTCCACTGCATCTCTCCCATCTGGTCGGCGTTGAAGTTGGTCACCCAATAATTGTTCATCGGCCACGAATACATCTGCGTGCTCTGCGGCGTTGCGCCGGCCTGATAACGGCCTGTGTTGATTGCGCCGAACTGCATGAGCGGTATCTCCTGACTGCCCATCACAATCTGCATGCTGTCGTTTCGCGCAGCGGCAAAGTTCTGTACGGTGTACCAGTCGTTCGAAGAACCTTTTATCTGATCCACTCCCGCCTCGATGGTTCCGCCCGGAACGTCGAGGAAAATCTTTCCATCGGGCACCTGATACGGGAAAGCCACATAGACAGCCTCAGGATCTGTGACTGCCTTCTTGCGCAGACGATAGACCACTTCTATCTTTTTCTCCACGTTATATATGCGGTATTCCACCATCAGATTGTTGGCGTCGCGTCCCGCAACGGTCTCGCCACGGAAGCGGTAGGTATCCCATACAGGGCCTTTTTCGTATCGTTCGAACATCATCTTCTCCGGTCTCCGACGAGTGAACTGCGGCGCACGGTACTGCTCCATGGGATGACGGCTGTCGGCTGTCTCGTATATGAACTCGCCCATCTGCCACTCTGCGTCCGGCGCGAGCAGCGTACGGCCGGTCTCTTTGTCGGTTATAGCGGCTATGGTTCCCCTCTCCGGGTTGAACCCTATGCTGTACCAGCGGTTCTCCACATGCGTATCTGCCAGCCTCTCCATGGACGCTGTGACCTTCGCCGGAGCGTTTTTCACCTTTATGTAATAGCGGCTGTAGCCCATGGCCGGCACGTCCTTGACATACAGATACCAGTATGTGCCATCCGAACGGCTCTCTCCTGCCTGTGCGGCTATGGGCGTTCCGTCGGCTGATGTTATCTCAAAGTCCTTGTCGCGCGGCAATATCTGATGGTCTATATACACCTTCGCTATGCCGCTGTAGGTCCATCCGAGCGTGTTGAACACCGCCACCGACGGCACAGCGGCCTTCTCCAGACGACTCTGCAAAAGTCCCATAGTGGTCTCGCCCAGCAGTCCTGCATGACGGTAAGCCTCCCATGCATACGACTGTTTGAGCGAACGCTGCTCCCATGTCTCCAGTCCGTAAGGGTTACGCACGCTTTCGCTGTGACCGAATGTGTGCTCGTCGTAGAAGAGCAGGGCCTCATTCACGTCGGCAATATCGGTGCTCACGCCGTCCGGCAGTGCCACCCCCATCGCCTTGGCCATTGCCAGTCCGCCCTGCGCGGCAATGATGTTGGAGTGGGTTATGCGCGATATCGCCGCCTCACGGGCTCCGGATGCGAAGCCGTCGGTCCACCAGTCGGGCCATGCACCGCGCACTGTTGCTATGTTGTCAGGATAGCGTTGTTCCACGGTTTTTATGAATTCCGTAGCCACTGCCGTGCGCAGCTTGGGCCATTCATATTTCTCGTTCCATCTTTTCACCATCTCGCAGCTCTTTGTTGAAGGCGGCGCGTTGTCGGTGAAATAACCAGAATGCTGTGCGGCGCAGATGTCGTAAGGATATCCCTTCGCCTCAAGCTGGCCGAGATATTCGAGCACCCGTGTCTCGAAACCCGCAAAATCGTCGGTGTTGTGTATGCCGAAGAAGTTGCCCTGATTGTAATGTTCGGCTCTGTAAGCCAACACTTTCTTGCCCGATGGCGACTGCCACCAGAACACGGTAGGCATGTCAAAGCAGATGAGAGCGCGATGACCGTGCGTTCCCATGTTCACATATTTAATGCCGGCATCGCTGAAGAACTCTGTGAAACACCATCCCATGCCGTTCACATCGTCCTGCATGGCCAGTTCGGCACGCATTCCGTTGTCGCGGAACTGCTTCACGGGAGCGAGTGAGGCAGCGAGAGTCTGTTCGTCGGGAAGCTCGTCAAAGTTGAGAAACATCGTCGCAAGCTCTATCCGTCCTTCCTTTACGCGGCGCTTCAGACGCTCTATCTGTTCCGCCGGACGAGTCTTCAGATATTCACTCACAGCCCACGACACCTCGCAGGTCCATCTGAACTTCGCCGCGTCAGGATAATTGTCGGTCGCGTCGCAATAGTCAAGCGCATAATCAATGTATCTCAGATGCTCTGCCAGAATCTCCATCTGCGAGCGCGTATATCCTATGTCGGTGTGAGTGTGCTGCACAAGATTCATCTGCCAATGGCGCGCGGGCTTCACCTCAACCTTGCTTTTTGCGACCACACGGTCGCCGTTCTTCACCGTAAGCGTGAGTTTCGTGGCCTTCTTCACCTCCGGGATGTAGATGCTGAAACGGTTGTCACCGTCGTTCAGATTTACCCTCTGAGTGGCCTTACCCAGCGTGCACACCACCGAGGCTGCGCCTTTACTCTTCATGTTTATCCACACACAGCGCGCCTGTTCGGCCGCCTCCGTCTTGTAAACTGCCGGATATATCGTCGTACGCACGTCCGAAATCTCCGGTCCGGATGACTTCTGCGCCATGGTACCAACATGTATGGCCATGACGAAACTGAGAAGAAAGAAAAACCGCATTCTCATAATAAAATCATGTGTAAAGTTAAAGTATGAATAGATTCAGTTTTTACGGTTATATGGAAAGCCGTATCCGGAAAAGTCATCACACCTGACATGTCATGCCGAACCGCCGCCTTTCTTTTGCAAAGATAGCGAAAGGTGAGAGCAAAGACAAGCGAAAAGATATTTTTCTTTTCAGCGATGGCTTTGCCGAACCGCATACTATCTTATTCAAAGATAGTGAAAGGTGAGTGCAATAGCAAATGGAAAAACAAAGTTTTTACGGATTTTGATATTGCCGAACCGCATCCTATTATATACTTCGACCGCCGGAACAGCAAAAGACAACGGCCGCATCGTGTGACTGTTGTCCACGTATGCGACCGTTGTTTTATTTATATGCACTTGCAAATGGCGGCTCAGAACTGTACTGTGTTGAGATACTTGTCCACGAGCATGCCGTCAGCATGCTGCAGGTTGAGCGTGAAGCGGCGCTTTGCCTTGAAGCGTATGGTCATCAGTTCACCATCACCCTCGATATAAGGTTTCTCACCCAGATTGACGAACGTCGGGTAGAGCGCCTTCTGTCCGCTGGTGTGCAGGCGGTCGTTAGTGAGATTGCGCATCTCCTTCAGCCGTTCGGCGTCTGTTCCAATGTACTCCATGTCCTGCTGGTTGTAAGGCAACGCGAAGCTGATGGCATTGACCGAGCGCAGGCCATTTCCGCTTACTTTTATCACGACAGTCTCACCGGCGTTGTACGTTTTCTTGTCCGATGTTATGCTGATGCTTCCCTTCACCGGTTCAACCTTGCGGCTGCTAACGCCCGTCTCGAGCTCTATACCCACGCAGGATATGTCGAACGCATCTATCAGACCGTTACCGTTGAGATCGCCACGACTGATGTATCCTTCGAAATCAGCATCTCCACGGCGCAAGCCTGTGTAGTTGGTGTACGACGTCAGGTCGTTCTCGTCGATACGTCCGTCGTGGTTTATGTCTCCAGGAATGTAACTCTCAGAACCCGGAACTCGGAAGACATACATCTCACGGCCCGATCCGAACTTGCCCACTGCCTCACTCACAGCCACACGTATGTAGCGTGCCACGGGCTTATCCTTAAATTCGAATGTCTTGGTGTCGGCTCCCTTCCAGTCGAATGTGCCCGCTTCGGTCCAGTTCTTCTTATCCATGCTGTAGTATACAGTGCCTTTGAGCAGAGTGCCATTGCCGGCATCTGTGCGCGGCAGATAGTCGAAACGGTCTATGCGGTTGATGCTGCGCAGATCGACAATCAGGTCGAACGGCACGGCTGCGGTGCTCCACTTGGTGTGCCATGTGTCACCCTCGTCGAAGTTGAACAGCCTGTCGGCCTCCTGGCCTCCCTGATTCTCACACGACGTTTCGCCGCGTATGCCCCTGATGGCAAACTCAAGCGGGTCGGACTTCGTCGTAACACTGCGGCTTGTCCATTCGGATGCGCCGTCGGCATTGACAGCCCGCAGCTTCAGCGTATAGGCCGTCTCCGGCTTCAGTCCGTCTATGAGCAGCGAGCCACGGCGTATGGTCGAATAGGTCATTCCGTCGAACTCTATCTCGTAATAGTCGGCATTGGCGTCGTTCTGCCACGTAGGCGTTATGTCATAAGCGCCGGTATTGTCGGCCGTTACGTCGAATTCGGGCGCAGCAAGCCTGCCCTTGTGCGTAAGCATACGGTCGGCCGGAGCATACTCATATCCTTTCACCGTTAGCACGATGTCGCCCGCGGTGATGTCTCTTGAGGCCAGTTTCACATGCAGCACAGGGTTCTTCACCACGCTCAACCGGGCCATATCGCTGCCGGCAGTAGCAAAGCGGTTGAGCTCAGGCGCCTCCTCATAGAAGAACATGTCGGCACCCGCAGCCAGCTCATCCATCGACGACGCCTCCGTCAGACGCACTTTCCGGCCGGCATATCTCGCCGTTATCTTCTCCGGTCTTGAGGTCATGTCCACCTTGATCCATGTGGCCTTGTCTTTCACCATGCCGCGGAACGAACCCTGAGTAGCATCTATTTTTATCGTGGCCACATCCTTATCGAGCTGTTGCGACAGGCGTGTTGTGCAGCACTCACCACGCAGATAGGCACCGGTGCGTCCGTCATCGTCGTACTCGGTGAACTCTGTCGTGCCACAGGGATAAACCTCATATATGCGCAATGTGCTGTCGGCCTGCGCCACATTGTTGTGTGCCGTGGTCATGGGCAGTATGGCTCCGCGCTTCACAAAGAGCGGCATCTTCCACAGCGGAGCATCGAAATTGTTTATTATTCTGCCTCCGTGCCACACGTCACCCGTGAAATAGTCCACCCATTCGCCTTCGGGCAGATATATGCCGTCGCGTATATCGTTGCCCTCTTCGTCGGCCTGTGTGGCCTGATATACGGGAGCCACGAGCACGAACGGTCCATAAAGGAACTGATACTGAGTGCGTGTGCCGTAGGTGTAACCGCACGGATTGTCGAGAAACATGGCACGCACCATGGGCTTACCCGTCACGGCTTCGCGCGCAATGCTGTATGTATATGGCATGAATTCCGACTTCATCTTCAGATACCAGCGGTTGATTGATGCCGCCGGCTCGCCGAGTATGTGCGGATACTTGGGGTTGGAGCCCCAGCCGTCCATGTTGAGCTGCATGGGCGTGAACGTCTTCCACTGGAAGTCGCGCACATTCACGGGCACATTCTTTCCGCCGAATATGCCGTCCATGTCGGAACAGATGTTGGGCTGTCCGGACAGTCCGCTGCCGATGTATGTGGGGATGTGGAAGCGGATGTACTCCCATTCGCCGCCCGTCTGGTCGCCCGTCCACACGCCGGCATAGCGTTGTGTGCCGGCCCATCCGTCGAGCGAGATGATGAACGGACGCGCGTCGGAGCCGTAATAGTTCATGATGTGGCTCACGTCGGCTATGCCGTTGAGTCCGAACGAATAGCCTGCGCCCACCCACGCCACGTCAGTCTTGAGCACACGCACGCCGGCATCGCGCACTTCCTTCACTATGTCACGCTGCAGCAGGGCGCTCACTCCCTCCTTGGGATGAAGGTCCGACTGCGTCCACAGTCCTATCTCCACACCCTTGGAGCGGGCATAACCGGTGAGCGACGCAAGGTTGGCAATGTTGCCGTCGAGCGATTCGGTCTGTCCGTATCCGGCTCCATAGCCGTCGTTTGGCAGCAGCCATCCCAGCGGCATGTCGTGCGCGGCGTAGCGGTCTATCACGGCACGCGCCGAGAACTGGTAGTTGTCCTTCTCGCCGTTGAGCGACTCGCGTGTGCCGCCGTTGTCCTTCTGACTCTCCTTATAATGCCGGCCGTCCTCAAAGAGTATGCCGTCCTTGTCCTCCTTCCAGTAATCGCGGTTGTAGGCATTGAGATGACCTTCGTAGAAACCGAACTTCGGCAGGAGCACAGGATTGCCCGTGAGCTGGTAGAAATCGGCGAGCAGGGCCTCCGGTGTGGCACCGACCATGAAGAAGAGGTCAAGATAAGGTGCCTCGTGACTCAGACTGACGGTGCCCGGAACGGTGGCTCCGAAGTCGTAACTGCCCCGTTTGAAGGTGTGCCACATCACACCGTAGCCCGCCGTACTCCAGCAGAAAGGCGTCGGCGAGGCCACCCCGCCGTCGGTCCAGTTGTTGGTGTTCTCTATGGCAATGATGCGGCCCTTGTGGCTGAACCGTCCGTTCTGAACTCCTCCTCCATAGAAATATTCGTCTTCGCGTTCCTTCAGTTTCATCGTGGTTGTGCCCTTTGAGCCGAACTCAACAGGCGCGGCGGCCTCGGCCACTGTCTGTCCGTCGCTCAGGCGGATGATGCGGAAGAGTCCGCTTCCGCGGTCGAACACCACGCGTATGCTTCTGGTAGATATGGCCGTCTCCTTACTGTTGTCGGTCAGCGCTATGCGTCCGGCGTCGCGCCGCGGACTGTCAGCCAGTATGCGCGCCTCGGGTTTGGCTTCCGGGTCGCGTATGATGCCACCCTTGATGTCCATGAACATTCTGAAGATGTTGTCGCCGTAGAAGTCGAGCGTCATGCGTGTGCTGTCGGCGAACACTATCTCCGCCGCGGCGGGGTTAATCATCCTTGCCGACACAATGGCCTGACTGTCGCCGTCGGCTGACGATGCCGCCGGTCTTTAGGCGCACGTTCCGTCTGTCACGGCCGCACCTGCCGTGCCGTCAGTGGCACACAGCGGCAGCGCCATGGCAAGTATCAATGCTTTGTCTGCTCCCATTTTTACAGGTTGAGTATGTTTGTTTTAGGTTTTTGAGTTTACGTCCTCAAAAGTACACAAATATTCATGCACAACCAAACGAAACGCCGATATGTTTTCATACTCAATCACAGAAGAGATCATTACGGGGCACGCCGCACACCGCATCGGGCACAACCGAGGACGCGGAGTATGTCGTCGGCACGCCAAGGACATCATCGTGTAGACACCTTATATACCGGAAAAAATGAATAAATATTCATTCTCAAAGTAAAAAATTTTGACAAAAATTTTTCGCAAAATAGAAAAACGGAGAGGGGTGGAGAGGGGATGACGGAGTGCAAAA
Organism: uncultured Prevotella sp.; assembly: GCA_900553465.1. Classification (GTDB taxonomy): domain Bacteria; phylum Bacteroidota; class Bacteroidia; order Bacteroidales; family Bacteroidaceae; genus Prevotella. The sequence continues at coordinate 43,005 of USDT01000011.1, forward strand.
CAGGCTTTTCCGCAGCCGACAGGTTGCCGCTGCATGACGTGAAAAATGACAGCGCTTTGCGGAATGGGCTTTATCAGGGTGCGAAACGGTCGGTTTCATGGTGCGATATTGAGCATATCAGGGGATGATATGGGCAATATCAGAGGCTGAAACGGGCTGTTTCGCAGCACGATTTGGAGGCGGTCGGACCGCAATATAATGCAAGTGACTGACTGTCAGCGTTATAGGCAACCCTCTCAAAACTCGCGAATTTGCGACCGAAGACACAGTTGCTCGAAAAAACGCGAGTATTTTCGAGTTACGGGTGAATATTTATTCACTCCGCAGGCGCATTGTTGCATATTTATGCAAAGCCGCATCCGATCGTACACTCCGCATCTGAGGCCGCGCGGCGCGAGCTCACCGGCACAACTGCAGCGTCCGCTGCTCCCGGCAGCGCAGTGGTCCATGTTACACAAAATCGGTTTACGGCCGCTCTTTCTTACACAAAATAGTTAAATATACATAAATATGTCTGTTCGTGATGCAGCATTTTAAAATTTTCCGTCTTTCGTTTATATCTCTATATAGAGAACGTTTTACTTTATTATGCGACATTGTGTGCAGAGGCACATTGTCCTGTCTGCTGAACCTGAATATTCATAAATAAACATTATTATAAACATACACTCTGTTAGAAATGAAAAGAGGATTCTTGAAATCGTTGTTTGCAGGCGTATTCTTATGTATCGCCTGCCACACAGCCGTAGCCGGCGACACAACGCCCGACTATGCTTCCATGGTTGACACTCGTATGGGAACGGTGGGCAAACCGGGCCCCAACGGACTGGCTTCGGGCTTCACCTTTCTCGGCGCCACCTATCCGTTCGGAATGATGCAGCTCACTCCAACCCACTTCGAACCGCAACGCGGCATCGTGGTGAACCAGATATCGGGAGGCGGATGTCCGGAGATGGGCAACTTCCCGCTCATAGCTCTGGCCGGACGTCTGGACAAATCGCCCAACGACATGGGCTCATTCCCGTTCTACAAGGACATACTTGCGTCGCAGGCAGGATATCTGTCGCTCGAATACAAGGACGGCGTGAAGTGCGAGACAACAGTGTCGAAGCGCAGCGGAGTGGTGCGCATGACGTTCCCTTCGTCGGCATCTGAAGGTACGGTGATAATAGGCAGCGGCGTATGCTCAACCAAACTCACCAACGCACTGGTGAAGATCACATCGCCCACAACGCTCGAAGGATATGCCGAGGGCGGCGACTTCTGCGGCTATCAGACCGACTACCGCGTGTATTTCGTGGCCGAATTCAACACTCCGGCCAAGGTGCAGGGCACATGGATAAGGGAAGACATGAAGGACGGACGCCTCACCATAGGCGGCAGCAACTCGGGTGCTTACTTCACGTTCGACACATCGGGCGGCCGCACAGTGGAATACAAAGTGGCCATCTCGTATGTATCTCTTGCCAACGCACGCGAGAATCTGCAGAAGGACAACGCCGGACGCGACTTCGAACAGGTGCTGGCCGATACCCGCGCAGAGTGGAATAAACACTTAGGCAAGATTGAGGTGACGGGCGATGCAGACCGCATGAAGCAGTTCTACACGCACTTCTATCACACGCTCATCCATCCAAACGTGTTCAACGACGTCAATGGCGAATATCTGGGAGCCGACTGGAACGTGCACAAGACGGAACCGGGACGCGACTATTACACCACATTCAGCGCATGGGATACCTACCGCACACAGAGCCAGATACTGGCAGTGCTCTATCCTAAAGAGAGTTCGGACATGATGCAGTCGCTCGTCGACTTCGCCGAACAGAGCGGAGGATACGGCCGATGGATTCTCGCCAACATCGAGACTGGCGTCATGCACGGCGACCCGACACCTGTCATAATATCCAACACCTACGCTTTCGGCGGCCGCGACTTCGACCTGAAGAAGGCATATGAGTACATGCGCAAAGGTGCTCTCGAACCACGCACCTACTCACAGAACGTAGAGGTGCGCCCGGGATTGTCCAACTACATCGAGAAAGGCATTGAGAACGCATCGCTCTGCCTTGAATACACATCGGCCGACTATGCCATCGGACAGTTCGCAAAGCAGGCGCTTGGCAACAACAAGGACGCCGCATTCTTCATGAACCGCGCTTCCAACTGGAAGAATCTCTACGATCCGTCAACACGCTGGCTGCGTTCGCGCCACAACCACGACATGAGTTGGAAGAAGCCGGACGACGACTGGCGCGAGGCAACTAAGGAAAACTACTTCTGGATGGTGCCTTACGACCTTGAGACTCTCATCGACACAATAGGCGGAAAGGCCGCTGCCGAGAAACGTCTCGACTCACTCTTCGTGCGTCTGGACGCAGGTTACGACGACCACTTCTTCGCTGCGGGCAACGAACCAGACTTCCAGGTGCCTTGGATATACAACTATGTGGACAAACCTTACAAGACTTCGGCCATCATCTCACGCATACTCCGCGAGGCTTACGACTCGTCACCGTCGGGCCTTCCGGGCAACGACGACTGCGGAGCAATGGGTTCATGGTACATGTATGCGTCGATAGGACTTTACCCGATGACGCCGGGCGTGGCTCAGTTCTGCATCAACATGCCGCAGTTCTCCGACATTAAGATTCATCTGCCGGGCGGTCTGCTCCAGATAAAGGGCGGCAAGGACGGACAGTACATCAATTCCATGCGTCTCAACGGCAAGACCTACAACTCGGCATGGATAGACTGGGACATGCTGAAGAACGGCGGAACAATAACCTACAAGGCTTCGGCCAAACCCAACAAGAAATGGGGACTGAAGAAATAAACGGTTTTTTGGTTTCAAGAAAAGGTTGATATCATGTCATACATTAAAAGAAAAACGATACTTATCTTCGGCATCCTGATGCTCTGTATGGTGTCATCCACACTATCCGCAGCGGTTTACAACGGCCGCTACGGATGGCCGACACTCAAGAGTCCGAAGGCTCTCATAATATGCGAACAGACAAAGACGGCGGAGGAATCGATGCTCCTCGAGTCGCTGTCGGGTCTGGCAGCCAAGGCCGTGAACAACGGACGGCTGAAGGAAATGGTGTGGAGAGACGTCAACGGAAATCCATCCTACGAGAGAATTCTGAAGCAGAGCATGGCTGCTCTCGGCATAAAGGACGCGAAAAGAATGGACGTCTGGGAGCTGCTTGCATATCTGAAGAAGAAGAAAATAGTGAAAGGTTATGTGCTTTATGAGCCGGACAGACCCGTAAAGAACAAGATACAGAACTATTCGAGCAACGTGGCCACCGTGTATTCTTCGCTCCTTTCAGGTGCAATGATAAGCACTTCGCTTGAGAGCAAGGCCAAGGCTGCCGGATTGAAAATGCTGAAGGACGCACGCACGGAGACCACAATGGAATGCTTCAACAAGAACAAGAGCAGACTGAACAACTGTTCTGCGCTGAGCATACGGCCGAGTGTGTCCAACATGCGCGACTTTGCCATCGCCCACGGTCTGATGCTTTATGCCGACGAACGGCCACTCATCGACGCCGTTCTCGAATGGGTGCGCCCGCTCTCACCCATCCTGGGCTGGGGATGCGGCGACGAATACGACTCCACCAGCGCCGTATCGGAGTGGGGACACTACAACACGGCTTCCGACTGGTGTGTCAATCTGCCGTTCATATCGGCCGCAGCGCCTTACATCCCGCTCGAGAAGGCCAACGAGCTGTCACCGTCGCAGATTGACTTTGCCGACTCCTCATACGTCCATTCGTTCGTAATGAGCGACGGAGACAACATGCAGTGGACCATCGGAGCGTTCGCCGACAATCCCGTTTACGCCGGACATGCAACGGCGAAGGAGTCGGGCACCACATGGACACTGTGTCCGATAAACCTCTCCGTAGTATCGCCCGTATCATGGAACGAAGTGGTTCACCGTCAGGGCACGAAGAATTCTATAATCGAGTACGGCGGCGGATATCAGTATCCTGACCTCTTCGCCAGCAAGAGATCCAACCGAAAGGAACTCCTCCGTGAGTTTGCACGCCGCGTGAACAGCCATCTGAAGGAACTGAACGTCAAGATTTTCGGAGCCATATTCAAGGATGTGGAGAGTCCCGAAGCACAGGAAGCCGTGCAGATATACGCAGAGGAACTGGAGGACATCACCGGAATGATCGCCATACAGTATTTCCCCTACGAGCTGGGCGACAAGATTTTCTGGTACAAAAACAAAAAGGGCGAGGACATACCTCTCGTCACCGCCAACTACTCTTTGTGGAATGAAGTGCACGCCCAACGTCCTTTCTGCGGTACACCGGAGTATGTGGCGTCGCTCATCAACCGCGACCTGCTCAGCCGCAAGAGCAAAGGCTACTCATGGACCATCGTACATGCGTGGTCAGACTTCGGCAAGACAAGCAAATGCACAGAGCATCCGGCAGTGGGCGTGAACCCGATACTTGCTACCGAAAACCTGATGCTAGACGACATACGTGTCGTTTCGCTCAACGAACTCTTATGGAGAGTGAGGATGAAATATCATCCCGAACAAGTCAGAAGACTCATGCAGAACCCGTGACAGCGGCACTGCGCCGCTGTCCCCGGGTCAGCGTCTTATTATTCTTAAACTCTTTTTCCGGTCGGAACGCATTGTCTTACAGACGTCGTTCCGGCCGTTTTTTCGTACACCATACGCATTGCCATATGGAATTATTTTCGTAACTTGCCGACGGTTGTCGGAGGACAGCCGGACGGAGCACACATGACAACCGGCGGACACATGCCGGCGGAGCGGACGCCACGTATGTTACAACGCAACCGAAAGAGGAAGGACGGAGCGACGTTTGAATGTTTATATAAACAACTACCTGAACATGAGAAAGACCATAAACACTATTCTATTCATGCTCATTGCGTGCCATGCCACGCTGAGCGCACAGAAGGCAGAACCCGTTGACGGCGACGGATGCCGCCTGAAGGGATATACCACGTCGTGGATAGGCAACGACGGAGGATATGAAGAGGCGCACATACCACACGACATGCTCAACATGTTTGTCACACCTGATGGTGTAGCCGTGACCATCTGCGGATGGGACGAGGGCGGAACCAACGTGGGCGTGTTCCGCGACGGCCGTCTGCTGTCGCGCCCCGAAGGCTCGGGTACGGGCGGATGGGGACGTTTTTCGGGCGCGGCGGTCGTGGCCGACGACAAATATGTGTACCAACTGCTGTCGCAGAACGGCTGCGACGGGGCCAACAACGATAAGAACGTGAACGGACTGCCGCAATATCCGCCCTGCCGCGACGACGCGGAGTGGAAGACAGTGCGCCGATATGACCTACTGACGGGCCTTGCAACACCGTTCAAGGGAGGCTATGGCTACAAGGGCGACATGCTCGTGGTGTGTGCTGGGAAGAAGCGGCAGACAGCCGGACTGGCCATAGACAAGCAGCGCATATACGTGGCCGTGTGCGGCGAGGAGGGCAGCAGCATGGCCGACTCAATAAAGATTTACGACCGCCGCACGATGACCTTCAGCCACGCCTACGCTCTGAACGGCCGCGCCGGACACATCTGCACCGACGCACGAGGCGGACTGTGGATGATGCAAGGGCGCAGGATAGTGCGCATGAGAGCCGAGGACGGCCGCCCGCTCGGCCAGAACATAGAGCTGGCGGAGGACGTAGAGGCCACGTCGTTCTCGATAGACCTGCGCCGCGGACGCCTGCTCGTGGCCAACCACGGACGCGACATGAACATACTGATATACTCCGACATATACAGAAAACCCACACTATCATCCACCTTCGGCACTCGCGGCGGAGTGTTCTCCACCGCCGACGGACACATGAAAGGCGAGGCAGGACCGCTGCGGTTCAGCGGACCGAGAGCCGTGGGCACTGACAACGGGGGCCGGATATACGTGGCCAACACCACCGTAAGCAACGGCCGCGGCGCGACGATAGAAGCATACGACGAGGACAAAGCCACCATGCTGTGGAAGCGCGAGGGCCTTATATTCACGGCAACCGCCGATTTCGACCGCACGGACCACGCACTGATGTTCTCGCCGGAGAAGATACATCGCGCCGACTTCTCCGCCGAAGGCGGGCGACTCGACCGCTTGACGGCCTACACAGCCGACCCGTTCAGCTTTCCCGACGACGTACGCGTGATGAAAGACGGGCCGTTCATTACGTCAGTCTTCAGGCGCAGCTTCGGCGGAAGCGACTTTCTCTTCGTGTCAGACATGTATGGCGGCATGCTCGCCGGCTACCGTTTCGACCGCGAGAAGCACGGCTACGTGGGCATACCATGCCTTCTTATGCAGAACGGCGACTGCGACAGGAAGGTGAAACTGACGTGGTGGACCGACCTCAACGGCGACGGCCGCCGGCAGGACGGCGAACAGCAGGGCACGGACGAGGTGAACACATACTCCATGAGTTTCTTCGTTGACGAGGCAGGCAACGTGTGGCGCGGCACTCGTCAGCACGGATTCATGATGTGGCGCATGGAAGGGCTCGACCCGAACGGCGTGCCACGCTATGCCGACCCGCGCCGTTTCCGTCTGCCGGAAGGCTTCACCGACGCCAAGCGCATACACTACGACGCTGCGACCGACGTGCTCTACCTCGCCGGTTTCTCACAGGCGGCGCCCGACTCCCGCGACACATGGTGGGCCATGGGCAGCACCATAGCCGTGTGTCCCGACTTCATGAAAAACCATGCTTCAGCCGATGACAGACCGTGGAAGCCCGGACGGCTCATCTATCTGCCCTTCTGCGTGGAGGACGGCAGCGGCGGCGACCACACCAACGCCAAGGCATTCACCGTGGCCGGCGACTACATCTTCGTGGCTCTTGCGCGCGAAGGCTGGATAACGGTGTACGACCGCCACAACGGACGGTTCGTCGGCCGGCTGCAACCGGGTGAGAGCGTGCACGGACAGAGCGGATGGTGCGACTTCAACTATGCCATAAACGCCATACGGCAGACGGACGGCAGCTACCTCATACTGCACGAGGAGAACGCCTTCGGCAAGATATTGTGCTACAGATGGAAGCCGTGAGAACGGCAGGCACGTGCGTTTCCGGCACGGCGTGAAGACGGTGCCGGTACGTACGGCGACGCAAATCATTGCTTCAAACGCTGAATCATTGATGTCGGCAGCCACAATGTCAAAGTCGGACAATGATTCAGAACCGCCGGTTCATACCACCCGTGTCGCGCAATTTTCTGCAAATTTTCTTTAACATCTGTTCACTTTTGACTCTCAGCATTTAACACTTCATTTTTCTCATTCCAGAGAATCACACCACACTATCCGCCTGTCTGAAAGCCCGTTCCGGGCAAATGGCGGAACGGATATCTGACGAACGCATTGCGAAACATCCTATATTGCACCACGGACAGGACCATATAAGCCCCTGATATGAACTATATCACCACCCAAAACGGCCCGTATCAGAGGCTGAAACAGGCCATTTCGCAGAACGGAAGAGAAACATAAAAAACGTTGGCAAGCATAAACTGCTGTATACCAACGTTTTATATCATTCGCGAAAAATTGCGATTTTTCGCACAAAAATATTTCCGCCGCGGTTTTTCGCGAATTTTGAGAGATTCCGAAGCCGAAAATTTAACGTCTCCGGCCGGATGTTATGTTTTTTTACATCTTGCGACTATATTCTTCAGACCGTGCTTATCCGTACATTCAGTATGAAAGCCCGAGCCACGGCACACACCGTATCAGTCACGGCCTTTCCTCTTCATAACACTGCGCACGGCCGCAGAACAACCACGCGCGCCGCTCATTGCGCAGAACCGTCGGCACCACCTCCGTGCATCATGTAGTCGCCGCGCCATCCCTTGTCCCACGTGTTGCGCAGCGGATGGGCCTCGGTGTTGAGCACATAGTCCTTGAAGCTGAACACCTTTTCGGGCGCGAAGAACAGATAACAGTATTTCATTGTCTCGGCGAAGAAGAAACTCTCCAGCGTGTCCCACTTCTCTTTTGTGCGCACATCGCTCAGCTGCACATATCCGTTTTCGGTCTGACAATATTTCTCTATCGACTCAAACATGGTCTTGCCCATCTCGTAATAACGGCTGTCGCCCGTGGCGCGCCACACGTAATAGGTGGCCTCGATGGCCTCTGGACGCACCATGTAGCCCGGACTGAGCACCTGCATGGTCTTGTAGTCGATGGCCTCTGGCTCTATGCCGTGCATGGTCCACATCTTGAAGATTGACTCCTGCAGTTTCTTTGCACGCTCCGTCTCACCGGCAAGCACTAAGCATCCGTTCCAGAAACAGTCGAGAGCGCCGAACACGGTGGCCGTGCGCTCGCCGGTGTTCATGTCTGCTTCGCCTATCCAGTAGCCGTCGGCGGTGCGGTCTTCCAGGTAGCGGTTCACACCGTCGAGCGATGTCTGCCACATGTGCAGCAGGTCCTCGTCACCGAAGAGGATGTAGCCCTTGAGCAGATATTCGTAGAAGGCGTCGATGCCTCCGCGTATGTGCGCCTTGTTGTCGGTCCATTCACCCGTGTCGCAGTTTATCCCTCCTGCCACGAGTCCGGTCTTGCCGCGACGCTTGTAAACCTCCACTATGCCGCGCTTGCACTTGTCATAATACTTAGGGTCGCCCGTGAGCTTGCTCAGCATGCCGTATTCAAGCAGCATGGATCCCACCTCGCAGGGATTGGTCACGTTGCCGCTTATGGCTCCAGTGCGCAGGTTCACCATGCGATAAGGTATTCCCGTAGGCGTGTCGAACACCGGCATGAGCCTGTCGCCCAGGTCTTTCGCCAGCTCGAGGAAACGTCTGTCGCCGTCGAGCTGGTAGGAAGAGATGAGTCCTCCCACCATGCGTATGGCTATCTCAAACTGCTGCACGTCCATGTCCTTGTCGAAATTGAGGCGGCTAAATATGAGTTCACGCGCCTGCTTCTTCTGTTTCTTCAGATTCATAAGGCACATGGTGCTGTAAGCATCGACGGGCGTCATGAGCAGCGATTCCGAATACCAGTTGTGACCTTTCTCCGAAATGGGATTCACGGCGTCCATGCCGTAGGCGTAGTTCATGTATGAGTTCCACGCCTTTACGAATGCAGCCTTCACGCGCGAGGCGTATTCCTTGCGCTCGGCATTGCTCTGCGCCATGCAGCAGGCGCCCATGAGGATGTGAAATACGAGGAGTATTGAAATTCTTTTCATATTTACCTGTGTTTTGATTGTAGGTTTGCAACAGATTTGATTACTTTGCAAAAGTAATTATAATTATTGCTGGATGAAGTATGTTTCTTTGCTGTTTTGGGGATAAATGTTGCGTTATTCCGACACACCCCCCCGGCAGGACATACCCCGTCACGGCTTAACTGCACAATGAGAACATGAAAGAGCTACAGGCAGCACAGTTCAGTCTGTCGGACTTCATCGGTCCGCAGGAAGCCTTCCACATAGCCCGCGTCAACATATCGTCGCCGGGCGACCTGTCCATGCACACCCACGACTACGCCGAAACGTTCTGGGTGGAGAGCGGCACTGGCATACACCACGTCAACGGATACAGGATGAAGCTGCAGCGTGGCGACCTCGTGATGATGCGGCCGGAGGACGTGCACACCTTCACATCGGTGCGCGGCACGCTCACTATTGTGAATGTGGCCTTCCACCGCGCCACGCTCGATCACTACCGCCGGCGCTACTTCGAGGGTTGCCGCACGCTGTTCTGGACGACCGACGCGCTGCCCTGCCGGTTCAGTCTGACCGACGAGGCACTGGCAGACATCACCACACGCGTGGAGAAGGTGATGAAGGGCAACCGCACAATCGTGCAGCTCGACAGTCTGATGACGGACATATTCTGCGCCGTGACGGGCGAACCGTCGGGCACAGGCCACGACCTTGCACCGCAGTGGCTGGCCAACGCCATGAAGCTCTTCCGCCGGCCGGAACACTTCTGCCGCGGATGTGAGGGCTTTGTGCAGCTCACCGGACACAACGGAGACTACGTGAGCCGCGTGATGCGCCGCTGTTGCGGCAGACCGCTCGTGGCGTTTGTCAATGAGGTGAGGATGGAGTATGCCGCCAGCCAGCTCATCATGACCAACATGCCGATAAAGGAGATATGCGGCAAATGCGGGTTCGGCAGCATGAGCTATTTCTATAATGTATTCGCAAAGACCTACCACATGTCGCCATACAGATTCCGCGAGCGCAACCAGAAAATAGTGTAGGACTGTGTGGTTCTACTCATCATAGCCTGCGGACATGGACCTCCATGTCCGCTTTTTGTTGTCATAGCCGAAGCAGGAAATGGCGTGTGGAATGATACATAATTATTGATGATAACACGCAGGGCACACCATGGGAAAATACCAAACAATGAGTATTGCGCCGGAATACGGGAGAAAGTAACTTTGCACCCGGAAAAAATAAGTAAGAAGAAGGTGATAATGAATCGAAACAGACCATATTTATTCTGTTTGCTTTTGCGTTATTAATGTCAGGCTCTGTTGTCCGCGCGCAGATATCATATGTCATAAAAGGCAAGGTGATGGATGAACAGACACTTGACCCTCTCAGCCACGCGTCGGTGGAGGTGCGCTCCACAGAGAACGACGCTCTCATCAGCGGCGGCATAACGGGAACACAGGGCGAGTTCAACATTTCCTTAAAACAGAAGCCGGAGGAATGTCGTGTGATAGTGAACTATCTGGGATACAAGACACAGGAACACATACTCACAACATGTGGCAGTGACCAATACATCAGAGTGATGATGAAGGAGGACGCCCTCGCTCTGAACGAGGTGGTGGTAAAAGGACTCAGCCAAGAAGAGATGGTGCAGCGGCTTGCATACAATGTTTCGATAATGGAAACATCGAAACTGAAGAACACAACATTCGACCTTGCCAATGCGATAGACAAGATAAGCGGAGTGAAAATAAGACAGAACGGAGGACTGGGCTCAGAGACCAGCGTGACGCTCAACGGTTTCTCTGGAAGACACGTAAAGATCTTCATCGACGGAGTGCCAATGGACGGCATGAGCTCGGCATTCGGACTGAACAACATTCCTGCCGGACTGGCACGGCGCGTGGAGGTGTATAAGGGAGTGGTACCCGTGGAACTGGGAGGCGACGCACTGGGAGGAGCCATCAACATAGTGACGGACAACAGACGCCGTACACGCATAAACGCGTCCTACTCGTTCGGATCGTTCAACACGCACAAGAGCAATCTGTATGCAGAATGGACCTCGAAGAAAGGTTTCCACATATCGCTCAACGCCTATCAGAACTATTCGGACAACGACTACAAGGTGAACATAGACCACTACACGCAATTCGGCGAGAACGGCAACAAGGTGGTTTACGAAGACCTGAAGGTGCGACGCTTCCACGCGATGTATCACAACGAGGCTGCCATAATAAAGATAGGCGTGGTGGACAAACCCTATGCCGACCGGCTGCTGCTGGGATTCACCGGCGGATACGAGTACAAACAGACGCAGAACGCATCGAATATGAACTGGGTGTACGGAGCCCGTTACACCACGGCCAACACACTCATGCCACAGCTGACATACGAGAAACGGTTCCAAGTTCTGCACGGACTGCACGTGGCACTGAACGGAAACTATAATTTCGGACAGTCGTATGCCGCCGACACAGCCAGCTGCAACTACAACTGGCTGGGCGAACGCAGCAAACCTAAAAGCGCACCTGGCGAGCTGGCATACACAAAATACCGCTACCGCGACAACAACGGAGCGGCTAACCTGCGCGTGGCTCTCTTCCCTTACGAGGGACACTCGCTTTCGCTAAGCTCAACCTTCACATCGTTCTCACGCTCGGGAAAGGACGAGACTTTACAGAAACCGGAGTATGATCATCCACAGGAGAGCATGAAGGCCGTAACCGGACTGAGCTACAAATACGATTACAAGGGACGGTGGAACACTTCGGTATTCGTAAAAAACTATCTGAATCATCTGGAAGCCTACCTCGACCCGGAAGGTGGAAACAACTACCGCGACTTCAGCAACACTTCAGCTTACTGGGGAGGAGGACTGGCGTCAACATATTTTCTTGGCAAACATGTGCAGCTGCGGTTATCGTATGAGTATGCGCTCCGACTGCCCACTAGTCGCGAACTGTTCGGTTCGGGTGATGACATTGAGCGAGGAAACTCCAGCCTGAAGCCCGAATCGAGCAACAACCTGAACCTCAGCATAACGGCAAATCCAATAGACCTGCCTCTGCACAGGCTGACAATAGACGCGGCTCTGCAATACCGTGAAATAGAAAACTACATACGCCGCACAACCAACAACGACAACGGACGTGCCACATCTAAAAACGACGGAGGCGTGCGCAACCTGGGTGGCGACTTCGGAGTGAGATATACGTTCAAGGAGATGTTCTTCGCCGGATGCAACTTCAGTTACATCGACATGAGAAGCATGACCAAGTATGTGGCCGGAACGCAACGGGTGAGCAAGAACTACAAGAAACGCATACCTGCCATACCTTATATGTATGGCAACGGAGAGGCAGGCATCACGCTGCGCGACCTGTTCATAAAGGGTTCAGTACTCGACATTCAGTACATGGTGGGATACATCCACAAGTTCAGTTACGAATGGAACACATACAACAATCCGGAGCTTGAGGTGCCCACACAGCTGTCGCACGACCTGTTCGTAAGCTACAACTTCGGAAAGAAACAGGAGTTCACCGTCTCTGCCGAATGCACAAATATAGCAAATGCCAGACTGTACGACAACTTCAAGATGCAGAAACCTGGACGTGCCTTCGCAATAAAGGTGGGATATACTTTTAGCAAATAACAATAAAAAAAAATAAATATGAGAAGAATTTATCTTAACATTCTTGGACTTGCTGCGATGGCCTGTTCGTTAACGGCATGCAGCAGTGAGGACGACAGTAACAACGGAGGAAGCGGATCAGGAGGAACTGGCAGCACTGCAACAGAACAATATGTGGTAATGAGTGGTTCTGGCGAAAACAATGGGGCTTATCTGCAACTCACAGCCGACCCTACAGGCGGAACGCTCGACCCAACAAATCCGAACGGACGCATATACTTCAGTGGCAACAACCCTGATTTCGTAAACTACCGCAACGAGATGCTCATCGGAATGAACTATCCATCGCAGGGTGGCTCTTCGTCTGATTACATCACGATGGCATGGAAACTTGTTGACGGAAAACTGACACAGTTTGGCAACGGTGTGGCTCTCGACGGTGATGTAAAAGCAAGAGGCATATTCAAGAACTATCTCATAGGTATGTCTGACCAGACCGGCAACGGGCACTATGAACGTGTGAAGTTCATAAACCTTGATACATTCGAGGCCGCTGTGGTAGACGGAATAATCGATTGTGACGATCTTACCAAGGAGCCGGCAAGTCTGATGGAAGGAGAAACATGGGGTGTGGGCGACATTGCGGAATATGGCGACTATGTATTATTGTCGTATGCAACAAAGCGTATGCAGATTGATCCGGAGAATCCTAAAGCCACTTACACAGACTTGGCAAACAATCTGTACATAGGTGTATACAAGTTTGATCCCAACGACAGCGAAAAGGAATATCTGAAATATCAGAACACTATTGTCCGCAAAAGCGCTGACCATCCAGGAAAGGAGGCCGGACAGATAAAAGGCAACCAACGCTCACGCACAGAAACTGGCATAGAAGTGGTGGGAGACGAGATCTACCTATTCTGTCAGAGTACCATAAAGAATTACGGACAGACCGTGCCGCAAGTTCCGTCGGCAGTACTCCGCATAAGTGGCAGCAACATACAGAACGGAAAACCTGTGGCCATAGACAACGACTACTATGTGAACCTGACAGACATAACCGGACACTACATGTGGAAATGCTTCTATATGGGTGACAATAAGTTCTGTCTCCAGATGTACACCGAGGCAGGAACAGCCGGCGTGACGGAAGGCTCGCACAAGAAGTTCGGCATATTCGACGTGAAGACAAAGACTTATACAGAAGTCAAAGGCATGCCGGAACCGTCCAAGATAAACGATATTGCTCTGGCCTGCGCGGTAAACACGGATGAGCATACAATCACATTTGAAGTGGAACTCACCGACGGATCATTGCCCGCACTTTATACGATTGCTGCCGATGGTACAGCTACACGTGGAACAGAAATAGACACAGAAGCCATTCAGGGTGTAAGTTTCCTGAAACAGCATTGACAACAACGTTAACCAATAAAAACAAAAATGAACAGATTCTTCCGCAAGATACATTTGTGGCTGTCTGTCCCGCTTGGACTGATTATAAGCATAATCTGTCTTAGCGGGGCAGCCCTGGTGTTCGAAAATGAAGTCACCGAGAGCCTGAATCCATCACTCTATCGGGTGGAACGACCCGAAGAAGGCAATCCGCTGAAGCCATCTGAAATTGCACAAAAGGTTTGCATGCAGATGTCAGACACCATTGAAATAACATCAATACAGCTTTCCGCGGATCCAGAAAGAACATGCATGGTCAGCATAAAAGGAGCAGGAAAGAGAACTCTGAGCGTGAATCCCTATACGGGAGAAGTCAACGGATGGACAGAAAGTCCGCCTTTCTTCCAGACAATGCGCAAACTCCACAGATGGTTAATGGATTCTCCGGCAAAAAAAGGAGAAAAATCAACAGGCAAGGTTGTTGTTGGTGTAACCACATTACTGATGGTTGTGATTCTTATCACCGGACTTATAATATGGATTCCACGCAACCGCAAGGCTCTGAGAAACAGGCTTTCGTTGAACTGCCGCAAAGGAATACGCCGGCTGTTGTACGACAGCCATGTGTCGCTGGGCTTTTACTCAACCATCTTTCTACTGCTGATGGCACTTACCGGACTCACATGGTCGTTCGGATGGTACCGCAATATGACATACCGTCTGTTTGGAGCATCGGTATCATCAAAGACTTCGTTATCAAACAGGAATCGCTCTTCAGAAGGAGAAGAAGGAAAGAAAAAGCAGAGAATATTCGAATACACAGTATGGAATAAAGTGATATCACAGCTTCAATCAAAGTATCCTGAATATGCGTCCATACGTCTGGAGACAAAACAGGCACAAGTAAGTCTACCTGGAAACATCCGCAGGACGGACACAATTAAATTCAATCCAAAGTCTGGAGAGATAACCGGACTTGTATCACACAACCAGACACCCAAATCAAAAAAGATGAAAGGATGGCTTTATGCTTTCCATACAGGAATATGGGGAGGAATGATCACCAAGATAATTTACTTTCTTGCAGCCCTTATCGGAGGCATACTGCCAATAAGCGGATATTATTTATGGTGGAAGCGCACAAGACGCAGACGATGAGCACAGCACATCTCCGAACATCGTCTGCATTGTAATGCCTTGGACAAGAAAGTGCACCGCAACCTGTACAAACGCGTCTACCGACATTAATGGTCATTTAAGAGACATCTGAAGGATAAGGTAAAAGCCATACGGTATGACTGTGACATAATAATTGCATCCGCCTTTCTGTCACGGCATAACACACTGTTTGTTTTCACACAGACGTTTGTCCTCAATATTATCAAGAATAAAACGCGGTGCGATACCCTGCATATCAAGACTATCACACCGCGCATCTGTTGTCTGTCCGCCGTGCCGTCATAATGTAAACGTGCACCGGCGGCATGTTTTTCAATCCAGTATCTTTATCTCGGCACCCGTGGCAAAGTCCTGACCGTCCTGCGAACTGAGAGCCGTGAAGCGCACGTAGCGCGCCCTGACAGGACTTTCGAACATCACGCGTTTCTCCTTGAAACCGTCCTCAAAAGTTCCTTCGGCCACTGGTTCGCCCCAGTTCTTGCCGTCGTCGCTCACCTGCACACGATAGGTCTTTATGTTTCCGTTGCGGTTGTCCTGCCGCGGCAGATAGGTGAAACCTTTTATCATCTTGGTCTCAGAACAGTCGAAGTCTATCCAGTGAGGATATTGTGCCACTGTAACCGAGTAGGCCGTGTGCCAGTAGGTGCCGTTGTCGCCGTCGGCAATGTGGGCAGCATCGCCTTCGCCGTGTTCCTCACTGCTGGCATACACCACCTTCACCGGTATGTTCTCAATACGTTCAAAGTCTGCCGTCACCTTCAGACGCTCGTTGCCTTTGTGCCATGCCGTCACGCGACCGCCTTCGCGCAGGGCGAACGGAGACTTATAGATGTATGTCTTTTTCTTTCCGTCCAATGTGTAGCATATCTGTGAACCGTCCTCGCCACCCGTCATGCTGACCAATCCCGCAGCGTCGCGCTCAATGGCAGGAGGCAGTTCGCCGGCGGCCGAAACCTTGGCACGCATGGTCAGATTGCCCTTTGCCGGACGTATGATGAAACCCATCGTGTGGCTGCCGGCCCTTATGAGGTCTTCCTCCAACGGCCCGCCCTGTCCGCAGCTGTTGCCGCCGAGGCCCATCATCTTCATGTCGAGATGAAGCCAGTTGCCTTCAGATTCAGGCAGTTGATAGGTATGTGGCGCGCAGACCATCTGCATGGCCGACCACGGCAGAGCCGACGCCGACATGCTGCCGCCCGCTGATATGAACTGCGCTCCCTGTCCGTCGGCATCGGTAAGAGCACACCAGCGCACGTCCTCGCGGTTGCCCATCGACTGCGGTTTGGGGAAATCGACAGCCATGCTGTCCACTGTTGTCTTATAAAGTTGAACGAATGCTCCATTCATGCGGTCGTTATAGTTGTTGTGCGGACCGCGGCCGTAGTAGGTGTAATTGTTCATATCGAACGGTGTCCTCATGACATATCCAAGACGGGCGAGACACAGTGTCGGGTCGTTCGACGTGATATTGGCTTGCAGTTCCACTGATCCGTCGGCATATACGGTCCACGTCTGGTTGGTGATGAAGCGGAAGTCGGACGGCCCGAATTCCTTTCCCCGGGTTATCTCATAGCGTCCTGAGCTTATGCCGAGGTCGCGAATGTTGTATCCGCAGGGCGCCTGCGACTCCACGGTGTAAGCCACCACCGCCGCGCCGTCCTTCCTCTTGTAAGCCGAACGGTGGAGCACACGGTGGCGCAGATCGTTCAGTCCCTTGGCAAACCACTGACGATAGGCCCAGTTGTCATTGTCGGTCATGGCACGGAAAGCGTCGAGACGCGGGCCGTTGCCGTCGGAGAATATCACACGGTCGCCGTATTTCAGACTGTTTATTGTTCCTGTCGTATTGCTGAAAGCCACGCTGAAGCCCTCGCCACTGACGGTGCTTACGGTGTCGGCTTCGGTCTGTGTGAGTCTGCCGCTGCCCGCAGCTTCGGCTATCGATGTGAAAGGAGCGACCTCATTCAGCGGCAGCTGTTCCTCCATCTGCACATATCCCTTTTTCGCCCACGGCATGTCCTGAGCCAGAAGGAACTGCACCTTCACGAAACATTCGGCCTGCGGGTCGAGCCCTTTGAAGCTTATCGGAAGACTGTAAACTGCTTTCTCTCTCGGACCGAGGATGTTGCGCGGACCGCGGAACACGTTGCTCTCCGTAATGCGTTGGCCGTCTTTCCACAGCGACCACACCATATTATACATCTTCAACGGCACAAAGTAGTTCTTGTTGAACACTTCTATCTGGCCCTTCATAATGTCCACAGCCTTCACACCTACGTTCTGATAGACTTTCTTCACCTCATAATATGCAGGCTTAGGTCTGTGTCCGGGCAGCAGTATGCCGTTCATGCAGAACATGCCGTCGTTGGGTTTGTCGCCGAAATCGCCACCGTAGGCCAGATAGCGTGTGCCGTCGGTCTTGTCATAATTGTAGAGCGACTGATCCACCCAGTCCCAGATGGCACCTCCGCAGAAGAAGTTGGTCGACTCGATGGCCTCCCAATAGTCTTCCAGATTGCCGCCGGCGTTGCCCATATTGTGGGCATACTCGGATATGTGGAACGGATATTTTATGTTGAAACGGCCCTTAACAGCCTCACGCACCCACGGAATGGACGGATACTGGTTGGAGCCCATGTCCACGATGTCGTTGTTACGCTCATACTGCACGGGGCGCGTCGTGTCCCAGGTCTTTATCGCGTCGTAGGCGGCCTTGAAGTTTTTGCCGGGTCCGCCTTCGTTTCCGAGCGACCAGATGACGATGGACGGATGGTTGACATGGGCATGCACAAGCTCCATGACACGTGCGACATGGGCGTCCCTGAACTCCGGCACGTGCGAGAGAGAGGCTTCGCCGTAGTAATATTCGTGGCTTTCGATGTTGGCTTCGTCCTCAAGATATATGCCGTATTTGTCGCAGAGATAATACCAGTAGGGGTTGCACGAATAGTGAGAGTTGCGCACGTGGTTGATGTTGGCGCGCTTCATGAGCATTATTTCGTGCTCCATCTGCTCGTGTGTTATGGCATTGCCACGCTCCGGGCTTATCTCCTGGCGGTTCACTCCCTTGAGTTTCACAGGCTGGTTGTTCACGTAGAAGTAGCGACCTTTCAGTCCGAACTCGTCGTCAGAGGCCTTTGTGTCTCTTATCTCTACCTTGCGCACACCGAAGTATGACGACACTATGTCCACCGTCCGGCCCTTTTTGTCCTTTAGTTCGGCCACCAGTGTGTATCGGTTAGGTTCCTCCGCCGACCACAGACGGGCAGAAGGAACGGTCAGTCGTGTGCTCACCTCGCTGCGTCCGTCACCATCCACGGCGAATGTTTCCGACATAACGGGACTTATCGCCTCGCCCGTTATTTCGTCAGAATACAATTTGTTGGCATACACACGATAGTTCACGGAGCATCCCTTTGCGCTCTTGCGGTCGAGGTTGCGCACAAACGCACTCACATCCACCACACCACTGCCGTCCGCAGCAATGTCAGTGTTTATCTTCATGTCGCCCATCTGCAACTTGGGAGCAGCCGTGAGATAGGTGCTGCGGAATATTCCCGGCAGGCGGAACATGTCCTGCGACTCAAGGAAAGAGCCGTCCGAGCTGCGGTAAACCTCCACGGCAACAACGTTCTCACCCTTTGTCAGATACTGCGTTATGTTGAATGTAGCGGTGTTGCGCGAGTTTTTGGAGAATCCGACGTAACGTCCGTTCACCCAAAGATAGAAAAAAGAATTCACCCCATCGAAGTTGATGTAAACCTCGCGACCCTTCCATTTGTCGCTGACGATGAACCTCCTGCGGTACGATCCCACCTCGTTGCGGTATTTGTAGGTTGTCCAGCTCTTGTCAGGTTCACGCATCACGCCGCCCTTCCAGTCGTCCACAGCCACCGTGTGCTTGAATATCACGGGCTGGTTGCAGTATATAGGCACGCCGTATCTGAGCGTCCCGTCCTTCATTATGCCTTCTACATTCCAGCAAGAAGGCACACTTATGTCGTCCCATGCTGTATCGTCATAAGCCGAAAGATAAAAATCCTTGGGGCGATTGTCGGGGTCCGGCGCCCAGTGGAATTTCCATGTACCATCCAGACTCTGCCAGTAGGCGCTGTTCTCAGGCAGCACTTTCATGGCCGACTCTACGTCGGCGAATGAGAAAAACGTGGCCCGCGGCTGTTCCTTATTGAGTGCGAGCCGTTGCGGCGACTGCCATTCGTCACCCGCAGGCTGTGTCTCCGTTCCATAGATAAATCCGCCGAGGGATTGCTGTGCCGCCACCGTGATAGGCAGACTGAGGCAAAGCAGACTGAAGATAATCTTTTTCATGTCTTTGGTTGTTCGGGTTAATGGTAGCAGGCGGCAGGTCATCCGCCCGTCATATATAAGTTTTTGTTTTGTCAGTAAAGTACGTCATGCGCACCGTTCACCATACCGGCATGTCCTGCCATACGGCTGTCCACAACACCGCGGAGCGCCATAGGCTCGCACAACAACAATATGAAATGCAATCGTAACGGCAAGAATAGGACACAGAGTATTCCCTGTATGCCATTGCCGGGGCTCATTCTATATTTTACAAAAATAGATAAAAACTTCCGACCGTACAAGCATGCGGTACAGGTAAATAAAAAAACAGGACATAAAGAAGGCGTGACACGCAGACAACAACGCGTGCCACGCCACCGGCAGTGTGCTTAAAGACCGACGCTTCAGTCTTCTGCCGGTCTTCACAGGCTTATAATATTGAGTGTAAATCCAAACGAAGTGCCGTTGAAGCTGTTCACCCACGGCGTGCAGGAGATGTCTACCTTGCGTTTAGCAAGCTCTCGACAAGGATTGCCGGCAAACAGACCTATCACCTCATTCACCGGATCTACCAGAAACGCCACAATGTTTCCAAGCACCTTTGAGTTGCACAACGTGTAACCGTTGTCCACAATATGTCTTTTCACACGATAGAATGTCTCGCCGAGTATCAGTCCAGACAGAGGCGTTATGATAAGGTCCTGTATCGACGGAATCTCCATAAAGGCCTCTATTCCGTATTCCCAGAATATGGTAGATATGCCTGCACAATAGAGAAAAGAGCCCAGAACATTGAATCCGAGACTGCGCGCACTCATGTAATAGGCCGCACCGGCATAAGGATGGAGCACGTAGTTGAATATCATATCGTCCTTATCCCACACGGGACCTTGCTTCACATGATTGCTCCAACGCTTGAAGAACGGCACCTTGCGCAGCTCTTCCTTGTTCCAAGCAGTGGCATTCTCCGGCAGCAGTTCGAGTACTCCGAGTGTTGTAAGACCACCGGCGAACAGCACACCCGTGTTAAGCCACATGCGTTTATAGTCCGGCCGGCTTGTGCGAATGGAGTAGGGCAACTCGTAGATGCATGGCTTTTCCTTCTTCATAAGTTTCAGTGTATCTGCCGCCGTGCAGAGTTTCTCTGCCACCTCAGGCCCGTAAACCGCCATAGAATCAGGTGTCTGGGCCGAGACACACTGCATCCCGACAATCATACACAGCACGAAATTTATTATACGTATTACTTTTCCTTTCATAGATGTAATGTCTTTGGTCGTGAATTTATCTTCAGGTGGGTTCTATCAATTCCATTTTTTATTTCTTGCATAAGGCAGCAGAACCCTTT
>USDT01000012.1 GCA_900553465.1 uncultured Prevotella sp.
CGTGGCTGTTTCCGTGGCGTAGGCCGCCGCCATCGCCGCCACGGTCTTCTTGTCGTAGTTGACGCGCACGTATTGTGCCTCCGCCGAAAGGACGGAAGCACATACGCACAGCAACAGGACAAGGATTTTCTTCATGGGTTACGGTTTTGTGGTTTGCGCGGTCATGAGGCCGCTTGCGGTATGGGCGGGACTTTCATTCTTCCCTGTCTTCGTGTCCCGGTCAAGGCAAAGGGAATACTCCCCGGAACACCATTGTTGTTCGGGAGCCTTGTAGGTGATGTAGCCGCGTTGCTGCAATTCCTCGCTGGCCGTCAGCACGCCTTTCACGGAAAAGCCCCTTACCTTGCACAGCAGGCTGGCGGGATGCACGTAGAACACTTCGGGCTTGTTCTCGTTCTCCCACACATAAATGAGGTAGAAGAACAACACGGTGGCCTCTTTCGAGAAATTGCTGATTTCGTTCGCTTTCCAGAAGTCCTGGATGAATTTTTCTGCTTCCATAATGCTTGAATGTTATTGGTTGATTGCTGATTGGTTATTTTGTTTCCCGCGTTCAAGATGCAGCACCTTGCCCGCCTTGTTCACTTCCAGTGCGAAAGCCAGTGACTTGTCAATGCCGGACAGGTTCCAGTCCCTGCAATAGGCTTCCACGGCTTCCCTGTGGCTGCATCCCAATTCCCGCTTGTAGAGTTTGAGGGCTTCCTTTTCCGCACGTTCGGTGGTGTAGGTCATGTAACACTCCCTCGGCTCTTCCACGCCATACACCTCGCTGACCGTGCCACGGCGGATGAACACCTCGCGGAAGAAACTGCGTCCGTCCTTGTTCTCCAGGCGGTTGATGGTGAATATCTTCTTGCATTCGACATCCGTCAGGCCCAGAATGGCCTTGATGCCGTCAAAACGCTCCCTGAACTTGCTCTGGTCGAGCAGCATCACCACGTCGGAGTTGTTGATGATGGCTTCCTTGACAATCTCACTGCCGATGATGTCCTGTATCTCCTGTGTCACCACGCCCACGCTCGCCCAGAACTTGCGGGCGGTTTTGTACATGAACTTGATGTACTCCGCCATGAGCGGCGAGGCGATGGCCTTCCACGCCTCCTCGATTACCAGGACCTTGCGGTTCTTCTTCAGGCGCATCTTCTGCAGGAACACGTCCATGATGATGAGCGTCACGATGGGGAAAAGCAGCGGGTCATCTTTTATTGCATCGATTTCGAATACGATGAACGTCTCGTCAAACAGGGTGCCGTCCATTTCCTCGTTCAAGGTCTTGTCGTGGTTGCCGCCCCGGTAAAAGTCTTTCATCATGTATCGGTAGGTGGAGAGGTCGATTCCCTTCAGGCTGTTCTCGTGGCAGATGTCGGGGATGCGCTGCACGGAGTATTCGTAGAAGGTGTTGAATGAAAGGCTCTCCACTTTCAGCTCCTTGCGGCGGCTTTCTATCCCGTCAATCTCCCTTTCGATGCGGGCCATACGTTCCTCTTCCGTCTCCCTGCCGTCACGGGCCGAGTTGCGGTCGTCCACCAGCAGGCTCTTGCGCAGGTCTTCCCGCTGGGGAGGGGTGAAACCGTCGAAGCCGTTGAAAAAGACATCGTAATACTCGGTGATTACCTGGTCAATGAGCCGGTCTTCCGTCTTGCTCACGGTTCCTTGCGAGCCTTTCCATATCAGCAGTACAAGGTTTTTCAGGAAGCCGGTCTTCTCCACGTTCAGTTCCTGACGGTTGATGCGGAACGGGTTCATGGTGATGGGTTTCTCCTCCGTATAGCTGATGTACTTGCCGCCGAGGTATTCGCAAAGCCCCTCGTAGGAGTTACCCGTATCGACCATCACCACGTCGGTATTCTGCTCGTGCAGCTGGCGCACCACGCTGTTGATGTGGAAGCTCTTCCCGCTGCCAGAAGGTCCCAGACAGAAGAAGTTCGAGTTGTCGGTCAGCTTGTTGCGCCCTTCCTTGCCGGTGATGTCAATGGCTACAGGCACTCCCTGGCGGTCGGTGTAGTAGATTTTAAGCGGGGTGTCCTCACTGTGCTGGATACGTTCCTTGTACATCAGGCAGGCCGCGGCGTCTCCAAGGGTCAGGAAGCGGTCATAGTCCGGATTCATACCGTAACAGTTCCCCGGAAAGGAATTTACGAACAGTTCCAGCTGGTTGTACGCCCGCTTGCTGATGTGGATGCCCAGCCGTCCGAAGCTGTTCTCCAGGTAGTTGGTGGGCTTCTGCAGGTCGATGTCCTTGCCGCAGCAGACCATCAGGTTGTAATGGATGTACACCAGTTGCTTGTTCTCCCTCGCCACCACGTCCTGCACCCGCTTGATGTCCTCCACGGCCATCAGGTTCGACGGGTTGGGGATGCTCGCATGGCGGTTCTTCTTCTTTTCCAGCGCGGCAAGCTCCTTCTTCTGGCCGGGCACGCCTGAGTTTTCTTTAAAAGAGTTGATATCATTCTTAAAATGCAGACATGTTTTTCTTTAATAATTCCGGTATGAGGCGCGGGGCAAGACACGTGGAGCATGTGTCTTGCCTCCGATGATGTTTTTCCGGTTGTGCCCGTGCGTAATGATTAATGCATGTCGTGGGCTGCATCATCCCGCGTTGTCAGGGCGTTTTCCGCTGTTCTGTGACACTTCGTTGACATAACTTGTTCCCACCGTTCTCCTCAAAACCGCTTTTTTCTTGCGCCAGACGGCCTTTCTCCGTCGTGGCGGATAGTTATGCCGTTGCCTCGCTTTGTGCACTCAGAACGGACAGAAAAGGCCTTTCTGCCGCATTTCTGTGCCATGGACAGTTTGCCGGTCGCATAATATTTGTATCTTTGTATAAGATAGTATGCGGCTCGGCAAAGCCAAGACTTGTTAAACTATGTTTTCCGTTCTTGCCGTTGCTCTCGTCTTTCACTATATTTGCGGTGTGTTCATGCGTTTTCATCGGCTGTGGACCGTATGTCGGGAAGCACTGTGTGGAGATGTCTCTGGTTATGATCCGGTGTGCGCAGACATAAACTTTCGGACATGTCGTCATGCCTCTGAATGGACGGTGTTTCCCTGCTGTCAGCCGGAATGTGTTATTGTGAAAAGGATAAAATGCTTTTATAGCAGGACGAAAATTCAAGTATTATGGTATATCGTAAATCATTATTGATAACAGTGTTCGCGGTTGCTGGTGCTCTTGTGTCCGTCTTTGCCGGTGGAGTGGAGTATTCCCGGCTTATGGACAGCCGACGCACAAACTGTGAATGTATCACCGCCTGCGGTGCTCTTTCTGCCGATACTCTTCCGCAGATGTGTTTTCTGGCCGACAGTCTCGCGCCCGGCGATGTGCCTCCGACCTTTCCCGGCGGCGACGAAGCCTTACGGAAATATGTCAACGAGCACCTCATCTATCCTACCATTGCGCGTGAAAACGGCATCGAAGGCTGCATTCCGGTGCTTTTCACCGTCATGTCCGACGGCAGTGTGAGCGACATACGTCTTCTCCGCACCATCGATCCGTCGCTCGACCGTGAGGCTCTCCGCTTCATGAAAGCCATGCCCCGATGGACTCCCGGCCGCAAACATGCCGGCGGCGGCAAGCCCGCTGCCATGCGTTGCGTTATCATGCTTACGTTCGGACAGCCAAATCAGACGGGGCTTTCACGCACCGTTTCTTACACACCTCTTTCCACCGACGCATTCTCGCAGATGTTCTCGCTTACAGACGAGCTCGCTCCCGGCGATGTGGCACCGTGTTTCCCCGGCGGCGAAAACGGATTGCAACAGTATATTAACGACAATCTCGTCTATCCTACCATCGCACGTGAGAATGGTATTGAAGGCAAGGTTCCGGTGGCTTTCACCGTCATGCCCGACGGCACTCTGGCCGATATACAGCTTGTCCACGCCATCGATCCGTCGCTCGACCGTGAGGCCCGCCGTCTTGTGCGCGCCATGCCGCTGTGGACTCCGGGCCGCAGACATGCCGCAGGCGGCAAACCTGTTGCCATGCGTTGCGTGGTTGTGGTGACGTTCAAACTGGCAGATGAGGACCCCTGAATCTCTATATGCTGCGGCGCATGGCCATAACTGCATTTTATGGCCGTGGCGGATATGAAAAGTCCGTGATTATTTCGCATGACGTCACGTGCTGAACTGCGGTCTTTCTTTGTGCGGCCGGCGGTCTTTTGTGCATGTTCGTGCGTCGTATCACGCGAAATATCACGGACTGGTTATGAAAAAGTGTTCTGTGTGTATAGTGCAAATCAACATCCGCCGCCGCTGTTGTTGTATGTATTTTCCTTTCAGATGCGCTTCTTTTTTTGTCTGTGTGCGTTTCTTGCCGTGCGTGCCCGATTGTGCCGCCGCGGCTTTTTCGCCCGTCAGAAGGCTTTATTTGTACTCCTGCACGGGCAGTTCGCCGTTGAGTGCTCCCAGCGCGTTGTAGGCCAGTGACTCCATCTCTCCCTCGCCGGGCATTACTATCACCGGCGCGAGATACTCCGTCTGTCTCTTCAGCTCGTTTACGCAGTACGTGCTGTAGGCTATTCCTCCCGTCAGTATTATGGCGTCCGCTTTTCCTTCGAGCGCCACGTACATTGCGCCAATCTGCTTTGCTACGGTGTAGAGCATGCCCTCGAGCACCGAGTGCCACGGCTCTTCGCCGTCCTCAGCCTTGCGCGACACGGTTATCATGTCGTTCGTTCCGAGATGTGCCACAAGTCCTCCCTGTCCGCTGAGCATGGCCCTTATCTGTTTCTTGCTGTACTCTCCGCTGAAACACATCTCCACAAGCTGGCTTGCGGGCAGCGTTCCTGCGCGTTCGGGCGAGAACGGACCTTCGCCGTCGAGCGCGTTGTTCACGTCTATCACCTGTCCCTTGCGGTGCGCGCCTACGGATATGCCGCCTCCCAGATGCGCCACTATGAGATTCATGTCCTCATACTTCCTTCCCACCGACGCGGCGTATTTGCGCGACACCGCCTTGCTGTTCAGTGCGTGGAATATTGATTTCCGCTCTATGCCCGGCAGTCCGGTGAGCCTTGCCTGCGGCTGCATCTCGTCTACCACCACGGGGTCTGCGATGAATGCCGGGCAATGACACTGCGCCGCTATCTCGTCGGCTATGAGCGCACCTAGATTGCACACATGCTCGTGCTGTGCATGACGGAGGTCGTATTTCATCTGCTCGTTCACGGCATACACACCTCCGTGCAGCGGTTTCAGCAGTCCTCCGCGGCCTATCACCGCGTCGAAATCCATCTCAATGCCCGCTTCCCTGAGGTTGCGCAGGATGTAGTTGCGGCGATACTCGTACTGGTCGTTCACGTTGCGGAATGCTGCCGTCTCGGCGGCAGGGTGGTGTCCTCCCGACATCCACACCACTTTCTCGTCTTCGAATACAGCGGTTTTGGTGGACGTCGAGCCCGGGTTTATAACGAAAATCCTTTTCATCGTGTTGAGGATATGGAATATATGTCAGTTTCTTTCTTGATTAATGTTTTATGTCCTTCTGTCCGTATCATGCCGCACAGTGTGTCATGCCATGTTGCACGCCAGGAGCAGGCTGCCCATCTTGGCCTCCGTCGAGTCGGCCCTCGATGCAATAACCACCGGCGCCACGGCTCCGCAGAGCATTCCTGCGGTTGTCGCTCCGGCGAAGAGTGTTATGGTCTTGTAGAACGTGTTGGCCGCTTCTATGTTCGGGAATATCAGTATGTCGGCCTTTCCCGTCACGTCCGAGGTCAGACCTTTTATGCGTGCGCTCTCGCTGTCGCATGCCGTCTTCACGTCCATCGGGCCGTCTATGGCCATGCGTCCGTATCGTCCTTCCGCCGCACGGCGTTTCAGTTCGGCGTAGCTCAGCGTGTGCGGGAACTTCTCGCTCGTCTTTTCCGTGCAGTGTATGAGTGCCACGCGCGGGGTGCATTCATATCCGTTGAGACGTCTGAACACGTTGAGCGCATATTTAAGTATGGCATCAAACTGTTCGGTGTCGGGGCGGGGAATTACCGCTGCGTCGGCAAACAGCACCAGCTTTTCGTATTGCGGTATGTGTGCCGCCGTGATATGGCTCAGTGTGTGGCCGGGTATGAGCAGTCCGTTCTCCTTGTCGAGCACGGCGCGGAGCAGCACGTCGGTGTTCAGCGTGCCCTTCATCAGCACGTCGGCACGTCCTTCTCTCACCGCAGTCACAGCCATGCGTGCCGCCTCTTCGGGCGTATCCACCATAACTGTTTCGGCATGTCCCGGGCTGATTGCAGCCAGCTCTTCCGCTCTTCCGGCCTTCTCACGGCGCGCGAAGAGCACGAAGTCGGCCATGCCTTCCCTCAGACATCTGCTTATCACCTCACCCGTGTGTTCGTCCTCGGGTGCCGCCACGGCCACTCTTTTGCGTCTGTCGTCCTGGAGCAGCCTTTTTGCCATAGCTTCAAAATCAAGTCTTTCTTTCATAAATATCCGACTTTTTTACAAAAATAGTGTATTTTTCCGAATCCATATCTGCCGCAATAAGAATTTTATTGTAAGTTTGCAGTTAAAGAATCTTTATCGACCAGAAATGAGGAAACAACGGATACTTTCCACAGCATTGTTTTCTCTGTCTGCGGCATGCGTTTCCGCGAAAGTGCGGTCGGTGCGCGATAGATTTCTTATACCGTCGTTACGGTGTGTGAAAATGATTTATATTTCATAATGAAAAAATGAGAAACATATTATTGCTTTTAGCATTCGTCGCGTCTGTACTGACCGCGACGACCGACGACCGTCTGAGCGCCACGGCTCTTTCGCTTGAGAAGCGCGGTTACGTGAACGTGAAGAAGGCCGACCCTTCCATATTCGTGTCGCTCATGTACAGCCGAGCCGACAACTTTACGGGCGAGGTACTCTACACCGACCTGCGCGAAGCCTATCTTCATCCCAAAGCCGCCGCTGCGCTTGTCAAAGCACAGAAACGGCTGAAGCAGTTGCGTCCCGACCTCAGTCTGAAAGTATACGACGCTGCGCGTCCCATGTCAATCCAGCAGAAAATGTGGGACAAGGTGAAGAACACGCCGCAGTATTTCTATGTCAGCAATCCAGCCCGCGGTGGCGGACTCCACAATTACGGCATGGCCGTTGACCTCACCCTCTGCACGCTCAAGGGCGACACCATACCTATGGGCACCAAGATCGATTATATGGGCGCTGCCGCCCATATAGACAAGGAGGCTTCGCTCGTCGCCTCCGGCCGCATATCCAAGGAGGCACTGGCCAACCGCCGGCTGCTGCGTGAGGTGATGCAGTACGCCGGATTCAAACCGCTGCGCACGGAGTGGTGGCACTTCAACTATGTGTCGCGTGCCACAGCAAAAAAGTATTACAAAGTAATAAAGTGACGGCATCCTGCTTTTCAGCCGTCACATCGGTTATATCAAGGCTCTGGAACCATATTTTTGCGTTCCGGAGTCTTTTTTTATTGATAAATGGACTTTAATGTCATTTTAATGACTGAAAGTCAGTCGGTTCCAAATATAATGCTTATCTTTGCGGACGTATGCGTGACGAAGCATGAGACGTATATCTCAAAACAGATTTCAAAACCGTAAATCAATATTTTTTTATACACATCTATTCAATAATCAAACTTAATTCTTATGAGAAAACTTTTACTTTCATGCATGATCTTGCTCTCCGCCGGTATGTCTGCGCAGGGCATAAAGTTTGGCAAGCACTACATGGAACGAAGTCAGAATGCACGCAAGGCGGTTGTTGCTTCCGAAGAAAAAGCCGGGATGCGTACACAACGCAAAGGCGGTGTCATGCTCGACGAGGCATCCGAGATTCAGGGCGATTACTGTTTCCGCTTTGTCTATGCATACAACAAAGACAAAGAACGTTCTTCTGAAACCATCTACATGCGCGAGAAGATTGATGGAAAATGGAGTGACGAAAAACTCTATGATGTCGGCAGATACACTTACGAGTACGATTCAGACGGTCGTGTCACAGTAAAAGACGTGGTTTACGACGATGGCACCGGATGGTTTGCCAACTATCGTGTCATGGTGGAGTATGGAGATGGAGTGACATCATACACCAAGTATGAGAACTACAATGACGGCGAAGGCTATCAGATTGTGGAAGGCTGGAGCTACTATGACAACGGTCAGATGGCTTCACATACATATTACGAAACCAAAACCGGTCATATTGAGCAGGAAATGCGTTTCACTCCTGAAGGCTATATCTCCGGCATACAGAAGGATATGTACAAGCACACTTACACAGGTTCTGTCAATGACTCAACAATCGTTTCATACAATAGTGAATATAGTGAGGATAAAGGATATTATTTCACAGATCCGTGTATGACCGAGCATTACAAATATGACAGCACCGGCAAATTGTTGGAGTACTGTCGTTATGAAATGAACGGATATGAAAGTTATGAAGACGATTGCAAGTATGTTTATTCGTACGACTCATTAGGACGTATCGCAAAGATAACCAAATACAACTTAGGTGACGAAAACTCAGGTGTTGTAGCCAGCCGTGCAGCCGGAGAGCCGGAGTGGGTTGAGGATTATACAGAGACTTACACATACTTCAATGATGATGTGTACGGTATCGGAAATTCATGGCATGACGTGTTCGACTTCGACGGTCCGCTCACCAGTATGATTGTAAAAGGATCTGATTACAGTTCTGAGATGAAGGCAACACGTGATGCGTCAGGTAAAATAACGGCTATAAGTTTCAAGGAAGAGTCGTCCTATGGCAGCTCGCCGGTGCATGAATTCACTATTGATGCGGCAGGTCATATCACAAAATACACCAGCGTCACTACAAACGATTGGGACCCTGATTACCGCAATGAATTCGTGCATGACTACACATGGTCTGGAGAAAATCTGGTGAGAGGAGAATATCTGGATAAGACAACGGACAAAGACGGGTCATACGAAAGTTCCTGGACTGATGACTACAGCTATGGACCAAATTCTTTCACAATTATCGAGACCAACCATTATGGTACCAGCAAAACATACATGGAGCAGAAAGGCAACCGTTTCTATGCGTATCTGGACGATTCTGAAAATGCTCTGCGTGAGGACCGATGGGTGAACATACGCGAGGTGCAGACCGAGGACGTGAAATTCGTGCGTCCTAATGTGATGAAGGATTACGACGGATTCTCTACCGACAGCACCATCATTGTTTCGGTGGCAGGACGTGTGGTTTGTCTCAATGCAAATGACATTAATTATGATGGAGGCTATGGCTTCACAATGGGTATTGACAACAAGGACATGTTTTCCAACATTGTTCCGGAGGCTTACTTCTCTGTCAGCCACGATGGCGACAAGACTGTGTGCAAGGATATGGAGGATCGGCCGGTGTACATACTGGAGGGCGACCGTCTGATAAAGGAATACATATATTTTGAACCTTCCTATGAAGTACAGCCGGGAGAACCAAACGAGGTGAAGGGCAGTGCTGCCAATACCGCCGCTCGTTCTGAAACCGACCCGCAGACATTGTATGAGGAGGTGACATATCATTACGCCGACAACGGCCTGCCTACAGGACGTACTGTTGTTGCTGTGGACGAGAACGGCAGCCGCACAGAGGAGATCAGCATAGAATACAAATATGATCCGACCAGCGGTATCAATGCTCCAGAGTTCTCTGCAACACAGGGCGCATCACTCAACGGCCGTACTCTTGGCATTGCCGACGGTGGAGTGTTCTGCGTTTACGATGTACAGGGTCGTCTGCTTGCCGCAAACACTACATCATACACATTCGCTACTGCCGGTGTTTATGTAATAACAGTGAACGGAAACAGCTTTAAGATGAGCGTGAAATAAATAGAGAACGTGTCTTTTGAAGGCGCATCCTGGAATATCCCGGCGCGGGACGGAACTTGGTTCTGTCCCGCGCTTTGCGTATACAGTTGTCTGTATAAATATGCAATTCCTGTTTTCTTTATGCATAAGTCTTTCGTCTAAACTTCTCGATAGTGTCCGCGCTTTGCGTTGATGCATTGTTTTTCTTGTATTCCTATTGTATTTTCATGCGTGTATCATACGCTTCTGGTGCGTTTTTCGTTTATATTTCGCAAAAAAATGTCCGGATTTTTACTGTCTGCGAACGTATATTTATGAAGACGCAGCATGTGCCTGTATTGTCCTGTCAGACTTTTTCAAAGCTTTACGGCTGCTTTCTTGTGTGTGCGCAGTGTCTGTCCTGTTGGACGGACATTCGGCTGTCACGCGCAAAAAAATGCCCTTGAGGGCGTGCTTTCTTCATGTCGCACAGTCTCAAGGGCATATATTGCTGTAGGACGGCTTATTTTCCGATATCCATCTTCCATTTGCCGTTCTCGTCTTTTATCATCTTGCACTCTTCTTCTTTTTCTTCGCCATTGCCGAACACCATCTTTACCGTCACCACAGCTTTGTTTCCGCTCTCGTCGATGGTTTCGGAGAGAATCTCATAAGATTTGAATCCGCCTTTCTTGCCATAGGTAATCTCGGCTTTGCTCTGTAACATTCCGGAGATGGCTTTCTTGGCAGCCTCGGGATCTTCACCCTCTTTTACCTTGATATAGGCACAGTCCACGAACTTGTCGTAGTTCTTGCTCTGGAGTGCTGACATGGCTTCTTCTGCTACACTCTTGGGTGAGTTGCCACCGCCGCAGGCTGTGAACGCGAACATGGCCGCTGCTACGACCAGCATCAAAAACACTTTTTTCATAATCATAGAAGTTTTAGAAAGTTAATAAAGTTATGTTTAGAAATAGATTATTCTCTCAAATTTTTCGCTTTCGCAAAGGTCGGACGGCAGTATGCATCTCAGTTTGAGGCCGGGCAATCTTATGTCGTGTCTTGTACTGCCGGCTATAGGCAGTCCGGCAGTTCTGTAGACATGCTCTATCAATTCGCAGCAGTACATGCGGGTGGTGTCGGAGTCGTCGTACTCGTGGTCGAACAGAGTGCCGCGCCGGTATATCTCTACTGCGTGCCGCGCGGCTCTGGCAGCTGTCGCCGTATCACCTCTTAGTCTTTTCACCTCGCCCGTTTTGGCATTGAGGGAGAGAAAGAACTTTTCGGGTGTCTCCATTTTCACGCGGTCCACATCGCCTTTGAAGTCGGGTTCGTCGGGCACTGCATGCACCACCATCATCGTACCGCACGAGTCCACCACTATTCCCACATGCGAGTAGTTGCCGTTCCGGTCTGCCATAAGGACCGCATGGCTCGTTAGTCCGTTGCCACGTCGGAATACCAGATCGCCTGCCTTCAGCCGGCAGTCTTTGGGCAGAATGCTCACAAATCCCGTCTCTGTGCACGAGGCGAGTAGGGCTGTGGTCATTATGATTGTGAGCATGAAGTTTTTCATAAAGCGTCGTATTTTACAAATATAGGAGAAAAATATGAAACGGCAATGATTGTTGCCTGTATCTTATTACAAAATAGCGGTTTACCGTTAGCAGAAGGTTAGATTTTGAGGAACGGTTATGGCAGGACGTTGTGTCGCCTGATGCGCTGCTGTACGCCGGTGTCTGTGGTGGTTGGATGCACCGATCCTGCAAGGCATTATATACGCAGAAGCGGACACACGGAAACCCTATGGTTGCCGTATGTCCGCATCATTATGTTATCGCGGTTTTATTGCGCCGCATCAGTGTCTTCTCAGATCATCATCGACAGAGCGCGGTTCTCGGCGCGTTCCATTATCTCACGCTCGCCCGGTCCTTTGTCATTGATGCCGCAAAGGTGCAGAATGCCGTGTATGATTACTCTGTGCAGTTCCTCCTCATAGCTTTTTCCGAACTGCTCTGCGTTGGAGCGCACGGTGTCGAGCGAAATTACTATGTCGCCGCTTACAATGTCGTCCTCGTCGTAGTCGAAGGTTATGACGTCCGTGTAATAATCGTGTCCCAGATATTCGCGGTTCACTTCGAGTATCTTTTCATCGTTCACGAACATGTAGCCCACGTCACCCACGCGCTTGCCGTAGGTGGCTGCCACAGCCCTTATCCATGAGGTGACGGCTCTTTTCTTTATTTTCGGCATTTCCACGCCGTCGGTATTATAAGATATCATAGTCTGGTTTTTAATAAATTTCAATATGTTGCGTATGGCCGTGCTGGTTTGTTCCGCCGGCTCAGTCGTCAAGGTCGCCCTTACGTGGCAGCAGTGACGATACGTCCTTTCCGAAGTGCGACAACTCTCTTACCACCGTAGAACTCACGCTGTCGAGTCCCGGTTCAGCCGGAAGCAGTATTGTCTCCACTCCGGTGAGCATGCGGTTGATGTCTGCCTGTTCGCGTTCGGCCTCGAAGTCTCTCACGCTGCGCACTCCCTTCACAATGTATGCCGCGCCCATGGTGCGTGCGAAGTCGGCCGTGAGTCCCGAGTATGTCATCACCACCACGTCCTCCTCATCCTCGAAGAGTCGTTCTATGGCTTCCTTGCGTTCCAATGGTGTCATCATGCACTGCTTGTGTTCGTTCACGCCAATGCCTATTATCAGTCTGTCGAACAGTGGCAACGCACGTTTCACTACCGACATGTGGCCGATGGTGAACGGGTCGAAACTGCCTGCGAATAGTCCTGTTTTCATTAGTCAGCTGTCGTTTGATATATATTGCAAAAATACATATTTTCTATGAAACACGCCAAATTAAAGTGGCTTTATGTTAAGTGAAATCAGATTTTTGCAGTATCTTTGCATATGATATAGCTGCACTCGGGAAACTGAAAGTAAACTTTCTTTCCACTCGCTGGCAATATCATTGCATATGATATAACTGCACTCGGGAAATTGAAAAATGGATATTCTTTTCGCTTTCCATTTATTTGCGTTATTCAGCATACATCATTAAACGACGGCGATTATAATGACAGACGATTTTGACATAAGACAGGAAGGTGCGGTCTCGGGCGAAAAGGAGTTCGAGAACGCACTGCGTCCGTTGCGCTTCTCCGACTTCAGCGGTCAGCAGAAGGTGGTGGAGAACCTTGAAGTGTTTGTCGAGGCTGCCAAATATCGCGGCGAGCCGCTCGACCATACGTTGCTGCACGGTCCTCCGGGATTGGGAAAGACCACTCTGAGCAATATCATTGCCAACGAACTGGGCGTGGGATTCAAGCTCACCAGCGGTCCGGTGCTCGATAAGCCCGGCGATCTGGCCGGCATACTTACATCGCTCGAGCCGCGCGATGTGCTGTTCATCGACGAGATACATCGTCTGTCGCCTGTTGTCGAAGAATATCTGTACTCGGCAATGGAAGACTATCGTATTGATATAATGATAGACAAAGGTCCTTCGGCACGCTCGATACAGATAGACCTCAATCCGTTCACGCTCGTGGGGGCAACAACCCGCAGCGGTCTGCTCACGGCACCGTTGCGCGCCCGTTTCGGTATAAACCTGCATCTGGAATACTATGAACCGGAGACGCTCGTGAAGATAATACGTCGCTCGGCAAGCATTCTGAACGTGCCCATCGACTACGATGCAGCCGTGGAGATAGCAAGCCGCTCACGTGGTACGCCACGTATAGCCAACGCGTTGCTGCGCCGTGTGCGTGACTTTGCCCAGGTGCGCGGTACCGGACGCATCGACACGGCAATAGCAAGCATGTCGCTCGCCGCGCTCAACATAGACCGTTACGGTCTGGACGAGACGGACAACAAAATACTGCTCACCATCATCGACAAATTCAGAGGTGGTCCGGTGGGTGTCTCTACCATTGCCACGGCCATCGGAGAGGATGCCGGTACGGTGGAGGAAGTATATGAGCCGTTCCTCATAATGGAGGGATTTATCAAGCGTACACCGCGCGGACGTG
The DNA here is from genome assembly GCA_900553465.1 of uncultured Prevotella sp. GTDB lineage: Bacteria > Bacteroidota > Bacteroidia > Bacteroidales > Bacteroidaceae > Prevotella. The sequence goes on from USDT01000012.1 coordinate 13,821, forward strand.
TGGTGACGCCGCTTGCCTACGAGCATCTTGGCCGCAACCCTTACAAAGGAAACATCATGGAACCGCATCTGTTCGACTGAGAACAGTGTATGATAAATAGAGAAATGCCCGCGGAAGATGTTCGTATTCTTCCGCGGGCATTCCGTATGTGGTGAGGTTATGTTTTTTTATTGCGTCTTGGTTCTACTGTGTTGTTCTTCGTGTTGTGTTGCATAGGCAGCATGATTGTCGCCTTATTCCTTCTCGAATATCTTGCTTTTCATTCTGTATTCCATTGGTGATATGCCTATTTGTTTTTTGAAAAATTTGCAGAATGCAGCTTGGTCGGAGAAACAAAGACGTTCGGATATACTTCTAACCGACATTCTGTCGTCTTCTAGAAGAGCCATAGCCTCGTGTGTTATCTCGTCACATATTATGTTGTGTGGAGTCTTTCCTGTAAGTTCCTTCACCATTCTTGCCAGATGCTTGGGTGACACGTTGAGTTCCTGGGCGTAGAATCCTATGCTGTGTTCGCGTGCAAAATGCTTTGTGACGAGCTTCATGAAATTAAGTGTTGCAAAGTCCTTACGGCTCAGCTTTGTTTCCGGTTTGTCTTTTGTTTGTGAAGAAGCCATTATGGCATTGCCCAGTTCCAGACAGAAACTTTTGTAGAACAGCTCGCTCAGTTCCTTATGATAAAAATGTTCTTTGTTGGCTACGGCAGAAGCAAGCAGGGTGAGCTGTTGTTCAATGATGGCTGTGGATTTCGGCGACAGCGACATGTTTTTCGTTATTATGGGTTTACCAAGATGGTCGAAAGGCACTGGTCGCATGTTCTTCAGCGACTGTCGTGCAAATTCGAAAGTCACCATTACGCACCACGCCCTAAGACTGCTGTCGCAGCGTTTTATATGTATTGTTGTGGTATCTATGCAGTCGAAGAACATGCCGCTTCCGGCTATGCACTTCTCTCCATTGAGTAAGATGTCCATCTCCCCGCTGCACACCATCATGAAGATTCTGCTGTTGTTTATCGTAACGCCCTCAAGTCTTCTGAACTCTTTGGGATTGACGATGAGAATGTGTTTGTTGACATAACATGCCGGCGGAAATTTCGGCATCAGTTCCTTTGTTGTCATAATGTGTCTTTTTGTTGTTTCAGTATGATACCCATACCGTATGCTGAAGTGTCTTTATGTTTGTTTTTGTGCAAAATGTATGTGCAAAGATAAATATAAGTGTCTTTTTTAGACAATTATGTAAGATAAATAGACATACTAATTACAAATTTGTCTTAATAATGTCTTATATGAACAAATCATTAATCCCATTTTACAAGAGACTGTGATTCTGTGTGGCTATTTTTGCGGCGTTAATAACACAAATACAAAAGAATGATATGAAACTGAGATTGATTTTGATTCTGTGCAGTCTTTCGTTTTTGACTGGTTGCCGCAACGGTTCCGACGGAAAGATTGCTTCAGGAGGTGACTATCCGCTCATGACGCTTAAGACGGAAAACCGTACATTGTCCGTCAAGTATTCAGCTGTGACGGAAGGTCGTCAAGATGTAGAAGTACGTCCGCAGGTTTCCGGAAAGATAACGGAAGTGCGCGTTAAAGAAGGTGCACGCGTGCGTAAGGGACAGGTGCTGTTTGTGATAGACCAAGTTCCTTACCGTGCGGCTGTTACAAAGGCCCGTGCATCTGTAGCCACGGCAGAAGCCAATGAGGCTACATCAAAGCAGACACTGGAAGGCAAACAGTCGTTGTATGCAGACAAAGTTATCTCTGATTTTGAACTCCGTACGGCACAGAACAGTTATAAGAGTGCGCTGGCAGCCTTGAACCAGGCAAAGGCTGAACTGACCGATGCATTGAACAATCTGTCTTACACCGAAGTTAAAAGTCCGGTGGACGGATATGCTGGTATGACGTCGTTCCGCGTTGGAGCACTGGTTGACGTTTCAATGACTGAGCCGCTCATACGTGTGTCGGACAATTCGGTGATATATGCATACTTTTCTCTTACCGAGAAACAGGTGCTCTCTCTCACATCTCAGTATGGTTCACTTGACAAAGCGATAAGTTCTTTTCCGGAAGTGTCGCTTGAATTGAGCGACGGGTCGGTGTACGACAAAAAAGGCAAGGTAGATGTGCTCAGTGGCATCGTGGACAAGACCACCGGAACGGTGAGTGTACGCGCCGTGTTTGAGAACAGCGGACGCAGGATAATGAGTGGGGCCCAAGTGAATGTGGTTGTGCCTTACGACCGCCTCGGCTGTATCGTGATACCTCAGGAAGCCACTTATGAACTTCAGGACAAGGTGTTTGTATATAAAGTGATCCATGGTAGGGCGGTTTCGACACCTATAAAAGTATTTGAAATAAACGATGGAAAGGAATATGTGGTGGAAGAAGGTCTTCGGCAGGGAGATGTGATAGTGTCAGAAGGTGCTGGACTGCTGAAAGACGGAACGGTGGTGAGTTCTTCCGAAACCAAAAAAAGATAAATAACCTATGAAGCTTCAGAAATTTATAGACCGTCCAATCTTGTCGATGGTCATATCGGTGGTGATACTTGTCGCCGGATTGATAGGACTTTACGCGCTGTCAGTGGAGCAGTATCCTGACATTGCACCGCCGACTATAAGTGTCTCAGCCACTTATAGCGGCGCCAATGCGGAGGCTGTGCAGAAAAGTGTGATAGTGCCTTTGGAGGAGTCAATAAATGGTGTGGAAAACATGACCTATATGACTTCTACGGCCAGTAACACTGGTAGCGCGCAGATAACGGTGTATTTCAAGCAGGGCACAGATCCGGACATGGCTGCTGTGAATGTGCAGAATAAGGTATCGACGGCTACATCGCTGTTGCCGGCAGAGGTGACGAAGGGTGGTGTGACAACGATGAAAAGACAGAGTAGCATGCTGATGATATTTGGTCTGTACAGTCCTAAGGGCACTTACGACGAAACATTCCTTACCAATTATCTCAACATCAACGTGAAGCCGCAACTGCAGCGTATATCAGGAGTGGGAGAAGTGAACGTCATGGGTGGCGACTATGCAATGCGTATATGGTTGAAACCGGACGTAATGGTCCAGTACGAACTGGAACCCTCGGATGTGGAGGTCGCGCTGTCAACTCAGAACATCGAGGCTTCAATAGGTTCGATAGGTGAAGATTCGAAGAATGTGTATCAGTACACGCTGAAATATCGCGGACGTCTTGAGAAGGAAAAGGAGTTCGAGGATATTGTCATCAGATCCTATGATGACGGAAGGGTAGTGAGGTTGAAAGACATCGCAACTGTGGAACTTGGCTCTCAGAGCTATACATACACAGGGGCCGTGAACGGAGCGCCTGGCACGACATGTATGATAAATCAGACGGCAGGTACTAATGCTAACGAAATAATAACCAGCATAAACGAGTATCTGGAAGAGTTGAAGTCGTCGTTGCCAGATGATGTGGAGGTGGTGGAACTTATGAGTACGAAGAACTTCCTTGATGCGTCTATAAACGAAGTGATAAAGACTTTGCTTGAAGCCATTGTATTGGTAGTGCTGGTGGTTTATGTGTTCTTACAGAATCCACGTTCAACTCTCATTCCTACTATAAGCATCTTTGTTTCTCTCATAGGAACATTTGCGGCGCTTTATGTTGCCGGATTCAGCATAAACCTGCTCACGCTCTTCGCTCTTGTGCTTGCCATCGGAACAATTGTGGATGATGCCATAATTGTGGTGGAGGCAGTGCAGACTCGTTTTGATGAAGGTTATCGCTCGGCATACAAGGCTGCTGTTGACGCTATGAGCAACATATCTTCGGCCATCGTGACTTCAACACTTGTGTTTATGGCAGTGTTTGTGCCTGTGACGTTCATGGGAGGCACTTCGGGTGTATTTTACACCCAGTTCGGTGTGACAATGGCCGTGGCTGTAGGCATATCTGCTGTAAACGCTCTTACGCTCTCACCTGCGCTGTGTGCTCTTATATTACGTCCGAACGAGGAGATTGTGGATGGTCGCCGTCCCGAATTTTCCACACGTTTTCGTATGGCCTTCGACGCGGCTTTCAGTCGTATTGTCTTGAAATACAAGAAAGGTGTAAAATTCTTTGTCAAACGCAAATGGATTGCCTGGACATCATTGGGTCTTGTCTCTGTTTTGTTGTTCTATCTGATGTCAACAACGAAGACCGGCCTTGTGCCGTCGGAGGACACCGGCTCAATATTCGTGAGTCTTGATGCTCCGGCCGGTAGCACGCTTGCAGAGACAGCCGAGATAATGGGGCGTGTGGAAAAAGAATTGAAAGAGATACCACAGATAGAGAATTTCAATAAGGTGGCAGGCTTCGGTATGGGTTCCGGAAGTGGTGCTTCTCATGGTATGTTCATCGTGAAGCTGAAACACTGGGATGAACGTAAGGGTAAGGAGAACAGTGTCGATGCCATAAGCAACGAGATTTACCGTCGTACGGCTGGTATCAAGAATGCCACCATATTTGTGTTCTCACCGCCTATGATCGCAGGCTACGGTACTGGTAACAGTTTTGAGATGTATATACAGGACCGTAGTGGCAAGGGAACGGAAGAACTGAGCAAGGTGACTGACGATTTTATTGTGGCGCTCAACAAGCGTCCGGAAATAAAGATGGCATTCACATCATTCAGTTCGAAATTCCCGCAATACAGGGTTGACATTGACGAGGTTCAGTGTCAGAGAGCTGGTATCACGACAGAAGATGTTATTAATACGTTATCAGGATATTTCGGAAGTATATATGCTTCAAACTTCAATAGGTTTACAAAGCTCTATCGTGTGATAATACAAGCTCCGTCAGACAGCCGTAAGAATATGCAGGCTCTTGATAACATTTATGTAAAGACGTCTGGAGGAATGGCTCCGGTAAGCCAGTTCGTGACATTAACCAAGACTTATGGTTCGGAATCGTTGACGAGATTTAATCTTTTCTCAGCCATCAACGTACAGGGTATGCCTGCCGACGGCTATAGTTCAGGTGACGTCATAAATGCAGTCAAGGAAGTGGCGGCGCAGGCTTTGCCTACGGGTTACGGTTACGGGTTCTCTGGCATGACGCGTGAGGAAGCTCAGATGGCTGGATCTCATGATACGGTGATAATATACTGTATATGTGTGCTTTTCATATATCTTATCCTGTGTGCTCTTTACGAAAGTCTGTTTGTACCAATGGCCGTCATCATGTCTGTGCCGTTTGGACTTGCAGGAAGTTTCTTTTTCGCCCGTCTCTGGGGACTTGAGAATAACATTTATCTCCAGACCGGTTTGATAATGCTTATTGGGTTATTATCAAAGACTGCTATTCTCATAACTGAATATGCCACGGAACGTCGCAGAAACGGAATGTCACTTTCGCAGGCGACCATAAGTGCGGCATCAGTGCGTTTCCGTCCTATATTGATGACAGCCCTTACAATGGTATTTGGCATGTTACCGCTGATGTTTGCCTCTGGTGTGGGAGCAAACGGCAATCGATCGCTCGGAGTAGGTGTGGTGGGCGGGATGCTGATCGGTACAGTGGCTCTGCTATTTATAACTCCTGCTTTCTTCATCGTATTCCAGTATGTGGAGGAACGTGTGATGGGTAAACGTAAAAAGGAAAGAAAATTATGAAAAAAATACATTGTGTATATTTGATGATTTGCTGCTTTGTGATTAGTGGCTGTGGTATTTACGGCACGTATCAGCGTCCCGATGGTCTGCCTGTTGACAGTCTATATCGTGATGCCGTACAGGAAACGTTGGAGACGACTGATACGTTTTCGCTGGGAAATATGCCTTGGCGGCAAATCTTTCAAGACGGACACCTTCAGAAACTGATAGATTACGGTTTGTCCAACAACACCGATCTGCTTGTGGCCATTTTGCGTGTGGATCAGGCTAAGGCCCAGCTTAAGGCTGCCAAACTGGCTTTTCTTCCGTCATTTTCACTTTCTCCGCAAGGTTCTCTGACATCTATTGACGGGAACAAATCTTCGAAGACTTATGAATTGCCGGTTGAGGCCAGCTGGGAGGTTGATCTATTCGGCAACCTTCGCAATGCTAAAAAGGGCAGTCAGTCTTCACTATTGCAACAGAAAGCTTATCAACAAGCAGTACGTTCGCAACTGATAGCAATGATAGCCATTGACTATTATGCCCTACTTTCGCTTGACAGCCAGATAGAAATAAGCAGTTCGACACTTGATATATGGCGTGAGCAGGTGCGTACCATAGAAGCTAAACTGAAAGTGGGAGAGGAGACTGAAAATGCACTTACGCAGGCACGTGCAAATGTATGTGAGCTTGAGGCTAAGCACAACGACCTGTTAAGGCAGCAACGTGAGGCGGAGAATGCTCTGTGCACATTATTGGGTATGACATCACGTCATATTGAACGAGGCCGGCTCTGCGATCAACGGATGCCAGAACAGCTTGGCATAGGGCTGCCTGTAAGTCTGTTGTCGAAAAGACCTGATGTTGTGCAGGCAGAAATGACTTTCGCCTCGGCATACTATTCTACAAATCAGGCAAGATCTGCTTTTTATCCGAGTCTGACATTATCGGGAAGTGCAGGTTGGACAAATTCGGCAGGACAGGCAGTGATGGATCCGGGAAACTGGATTCTCTCTGCATTGGCATCGCTCACCCAACCGATATTCAATCGTGGAAAACTGGTATCCAATCTGCGTGTGGCTAAGGATGAACAACAAATAGCTTTGATCGAATACAAACAGACGTTGCTTGATGCCGGGCAGGAAGTGAACAATTATCTGTATGCGGCTGAGTCAGCACAGCGCAGTGTGGAGAGTCATAGCAGACAGTGTGAGGAACTTGAACGTACGGTGGTGACTTCTGAGAAACTGTATCTTACGGGTAATGCCACTTATCTTGAACTGTTGTCTGCACGGCAAAGTCTGCTTAACGCACGTCTCAGTGTGATAACAGATATATATACACGCTGTGAAGCAATAGTGAATCTTTACAGCGCCTTAGGTGGCGGGTGTGAATGATGAAAATCCTTTTTTTAATTTTCATAGCAGTAGGTTCGCAGTGTATTCACTGCAAGGGGCTGTGCAGGAATTTCTGTACAGCCCCGATTTTATCATGTCGATGGATATTATATGCCGTTAATACCTTTAAGTCGGAACATTTCAAAATCTTCATCGTTCATACCAGTTTTGTCAAGTGTAACAGGAAGGTTGTGATCGTTGAGATAGTGGCGGCGTCCGGAGAAGTAGTGTCTGCTTGCCACCGACAGGCTGTCGCGACGGTATTTTGTCTTTATACCTGCAAGATGGAGCATTGTGTGGAATGTTGTAACACTGTTTTCAATGTCTTTTGTCCTGTTGGTCCTCAGACTTTTTGTAATGTTTGGGAATTCTGTTATATAAGACTGTGATGTCCATACAATGAACGGCACGTGAAGATCGTAGTATGAAGGCACGGGCGATGCGTGCAGGAACAGTCTGCGGTTGTCGTCGAAGATGTTCTCACCATGGTCGGATGTGTAGAGCATGGCCGACATTGCGCCGCTTTTTCCGAGCATGGATATTATTTCGGCAAGCAGACTGTCTGTCTGTCTGATGGTGTTGTCGTAGGCATTGATGAGCTGTGGACGGTTGACTGCTTTTGCCTCTGTGGCATCGTCGGGTTTGAAGAATGCCATGGATGACGGGTAGCGTTCGCGATAATTGAAGTGCGAACCGTACGTATGAATTACGATAAACAGCTTTTTATGGCCTTCTGACAGCTTTTTTGCTATGAGCGGTAGTAATTCTTCGTCCGGAGTGTTTGATGCGCCCTGTGGTCCGTTTTTGATGAATTTCCAGTCGTTCGCTTCCATTCCGAAGATGTCGATGAATGAATGATTGGGTTTCTGATTGGAGAAGAATGCCGTGTGGAAGCCTGCTTCGCGGAAGGCGGTGATGATGCTGCGCTCACGGTAGATGCGGTCGTAGTTGCTGGCGTCGGCGGCGGAAAGAAGCATCGGAACGCTTTTGTGTGTTGTGTTCGACTGTGTGAGAGCATGGTTGAAGGCTGTAAGCCCGGGCATGTGTTTCATGAGTGGAGTGGTGTCGCGGTTGTAGCCGTATATGCCGAAACTGGCGGCACGTGCCGTTTCGCCAATGACAAGAACATAAATCTCGTTGCTGTCTGCAGGATGTACGGAGCTGGCATTGAAAGAGAACCCTGCTGATGTCTGCTCGTATTTTGCCGTGGCATTGGAGCGCTCTATTGCAAGTACGAGATTGTAGCACACATTGACGGGATAGATGTTGTTCTCTGTCTTGAAATATTTGTCTGTGAAAATACAGACATTAAGACTTATCACTCCGACAACAATACCGATGACACTGTATTTGCGCTGTGCTTTTATGAATGTTCCGGATAGTGCGCGACGGGCTTTCATCGAGCATATGGCGAATACGAGTAATGGAAGGTATACCACAATGACGCCTGCTACAGCCGGAAGCAGATTGTTGAGCAGTTCGGTGGCTTCACCGGGATTGGTGGTCACAAGGTTGAGAAACATGTCGACCGCGATGACGGAGCGCCCAAATAGGTAGAGCAATACCATCTGGAATGCGGCGAAGAATATTAACGGAAAGAGTATCCATACCATTTTCCCGGTCTTACGGCTGAGAGTCATCAGAAACCAATAAACCGCGACAGGAAGGATAACATTTGCGATGCGTGTGGTAAACGATACACTTTCGGTGAACGCAAGTACAATGTTTGGCAGTGCCAGAGCTATGATAGTGGCTGTGAACAGCACGCGTGGTGACGTGCAGATATCGTATGTTTTCTTAAAATGCTTCATTTATATTGAATATGAATCCTGACTGTCCGCCTTTGCCGAATCCGTAATCAAGGCGAACGTTAACGTCTTTCTTGAATTCCCAACGGTAGCCGATGCCGAAGTTGGGCAGTACATGAGACATGCGCATGGAGCTGAATTTGTCGAATACGGTTCCGGCTCCAACCCATACCACAACACTGTTGCGCTTCCAGATGTGCTGACGCAGTTCGGCCTGTGCTTCTATTTTGTGCTTGTCGCGATAGCGTCCTTCGTAGTAGCCACGCATGGAATAGGAGTTGCCGAGCAATGCCATCATACCCCATGAAGGGTTGCCGAAGTTGAACTGACTGCGCAGGTCGCCGGCTATTACGCCTCCTTTCCATACGCGACGGTAGGCGTTGAAACGCAGGTCTGTGGTGGCGAAGGCATGATCGTTACCGAGAAACTTCGGACGGAAACACTGTGAGAGATTGACATAAAATCCACGTTTGGGGTTTGTTGTGACATCGCGGGAATCGTAAACGAATGTAAGACCAACTCCGGTGTTGCGTGTGATACGGTCCATTCCTTCAAGAAGTTCCGGTTTTTTGATATCCTTTCCTTCTATGAAATCGAATGTCAGCATTGGACCTATGTATGTATTTGGAGCGACCCTAAACATGAAACTTGCTTTGGCTTGTGCCTGCCAGCGTTTCATGTCGGTTTCGTTGTCATCATTGTTGCCGTTGTTATAACCGATGCCCCAGTATTTGCATGGGAATGAGTAAAAATACAATGTGTAGTCCAGACGATATTTGTCGTGTGGGAATATGTGCAGTCCGCGTACTCCGAGCATGTAGAATCCTACGGTAGACACATCGCCGAAGAGACTCATGTTGGACGGAGACAGTATGGTATCGTTGCGGTCGGTACGGTATAGTCCGGCCGCAACGAGTCCGAGACCAAGTTGTGTGTCAGTGCTATAATGTGGTCCTCCGATGATGCTGAAATCGAATTTTTTGCTGTAGTCGGTTTTGTTCGCATCATTGAAGTAGTTAAGAATCTTGTTTATGAATCCTTTTTTCTTGGCAGTGCTGTCTGCTATGACTGTTCTGGCAGTATCGTTTTCGATATGCTTGAGGTTGTCGGCAGCCAATACTGGTATTGTAAAAAGAGCTGTAAGCGCGAATGATATAAATAATTTCTTCATTGTGCCTGCATGTGTAAAAAATATATATCTGTCAATAAACAAGTTTCACATTATCAACCCAGAATGTGTTTCCTGGCGTTCCTATGTAAGCTCCTCCGTGACTTGAAGAGAATTGGAGTGCAAGATGAGTCGGCTTTTCGTCTGCATCAGCCCAACCGGTTTCTCTCACAAGAACACTTTTCCCGTGACTGTTCTTTGCGTAGTCACATTGTCTGAGGCCCATGAGGTCGGCATTGTATTTCGGATTGTTTCTTATGTCGCCGTACATTATTTCGTACGTGGCGCCGTTTACCCATCCTCCGGTACTTCTACCGTATCTTACAACCATTGTTCCTACGCGTTTTGCCGTTATGTTTCCCTTAGCATCTTCTGTTCGTTTCTGAAGAACAAGTACAGTTATTGCGTAGTCTTGTCCGGGAACGCTTGATGGCTTGCTGAATCCAGTTTGTTTTATTCTGTTTTTTGCACCGGATACAGCTACCCGATAATCATATTTTATAGCTTTTGGTCTTTCTGTAAACGGGATACCCCAGTTGAGGCTTTTGGGGCCGTCCTTAGTACTTGTAATAGGTTCTGTCATACTGCCGAGGAATAGTGAGCCTGCGGCAAGCACATTGATGTTCATAAGACCTAACACTTTCACGCTTTCTATGTGTGTTGTCATCTTGGCACAATAGCCGCTGTCGTGTTTGTCCCTGGTTACTGAACAGTTTGTCTTTACCACTCCCATAACCTTTGCCATAACGTTTGATGTGGCCCATGGCGAGTTACCCGTGTTATGGTATGGCTTGTTACCGTTGATTGTCTGATTCGGTCCGATTTCATACAGAGTTTTCGTGTTTCCTCCAATAACAGCCGATTCATTAATGTTCCGGATTACCCAATGATTCATGTCACCGAATGGTATGAGCTTTTCCTTATTCTGAGCCGTAACGGAACTTTGCGGTCCGAAAAGAATAGCTGTTGCAAATACCACAGATGACAGTTGGCTTTGATTCATCATTTTATCATTTTTAGTGAGTTGCAGACGGCAAATATAGGTTAATTAATGGAAATGAGAAAACCAAAATAAAGAAATCAGTTTTTATATATGCATATTTTATACATATTAACAAATGGCGCTTTTTATTAACGAAAAGACGGCTGTGTGGTATTTATCACCACACAGCCGTCTTCAAATAATGTATATTTATTTATTATTTTACGGCTATTTTCATGGTTCTTGTGCCTGTCTTGACAATGTATATTCCAGGACTGACATTTACGGATGTACTGTTTTTGCTGATTACGGATCCGTTTACGGTCAATATTTCAACTTGTGATGGGTCTCCGTCTATAATGATACAACCGTTACCTGTATGTACGTTAACATTTTCGGATGTTGTTGTATTGATGCCTGTGGACACATTGTTGAATGTGACCTCACCTTTATTCATATCAAATACCACATCGTACCAACCCGGAGCAAGCAACCATTTGCGATCGCCGTAGTATCTGGTGCAGTGTGCGGTTTCACCGGCTTGCAGCACTTTAAGATCCTCGCTGCTGCCATAACGGCCTTCATCCCAATTGTTGTCTCTTTTGTGTTGGTATGTGGCAAATATGGTAGCTTCGGCATAACCTGGATTATTGACACCTTCAAGCAGGTGTACAGTGCCTTTGTAAATACCGCCTCCGACATGTGGAAGGGATTTTCCGCGAAGGCCCCAATATTCTTCATAATTGGTTCCTACAAGGAAAACCTCAGGCATCCATGCGATGTTTTCGATATCAAGAGGAGTGATTTTTACGGTCATGGCCTTTAGATCCACATTTACAAAATATTTTCCTCCGTTGGTTTGATAGAGATTTTCCGGTTTTGAATATTCTTGTAGTGGACCTTCGCATATGGCTGGTGTAAGAAATCTTTCAATGTTACTGTATGGACATGAAAGAATGCGATTATCATCATTGCCGTAACTGAAAAAGAGGTCACTGCGGTTGCCGTAGAAGTCGCTGCTGTCTTCGTTTGACGGATCAACGTCCACAGTACCTTCGTATTTGCCATCGCCGACATGATTGAGAGGATAGTTCTTTGTCGGATTCCATGCCGATTTGTCGGCCAGTCCGCCACGACAATAGAGTTTGTCCGGCCAGTTGTCTTGTGCTGTGATGTGCATGCAACATAGTGTCATGGTCACAGCTATGAGGGATTTCAGAATGTATTTCATATCATTTTATTGTTTAATATTCCGTTTGTTATGTTTCAGATTATTACTTTACGTACAGTGTTTCCATTCTTGCCAGTTGCTTTTACAATGTAAATGCCCTTTTCGGATATTTTTATTGTAACGTCTGTTCCTGTTTGTCTTGTAATATGCAGACCTGATGTATTGAACACATCTACAGTCAGATGCTCATTTCCTTTTACAATAATGTCATTGCCTTGTAAAGTGATTACTGGTGCAGAAGCATTATTGTCTGTAGATGTTATGCCTGTGGGCTCTTCAGTGCCAAGGTATTCACAGTTGAAAGACTGTAGGAAAATGTTTACAGTAACTTTGTAATATCCGTCTTTATCAATAGCCCATTTGTAATCATCTGGACAGTTTATCATCAGTTGCGATGATGTTGTTACAGCTTCATCCTGTGTGTACGGATGCAGGCTCTTGGGTCCCCAATCATTCTGTCCCAGAATTTTGAAACGTTTTGGCTCTACGTTTTCTGGTCTGTTTTTCAGTTCTCCCACCCAAGTCCATGTGTAAGGATCGTTCTCGTCCTGAACAAATGCAGGAGCTTCGCCAGCTTCCCATCCGCATTCAACACATCCTCCGACTATATACAGTTCAAGCCAGGGTGAAAAAAGTTCTCCGCTGACCTTGCGTGTTGAGGTATTGACGGTGAATTTGTAACGGTCGTCATCGAACAGTACAACCCATCCCGGATCGGATGCATCGGTTGATGTTGTATAGGCCAATCCGTTGCTGACAATGTTTGAGTCAACGTAACGTGGAGTGAGATATATTGTATTGTCATTCACACCTTCTGTGTTTATTATCTTTACTTCGCCGTCAACGAGTTTTCCTGCAAATCTGAATTGATTGTCAGGAAATTTCTCGAGTTGCTGCAAGCCTCCGGGAACTGCGCTACCTGTTATCCATAGCTGGTCATAAGCTTGCGCGTATATTGCTGCATGTGATATGATTGCTGCAAATATTGATATTATATGTTTTTTATTCATTTTCTTTTTGTTTGATTGTAGTAATGATGTGTTTACTTTACTATCTTGCGTGTTACGGTCTTGCCGTCAGCCGTGATGCGGCAGATGTATGTTCCGTGTCCAAGGGTTGACACGTCTGCAGAGAGACTGTTACAGTTGTTTCCTGTTGCAGAACATGTTTCGGCACCGTTTACAGATACAATTTCCAGTTTTGCGTTCTTTGCAATATTGGCAAGATGTGCTGTCACAGTCCCAGTTTGTGCGTCGTATTCTATAGATGTTGTTCCGTTTTCAGTACTATTGATTCCGGTGAGATCATTCTGCAGCAGGGCATATCTTAGTTCGATAGATGTTGCTGCGTCGCATGATGTGGTCGGTACGTTCACGATAACAGTTCTGGTTTTGTTGTCAAAACTCCATGTCTCGGATGGTGCATCAAAGCCGTTTATGATAACCTTCTCCGGTTTCTCACAGCCGAGGAATTCTATTCTGTAAGCCCTTTCATCGAGCATTCCAGGATAAACACCTACACGTGCACCTATATTGAGCACCACGCTTTGCGCGTTTCTTGTCTGTGAGAATTCAGTACGTGAGAATACTCCTTCTTTGTAAAGCTCTGTATCGCCTTCATCTTCATAAAGTGAATATGTTCCATTGTCTCCGGGAACCACTTTGAGTATTAATGTAGATGCTTTTGTGGTAACGCTTTTCTGTGGCGGGTTGTTTACGATTATGCTTCCTGCCTTATAGAAATAAGGAATATCTTCCTGACCGTAAATATCACTGAAAGTCACATTACCGTCCATCAATTTGGATCTGCATACATTCCACCATTTGCCTTCCGGCAGCCATACCGTACGTTTAACTGTTTTGTCTGCGTCAGCGCGTGTTACGATGGGAGCGACAAGAATGTCATTGCCGAACATGTATTCATCTTCGTACTTATATGCATTTGCATCTTCCGGATTATCGTAGTACAAAGGTCTGCACATGGAAACGCCTGTATCGTATGCTTCACGCGCAGCAGTATATATGTATGGAAATAACGCATAACGCAATTCTACGGTTTTGAGCAATGATGGGAAGTTTTCATATTTCCATATACGACGTTCTATGTTTTCCCAGTTTGTAGCATGTGTTCTGAATATAGGAGAGAATGCTCCGAACTGCATCCATCTGAGATACAATTCCGGATCATTGTCTCCTGGTTGGTTATGTCCGCCGAGGTCATGTCCCCAATATCCGTATCCTACGTTTGAAGCTGTGGCTGTGAAATATGGCTGGAAGGCAAGTGTGGGGAATGTTGAGTATGTGTCACCAGAAAAACCTATCTGATAACGATGACTGCCGAGTCCTCCCCATCTGTGGAATATCACAGGACGATGTTCCGAACGATTGAGGCGCATGTCCTCATAGAATACATGATTACACCAGAAGGTTTCACCCAATCCTTCCATATTGTTGTTGGTAAGATGCTGTTGCCAGTCTATCCACCAGAAGTCAACGCCCTCACTTTCACGAAGACGTATGATGTTTTTGAACATGGCTTTGTAGAAATTGTAGTCTTCCAATTGCCATGGTATGTTGGTTGTTGATCCTGGGTCTTTCCCAAGATCAGCGCACATCTGTGCGAAGTTGTCTTCATAATCGTTTACGCCGTCAGCCGGATGCAGATTGAGCGAAACCTTAAGTCCGTGCTGATGCATCCAGTTTATAAGACCTTTGGGATCGGGGATGAGGCTTGTGTTCCAGCTCCATCCGGTCCATCCGTCTTTGTGCCAGTCCATGTCCATGATCATTATGTCTAATGGAATTTTGTTGTTTTCAATATCCATTGTAATATCCATGAAGTCCTGTGCTGTATATCGTTGGTATTTGCTGTACCAGTATCCAAACACGTAATTAGGCGGCATAGGTATTCGTCCGGCAATTTTTACATAATCACCGAGAGCTTTTTTGTAATCATGACCATAGCAAAGGAGATACCAGTCAGTCGCAGACTCATCAGCTAATGGTTGTACCCAGTCCATTCCTCCTTCTTCCATTGGTTCAAAAGCAAAGGTACGGCTGCCGTCACCACGTTTTGCTTTAGCTGATTCGTCTATAAGAGCCCATCCTCCTCTTGACAGAATACCGTTTTCGAGTTCACTACGTTTTGAATCACCACGTGCGCCGTCAAGTGTACGTGTTGTACCTTTAAGATTAAGTGCATCGTCTTTTCCTGGATACCATACGATATCATGTCCGTTCATATTGAATGTAACGCTGAGGAACTCGGGTCTGTTAAGCAGCGTTGTCGGATTACTGCCGATTCTGTATTTAAGCATCAGAGCTTCCGTTTTTATATAAAGATATCCGCCATCTTCGTTTGTTGTGAATGCAGGTACGGGCAGTTTTCTGTTGACAATGGCGAATGTTGCCCTGTCTTCAAAAATTTTCTTACTGCTGTACTGGATTCGGATCATCTGTGGAGTGAGAACCGTGAATCTCATGTTTCCCGACTGTACTATTGCTGCGGGATCTGCTACAGGATCTAGTGTCTCCTGTGCATTTGATTGCATTAAGGTTAATAATGCAATTAAGAATGTAAACAGGTACTTCATTAAAAATAGGTTTTGGTTAATAATTAAGTAGTTTTTTATATTTTGATATTTTTGTTATCTGTTTATTATGTAGTCCGGATTTCTGTTTAAGGTGAAGCTTATAGCTTGCATGTGAATTTATAATTGTGTTGTTCTTTGTGTTTTTAGAATTATTAAGGATTTGTGTTTCAGTCCTGCGGGGATGGTATTTCCCGCAGGACTGATATTTTATTTCGAGATAATTTCCACGGCTTTCATAACAATGTGGTTGCTTGTGTTGATCACTTGGAAATATTCGCTCATATCCCATAGATCACGTGCCACAAGAGCCTTCATTTGTAGTTTCAGTTGTGGAAGTGTCTGTTTCAGTTCATTTTCGTCTTTAGGTTTTATTTTGTCCTTCTCCGCCTCTTTCAGCATGTCGTCAATCACACTCTGAGGTATCTCGAACTCTTTGTTGAACTGTTCGAATGAGGTGTATTTCTTGCGCAGTGCGTTACGGTTGTTGTCAACATATTTCAGGTTTGCGTTGATTATGTAGCTGCGTGCGCTCAGTTGACGGTGAAGCGGTGTGTATTGTGTTGTGTCCAATGGTACAAAATAGTCCGGCATAATGCCTCCGCCTCCATACACAGTGCGGTGCTTGCGTAATGTCTGATATTTCAGGGAGTCTGCAAAATGTATGCTGTCAGCACTATACAGTTCACCGTGCCTGAACCGTTTTTCTATATCCATGGCATATTCTTCGTTGTCTCCTTTCTGGTATGGCTTCTGTATGCATCTGCCTGCTGGAGTGTAATAATGTGCAATAGTAAGACGCATCATTGAACCATCAGGAAACTCTATAGGCCTTTGCACAAGTCCTTTTCCGAATGAGCGTCGCCCGACGATCTCTCCACGGTCCTGGTCTTGTATCGCACCACTAAGAATCTCTGCTGCTGACGCTGAATATTCGTTTACGAGTACAATTACCTTCCCGTCGAGTAGTTTACCGTTTCCTCTTGCGCGATACTCTTCTCGTTTTGAAGTACGTCCTTCGGTATATACAATCAGATCTTTCTTTGCCAGAAACTCATTTGCCACGAGCACCGCCGCCTGCAGATATCCTCCACCGTTGTCCTGCAGGTCTATTATTATGTTTTTCATGCCGTGGCTTTTCAGAGAGTCCACACATTCCATGAATTCCTTGTGTGTGGTGGCTCCGAAACTTCCAATACGTATGTATCCTGTTTCCGGTGTTATCATGTATGAGGCATCGAGCGTTTTCACCGGAATTTTATCGCGAGTCACTATAAATGTCAGCACATCGTTTATGCCTCTTCTGACTATTCCCAGTTTCACGTCCGTACCGCGTTTGCCTCTCAACCGTTTCATTATCTCCTCACGGTCCATCTTCACTCCGGCAATGGTGGTGTCGTTCACGCTCACAATGCGGTCGCCTGCCAGTATTCCTACTTTCTCAGACGGTCCGTTCGACACGGGCTGTATTATCAGTAACGTGTCCTCCACCATGTTGAACTGCACACCAATGCCTTCAAACGAACCTTGCAGCGATTCCTGCATCGATTTTGTTTCTTTTGCCGTGGTGTATGACGAATGCGGATCGAGTTCCTTCAGCATTCCTCTTATTCCGTCTTCCACGAGCTTTTGTTCGTCAACGCTGTCCACGTAAAGATTTGTGATTGCCATTTCGGCTATCTGTATTTTACGCATCGGGCTATTCTCTCCGAAGTTCAGCCGTATCTGTGCTTCCATGTCGGTTATTGCAGAAAAGCACAAAACGGTGGCAACGGCAACAGCTTTTGATATTATGCTCATAGTGTTTGTGATGTCGTTTTTATGTTTCGCGGTCCTACCGTGTGTTTTTAGAAGATATATGTATTTCTTATTTCAAAGCTGGTCTTCGGGCAGATCTTCTTCTACTACAAGATTGTCGATTATGAAGTTCTGGCGCTCCATGGTGTTCTTTCCCATGTAGTATTCCAGCAGTTTCTGCACCTGGTCGGTCTTATGCAGCGTAACCTGTTCGAGTCGCATCTCCGGTCCGATGAAATGTGCAAATTCCTCCGGTGATATTTCTCCCAGACCTTTGAATCGTGTAATCTCCGGATCCGGTCCGAGCTCGCGTATAGCTTTCAGTCTTTCTTCTTCGCTGTAGCAGTAGCGCACAACGAAATCCTTTTTCTTTTCTGTCTTTGTCAGCTTGCTGTCTGCCTCGGCCACGATGGTCTTGTTCTTTATCTTCGAACGCTTGTTTCTCACTCTGAACAGAGGTGTCTGCAATACATACACATGTCCTTTCTTGATCAGATCCGGGAAGAATTGCAGGAAGAAAGTTATGATCAGCAGGCGTATGTGCATACCGTCCACATCGGCATCGGTGGCAACAATCACCTTGTTGTATCTCAGTGAGTCGAGTCCGTCTTCTATGTCGAGCGCAGCCTGCAGCAGATTGAATTCCTCGTTCTCGTAAACGATTTTCTTTGTCAGTCCGAACGAATTCAATGGTTTTCCTCTCAGTGAGAATACAGCCTGTGTGTTTACGTCACGGCTTTTTGTTATGCTTCCGCTTGCAGAGTCACCCTCAGTGATGAATATCGAGCTTTCTTCCTTGCGGTCGTTCTTTGTGTCTGAGTAATGTATACGGCAGTCGCGCAGCTTGCGGTTGTGCAGATTGGCTTTCTTTGCCCTTTCGCGCGCCAGTTTTGTCACGCCGGCCATTGCCTTGCGTTCTTTCTCGCTTTCCTGTATCTTCTGCTGCATCACTTCTGCTACATCGGTGTGTATGTGCAGATAGTTGTCCACTTCGGTTTTTATGAAGTCGCCTACATACTTGTTGATGCTTACACCGCCTCCCGGTTCCATTGTCAGCGAACCGAGTTTTATTTTTGTCTGGCTTTCAAACATCGGTTCCTCTACGTTTATGGCAATGGCTGCTACCAGTCCGTTGCGTATGTCGGCATATTCATAGTTCTTGCTGAAGAACTCCTTTATTGTGCGCGCTATGTGCTCCTTGAATGCGCTCTGGTGTGTTCCGCCTTGTGTGGTGTGCTGTCCGTTGACAAACGAGTGGTATTCCTCGCCATACTGATTGGTATGTGTGAATGCAATCTCGATGTCCTCACCCTTCATGTGTATGATGGGGTAGAGGCCGTCGTTTGTCATTGTGTCGTTCAGAAGATCCTCCAGACCGTTACGGCTTAATATCCTGTGGCCGTTGTGCATTATGGTCAGGCCGGTGTTCAGGTAGGTGTAGTTTCTGAGCATTGTTTCCACATAATCGTCGTGGAAAGAATAATTCAGAAACAGCGTATTGTCCGGTTCAAAGAATATGTATGTGCCCTGTTCGTCGTTGGTGTCTTCTGTTACGTCGTCAACAAGATTTCCTCTTTCGAAGGTCAGTTTCCTTACCTTCCCGTCACGATACGAGTGTACTTCGAATCTTGAACTTAGTGCATTCACTGCTTTTACGCCCACACCGTTCAGACCTACGCTTTTCTTGAACGCCTTGGAGTCGTATTTTCCTCCGGTGTTGAGCACGCTTACGGCTTCCACGAGTTTTCCCTGTGGAATACCACGGCCGTAGTCGCGCACGCTCACTCTCAGATTGTCCTCAATGTCGACTTCGATGCGTTTGCCGGCGTTCATCTTGAACTCGTCGATTGAGTTGTCTATCACTTCCTTGAGCAATACGTAGATACCGTCCTCCGGAAGTGAACCGTCACCCAATCGGCCGATGTACATGCCCGGTCTGGTGCGGACATGCTCCATGTCAGACAGATGTCTGATGTTTTCGTCCGTATATTCTACGGTTTGTATTAATTCGTTTTCGTTTGTTTCTGGCATGTTCTTGTTTTAGTCAATGACGGGATGTTTCCTTTTTCAGGAAATCTTTTTCACATAACATTTCCTTCTTTTATGCATTACGGGATTCAGAACCTCCCATTGGCTTTGTACGCCTTCGTTTGTTTCCATTTCAACCTGACTCTCGCCCCATTCAAATCCGTATTCCTGATATCTCGGAATAAGATCGGCGAACATCAGCGCGTTGGTGCCTTTGTTGCGGTATTCGGGCAACACACCCATGAGCAGCAGGTCTACGATGTTTGTCTTATGGTATTTAATGGCTCTGAGCAGATGCCACCATCCCGTCGGAAGCATGCGTCCCCGTTTGCATTTCTGCAATGCTTTCGACAGTGAAGGTATTGTTATTCCCACTCCCACGAGTTTCTTGTCGGCGTTCCAGTCCTCCACGAGAGTTATGAGGTTAAGGTCGGCCAGCGGCAGATACATTTCCACATACTGGTTTATCTGTTTCTCGGTCAGTTCGGAGAAACCGTAGAGGTCCTTGTATGTTTCGTTTATGAGTCTGAATATTTTCTGTCCGTATCCCTTTTTGAATATGTCGGCACGTGTCAGTTTCTTTATGTGCAGATTATATCTTTTCTGTATCATCTGCGCAATCTTCGCGTATTTCTCCGGCACTGTATCCGGTACGTAAAGTTTGTATTCCACATATTTGTTGTCAACTTCGAAACCTCCGAGTGTCTCCATGTGTTTCGGATAATATTCGTAGTTGTATATTGTCGGCATCGTTCCGAGTTGGTCGAAGCCCCATGTCAGCATTCCTTCCGGATCAAGGTCGGTGAATCCGAGTGGTCCTACCATTTCCGTCATTCCTTTGTCCCGGCCGTAGTCTTCAACTGCTTTCAGCAGTGCGGCCGACACCTCCATGTCGTCGATGAAGTCTATCCATCCGAACCTTACACGTTTCTGCTGCCATTTTTCGTTGGCGCGGTGGTTTATTATTGCTGCTACGCGTCCCACCATATTGCCGTCCTTGAATGCCATGTAATATTCGGCTTCGCAAAACTCGAACGCCGCATTCTTGTCTTTTCTCAGTGTGTTGACATCATCGGTGTACAGGTTTGGTACATCGTAGGGATTTCCTTCGTAAAGGTCATAGTGAAATTCAATGAACTTTTTAAGGTCATACCTCGATTCCACTTTCTTTATTTCTATGGATGACATTGTTTATTTTTTTATTTTATACTGAAAGTGCAAAAGTACTGAAAATCATGCTAATTACAAAAAATATGCCACATATTTATGATTATTTTCAACATGAAGCCCTGCGTGTGTATTCCCTTGTTACGGCGTTTCGGATATTATCACGAACCGTCCGTGTGCATGCTGGGTTGCGGATGCTGTCTGTGGCAGTTGTTATGCCGCGTTCCGGAGCTTTTCGTGGCGGCATATTTAGTCGTGCTCATTCTGTATCAGCAGAATCCGGTGGGATTGGCTCAGATGAAAAAATGTCGCGCTTTCAATTCCGGACAGGCGTTGCGGCATACTGAAGGAAGGGAAACCACGAGGGTATTCCACACCCTATGCTTCGGGTGATTTTCTGTCTGAGTTTTCTGTTCTACCCCAAAAAATAAGAGCGAATTTGCGGGCAGACTCTCCGTCGGACGCAAATACGCGAAAAATGAGAGCTTTACGCAATTTGTTGAATATCAATGATTTGCGTTTAAGATGGCTTTTCCGGCCGTACAAAATGCACCGTTTCGGCACGTGATATGGCCCATATCAGGGCCTGAAACGCACGATATCACACCCTGATATAGACCAAACCGGAGGCTGAAACAGGCATAATCGGAATGTAAGATTAATTATCCGGCATTCCATGGCAGGGTATGCGGCAAGATGCTCCGGACCGGAACGGGCTTTATCTTGTTGTATTTAACATTTCTTCACATCTCTTTTGCGATTTTATTTTGTCAAAAAAAAGTCAAGAAAATCCGTGTGCCCGCCGCTTGAGTTTTCTTTAAAAATGCAGGTATGGCGCGTGACGAAACACACGGGAAATATATTCCGGTTTTGCGTGATGATTTATAGTCCGTGGTAAGGTGGATTTATCATCACTTGAGGAAACGTGCTGTTATTGTTTATTCTATTCTGAGTTGTAAGTAAGTTTTCCGGTATTATATGGTACTTCATGAATAAAAACACTCACCGCAGAATTTATACCGAAGCCTCGTTATGTCGTTCATGCCGTTGTCTCAAGGATGAAATATATTATGAAACAGGGCGGCCTAAGATGAATCAGCATCCCGACCGCCCTGTTTCATTGTCTATGTTTATTTTATCACATCGCTATTTTCACCGATGTTTTTCCTGTTCTGACGATATACACTTCGCCGGTGGGTACCGACAGAACCGTGTTGCCGCAGCATCTTGCCGTCTTTACCGTTGCGCCCGAGAGACTGTACACGGTCACATCGCCGGTGTAGCCGCTTATTGCAATGTCGCCGTGTCCGGCTTTTGTCACGCGGCATTGTGATGTCTCGTTGTTGTCTATACCTGTCAGATCCTCCTCGACTATATTGCCGAAATCTTTCCATTCCGGCGCGTTGCGGTAAGCCTCGGCAGAGCCTATGGGCACGGTGAGTGTGGCGTTCTCTTTGCTGACACCGTATAAAGCGTAGCTTCCGACTGTGGGTGGTACAGGATTCAGCATGTTTATTTTCTTCAGATTGGAACAAAGTTGGAATGCTCCTAATTCTATTGTCTCGACTGCTCCGCCTATCGTCACTTCCTCAAGCTGTGGGCAATACAGGAACATAGATGTGCTTATGGTTTTGAGTGAGTTGCCGATGACCGCTTTTTTAAGATTACCGCATGATGATATAGCCCCGAGACCGATTGTCGTCACGGAGTTTGGAATGGTTATCGATTCGATGGATGAATTGTAGAATGCTTTTTCGTCAATCAATACAACCGAGCTGGGTATCTCGATTTCGGTGAGACTCGAAGAGGAGAACGCTTGAATACCTATCTTGGTCACAGTGTTCGGTATGGTTACGCTTGTGATGTTTTCGTTCGAGTCGAATGCGCAGGTGCCAATTGCTGTGACGGTGTATGTCTTGCCGTCATATTCCACCTGCTCGGGAATTACAATGTCGCCCGAATATCTGTGCTCCTTGTCAGGATCTGATACGGAACATGTCGGATTGTCTCCGTCCGGCGTAAGGATGTCGTAGTACAAGCCGTCCACGACAAAATCGTATTTTCCATAGTCCGATGTGTCGGCTTGTGCTGTGCCGAATGATAATGTGAGAACCATCATGGCGACAGCTTTCATGGTGTAGTGTTTTCTCATAATGGTGGTTTGTGTTGTGCCTTTTGTTCCCTGTCAGGCTTGTTGGTGTGTGGATTATAGGAACAGAAACAAAAAGACGTGGGAACATCACCTGTCTGCTCATCCCACCCTTCATGGCTCTGGCATTGCCCGATTTGTCAGGACGAGCAACGCTGAAGCCCACGCCGATATGTATGGTCATACCTGCGCACAGCCTTTTGCAGGCTGTGTCGCTCAGGTGGCATATATACATACCTTCACTGGACATCTACCGTTGCCTTGTCTTTGACAAATTTATGAACTGCCAGATTCAGAAGGGTCAAGAACAAAGCGTTACAAAGTAAACGCCTTTCCATCAATGTCCGTCACAGCCTTCCGCCCACTTCGGGCTTCAGCGTAGGTGACGGTGCAAAGATAATAAAAGTCTGGGAGAAAGCACAAATGTTATGCTTACAATTTTATTGAATATTTTTAATAGTGTCATCACTGTTATCTGTGACTTTGAGAGATCTCCGGTGATGCTACTGTTATACTACTTTTGCCACCTGTAACGGTAGTTGAACCGTCTGTTGGGCGCCGTGTCGCCGTCTGTGCACAGTGATATCGGTGTGTCCAGACTCTGCGGATTGTCTGCCCATTTGAAGTCGAACGTCATGCTGTCGCCCGTCAGTCCCACGAGCTTCCGCGGTATTCTCAACTCCATTTCGTTGTTGTTCACAGCATAGTCTATTGTTGCTGCATCGGTCCATCGGTTGAGCTCCGGATCATATCGTTTCAGTGTTGTCTTCCTGTCGCTCTTTACCTCGAGGTTTACAATGAAGTCATAGCCGTACCATCCTGTGTTGCTGTTTTGGTCGGCGTCGATAAGCAGCAGCATCCAGTTCTTGTCTGTGTAAGGTGTCAGCGTACTGTCTGTGCGCACATAGAAGTTCACGTATTTCCTGTCTGTCGTGACCTTTGCTTCCACTATGTCGTTGCGTCCGCTGTTGTTGGTATATTTCAGTCCTGCATATCCGTTGTGGTTGCGGTGGTAAGTGTCGCCTTTCGTGTCGAGATAATACGACTTCACGTCCTTCCATTCGTCCGTTCTGCCGTCCGGCTTCGACTTTCTCAGTCCGCTGTTCCGCGGTATTTCCCTCACGCCTTTATATTTTCTGATGTTCTCCACCATCTGCATGTAGTAGTTGTCGGTGTATTGTCCTTTCGCAGGCTGTATTGTCCGGTTGAACTCAGCGTTGTATTGGTCAACGAAATAAAACGTGTTGTTGTCGCGTCCCAGGAATGTAGTTGGTCCCGGAAGTTCCGAACCCGGAGCCTTGCCCGTTTTATATTTTCCCGCCGTCCATTCGTTCCAGTCGTTCAGGTAGATGAAGTCAGGGTCTGTCTGCAGGGCTTCGTCCCATCTGTCCTGGAAGTATATGCCGTATCCCTCGGGATTTTCCACTTCCTTTCCGAGCCATGGCACGAATGTCTTTTCCGGCATGTCCTTGTCGTTCAGTTTCGGTTCGCCGGTGCCGGGACGCCAGCTCTTGCCCGTTATCGACAGCGGGTGCTGCGCCGGAGTCACAGCCATCTGCTCCATGCGTCCGTTGTGTGTGGCCGCACGCTGTTGTGGCGATAGAGCCGCAACGCGCTTGTCGTCCATCTGATAGCCGAAACTCCAGTTGTCTTCTGTTCCTACATATCGTTGTCCGCCCCAGTCATAATATCCCCACCACATGTTTCTCATCGTGAAGAAATCCTTTACTTCACGTGTATAGTCCTTGTAGAAAGGTTCAGCATAGTCTGCGTCGCCGTAGTGAGGATTGGAAGGGTCGGTGGCAGCATGGCTGTCGTAGTTGGGATTAGGATTCTTCACTCCGCCGCCGTTCGCGTCGAGTTCCGGCCGCATGTTGCACAGCAGCAGCGGTTTTCCGTCCCAGTAGAACCAGAAATCCTTATATAGTCCTTTCTTGTAATAGCGTTCATACACCTGTTGCGTCACCGTTATCACAGCACCGTTGTATGTCCAGAAGCACACTTTCGGCACCTGGTTGCCCTCTTTCTTCATCTCCGTCATCACCTCAAACAGCGTGTCCCACTGCTGCCAGTAGCATACGGCATTGGTCACATCGAGTATCAGTACGTCAACACCTGCATCGGTCAGCATCGACAGGTCCTTGCGTATAACATACTTGTCGCAACTAAGGAAATATCCGTTTTCGGGTTCTCCCCAGTGATAGCTTCCTGCTGTGCTTGGTGGTCCCCACAGTCCCGTTGTATCGTCAAAGCGTGCGTCAGGATTGCTTTCGAGCGTTTCCGTCACGTTGCGGTAGTCTTTCGATGTGTTGTGCAGGCTCTCGTCGTGCCATGTCACGTAGAATATTCCCACGGTACGTTGTTTGTCCTTCTTGGGAAGTCCGGCTTCTTGTGCAGTCGGCATTATGCGTCCAAGTGCGTCGGTAGCCACCCATGTGTCGCTCATCAGGTCCTGTGCCATAGTGTCGGTGGCCATTGTTGCCATCGCCAGTGCGGTTATTGCGGTGAATAGTTT
Source organism: uncultured Prevotella sp. (assembly GCA_900553465.1). Lineage (GTDB taxonomy): Bacteria > Bacteroidota > Bacteroidia > Bacteroidales > Bacteroidaceae > Prevotella. The sequence goes on from USDT01000012.1 coordinate 39,276, forward strand.
TCTCATGCAGGTTGTGTATTTTTGGGGTTTTTATGTAAAAAGCAGGTATGTAGTAATTGTTATTTCATTTTTTCGCATATCAGTAATAAGTGTTCTCCGGACACGGTTGTGCCGAAGATGTAAGTGTCGCCGCCGTCTTTCAGTTTCAGACGTTTGCGCAGCGCATCGGCCGTAAGCGGAAAGTTGCGCACTGCCACGTTGGCCTTATCGGTGTTGGCAAGGGCACGCTTCAGTTCCTTTTTGTTCATTGTCGTGACGTCTTTTATTAGGAAGGTTCTGCCCGGGAATGCTTCCGCTGCGCCGCGTGCCACAAAAAGATGGGAGTTCGCGTCCAGTGGTGCCACGTCCTTCTTTGCTGACAGCAAGGCGAAACATCCGGCTTTCATAACCGATGCATCCGGTACGTGCAGACACATACCTCTTAGAGTTGCAGCCACGTTGCCAATGGTTGCCGCTTCAGATATGAGAGCCGCACATGCCGCAGCCTCTCCTGTTCTGTCGGTGACGGCTGTTTCATTGTCGTCAAAAGCGAAAATACTGTCGTCGTTCACGCAGAAAGTTGTTCTGATTCCGCCTTCCTGACCTGTTATCACCACGAGCAGTTCCTTGCACTCGTTGCCTGCCGACACTATGTGTATCTCGCTCACGTGTGCCATCCCTGTGCTTTCGATTTCTCTTATGGTCTGCGATATGTCGAGCATAGGAGAGAGTTTCACCATCACCGCTTTTGATTTTGTGAGCATGAGCGGCAGCATGGTCAGGACATCCGGCGTACAGTCACTTATGGCATAGGTGCGTGCTCCGTTGCCGTCGCGTCGTGCCGGGTCTATGAAAAACAGTGTTGTGTGCTCAGCTTCCGGCAGATAGGTGGTGCAGTCGGCGCATACCGTGCTTACGTTGCTGAGGCCAAGTTTCATGAAATTTGTCTCTGCTATGGCGCACAACCTTTCGTTGCGTTCCACATAAATACCTCTGCCGAATTCTCTTGCCATGAATGAGAAGTCCACGCCGAATCCGCCTGTAAGGTCGGTGAGCACGGTCTCCGTGTCTTTTGTCTCTGTCGTCCTTTCCACAATCCGGCGTGCCACCTCCGCCTTATAACGCGCTGTCTGCTCCGACGAGCACTGTTCCATCGACAGGTGCGGCGGATAGGTCAGTCCGTCTGTCGCCGCCCATGAGGGCAGTTTGCGCCGTGCTGTCTGCCATCCGGCTATCTGTTCGAGTGCAAAGGTGAGATTTACACCCTCCGTGCCCTGATATTTCAGTGCGAGCCGGCGCACGTCGTCGTTACGGTGAGAGGCTATGAATTCGTCAGTAGTCATTGTATGTCTGTGTATGAAATGAAAATGATTTTGTGCAGACATTAGGGCGTTGCCTTGTCTGAAAAGCTTTAGTGGTCAATATTACTGATTACAAAGATATGAACTTTTTCGCATAATAAGTACATGCAAATCCTAATAAAGGCGACAAATGGCGACATCTGGAAATCTGTGTCTTGTATACTTTCACTAAACTTTCATGTCATTTGTTTGCGTGTGTCAGGATTTTTTCCGAATATTGCAGATCTGTCGTGTGGACTTTTTCGGATGTACATCCCGGGCGGACAATCTTATAAGCACGGCACAGCGGTACTGTCAGGATGACATCCTTCTTTTGAAATACGGATTCACATTGTCTTCAGGACAATAGAATATCAACGATTGTCATGCAAACAATACTGATTGTAGAAGATGAAAAGAGAGTTGCCGATCTGTTGAAAATAGGATTGGAGGAAAATGGTTATCAGGCCGTTGTCGCTTATGACGGCCTGATGGGGCTCCGGCTGTTCCGTTCCGGCACATACCATCTGGTCATCTCGGACATAATCTTTCCCAAGATGGATGGTTTTGAGCTTTGCAAGGAGATACGCAAGTGCAACGAACATGTGCCCATACTGATGCTTACGGCTCTCGGTTCTGCCGACGACAAGCTTGAAGGCTTTGATGCCGGAGCCGACGACTACATGGTGAAACCTTTCGACTTCAGGGAACTTAATGCGCGTGTCCGTGTGCTTCTGAAGAGAAGCGCGGAGCGTGTGGCCACTACTCCCGGACACATCAGCTATGCTGATATTTCTGTAAATCTTGATATGCGCGAGGTCCAGCGTGCCGGCGTCACCATAAAGTTGTCTCCCAAAGAATACAATCTGTTGGTTTATATGATGGAGAATGCCGAGAAAGTCATCACGCGTGTGGAGATTGCCGAGAACGTGTGGAACACCCATTTTGACACAGGCACCAATTTCATAGATGTCTATATAAATTATCTCCGCAAGAAGGTGGACAAGGATTTTGACAGAAAACTCATTCACACGAAACCCGGAGTAGGGTTCATCTTTTCAGATAAGATATGAAGATACGTACAGCCCTGACGCTGAAAAACACATGTGCCACGGCAGCAGTGTTCCTGGCCTGCCTCACAATGATTTATATTGTGAGTGAACACACACGCAGCAAGACTTTTTTTCATGATTTAAGTGGTGAGGCAATTACCAAGGCGCATCTTTTTCTGCGCGATCAGGTCGATGCTCGCACGATGCAGTCTATATATCTCAACAACCGCAAGTTCATCAATGAGGTCGAGGTTGCCGTTTATACCACCGGCTTCCGCATGCTTTATCATGACGCCATACAGAACGACATCATAAAGGAAGACCGTAGCATGATAAACCGCATTATCCGGGAGAAGGAAATAAAGTTCTATGTCGGCAAGTATCAGTGCATCGGCATGCTCTATCATTTCCAAGGCCGCGACTACATCATTACGGCGGCCGCCTACGACGGTTATGGTTACGACAATCTTTATGAACTTCAGAAAGCTCTTGTGGTTTTGTTTCTTGTCGGACTTTCGTTGCTGTTTGTAGTGTGCTATTTTCTTGCACGTTCCTCACTTAAGCCTATCAGAGAAATTGTGAAGGAAGCCGAAACCATAACGAGTTCGCAGATGGATCGTCGCCTGCCTGTGAGAAACGCTCACGACGAACTCGGCGAGCTTAGCATAGCCTTCAATTCCTTGCTCGACCGTCTGCAGATATCATTCGATTCGCAGAAGATGTTTGTCAGCAACGTGTCGCACGAACTGCGCACACCGTTGGCAGCACTTATTGCCGAGCTCGATCTTTCCCTGCAAAAAGAACGTAGCGGCGAGCATTACCGCCGTGCCATTGAGAATGCCCTTAGCGACGCCCGCCGTATGACAAAGCTCATAGACGGACTGCTCAATCTGGCAAAGGCCGACTATCAGAAAGAACAGATCCGCATGAAGGAGATAAGGCTCGACGAGCTTTTGCTCGATGTGCGCAGCTACATACTCAAGGCGCATCCGGAATATAAAGTCAACATCCTGTTCGAACAGGAGGATGCCGACGACGACCGGATGATAACCGTCATGGGAAACGTGTATCTGCTAAGCATCGCCTTTTCAAATCTCATTGAGAACAACTGCAAGTATTCGGCCGACAAGACATCGTTCGTGCAGATTTCATATTGGGACCGTTTTACCGTCGTTCGTCTTTCTGACGACGGCATCGGTATGACCGACACCGACAAGGAAAAACTGTTCACCCTTTTCTATCGCGGCAACCACGAGACAAATGTCGAGGGTCACGGCATCGGCATGACTCTTTCGCATAAGATCATATCCTTGCATCAGGGCCGTATAGATGTTCATTCAACACATGGTGAAGGTACGACGTTTATCATAGAACTTCCACATGTCTGATGTGTTTTCACCATCCCGCTCCGTGTGTATTGCTTTTCGGTTCGGAGAAGATTTTTTCTAATGGTTTTCTAATAGCGTTCTAATACATTTCTAACAGCCACTCCGATTGTTTCTGTTTACTTTTGCGCCGTTGAAAAATTTAAAGTATTAACCAGACAAAAGTAGAGAACGATGTGGAAGAAAAGAAAAGGCAATTTAGTTTTTGCTTACGATACCGCGAAGGTATTCATGGCAGCGACGCAGCCGCTTGTCTCTGTTTACAGTTTATTTCAGACGTCCAGAATAGGACTGCGTGCCGAAGAAGTCGAACGCAGACGGTCGGTCTTCGGACGCAATGAGGTGGAGCACGAAAAGAAGAAAAATCCCTTTTCCACTTTCATAAAGGCTTTCATCAATCCGTTCATAGGTGTGCTCACGGTTCTTGTGGTGGTGTCGTTTATCCTTGATGTGCTCACGGCTGAGCCGGGCGAGCAGGACTGGACTGCAATTATCATCATTTCGGTCATGGTTGTTTCGAGTTCCATTCTCAAGTTCAGACAAGAGTGGAAGGCAGGAGTATCGAGCGAGGCGTTGCTCAGAATGGTTACCAATACCTGCTATGTGAGGCGTGCGGGTAATCATGATGAAGAGATCGACATATCCGAACTTGTGCCGGGCGACATTGTGATGATTGCTGCAGGCGACATGATACCTGCCGATATGCGCATCATTGAGGCAAAAGACCTATTTGTGAGCCAGACATCGCTCACGGGAGAGTCCGACCCGATAGAAAAACATCCGCATGCACTGAAAGGCATGACGGCCGATAAGAGCATAGCCGAACTCGATAACATCTGTTTCCTTGGCTCTAATGTGGTCAGCGGTTCCGCAACTGGAATAGTGTTCGCAACCGGTAACGATACTTATATGGGCTCTATTGCCAAAGGTATCACCGGTCACCGTGCAGCAACGGCTTTTGATAAAGGCATCAGCAGGGTGAGCTTTCTGCTCATACGTTTCATGCTTGTGATGATTCCTTTCGTATTTCTCGTGAACGGTTTCACAAAAGGCGACTGGCTGGAGGCATTCATATTTGCCGTTTCCGTGGCGGTGGGTCTTACCCCGGAAATGCTTCCGATGATAGTCACTGCCAATCTTTCGAAAGGAGCCGTGGCCATGTCGCGCAAGAAAACCATTGTGAAGGATCTTAACGCCATACAGAATTTCGGAGCGATGGACATATTGTGCACGGACAAGACGGGAACGCTCACTTGCGACCAGATTGTGCTTGAGAAATACATCAACGCCGACGGGAGCGATGACGATGACAAGCGTATACTGCGGCATGCCTATTTCAACAGCTTCTTTCAGACGGGCTTAAAGAATCTTATGGACAAAGCCATCCTGTCGCATGTAAGGGATCTTTCGCTGGAATATCTGAAAGACGATTACAGAAAAGTGGATGAGATACCGTTCGACTTCACCCGTCGTAGAATGTCGGTGGTGGTGGAGGATAAGGCCGGCAAGCGTCAGATTATAACAAAGGGAGCCGTTGAGGAGATGCTCGCCATCTGTTCGCATGCCGAGTATAAGGGTGAGGTGCATCCGCTCACGCCGGAACTGAGGGAGAAGGCACTGGAGATAAGCGGTCGTATGAACAGACAGGGCATGCGTGTGCTTGCGGTAGCACATAAAAGTTATCTCAGTAAGGACCGTGACTTCAGTGTTGCCGATGAGAGCGGCATGGTGCTTATCGGCTATCTTGCCTTTCTCGATCCACCCAAACCCTCGGCAGCAAGCGCCATACGCCAGTTGCACGAGCATGGCATAGAAGTGAAGATACTGTCGGGTGACAACGATGCTGTGGTGCAGACCATAGCCCGTCAGGTAGGCATCGACACGAGTTGCGTGGTCAGCGGACCTGAACTTGAACGCATGGATGCCTCAGAGCTGCGCAAGGCAGTACTGCGCACAAAGGTATTTGCCAGACTGACACCCGACCAGAAGACTCTTATCATATCGCTGCTTCAGGAACAGAACCACACCGTAGGCTTCCTTGGCGACGGCATAAACGACGCTGCCGCGCTACGTCAGTCAGACATCGGCATATCTGTCGATTCGGCCGTTGACATAGCAAAGGAAAGTGCAGACATCATTCTGCTTGAGAAGGACCTTATGGTGCTCGAGGATGGCGTGCTGGAAGGAAGACGTACGTTTGGCAATATTACCAAATACATCAAGATGACGGCAAGCTCCAACTTCGGCAATATGTTCAGTGTGATGGCCGCCAGTGCGTTCCTGCCTTTCCTGCCTATGCTGCCCATACATCTGCTCATTCAGAATCTGCTCTACGACATATCGCAGACAGCCATTCCGTTCGACCGTATGGACGCTGATTATCTGCGCCGTCCGCGCAAGTGGGATGCTTCCGACCTGAGCCGGTTCATGATTTTCATCGGTCCGATAAGTTCCGTATTCGACATTGCCACTTATCTTGTCATGTGGTATGTGTTCGGCTGCGATTCGTCCGCCCATCAGTCGTTGTTCCAGTCGGGATGGTTTGTGGAGGGACTGCTCTCACAGACACTCATCGTGCATATGATACGTACGCGCAGAATTCCGTTCGTGCAGAGCCGTGCGTCGTGGCAGGTCAGCATGATGACTCTGCTCATAGTGACGGTCGGTATCCTCATTCCTTTCACACCGTTGGGCGGTGCCATTGGTCTGGAACCTCTGCCTTTGGCCTATTTCCCGTGGTTGTTGGGCATACTGCTGTCATATTGTGTGCTGACGCAGATTGTGAAGAACTGGTATGTAAGACGTTTTGTGAAATGGCTTTAACCGGTGGAAAAGTGTCATGAGACATATGTTTTTGATTTTTGTTATGACGGCGGCTGTCTTTGGCAGCCGCCTTTCGGCTCAGGACTTCAGACTGAGCCACACTACCGAACTGCAGACCGCCTTCCGCGGTAGTTGCAACTGGGTGAACATGTTGCGTACAGACTTCAGTATGCCTTTGGGCCGGCATCTGAATGCCAGTCTTGCTTCCGTCAGTATAGCACGGACATCTTCAGAGCGATTACTGTCCGACCGGCAGGTATTCTCCAATATAGATGAAGCCAGCCTTCCCTTTGCTCCTGCCGTGCTTGGGCTGGAGTGGAAAGACCGCAGGGTGGCGTTGTTTCTGGGCATACGCAATGTCAATGAGGATTATTTCACATCGCCGTGCGCCTCTCTGTTCACAAACAGTTCGTGCGGCATATTTCCCACGATATCGGCCAATTATCCTATAGCCAACTATCCGGTCGCCGCAGTAGGCGCGGATGTGAAGATAGACTTGGGACAATGGAGTGTTGAGGCTTCTGTTTATAACGGAACGGGCCACAACCGCCTTACGGGTCGTGAGAATGTTTTCCGCATATGTCCTGCTCACGACGGTGTGTTCGGCATGATGGCAGCGGGATATGAGAATGATGGCTCGTGCTGTTATGCGGGCATGGCCGTTTATCACGGAGTGCTTACTGCCGACAGTGTGGAGACGGACAGGACGGCGATGTCGTCCGCCCAAGGGCTTTACGCCACATTGTGGGGCTACGCCGAACTGCGCGTCGGCCGGCATATGCACGTTCTTGCCCAGTGTTCGGGCAGCACGGTGACCGATGGCTGCCGTATGTATGCAGGCGGTGGGGTGGTGATGGAGCGGGACCGGGTGTGCGGCGGACTGTTTGCCGGATATGCCGGTTACGGCAATGAGAGTGAGCTGGCCTGTGAGGCTACGTGTCGTATAGACTGTGCGAAGAACGTATATATGCAGCCCACTGTACATTTTGTGAGAAATTCACACGAGTGCGGTGTGGCGGCAATGTTGAGGCTCGGCTTCAGTTGCGACTGGCATCTGTGACAATTGCAACCCGGTTGCACCGCTTTTGAGCTAATTTTGCCTGCAGAAACATAAACGAGAAAATATGTGTGAACATCATCATCATACTCATGTGTGGCCGATAATTGTGTCGGCCGTCATGTTAGCCGGCGGACTTGTAGCCTCGGGTGCAGGCGTTGCGTGGTTTGAAGGTATAGTGGCGCTGTTGTGGTATCTTGCAGCTTTCCTGCCGGTTGGTTCGGGAGTGGTACGCTCGGCTGCCGTGCATGCCTCTCACGGCGACGTGTTCAACGAGTTCATGCTCATGGCTCTTGCTTCGGCCGGTGCCTTTGTCATAGGCGAATATCCCGAGGCGGTGGCAGTGATGCTGCTTTATCAGGCAGGCGAGATGCTGCAACACCGCGCCGTGGAACGCGTACGCCGCAACATAAGCAGCATGGTGGCGTTCCGCCCCGACCATGCTTCGGTGGTGAGAGACGGCGGTGTGGTGATGTGCACACCCGAGTCGGTGGCAGTGGGCGAGACCATAGAGGTGAGGCCCGGTGAGCGTGTACCTCTCGACGGCGAGCTGCTTACGGCTGACGCTCCGTTTGATACCTCTGTACTCACGGGCGAGTCGCTGCCACGTGTTATTGCCACGGGCGGCGAGGTGTCGGCCGGAATGATAGCCACGGACAGCGTAGTACGTCTGCGTGTGATACGCCCTGCGGGCGAGTCGGCCGTAGCACGCATACTCCGGCTTGTGGAGGAAGCGTCGGCCCGCAAGGCTCCTACCGAGCTGTTCATCCGCCGCTTCGCACGCATATATACGCCTGTGGTGTTCGGTCTTGCGGTGCTGGTGGTGCTTGTGCCGTGGCTGTGCAGTCTTGCAGGTGTGTGCGGTCAGTATGACCTCGGTCTTTGGTTCGGTCGCGCACTCATATTCCTTGTCATATCGTGTCCGTGCGCTCTCGTCATCAGTGTGCCCCTCGGCTATTTCGCAGGCATAGGTGCTGCGTCGCGTCGTGGCATACTGTTCAAGGGCGGAGGAAGCATTGACGCCATAGCAGGTGTTGACACCGTGGCTTTCGACAAGACCGGCACACTCACCCACGGACGCTTCAGCGTGCGTCGTGTGGAGGGACTTTCAAACTCCGATCTGGCCATGGTGGCAGCCATGGAGCGTTCGTCAACGCATCCCGTGGCACGCGCCATAGTGGAATATGCCGGACATTTTGCTCCGCCGGCCGCCATGCCCGACGTCAGAACCGTGGCCGGCTACGGTCTGGAAGCCGGCAACTGGCTCGCCGGCACGCCCCGTCTGCTTGTACGCCACGGCATAATCGTGCCCGAACTGCTGACAGACGAGCAGGGAACAATAGTCGCTGTTGCCGCTGACGGCGCGTACAAGGGCTGCATAATACTGGGCGACACGGTGCGTTCAGACGCCCGCGAAGCCATTGGCAGTCTGGGACTGCACACCGTGATACTGTCCGGCGACCGCCAGACTATTGTTGACGACGTGGCTGAAGCAACGGGTGCCGGCCGTGGTTACGGTGATCTGTTGCCGGGCGGAAAGGCCGAATACATAGCCTCGATGCAGCGCGACGGCCACAGGGTGGCGTTCGTCGGCGACGGAATCAACGACGCGCCGGTGCTCGCCACGAGCGATGCGGGCATAGCCTTCGGAGCAGGCAGTGCCGACATGGCAGTGGAGACAGCCGACATAGTGATACACAGCGAACGGCTGACGAAGATAGGCGAGGCCATAGCTGCCGCACGCCGCACGCGCCGCATTGTGAAACAGAACATCGTGATGGCCATAGGTTTCAAGGTGATGGTGATGCTGTTGGGTGTGTTCGGAGCGGCCAACATATGGATGGCAGTATTTGCCGACACCGGCGTGGCACTGCTTGCCGTGCTCAACTCGATGCGCATTTTTTCGCAGCCGCGCGGCCATAAGGCGTGAAAACATTTTGTAATGTGCGTTTATTTGGCTAACTTCGCAGCATGATACGTTGAAAACTCCTGACATATCACACCTGAAACAATGACCGACGAACAATTTTATCTTGATAAACTGAAGCACCGCGGCATACGCCCTACGGCCACCCGGCTGCTCATTCTGCGCGAGATGATGCGCGGCGACGAAGCCGTTTCGCTGCCCGACATGGAGCGTTATCTGCCCACAGTAGATAAATCCACCATATCGCGCACGCTCTCGCTGTTTCTGCTCAATCGCCTTGTGCACGTCATAGACGACGGTTCGGGCTCGCTCAAATATGCTGTCTGTTCAGACGACTGCGACTGTTCGGTGGAGGACGAGCACACCCACTTCTACTGCACCTCGTGCCAGCGCACCTTCTGTCTGAAGCAGATAGCCGTGCCGGTGGTGGATCTGCCGCCCGGATTCACGCTGTCGAGCATCAACTATGTGCTCAAGGGACTGTGTCCGGAGTGTGCGGCCGGCGAGCGCTGAGAGCCTGGCTGAAACAATGGTAAACGTCCGGAAATCGCATAATTATGCAATTCTGAAAGTAAAAAATTTTGACAAAAATTTTTTGTAAAATAGAAAACGAGCGGCTGCGGGAAAGGCTTTTCCGCAGCCGTTTTGTGTATGCGCCACTGCGTGCGGCGCATTTGCGGAAAGCACTCTTTTGTTCATTGGATTATGAAAAGCATCGTTCCGGTTTGCAGTAAAGCTTTTATCAGAGTACGGAATGGACATTGTCAGGGTGCGAAATGAACGGTATTAGGGCATGAAACGGCCTGTTTCATGCCCTAATACGGGCTATATTGTGACGCGTGGAAAATGATGTCGGAAGTGGGTTGTGGCTAAATTGTTGATAGTCAAAGCATTGCGTAAAGTCTCTGAGAATCGCGTATATGAATCCGCGGACACTTTTGTCGCCGGCGTTGGCACTCTCGTGAAGTTGACGTTGAATATTTATGCAATACCCCCAAACGCTTTTGCATAAATATGCAGAGCCGGTCTGTACCTTCATTACAGACAACAGAATGTGGCGGAAAGGCTTTTATTTTGCGTGTGACAATAAGAAAAACACCGGCGGCATGATTCATGCGTCACCGGTGTTTTATGCTGTCAGACGAGGCGTAACGGGCCCGGCGCCTGACCGTATGGTATGAATCTTATTTCAGATTCTTGAACAGCATCTGTGAGAACATTGTGAGATATATGCGCCAGTTGCGCCAGAGATGACCTCCGTCGTTCTCGTAGTATTCGTATTTATAACCCTTCTCGTCGAAATATTCGCGCAGAATCTTGTTGGGTTCGTACAGGAAGTCGTCCTTGCCTATGGCTATCCAGTAGAGCTCGGGCTTGCTGTCGAAGAGCTTCTGCAGCAGATCGCATGTCTCCTTGTCGGCTCTCAGCTTCTCGGCAAAGTTGCTCAGATCCATGTTGCCCCTTATCCACGGAGCGGCGGAGAACAGACCGTAGTAGTCGAACGTTTCGGGATAGAGCATCGATACGCCGAAGGTGTGGCCGCCGCCCATTGACAGTCCGCATACGGCGCGGCCTTCGCGTTTCTTTATGGTGCGGTAGTTGTTGTCGATGAAGTTCACTATGTCCATGAAGCTTTCCTCCATCGAGGCTTTTGCCTTTGCCTTTATGGTGTAGTGGCCCGGTATGTACATGCCCGCCGACCATTCGCCCGGAGCGGCGCTGCAGTTGGTGTTGCCGTTGGGCATTACTACGATCATCGGCTTGGCCTTGCCTGCGGCGATGAGGTTGTCGAGTATCTGTGTGGCACGGCCCAGCTCGCTCCATGCGTTCTCGTCGCCGCCCATGCCGTGCATGAGATACATGACGGGATAGCGTTTCTTGCCGTCATATCCGGCCGGAGTATAGACGGTGAGGCGGCGCTTGAGGCCCAATGTGGGGCTGTCATACCACACTTTGGCTACAGTTCCGTGCGGTACGTTGTTCACACTGTAGAGCGATCCGCGGTCGCCTTTCTCCTTAGAGACGATGAACAGGCTGGAGTAGGTGGTTATGTCGCGGTTCATGTATGCGTTGGACGGATCGACTATGCGCATGCCGTCCACCTTGAAGCTGTAGGAATAGAGCTCCGGCGCGAGAGGCTTGGTTGTTACCGACCACATGCCTTTGTCGTTCTTGGTCATTGGCAGAGTGATGCCGCTTATCTGATTGAAGTCGCCCGTCACCTCCACTTTCTGTGCGTTGGGCGCGAATAGGTTGAATGTTACGCTACCGTCGGCGTTCTCCACCGGCGATACAGCCGAGGCTTTGTCCCACAAAGCCTGCTGGGCCATGGTCGCCATGCTTATGGCTATCACGGCAAGAAGAATTGTCAAACGTTTCATGTTTGTCTTGTTTTTGTTTTGTTATAGGTGTAAGTATATTTTCGTTTTCATATCATTGTTGTGCGCCAAGCCTGCGGCGGCAGTCCTCGAGAATGGCGGTCAGCTCCTCTACGGTAGTGGCGCGGAGCATTGCTATGCGCGTCTGGCGGAAGTCGGGAATGCCCTTGAATATGGGTGTGGCGGCGAGGTGGCGGCGCGTGTGGAGTATGCCGCGGTACTCGTCGATGCGTTCCACGTTGATGCGGAGCTGTTCCTCGAGTATGTCAATCTTGCGGTCGAGGTCGAGCGTGAGGTCCTGCGGACGTCCGTCGAGATAGTCGCGCATCTCCTTGAATATCCACGGGCGGCCGAAGGTGGCGCGTCCCACCATGACGGCATCCACGCCGTAGTCGTTGAAAGCGCGCTCGGCCTCTTCCGGCGATGTTATGTCGCCGTTGCCTATGATGGGTATGTGTATGCGCGGATTGCGTTTCACCTCGCCTATGAGCGTCCAGTCGGCGCTGCCGGTGTACATCTGTGCACGGGTGCGGCCGTGTATGGTGAGCGCCTGTATGCCGCAGTCCTGCAGCTGCTCGGCAAGGTCGGTGATGATGAGGTGGCTGCTGTCCCAGCCCAGACGGGTCTTGACGGTGACGGGCGTGTGCACGGCCTTCACCACTTCGCGCGTTATGTCGAGCATGAGCGGAATGTTCTGCAGCATGCCCGCGCCGGCTCCCTTGCCGGCCACCTTCTTCACGGGACAGCCGAAGTTGAGGTCGATGACGTCGGGATGTGCCTCTTCCACTATCTTTGCCGCCTCCACCATGGCTTCGGTGTCGCGGCCGTATATCTGTATGCCCACGGGACGTTCGTCGTCGCTTATGGTGAGCTTGCTTACTGTCGATTTGATGGAGCGCACGAGAGCCTCGGCACTCACAAACTCGGTATATACCATTGATGCGCCGAAACGCTTGCAGAGCTTGCGGAAGCCTATGTCGGTCACGTCTTCCATCGGGGCGAGAAACAGAGGTCTGTCTCCGAATTCTATGTTTCCTATTTTCATTGTCTGTTGTTTTATTGCAGAAGATGATAAGTGCCGCCGGCGTACATCCTGACCACACCTTTCATCTCGAGCGAGAAGAGCAGTGCCGACATGCGCTGTACGGGGATGCCTGTGCGCACGGCGAGCATGTTGATCTGCATGTCGTTGGTCTTGGCGAGTGTCGAGACGATGAGCTGCTCGTCGCCGGTGAGTTCGGGAAAGAGCTGACGCTCGATGCCTTGCTGGCGGGCTTCGCGCAGGGCGGAGTCGTTGTCCCACGTCATGGCGGCGGCAAGGTCGGCGGCGCAGGTTATGAGTGCCGCTCCGTTGTCGCGTATGAGGTTGTTGCAGCCTTCGCTGTAGGTCATTCCCACCGCTCCGGGGAAGGCGAACACGTCGCGTCCGTAGCTTTGGGCTATGCCTGTGGTGATGAGTCCGCCGCCGTGACTGGCGCTCTCAACGAGAAGTGTAGCGTCGGCCATGCCTGCCACGATGCGGTTGCGGCGCACGAAGTTCACCTTGTCGGCGTTGGTGCCGGTGAGAAACTCGGTGATGAGGCCGCCCCGGGTGAGCATCTCGCGTGCCGTGTCCCTGTGGCTTGAGGGATAGATGGTGTCGAGTCCGTGGGCAAGGACGGCGGCAGTGTCGAAGCCAGAGCGCAGGGCGTTGCGGTGGGCGCAGATATCCACGCCGTAGGCAAGGCCGCTTATGATGAGCACGTCGGGGCATATCTGCCGCAGGTCGTCGCAGAAGCGGCGTATGAGGTCCTGACCGTAGGATGTGCAGTGGCGCGTGCCGACGATACTCAGGACGCGTGCGCGGTTGAGGTCGGCGGTGCCTTTGTAGAACAGCATGAGCGGAGCGTCGTCGCACTCACGCAGCCGTGACGGATAGCGCGTGTCGTTCATTGTGAGCGGTGTGATGCCGTGTGCCTCGTCATACTCCAGTTCTGCTTCGGCGCGTCGCAACGGTTCGCTCACGTCTTTCAGTGCGTCGATGAGGCGCTGTGTGGCATCGGGCAGCACGTCACGTATGTTGTCACGGTGGTCCATGACTGCCGTGGCGGAACCGAGACGCCGGTATAGCTCGAGCATTCCGGCGAGGCTGAAGTAGTTGATGCGCGTGAGCGCTATGGTGTTGATTATTTCCTGTGAGTTGTCCATCGGCACATTGCTGTTGCGGTTTGCGTTGCCGGCATCATGTCCGGCTGTGTGCGGCGTGCGGTTGTTTAGATGTATTTGGCGAAGGCGCGGTCGTAGTCGTCGCTGTTGCCCAGGCGGCCGTTGATGAGGCACACCAGTTCGACCGTGGCGCGGAAGCACAGGCGCTCGTCGCTCTTGCGGAATATGTCCTGATTGAAGATGTAGCGCAGGCCCTCCTTGTGCATCGCCAGGCGCGAGATGAACACGTCGTCGCAGCGTAGCGGAGTCTTGTACTGGAGATTCATTCGTGCCACCACGGCATCGACACCCTTCTCGTGGAGTTTTGAGAAACTCACTCCGAGCGATGCGAGAAACAGATGTCGCGTGTGCTCGGTGTAGTGCAGATAGTTAGCGTTGTTCACTATGCCCTGGATGTCGCACTCATAGTCGCGGACCTCCATCTCGGTTTCAAATATGTATTCCATTCTTATCGTTGTTTTCTTTATCGGTTGTCGCACCGGCAGGCGTTGTGCTGCGCTGTTTCAGATATTCGTATCCGAAACGGCAGCGCAGGCAGTCCTTGCGGTTGCAGTAGTTTTTCTTCAGTTGTATGAGTGCCTGTGTGTCGCCGGCGTTCTGCACTTTCAGTCCGCATTCCTCCCACATGCGCACTATGTTGTTGCGTTCGGGCGTGAGCTGTTCGAGGAAATCGGCGGCGCGCCAGCACATTTCTTCAGACGATTTGTGGCGCCCGTAGGCAAACAGCATCGGCACTATGGTGTTGATGATTAGCAGGTCGATGGACTGTCGGGAGAGGCTTTTCGCACTCTCGCGGCTGGCATGGCCGAAGGTGTAGTGGGTGCGCCAGTAGGGTGTTACGGACGTTGTGAGCATGTGGCGCGCGTCGTCTATGGTGTCGCATCCGGCTATAAGGCTGAGACCGGCACGGCGCGAATGGTAGAGCGATGCGAGCTGCGCGATGCGTATGTGGGGGAAGTTCTGCGGGCGGAGGCGCAGGAACTTCCATAAACGGAAGTCGATGGGGTGGAGCGAGAACTTGTGGGCAAGATACTGATATTCGCGGCTCAGACGGACGAAATAGTCGTCGGCGAGTGCCGCCTCGCGCTGGCGTTCGGGCATGGCGTCGGCAGAAAGCAGTCCGGCCTGGCCGAGAAAGAGTGCCTCGGTCTGGAATATGTCGTCGCGGTGACGGCCGATGTGCATCATCGGCATGTTGAGAGCCCACGTCTCGAAGGCTTCGCTGTTGACACCGAAACCGTAGTTGCGTGCCAGGGTAACGAAGAAGGCGTCTTCCCACGAACCGTCGCAGCGTTTCACACGTTCGGCTATCGCTTCTGTCTTCTGTTCAAGACGTTCGGTCTGAAGTGCGCTCATCCATGAATGAACGGTGATGGATGGCAGGGCGGAAATGAGCTTGTGGCACGGCGGATACTTGTCTTCGTGGAGCAGACGCTCGTAGTTTGACGTAATGCTTTCGGGCACGTCGAGCTGCATCTGCGGCAGCGTGTTGCCGTGACTTGTCCTTACTTCGGAGTCGATTGTCTTTGCTATATGGAGTATCACGTTGTCGTAGCGAGGGTCGCGGTCGTGTCCGTGAGTGTACCAGTCGGACGACTTGTCGTGTATCTCAATGTTTCCCACCCACATGGTGCCGCCTATCTTCACCTTAGCGTTGAAGAAGTCGGGGCCGGCGTCGCTGTTGTGGAGACCCGGATCGATTACTTCCACGCTGAGGCCGTCGGTCGTCTCGAGCCTTCTAAGCGGAAAAAGCTTGTGCTTCCATATGTAGTGGAGGAGTTGTTCCATATTATGTAAAGACGAAAAGGATAGATACAAAGCTACACAAAAAATCCCGAACTATCGACAGTCCGGGATTTTTTTCTTGATGAATATTCGTTCTTTGATTATTTCTTCAATACTTTAACTGTTTTGCCGTCGGCCTGACGGATGATGTAAAGACCTTTCTGTGACATGTTGTCAACGCGCTGTCCGTTTACGTTATAGATGGCAGCATTGCCTTTACCTGTGGTTGTCACAACCTTGTTGATGCCTGTTGTTGTAGCACCTGCGATATTGAGAGTATATACGTTTGTAGTCTGGAGGTCGTTAGATGTGACTGTTATTGTAACTTTCACGCCTCCGTCAACATCTTCAACGCTCTTTGTAACATAAGCACCCTGACCGTCTGAAACAGCTTCGATATCGTCAACGCTGATTGCGCCTTCTGCTGTGAGATCGTAGTTGAACTCGTCTTTGTTGAAGCCTTCAACGTCAGCACCCTTTACTTTCAGTGAAGCAAGCTGTGAGTTGTAAACGAGTGAGAGGTCGTCAATGATAAGAACGTCGGGATTTTTTGCTGATGAACTTGCCACACCCGGCTGTGCGTTGGTTGACATAGTAACGAGGATGGCTTTTGTCTCAGCATTGTTTGTTGCGAAAGAAGCGTAGTCGAACGGAATTGTGAGTTCCTGCCACTCGAAGCCTTTGCTCTCAATCTTGTCGTTCTTAGCTTTTGCAACGATGTTTGTATAGGTCTTGTCTTCCGGATCCTGATAGTATGTACCGTCTGTGATGGTTGCGCTTATTGTTGCGTATGGGTAAGTTTCATTTACCTCTCCCTGCTGATACTTCACCCAGACCTTGATAGCGTCAGGCTGGCCGTTCAGCAGTGTGTAGAATGGATCGCCGTTGCCGTCAACATCTTTGTTGGTCAGATCGAGGAATGAGTTGTTTTTTGTGTCGGTTGCAGTTAATCCTGCTGCTTTGAGCCGACCGGTTGTGATAGTTCCGTTTGCCGGCTGGAAACCAAGAACTATTCCTGATACGACTTTCACACTTTTCTTTCCTGTTGTACCCGGACGGACGTCATCTGATATATAAGTGTGAGTGTTGGAGCTTACTGCAGAGGCAAGACTTCCGGTGCTGCTCATGAATGAGTGCCATGCGTTTGGCTCATCGCTTTCGTACTTTTTATTGAATGCGCCTGTATATGTGGCTTTGTGGAAGAGTTCGAAGTCAGAGTTTGTTATCTGATAACCACCGTTTCCGAATACAACTTTGATATCCATTTCCGAAAAGTAGATGTTGATTACGGTGTAGAACTTGTCGCCGCGTATCTCACCAACAAGGTTTACTGGTATAAGTTCTCCTGTTGCAGAGAGTATTGGTCCCAACCACTGTCCTGCGAAGTTTGGATCATCACCTTCGGCTATTGTTATTTCCTGATTTGTCTTAAGTGTTGTCACCTCGCCATTGGCAGTTGCGCCAACATTCTCAAGTACGATGGTTCCTACAGGCATTGGTTCGCCTTTCATGTACATAACGAAGTTTTTCAGACTGAGAGTATATCCGTTCTCACCTTTGTCTTCGATTGAGATTGTGTTCTCTGTCGGTGTCGCCTGTACTCCGTTGACGGTGACAGTCATAATGTCTTTGTAGTCTGTTGCCATAGCAGATACGGCAAAAGCAACCATTGTCAGTAATGAAGTAAAAATTTTTTTCATCCTAAAAATCCTTTAATTAATTTAGTTTGTATGTTAAACCTATTGTTCCGTAGATCGGGTAAAGTGTCTGTTCTATTGTCTTGAAGTTCTCTTTGAATACTCCGGACAGTCCCCATGAGAGGTCGAAATAGGCTCCGAAGCGGCGTGAGAAATACCAGTCTGCGCCCAAATCAACACCAAATTGCCATTTGCGCATGTAGTCGGAGAAATCGTATGTACCGCGTGAGGCTTCGTCTGTTCCCAATTCTATTTTCTCACCGGTGGGATCACCTACGCGCAGATAACCGTCGTAGGCATAGCCATCGAATTTGTTCGAAAGAAGATAAGAGAAATATGGGCCGAACTTTACTCTTACTTTGTCATTGATGTCATATGTTGCCTGTAATGGAAGTGTTACCATCCATTCCTCTACTTTTGACACCACCTGACCGGTGAAGACACCTTTCAAAGACTCACCACCCTGACGCATCTCCATGCTGTAGTTCTTTACACGGGCATCGGTGTTCATTCCTTTGTTCTCAATGTGGAATCCGCCAATAAGTCCCCATTTGCCGTCGATGGGTTTGTAAGCATCGAGACCGATAGTGGTATTTACTTTGATGGTATATTTTGACAGGCTTCTGATGGTTGCAGGCATGCCAATCGGAGCAGTTCCTCCGATATTGTAACCAAGGCGACCGTAGTATGTCAGGTTGTCGAAAATACTGCCACATACGGCATTGGATACACCTGCTATGAGGAGGAATAGTATCAGAATGGATTTGTTATAATTCATTTTCATCTTTTTTGTTATTCTGTTGTTTCACAAATAACTCTCACTTTGTCCACAAACATCGTACTGCCGATAGCTCCTTCGAAGTTAGCTCCTTCTATGCTTGATGAGAATACCACTGCAAGATTGTATCCGTAGTTGTCGAGCAAAGACTCGTCCACTTCCTGTGTGTAATTGAAATCCACTTCAAACTCTGTCCATGTATCAGTATTCTCAACTTTGTCGAGTCGCGCGATTGCCACTATCTGCGGGCTTGTCAACACATTGTCACCATACAGCACCACGGGATTGCCGTTGCTGTCGGTGTTTTTATAGAGCACAGCATAAATGTCTCCAGTGTCTGTCTTGCCTTCAACCGGTTTTCCGTATTTGTCCTGATATACAGCTCCCGGTTTATATTTATAATTTCCCATGAGTTTTACAGGTTTCTTTCCTGTAGTGTATTTCAGTCCGAACATAGTAGCTTTCATCGCTCCTCCGGGTTGGATAGCTACTGTGGCATCGAAACGTCCGATGAAGAGATTGCCTGAGGCGATGCGCATGTTCTTGAGTGCTCCGAACGGACCCGTGTCAGATGTTGTCAGTTTAACGGCAGAGCCATCCAGTCCGTCAACCCATGGTGTTGTGGGATATTCCTCTGGCTTCGCAGTCGGTCGGCTGACAGCAAAACCCGGATTGCCGGTTGCCCAATTGTAGGCTTCGGTTCCGTCAGGGTTCAGATCGCTCCAGATATAATATTTGCTCTTGGAGTTAAGAGCGTATCTTTCGAAGTCGTAGTAGATAGTGTCGCTAACAGTCTGTGTCTGAATATTTACCGACACATAATATTCGCGACTCCACTGTCCGTCTTCCGATGTCACTGTGTATTTTACCGGACCATTGGAGAAGTCCTGTACAGAACCGTTTCCCGGCACAATAGTCGCACCCTCTGTTATTCTGAAACGTGGAGCAATTGCTGTCAGGTCAGTTTCCTTCCTTACTTTGAAGTCGATATTATGTTCGTTGTAAAGAACTTTGATCAGTGAGTCTGACGCATTGAAAAACATTTCTTCGGGATTGTCTGCATGAATGTATGCCTCTTCAATGTCGCATTCTGCATTTAATGGTTCGTCTTTAAAACATGACGAAAGCATTCCGCAGCATACGACGGACATCAATAATACGTATGGGCTTCTCATTATTATAATTAAAAAAAACGGTGTAAAGGTAAGAAAAAAAACTCATTACATCCAAAAGTTTTTATAAAATATGGCTACTTTTTACTTATATATCCTAATAAATGTCACGAATGTGACAAATAATTAATAACTTTGCATAACTGTAATTTTTTATCTATTATGAATATAGCATTGATTGGTTACGGCAAGATGGGCCACATGGTAGAGGCCATTGCAAAAGCCCGTGGCCACCGTATAGTAAGCATTATCGACGTTGATAATCTTTCCGATTTTGACAGTGAGGCATTTGCATCGGCCGATGTAGCCATTGAATTCACAAATCCTACTTCCGCTTATGACAATTATCTGAGAGCTTTCAAGCACAATGTGAAGGTTGTCAGCGGTTCTACCGGATGGATGAAAGAACACGGTGAGGATGTACGCCGTCTGTGTACCGAAGGCGGACAGACGCTTTTCTGGGCCAGCAATTTCTCTGTCGGTGTCGCCATATTCTCTGCCGTGAACAGATATCTCGCACGTATAATGAACAATTTTCCGCAATATGACGTTCATATGAGCGAGACACATCATGTGCACAAGCTCGATGCTCCGTCGGGCACTGCCATAACTCTCGCCGAGGAGATAATAGAAAATATTGACCGTAAGAATGACTGGACAAAGGGACGTCAGCTCCATGCCGACGGCACAGTGGAGGGTTCTAACGACGTTGATCCGTCTCTGCTGGCCATAGAAAGCCTGCGTCGTGACGAGGTACCCGGCATCCACTCTATTGTTTATGACAGTCCGGCCGACTGCATCACAATCACCCACGACGCCCATTCGCGTGAAGGATTTGCTCTCGGTGCTGTTCTTGCGGCCGAATACACCAAGGATCATACCGGTCTGCTTACAACTGCCGATCTGTTCAAGTTCTGATACGGCATGACAGCAAGGCTGCAATAATATCAATATCTCAAAATAAGTCAGAAACAATGATAGACAAGGAAAAAGAAAGAATAAACATGAAAGTGCAGTGGGCCAAGTTCGCTGGCGTTGCCGTTCTTTATCTGCTCTTCCTCTATTGGATTGGCAGTTGGTGGGGACTTCTTGTCCTTCCGTTCATCTTCGACGTTTACATAACGAAGAAAATACGCTGGCAGTGGTGGCGTTATGCCGAACGTCCCGTACGGTTCGTCATGTCATGGGTCGACGCTCTTGTCTTTGCTCTTGTGGCAGTATATTTCATCAATCTGTTTTTCTTTCAGAACTATGTCATTCCTTCAAGCTCGCTTGAGAAGTCACTTCTCACAGGCGATTATCTCTTTGTGAGCAAGATAAGCTACGGTCCGCGCAAACCGAACACACCGCTTACCATGCCGCTTACGCAGCACACACTTCCTGTGCTCAACTGCAAGTCGTACATCGAGTGGCCGCAGTGGGGCTACGACCGTGCACCGGGTCTTGGCAAGGTGAAGCTCAATGACATCGTTGTGTTCAACTATCCGGCCGGTGACTCGCTCTGCACAGCCGAACAGTGGCAGACACAGGACTTCTATCAGATGGTTTATTCGTTCGGTCATCAGATATATCAGGAACAATATCCGGATCCGGTGGATTACAGAAACCTTGATGCGGAAGCCCGTCTCAAGTTCTTCGACTATATTTACGCTATCGGACGCCGTTATATTGCTGAAAATTCACAACTGTACGGCGAGGTGATATCGCGTCCGGTAGACCGTCGTGAGAATTATGTGAAACGTTGTGTCGGCCTTCCCGGACAGACACTCCAGATAAAGGACCGCATCGTATATGTTGACGGCAAACCCAACAAAGAACCGGACAACGTGCAGTACACCTACTATGTGAAGCTGAAGTCGTCTATGCCCGAAAACCTCATGGAGCAGCTCGGCATATCGATGGAAGATCTCATGAGCCTTAACGAGCGTGGTTATCTTCCGCTTACAGCCCGTGCTGCACGCATATTGAAAACACGTCGCGACATTGTCGAGAGCATTACGCTCAACACCGATGCCACCACTGAGGACATCTATCCGCTGAACGGCGCTACAGGATGGACACGCGATAACTACGGTCCGGTATGGATTCCTAAGAAAGGCGAAACCATCAACCTGACACTGGACAATATCGCGATATATGAACGCCCCATACGCGTTTATGAGGGTCACGACCTGAAGATAAACAACGGAAGCATATACATCGACGGTAAACTGGCAAAGACCTACACCTTCGCTATGGACTACTACTGGATGATGGGCGACAATCGCCACAACTCACTCGACTCACGCTACTGGGGATTCGTTCCTGAAGACCACATTGTGGGCAAGCCGATATTCATCTGGTGGTCGAGCGATCCCGACCGTCATGGCTTCAGCGGCATACGTTGGAACCGTCTGTTCCGCTTTGTCGACAATATCAAGTAAGGTAACGTCCTGTTCAAGCAATATTGTCCGTAATGACGCAGGCTTTACTTTCATCAGCATACTTCGGTCCGGTGCAGTGGTATCAGAAGCTGCACCGCTATGACCGGTGCTTCATCGAACGTTACGACAACTACGTGAAGCAGACCTACCGCAACCGTTGTGTGATAGCAGCGACCGGAGGTCCCCAGACGCTTACGGTCCCCATAGAACGCTATGAGGGCCGTAAGTGCCTTATGCGCGACATACGGATAAGCGACCATGGTTCATGGCGTCATCTCCACTGGAACGCTCTTGTGTCATCCTATGGCGAAAGTCCGTTTTTCGACTATTATGCCGACGACATACGTCCGTTCTTCGATCGCCGCTGGGAGTTTCTCTTCGATTTCAACCTCGAGATAACCCATACCATCTGCTCGCTTCTCGACATCCGCCCGACCATAGAACTCACCGACGAATACCTGCAGACCGAAGATGTCTGCGCCGACGATTTCCGCGATGCCATCCGCCCGAAACATCCGCTGACTGATGCCACATTCAGTCCGCACCCATACTATCAGGTGTATGCGCAGAAGCACGGTTTCATCCCCAATCTGAGCATTCTCGACCTTCTGTTCAACGAAGGTCCTGAAGGCATTTTCCTGCTTTGACACTTTATTTTGTTTTTTTACACATTCTTTTGCGTAAAAACAATATATGTTAAATAATAATGTGCACAAAGTTTCATTTTCATATATATTATATACCTTTACGTTAAATTGAACGTAAAAACTTTGTTGCAATATGAAAATCAATCATCTGAAAGTATCTGCCATTATCATGACGGGATGTCTGATGGCGAGTTCGTGTGTAGGTTCTTTCCAGCTGACTCACAAGCTGGCGATGTGGAACACCAGAGCGACGAACGAGAAGTTCCTCAATGAAATCATATTCCTTTTCATCAGCCCCGCCTATGCGGTGTGTGGAGTTGTCGATGCGCTTGTAATAAACACGATGGAGTTCTGGTCCGGCAGCAATCCGCTTGCCAAGAACGAGGGCAAGACGCAGACAATAATGGGTCAGGACGGCCGTTATTATGCCGTCACAACGCTCAAGGACGGTTATGAGATAAAGAAACCCGACGGCGAGATAATGAAGTTCCTCTACGACAGCAAGAACAATTCGTGGTCGCAGGTTGTCGACGGCAAGACCAAAGAGATATTCCGTTTCAATGACGACGGCACCATACAGGCATCTCTGCCCGACGGCGACAAGATAACAGTCACACCTGATGCAGCAGGTCTTTTCGAGGCCCGCATGGCCGTAAACGGCGCTACATTCTGGGCGATGAGATAAAAACGTCTGTGCGAAGCCACAGAAACAGGAAAGGGGCATATCCCTGCGGCGTCTGTTGTGACGCCCGGTGATATGCCCCTTTCGCTTTATTTCGTCTGCTGTAGTGGCTTTTCTGCCTTGTCTGCGCGTGTTGTCAATGCTGTGGCCTATTGGCCGTACGTGTCACTTCTTGCGCGGACGGCGGCGTGCCCATCCCTCTTCGCTGAAGTCCGGTTCGTCGCCCACGAGCTTTATGTCGGGATTGTTGATGAACTGTCGCCAGTCGTCCTTGCGTCCGCTCTCTCTGAACGGCTTTGCTTCTGCGCCACGGTCGCGTCGCTTCGACTTCTTCTCATATTTGCTGAAATCGTCGCGGCTGTCGCCCTTCTTCGTGCGTCGGTCGCCACGCTTGCGGTCGTCGGCGTCGTTGCATCTCACGGTGCGTCCTTTGTACGACTTGCCGTCGAGTGCACGCATCACCTTTGCCGCATCCTCCTCCGGCACTTCTATGTATGAGAACTTGCCCATCAGGTCGATGTGTCCCACCTCCTGCTTTCCGCGCATGTTCTTGTTGAGGAACTGCATCACCTCACCCGGATAGAATCCGTCGTCCTTGCCCAGGTTGATGAACAGCCGGCGATAGCCGCTTTCGGCCTTCCGCTGTCCGCGTGTTCTGGTCTTTTTGCCGTCCTTGCGTGCCTCGCCTCTCTTTGCGCGTTCGGTGGTTGGCTTCACTATCTCAGGCGCGTTGGCATAGTAGGCAAGGAAGCGTCCGAACTCCAGACTCACGATTTTCTTCAGTATGTCCTCCTTGTCCACATACTCGAAATGCCTGTTTATGTCTTCCATGAACGGCGCAATCTCCTCCTCGTTCACGTCCACCTTCTCTATCTCGTCTATAGCCTTGTAGAGCTGTTTGGTGCATATCTCCTTTGGTGTAGGCAGCTCTCCGTCCACAAAACTCTTGCCTATCACCTTCTCAATGGCCTTCACCTTGTGGCGTTCGCGTGTGTGTATGATGCTGATAGACGTTCCCTTCTTTCCGGCGCGGCCTGTACGTCCGCTGCGGTGGGTATAGCTCTCTATGTCGTCGGGCAGTCCGTAGTTGATGACATGCGTCAGATCGTCCACGTCGAGTCCGCGTGCCGCCACGTCGGTAGCCACGAGCAGCTGTGTGAGATGCTGGCGGAACTTCTGCATGGTGAGGTCGCGCTGCTGCTGGGAGAGGTCGCCGTGGAGCGACTCGGCGTTGTAACCGTCGCGTATGAGCTTGTCGGCCACCTCCTGTGTCTCCACCTTCGTGCGGCAGAATATGATGGCGAATATGCGCGGATAATAGTCAACGATGCGTTTCAGTGCCAGATACTTGTCCTTGGCGTTCACCATATAATATATGTGGTTGACGTTCTCCGCAC
>USDT01000013.1 GCA_900553465.1 uncultured Prevotella sp.
CTTTTGCGATTTTATTTTGTCAAAAAAAAGTCAAGAAAAACTGTAAGTCCGTCGCCCGGGTTTTCTTCAGAAACGCCGACATGGCGCGTGATGAAACACACGGTATGTATGCAGTTCTTTTGCTGTGAGGATTTATCTGTTCTTGAAACGTGAATTCAGATTGAGCATATGCGCTGACGTTCTTTATGCCACGCTGCCTTGTATGGACGTTTACGGCTATTGTGCGACAGTTCATCAATAAAACCAATCACCGCTTAATTTCCATGCAGTCTGTTTCTGGATAAGTTCTTTTGTTTTCCGGTATGCCGTCACGTGTTTTTCGTAAGGTATGATAAAAGAAAACGTCCGGAAGGAAATCATTGTTTCTTCCGGACGTTTTTGTCTTTTTAAAAAGAATCTCTTGTCGTCGTCTTATTACTTGCGCAGACCGAGAGCCTTTACTATTGCACGGTAGCGGTTTACATCGCGGTCGTACAGATAGTTGAGCAGTGCACGGCGCTTGCCGACAAGCTTGGTCAACGAACGAGCTGTTGTATAATCTTTACGGTTCTTTTTAAGATGTTCCGTCAAATGGGAAATACGGTATGAGAACAATGCTATCTGGCTCTCAGCTGAACCAGTATCAGTGTTAGACTTTCCGTACTGTCCAAAGATCTCTTCTTTTTTTGCTTTGTCTAAGTACATAGAACTTTTTGTTAATGTTAATTTATGATTTTGCGAAATGCGGATGCAAAGTTACTGTTTTTTATTCAGTAATAAGACTTAACGGTGTATATTAATCTTTTGTTTAACTTTTTTTTACATACAAAACGGGGCTTTCTGTGTGCAGTTGGACATGGTATCACACTGCACATGACTTTTTGGCGTATTGCCGTTGTGTTATTTCCATGGTATGACAAATCGATATTTGCTTGAAAATTATGTATATACAATATGTGAAGTGTGGATTAAAATTATTAATTTTGCACTCGATTTTTTAAGGTATATTATGCAAGATATCAGGAACATTGCAATCATTGCCCATGTTGACCATGGCAAGACAACGCTTGTAGATAAGATGATGCTGGCCGGAAAATTATTCCGCGAAGGTCAGGATAACAGTGGACAGGTGCTCGACGCAAATGATTTGGAGCGTGAGCGCGGTATAACAATTCTTTCCAAGAACGTTTCGATAAACTGGAAAGGCGTCAAGATTAACATTATAGACACTCCGGGACACTCCGACTTCGGTGGCGAGGTGGAGCGCGTTCTCAATATGGCGGACGGATGCATCCTGCTTGTCGATGCTTTCGAAGGCCCGATGCCACAGACCCGTTTTGTGCTGCAGAAGGCACTGCAGATAGGTTTGAAACCCATCGTTGTGGTGAACAAGGTGGACAAACCCAACTGTCGTCCGGAGGAAGTATACGAAATGGTGTTCGACCTTATGTTTGCTTTGAATGCAACCGAAGACCAGTTGGATTTCCCTGTTGTTTACGGTTCTGCCAAAAACGGATGGATGGCAGAGGATTTCAACAAACCAACTGACAACATAGATTATCTGCTTGACAAGATCGTAGAGATTATTCCTGCCCCGAAACAGATCGAAGGCACTCCGCAGATGCTTATCACTTCGCTCGATTACAGCAACTATACAGGACGTATCGCTGTGGGCCGTGTACACAGAGGAACTCTCCGCGACGGCATGAACGTGACGATATGTCATCGCGACGGAACACAGGAGCGTACAAGGATAAAGGAACTCCATACTTTTGAAGGTATGGGACACAATAAGACCGATCATGTTGACAGTGGCGACATATGCGCTGTTATCGGTCTCGAACGTTTCGAAATTGGTGATACCATCTGCGATTTCGAGAATCCGGAACCGCTGCCTCCTATCGCCATTGACGAGCCTACGATGAGCATGTTGTTCACAATCAACGACTCACCTTTCTTCGGCCGTGAGGGAAAATTCGTGACAAGCCGTCACGTGAACGACCGTCTGCAGAAAGAACTCGAGAAAAACCTCGCGCTGAGAGTTAAGCCGTTCGAGGACACAACCGATAAGTGGATTGTCAGCGGACGTGGTGTGCTCCACCTGTCTGTGCTCATTGAGACAATGCGTCGCGAGGGATACGAGCTTCAGGTGGGCCAGCCGCAGGTTATATATAAGGAAATCGACGGCGTGAAGTGCGAGCCGATTGAAGAGCTTACTATAAATGTGCCGGAGGAAACGGCAAGCAAGATGATTGATATGGTGACCCGCCGCAAGGGTGAGATGACCTCGATGGAAAGCCAGGGCGACCGCGTAAACATCGAGTTCGACATTCCTTCACGTGGTATCATCGGCCTTCGTACCAATGTGCTTACGGCAAGTCAGGGTGAGGCAATCATGGCCCACCGCTTCAAGGAGTACCAGCCTTACAAGGGCGAGATAGTACGTCGTGTCAACGGTTCAATGATTGCAATGGAGACAGGAACGGCTTATGCTTACAGTATCGACAAACTGCAGGACCGCGGAAAGTTCTTCATCGATCCGGGAGAGGAAGTTTATGCCGGACAGGTTGTAGGCGAACATGTTCACGACAACGACCTTGTCATCAACGTGACAAAAGCCAAGCAGCTCACAAACGTACGTGCGAGTGGTTCTGACGAGAAAGCCCGTGTCATACCGAAAGTGCTTATGAGTCTTGAGGAATGTCTTGAGTATATCAAGGGCGACGAGCTTGTTGAAGTGACTCCTAAGAGTATGCGTATCCGCAAAACCATCCTTGACCACAACGAACGAAAGAAAGCAAACAAGGATTAAGCAAAATATAAGAGAGGGGGATGTCAGAACTGACGTCACGCTATCTTGTTTATATGAACTTTATAAAATTGATGTTATGCGTGGAAAATGTGTTTTCTTATTTGTACCGGCACTTTTATGGAGTGTTTGTACAGGTGCCCAGATAACGGTGAACGATGCTGATGACGGGGCTGCCGTATCGTTTGCAAGTGTTTATAACGCAGATGGTACGCTGATCGGAATGACAGATCTGAATGGATTGTTGCCTGCACAAGCTGAACATGACGGACCGATATCTATTTATCATATGAATTATGGTAGTGTGGAAGTTCTTCCGGACACTGTGCATAATTCTCGTGTTTCTATTCGTAGGAATGTTTACATGACACCGGGAATGCCTGCAAAGTCAGAAAAGAAAGACGTTGCCAAATTGTCTGTTTATGTAAGGCAATATCACATTGCCGACGGAATACCGGCTTCTTATCAAGACGGTGTTTACGATTTTTATTTTCCTTACGGCAAGGAAAACGCCAGACGGAAAATCCGTTATACGCGCAGTCTGTTCAGAAAAGATATTCTTGAAGACAAGAAAGCCCTTCCAGCATTCACAGATCCTTTGCCGGACATTAAACGCAGTCCGGATGTGCTGACCGAAGGAATCTTGGCTTCGATCAACGGAGGGTCTGATATTGAGAAAAAAATATATAAAAACGGTTCTTGCATAGGACTGTTAAGAGCGGACAAACAACGTCGTATTTACGAAGCGGTGATTGACAGTGCTTACGCAGACCTGCCTGTCAAAGTAAATGTCCTCGGCGTTCATCTCCGTATAGCAAACGCTATCGCGGGTGAGACATTCTCCATGACAGATGGTAATCCTGATATAAAAGACCTGTTGCGCAAGCATTTGTATCTTCAGAATTTCATCCGTTTGCACGGTAAAGACAACCCGGAGACAAAAGACGAACAGTTTACTGAGACTTATGTCCTGTCTGCCGGATATGTTGATAAGGGCACGATGAAGGCGGATATGAAGACAGACCAAACTGCCGACTTTGTCATGCCCGATGGCGTTCCGGCTTTGCCGGCGTCATTTGATAAGGATATCGGTCGGATGGTAGAGAAGGACTGAACATTCAGAAAGTGTCGAGAGTAATATCTGCGACACTTTTTTTATACATATATTCCTTCCATTATACATTGTGTGGAATGTCTGTATGTAAATATGGTAATGATTTTCAATAAATTGTTTCACAAAGATTGGCGTTGTCAGAAAAATGCCTTATCTTTGTTTCATTAAATAAACAATCATAACAAACAATCATGAAAATCAGAAGTTATTTAACCTTTCTGTTTATGTTCATGCTGTCTTTGACCGGACGATCGCAGAACATAGACTCCGGTTCTGTGTATGAGCTCCACATCGCCGACGGGCTTGTACTCGACAATCAGGGCAGCCTTGACGACGGAGCCGGCATCTTTATCTCTCAGCGTAGTGAAGGTAAGGAAAGCCAGGCGTGGAAACTTGTCAAGGTGTCGGAGAATGTCTATAACATCATCAACGCCGCTTCGCTGCGTTCTCTCGACAATGGTAACGGCAACAAGATGCAGACCGCGCTGCAGTGGACAACCGATTACAAGAATCCTAATCAGCTTTGGATAGCCAAACGTCTTGCCAACGGCAAATACACTTTCACCTGCAAGGCCAGCGGAATGAACCTCGGTATGCGCGATGCCGCCCAGTTCGGCGAGCCTGTATGGCAGGTTAAGGCCGACGCTTCGAGCCCCACACAGCAGTGGACACTCGTGAAATCGGATGTAAAGGTTACGGTGATAACTCCTAAGACATCAAGCAAGAACGACTGGGAGAATCCGCATGTGTTCGCCATAAACAAGGAACCCGGCCACGCCACATACATTCCTTTCGCAGATGTAAACGAAATGCAGAACGACCCGGCCTACCGTAAGCCGTGGCTGCGCACCAACTCGAGCCGTTACATGCTGCTGAACGGACAGTGGAAATTCCGCTGGTCGAAACAGCCCGAGGACCGTCCGGCTTCTTTCTATAAGAACGGTTACGACGTGTCTTCTTGGGACAACATCGACGTTCCGTCCTCTTGGGAGATGAAGGGATACGGCACTCCTATATATACAAACGTCACTTATCCGTTCCTCAACAATCCTCCGTTCATCCAGCCGCAGCGCGGCTACACCATCAATAACGAGCCCAACGCCGTCGGTTCATACCGCCGCGAGTTCACGTTGCCTGCCGACTGGACCGACAAACAGGTATATATCCACTTCGATGGTGTGTATAGTGCCATGTATCTTTGGGTGAACGGCAAGAAGGTCGGCTACAGTCAGGGAGCCAACAACGATGCGCAGTTCGACATAACGAAGTATGTGCGCAAAGGAAAGAACAATGTTTCCGTAGAAGTCTATCGCTGGTCTGACGGCAGTTATCTGGAAGACCAGGACATGTTCCGCCTCAGTGGTATCCACCGCGACGTCTATCTCGTGGCAATGCCTAAGGTGCATCTGCGCGACCTTTATCTCACTTCAGACCTAACATCCGACTTCTCCGGCGCCACACTCAACATACGTGCCAATGTGGAGAACGACGGCAAGTCTGCCGGAAAGGCCGCATTGCGTTTCACGCTTCTCGATACCAACGGTCAGAAAGTAGGCTCTGCTACTGTTGACGCTGCAACCGTTGCTGGCGGAAAGGAAATTATTCAGAATGCCAAGATAAATCTTTCTCAGCCTAACCTTTGGAGCGCAGAGAAACCATATCTTTACACTCTCAACGTGGAAGTGCTCGACGCTGCCGGCAATGTGACAGAAGCCACAGCCCAGCAGTATGGTTTCCGCAAGATAGAACTGCGCAACAACAAGATATATATCAACGGTGTGCTAACCTATTTCAAGGGTGCCGACCGTCATGACATACATCCTAAGTATGGCAAGGCTGTTCCGGTGGAGACGATGATACAGGATATTCTGATGTACAAACGCCACAACATGAACATCATACGTACCAGTCACTATCCCAATGATCCTAAGATGTACGCACTGTTCGATTATTACGGACTGTACGTGATGGATGAGGCTGACCAGGAATGTCACGGCAATCACTCCATAACTGACAATCCGGAGTGGACCGATGCTTATGTTGACAGAGCTGTGCGCATGGTTCAGCGCGACAAGAACCATCCGTCCGTAATATTCTGGTCGCTCGGTAACGAGTCGGGTGGCGGCATCAACATCAAAGCCGAATATAAGGCAGTGAAAGCTCTTGACAATCGTCTGATACACTATGAGGGCCAGAACGAAGTGGCCGATATGGATTCGCGCATGTATCCTTCGGTGGAAAGCATGAAGCAGACCGACCGCAACGGTGCCGACAAACCGTTCTTCCTCTGTGAGTATGCACACGCCATGGGTAACGCTGTAGGTAACCTCCGCGAGTATTGGGACTATATAGAGAATCATTCCGAGCGCATGATAGGCGGCTGTATCTGGGACTTTGTAGATCAGGCTCTGAACAAAGTGGGCGAGCCCGAAGACCATCTCTACTTCGGAGGCAGCTTCGGCGACGTGCCTAACGATAACGACTTCTGCTGCAACGGACTCACTACGGCAGACCGCCGCGTAACTCCTAAACTGCTCGAGGTGAAGAAAGTATATCAGTATATCAAGCTGTTCTTCACACCGGAAACAGGAAAGCTGGCTCTCGAAAACCGTTATACGTCATACAATCTCGACGAGTTCGATCTTTATTATACCATATATAAGAATGGTGTGAGCGTCAAGACCGGCAGCCAGCCGTTGCCTTCGGCCGCTCCTTGGCAGAAAGCCGAGATAGAGATTCCTGTCTCTGAGTTCACCGCCGATGCCACCTCTGAGTATTTCCTCAATGTTGAGGTGCGCCTGAGAAAGCCGGAGCTTTGGGCTGACGCCGGCTATGTGATTGCTTCGGAGCAGTTCGCACTGAGCAATGCCGACAACAAACTGACTGTCGTTGCCGACAACAAGCAGGCCGGAAACCTGAAGATAAACGAGGAGCAGAACGGTTTTGTGCGTATCGTGAACAACCGTGTGGCTGTGTCGTTCGACAAGACCAACGGACAGATGACGTCACTGCGCTACGGCGGACGCGAGATGCTCCACATGATGCAGGGCCCGCAGTTCAACTGGTATCGTTCAATAAACAACGATCCGCGCAACTGGCAGAGCACCTCAATAAGACTGAAGAACATGCAGTACAGCCTCTCTGCCGACAAGCGTACGGTGGAGATCACCACCATACTCGAGGCTCATGTCGGTAAGACAGTGGTTCCGCATACGGTCATCTACACCGTCCATGCAGGCGGAGCTGTTGATGTGAAGGCCGACTTCCACACCTCAAAGGATTTCAGACTGCCGCGTCTGGCATTGCAGACAATGTTCAGTCCATCGCTCGAGAATGTAGAGTGGTACGGCCGGGGTCCGATAGAGAACTACCGCGACCGTAACGATGCTGCTTTCGTGGGACTGTATAAGTCTACCGTAAGCGACATGCGTGAGTACTACGTTCGTGCACAGTCCATGGGCGGACGCACCGATACACGCTGGCTCACACTCACCGACGACAGCGGTAAGGGTGTCAGAATAACAGCCGACGGAACATTCGACTTCTCTGCTCTCCACTATACCGACCGCGACTTGTGGCGCATCAAGTACGGCCACGACATCGACCTTGTGCGTCGTGCCGAGATAGTGCTCAATCTCGATTGCATACAGCGAGGCATCGGTAACGCGAGCTGCGGACCTCAGCCGCTGCCTGAGTATGAGATAAAGAACGACTGCGACTATTCTTACGGTTTCCGTATAGAACCTGCCGGAGGCATACAATAAAAACGAGACACTTACGTTTAGATAAAAAGAGTGGGGAGGTGACATGTTCATTGGCACTCCCCACTTTTCTTATTAAGACCGCAGCGTCAGCCTGTTGTTATGCTGTGGAATGGCGGACATGAGTCTGTTGAAGGCCTATGGCGGAAAATAACGAAAACAACAATAATGATATGAAAAAGAGAATTATTTTATTTGTGGCGTTCGTGGCATCGGCATTCGCTGCTTTTGCGCAGAATGAGGTTGGACGTTTCTCCATCATTCCGCGTCTCGGTGTGAGCATTGCCAACATGAGCAATAACAGTATTTACGTGACTTCCGGATCTGGTGATAACTCTGACGAGCTGAAATCGCGCAACAAGGCAGGACTTCTCGCCGGTTTTGATGTTGACTATCAGGCCACCTCTCAGGTGTCCGTATCGCTCGGATTGCAGTATTCGCTCCAGGGTTGCAGCTATCCTGACCATCAGACTGCCGGCTCAGAGGAGAATTCTTTCACCGGTACCCGTGATTGGGTCACCGATCTTCACTACCTCAATGTGCCGCTTATGTTCAACTGTTATGTTGCAAAGGGCTTTGCACTTAAGGCCGGTGTACAGGCCGGTTTCCTGCTCGACGGCAAGATAAAGTATGAGGAGACACCGTTCGTTGTGAAGGAGGACGGCTCCAAGGAATATGGCGACACAAAGACATATAATAACGATATTGCAGGCAACACTGTCGATTTCTCAATTCCTGTCGGAGCTTCTTACGAATATATGAACGTGATACTTGATGCCCGCTACAACTTCGGTCTGACCAATATCTACAAGATAGATGGCCTGAAGTCGAAGAACCGGTTCTTCACCATCACTGTAGGCTATCGTTTCAATTTATAATATTATACGACAAAAGGAGATGCACAGGCATCTCCTTTTGTCGTAATCCGTATATGGATTTTTCCTTATCGTGGCATTGACATTTCCGTGTCAGAGCCGTATGCTTGCTTTTTTTATCCACGTTCCGGATAGTTCATGTTCTCGTCCTTGATGTTCTCGAGCACTTCCTCCAGATATTTCCGGGCCTCCCATCGTGCCATTGGCAGGTCGTGAAGCAGCCAGTTGCCGCAGTCCTGTGGTGCCGCTCCGGGCACGTCGCCCTCAAATTCGGCCACGAAGCGGAACGTACGCTTCATCAGCTCCACGATGTCGGCAGGCTTCAGGTCGCCCCTCATCAGCAGATAGTTGCCCGTGAGACATCCCATAGGTCCCCAGTACACGATGCGGTCTTTCCATTCGGCGTCGTTGCGCAGATAGGTAGCGGCCAGGTGTTCTATGGTGTGCAGCGCGCCAGGATGCAATGCCGGTTCGCGGTTAGGTTCTTTCATTCTGATGTCAAACGTGGTCACTGTGTCGCCACCTACTTCGTCTTTTCTCGAAACATATATGCCGCGCAGCAGGCGGTTGTGGTCAATTGTGAAACTTGGTATCTTTTCCATATTCTTGTTTTTCTGTTTTCAGATTGATTCCATGAATGCTTTTGTCACTCCGAACGAGTCTTCGGCCATTTTCTCCCAGAAGTCGTAGTATTGCTGTGCCTTGTCGTCCTTGAGCGGAATGTCGCTTATTATGCGGAAACTGATGAATCTTACGCCGCGCCGGTGGCACACCTGCGCAATCGCAGCCGACTCCATATCTACGGCCATTGCTTCAGGGAAATGCTCCAGAATGGAGCTCATCTTCTCGCGGGAGTCAACAAACCAGTCGCCCGTGACGATGAGTCCCGGTGTTATTTTCGTGCCGCAGTCTATGGCGCATGCCTTGGCCAGCAGATCGCTGTCGGCGTCAAAGCGTGCCGGCATGCCCATTATCTGTCCGTAGGCCTGCTCGCTGCCGCAGTAGGCGTCGTGATAACACGTCTGCGACGACACCACCACCTCCATACGTTCGAGCTGTGTCGATGCACCGCCTGCCACACCTGTGGATATCACGGCGTCGGGTTCGAACAGACTTATAAGCTCAGCCGCGCCCATGGCGGCGTTCACCTTGCCTATGCCACACTGCATCATCACCACCGTGTTGGCGCCGCTTGTGCCCGTGACGAACGTGAATCCGTGCTTCTCGGTCTGGCTGACGTCGTGCAGGAGCGACTTTATGCGGATGAACTCCTTGTCCATCGCTATTACAATTCCTATTTTCATTGTTGATGACTTAATCTGTTTACGTCTGCAAATTTACCATAAACTTTTTGTCCGTGGAAGCGAGCCGCCCTTTTTTATCATTTATTTGTGTGGCGCAGCTTAATGGCACAGTTTTCCGTCTTGCCTTTGTATAGGCTGTACCGGTGGACAGATGGTTAGTTGATATATTACGCGTATAAATCCCCGAATGTTAAAATTTATCCCTCTGAGAGTGCGATTTTTCTGACAAAAGTCACATCTGCGGACGAAAATCCGGAAAATGAAGCGTTTGCACAATCGTTTGAAAATCAGACGGTTATCCTTTTGCTGCTTTCTGATGGTCACTGTTCGGTGCTGCGTTATAGGCTTTTTCAGGGTGTGATATTGGCTTTATCGGGGTGTGATACAGGCTTTATCGGGTGCTGATATAGCCCGTATCAGGGTGTGGAATGGTGCATATCGCAGTGTAATAAGCACCATATTGCGACGCCATTAGTTTTGAACGATTTTTCAGTATTGTGGTAAAGGCTTTTTCATATCGTTTTTCTCGTGTCCGGATTTCTGTAGTGTCAGTCTGTGACGACATTTTTATGAGTTAGTTTTTAACTTAAAAGTGTTAAATACTTATGTTGCCTTCACGCTCTTTTCACATGCTTCCTTGAACCTCGTATGTGCATGATTCTGTTGCCATTGTGCAGCATGTGTCTATAGTCTGGCAGCGTGCTGTCGGCCGTGTGTGGCTTTCACGTTACCTTCTTTGTCCGCAGCTGTGGCTTGTCCGTGCTGACGGAACGGCTTGCAAAAAAGCTGATTTAAGGACATTTATGCCGTCGTTGTGAGCGATATTTCGGAATTTTTCAGTAAGTTTGCAACTGATAAGCGGCACCTGCCGAAGCGCCTCGCACGGGCTTTTCCGCAGGCCGGCGTCAGTGTACGGACACTCTGTCCACCCTTTACGCACGCCGGGTCATACCGCCGCCACGCTTTTGTAAATATAAACAAAAACATAATTGATCAATGAAAACATTGAAAATGTGCCTGCCCGATTTGTTGGCAGTGTTGATGTTTGCGCTTATTTCGTTTGCCTATTTCTTCCCGGCAGACATCGAGGGGCGCATTCTTTATCGTCATGACTCTTCGGCCGGACGCGGTTCGGGAGTCGAACTAACCGAATACTACCAGCGTACGGGTGAACCCACCCGCTGGACCAACTCGCTCTTCAGCGGTATGCCGACTTATCAGATGGCTCCGTCGTACAAGAGTGCCGACGTGCTCAACGGTGTCGGCAAGTTCTATCACCTGTGGATGCCGGAGAATGTGTGGTATGTCTTCGCCTATCTTCTCGGATTCTACATCCTGCTGAGGGCGTTCAATTTCCGGCAGTCGCTTGCGGCGCTTGGCTCCATCATCTGGGCTTTCAGCAGTTACTTCTTCATCATCATAGCCGCCGGCCATATATGGAAGGTCATAGCCCTTGCATATCTGCCGCCGATGATAGCGGGCGTTGTGCTGGCCTACAGGGGTAAATATCTGTGGGGATTCATTCTGACTGCGCTGTTCTCGGCTCTTGAGATACAGGCCAATCACATACAGATGACATACTACTACATGTTCATCATCCTCTTCTTGTTCATCGCATGGCTTGTAGATGCCATACGCAAGAAGAGTTACGTGCCTTTCCTAAAGGCTACTGGCGTGTGTCTGGCAGGCGCCGCAATAGGTCTGTGTGTGAATCTTTCCAACCTGTATCACACCTGGGAGTACACCCAGGAATCTATGCGCGGCAAGAGCGAACTTGTGAAGAAAGACGCCGCCAACCAGACCGGAAGCGGTCTTGACCGCGACTACATCACGCAGTGGAGCTACGGCATAGACGAGACATGGACTCTGCTTGTGCCGAATGCCAAGGGAGGCGCGTCCGTGCCACTGTCGATGAACGAGACGGCAATGGAGAAGGCCGACCCACAGTTCATGCAGATATATCAGCAGCTCGGCCAGTATTGGGGTGAACAACCCGGCACGAGCGGTCCTGTATATGTGGGCGCCTTTGTGCTGATGCTATTCATTCTGGGACTCTTCATCGTGAAGGGTGGCATCAAGTGGGCGTTGCTCGCTGCAACCATATTGTCCATATTGCTGTCGTGGGGACACAACTTCATGTGGTTCACCAATCTGTTCCTCGACTATGTGCCCATGTACTCAAAGTTCAGAACGGTGGCTTCAATACTTGTAATAGCCGAGTTCACCATACCGCTGCTGGCCATGCTGGCACTCAAGAAGATTGTTGACGAACCGGAGATTCTCACACGCAAGATAAAGTTTGTGTACGTCAGCTTTGCTCTCACGGCCGGTGTGTGTCTGCTATTTGCGCTGATGCCGGGTGTGTTCTTCTCCGACTTCATTTCTTCTGCTGAGATGGAGGCTATGAAGGGAATACCTGCCGAATATCTCAATCCGCTGCTCACCAACCTCCGATCAATGCGCGAGGCTGTGTTCACAGCCGACTGCTGGCGCTCGTTCTGGATAGTAGTCTTCGGCACGTTCATGCTCCTTCTGTTCAAGGCTAAGAAACTTCGTGCCGGTTATATGGTGGCTGCCATCACGGTGCTTTGTCTCATTGACATGTGGCAGGTGAACAAGCGCTATCTCAACGATGGCATGTTCGTGGAGCGCAGTGTAAGGGAAACACCGCAGCAGATGACTGAGACCGACAAGCTGATTCTTCAGGACAAATCGCTCGACTATCGTGTGCTGAACCTTGCAAGCAATACGTTCAACGAGAACGAGACTTCATACTATCACAAGAGCATCGGCGGATATCATGCTGCCAAACTGGGACGCTATAACGATATGATAGGTCATTACATCTCGCCGGAGATGGCAAAACTGCAGAAGGCTGTGGTAGAAGCCGGCGGCGACATGACCAAAGTGCCGGGCGACTCCATCTATCCTGTGCTCAATATGCTCAATGCCAAATACTTCATTCTGCCTCTCCAGGATGGTCAGACTGTGCCTATTCTCAATCCGTATGCCTGCGGCAACGCTTGGTTTGTGGACAATGTGAAGTATGTGAAGAATGCAAACGAGGAGATAGACGCCGTAGGACAGGTTAATCTCCGCCGCACTGCCGTTGTGGACGAACGCTTCCGCGAGCAGGTTGGACAGGCTGTTCCGCAGACCGGCAACTCGCTCGTGACACTGAAGAAATACGAACCCAACGAACTCACATACGACGTGCAGTCGGACAAGGGTGGCGTGATCGTGTTCTCGGAGATTTATTATCCGGGATGGACGGCTACCGTGGACGGTGCCGAGGCTGAGCTTGGACGCGCCAACTACATACTGCGCGCTCTCAACGTGAAGCCGGGACGCCACACTGTTGTGCTGACGTTCAAGCCTAAGTCTGTCGACAACACCGAGACAGTGGCCTATGTGGCTTATGCTCTGCTCTTCCTGGCAGTGGCATTGGGAGTGTTCTTCGAGTGGCGTAAAAGAAAAAGCAACGCATAAGACCGACGCGGCATGGAGTTCAGGACAATAGTCAGTGTGGAGCGCCCGCAGTTCAGCATACGTCCCTGCGAGAGGATGCTTTTCGTGGGGTCGTGCTTTGCCGACAGCATGGGACGGCGCTTTGTGGAGGACAAGTTCCGTGCCGTTGTCAATCCTTTCGGAGTGATGTACAATCCGGCGAGCGTTCTCCACACCGTGGAACGTTATGAAGGCGAGCCGCCGGCGGTGGCCGTGTTCACGCTCGGAACAAATCATGTTTATATCTTGAAGGAGACGGGAGAGATTGTGGATAACTGTCGCAAGCGTCCGCAGCGTCTTTTCCGTGAGGAACAGTTGACGGTGGACGAATGTTGCGACTATCTGTCACGTGCGGTCGATATTCTGCTTTCGCGTAATTCCGGTGTGCATGTCGTCGTGACGGTGAGTCCGATACGTTACGCCAAATATGGATTCCACGGCAGTGCATTGTCAAAGGCTGTTCTGCTGCTTGCCGCCGAGAAGCTGGTCGGACGGTATCCGGGTGTGGTGGAATATTTCCCTGCCTATGAGATAGTGAACGACGAACTGCGCGACTACCGCTTCTACGCCGAAGACATGCTTCATCTTTCACAGCAGGCCGTAAGCTATATATGGGAACGCTTTTCAGCTGCTTATTTCAGCGACGACACACGGAAGTTCCTGGAAGAGTGGCGTCCGATAAAGGAGGCTTTGGGGCATAGGCCGTTCAATCCTGACTCTCAGGAGTACAAGGATTTCCTCGCCGCCACCCTGCATAAGGCGGAACTGCTTGCCGAAAAATATCCTGATATGGAATGGAACGGCGCGAATTGTGGCACGTGATGCTCTTGTGCGCAAAGTCAAGATAATAATGAAAGACTCCTTTCTGCTGAAGATTATGCCGGAAGGAGTCTTTTATTTTTGTATATGCTTGTGTTGTATGTGAAAAAAAAGTATTAAGTTTGCACCATCAAAAACACAAGAAAATGACTTACAGTATCGAAAGAGTTACCACGCTTATCGGTGCTCACCGTTATGGCAACACCGACTCAGACATAGCCTTCCTGCTCACAGACAGCCGATCGCTGTGTTTTCCTGAAGAAACATTGTTCTTTGCACTGAAATCGGAACGCAATGACGGTTTTCGCTACATCCCCGATCTTTATCGTCGCGGTGTGCGCAATTTTGTGGTGTCGGTGGTTCCCGACGATTTTGCTACGGCTTATCCTGACGCTAACTTCCTGAAGGTGGAGAGCCCGCTCATTGCGTTGCAACGTCTGGCTGAACGCCATCGCGAGGAATACAATATACCCGTTGTGGGCATAACCGGCAGCAATGGCAAGACAATGGTGAAGGAGTGGCTTTATCAGCTTCTGTCACCTGACATGATGGTTGTGCGCTCTCCGCGCAGCTACAACTCGCAGATTGGTGTACCTCTCTCGGTGTGGCTGATGACCGAACAGACGCAGGTTGGACTGTTTGAGGCTGGAATAAGCAAGCCGGGAGAGATGCTTGCACTGCGCAATATCATACAGCCTACGATAAGCATCATAACCAATCTGGGCACTGCCCATCAGGAGAACTTCGAGTCGCCGGAGGCCAAATGCCGCGAGAAGATGATGCTCTTCC
This sequence comes from uncultured Prevotella sp., assembly GCA_900553465.1. Lineage (GTDB taxonomy): Bacteria > Bacteroidota > Bacteroidia > Bacteroidales > Bacteroidaceae > Prevotella. The sequence goes on from USDT01000013.1 coordinate 14,958, forward strand.
ATGACGCCGAAACCGTGATATACTGTTCGGATGAGGCTGTGGTTAACGACACTATGGGTACTTTGGACTATAAGGGCGAGCGTCTGGCATGGTCGGAGAAGGATAATGAAGCGCCGTTCTTCATAAAGTCGGTGGAGAAGAAGGATACATTCACAACAGTACATTATATATATAAGGGCACGGAGGCTGCCTACACGTTGCCTTTCATAGATGAGGCTTCTGTGCGCAATTCCGTCTCATGCGCAGCTGTGGCACTGCATCTTGGCCTGAAGCCGGAGGTGCTTGATGAGCGTATGGGCCGTCTTGAGCCGGTGGCAATGCGTCTGGAGGTGAAGAAGGGACAGCGCGGATGTACGCTGATAAACGATTCTTACAACTCCGACGTAAACTCGTTGGACATAGCTCTCGACTTCATGAACCGCCGTCCTGACCATAAAGGCCGCAAGCGCACACTCATCCTGAGCGACATTTATCAGAGTGGCAAACCGCTCGACGAGTTATACACCGAGGTTTCTACAATGGCATGCAAGCGCGGTGTGGAGAAACTTATCGGCATAGGACCGCAGATTGCGTCGCAGGCTGACGTGATAGAAGTGCCGGAAAAGCATTTCTTCCCTGACTGTACATCGTTTATCCGCAGCGGTGCTTTCGACGATCTGCACGACGAGGTGATACTTATCAAGGGTGCACGACGCTTCGGTTTCGACAATCTTACGGAACTTCTGGTGGAGAAGGTGCACGAAACGATTCTTGAGGTGAACCTTAACGCTGTTGTGAACAATTTGAACTACTATCGTTCTTTCCTGAGTCCGGAGACAAAGATGGTGTGTATGATAAAGGCCGACGCCTATGGAGCCGGTTCGGTTGAGATTGCCAAGACTTTGCAGGAGCATCGTGTTGATTATCTTGCCGTAGCTGTTGCTGACGAGGGTGTCACGTTGCGCAAGAACGGAATCACGCAGAACATCATGATAATGAATCCGGAGATGACGGCATTCAAGACAATGTTTGACTACGATCTCGAACCGGAGGTTTACAGTTTCAGACTTCTTGACGCACTTGTAGCAGCTGCACGCAAGGAAGGAATAACCAATTTCCCTGTCCATATAAAGCTGGACACAGGTATGCATCGTCTCGGATTCGATCCGGAGAAGGACATCGATGAACTTATCGACAGACTTCATCGTCAGAACGCGATAATACCGCGGTCAGTGTTCTCACACTTTGTCGGAAGCGATTCAGACAATTTCAATGAGTTCTCCAAACATCAGTTCGAACTGTTCGATAAGGGAAGTCGCAGACTGCAAGCCGCTTTCCCGCACAAGATATTGCGTCACATAGACAACTCTGCAGGCATTGAGCATTTCCCGGAACGCCAACTCGATATGTGCCGTCTGGGATTGGGACTTTATGGAATCAATCCTATCGACAACTCGGTAATAAACAATGTAAGCACACTCCGCACCACAATATTACAGATGCGCCATGTTCCGGCTGGTGAGACTGTGGGATACAGCCGCAAGGGAAAAATAGAGCATGACAGCGTGATTGCTGCCATTCCTATAGGATATGCCGATGGTCTGAACCGCCATTTGGGCAACCGCCATTGCTATTGCCTGGTGAATGGCAAGAAAGCCGAGTATGTCGGCAACATCTGTATGGACGTTGCGATGATTGATGTCACCGGAATAGACTGTAAGGAAGGTGACAGAGTGGAGATATTCGGCGATAATCTGCCTGTCACTGTACTGTCTGACGCACTCGATACAATACCGTATGAGGTACTGACAGGCATAAGCAGCCGAGTGAAGAAAGTGTATTTCCAGGATTGATATGTTTTCCGGTGTATCTTTGGATGTTGGTACCCTTGTCATTGTATGTGCGTGATTTTGTATCCGTACTGGTGCTGACAGAACATTGCAAAGCCGGAATGATGATATGAAAAAAAGAGACACATCAACATAAATTCGCGATGTGTCTCTTTTGTTTTTTATATATCCATAAGTGGTAGGCGGCGTACTGTGGAATGACAGTGTTGTTTCCGACCTTTATATAATTATGTTTTGATTAGGGAAAACATCATTTCAGGAATCCCTGCCGCTTGAGTGCTTCTATCATTCCGGCCGACATCGCCTCATTGTCACGTTTTGTGTAACGGCAGTCTGTGAAAACCTGTGCCAGCGTCTCTTTATTGTTTATCTCTACAAAATGGCGGTTTTCCGGCAGTGACTCCTTTTCTTTATAATATTCATCGATATTTTCAGGAGTGTAGTCGTGGAATGTTTCTGAGTGGAAAATGGCTTTCAGAGGCAGTCTGTCCGATATTGCCGGGTTCTCGTCCGGCCATCCCAGTGTTATTGTTGCCACCGGCATGACGAGCTGCGGCAGTTTGAGGACGTCAATGATAGCCTGCGGATCGTATATTGTTGTGCCAAGGAAACAATAGCCGAGACCCTGTTCGTCAGCAATATTGCAGAATGTCTGACAGAAGAGAAGGGCGTCTGTGGCAGCGTTGATGAACGAAAGAAAATTGTCGTATCCCGGTGTTGCATTGCGGTTTTCGGCCCATACGGTGGTTCGTCTGAAGTCGGCGCAGAAGGTGAGCACTACAGGTGCTTCGGTCACCATCGGCTGGTTGAAGTGTGCCGGGGCCAGACGCTGTTTTATTTCAGCGCTCCTTGTTGCAACTACGCTGTAGAGTTGCAGATTTCCCATAGTCTGTGTGTGCTCGGCATGTGCAAGCATGCTCTGCAGCAATTCGTCGGAAACATCACGGCTGGAGTATTTCCTTATGCTTCGTCTTGTATCTAATGAATTCATTTTTTTGTAAATTTTAGTTCACTACAAAGATACGGAAATTTTCTTTTTTGGAAAATTCTGCTGATGTTAATTGACTAAATATATCCTAAATGATTTCTTAATGTGAAAATAATATTGTAGTTTTGCATCAGTAAATGTCAACGGCCGGCGTTGTCATATCTGTACGAAAATTGAACCGGCTGATTGACATTGTGTTCTTGATTTTTATTGAATAATCTATATATTTTACTGATGGAAATTTTGAAGACATACTCATACGATGAGGCTTTCGGCGAGTCTCTGAAATATTTTGACGGAGATGAGCTCGCAGCAAGAGTGTGGGTTAACAAGTATGCGATGAAAGACAGTTTCGGACGCATATATGAAAAGTCGCCCGAAGACATGCATTGGCGTATTGCCAACGAGATTGCAAGGATAGAAAACAAGTATAAGAATCCGATGACGGCGCAGGAGGTGTACGACCTTCTCGACCATTTCAGATATATAGTTCCGGCGGGAAGTCCTATGACAGGAATAGGAAACGACCATCAGGTGGCTTCACTGAGCAACTGTTTTGTAATTGGTCTCGACGGCGATGCTGACTCTTACGGTGCGATAATGCGTATCGACGAGGAGCAGGTACAGTTGATGAAGCGTCGCGGTGGAGTGGGACACGACCTGTCACACATACGTCCTAAAGGTTCACCGGTGAACAACTCTGCGCTTACTTCCACCGGACTTGTTCCGTTCATGGAAAGATACAGCAACTCTACACGTGAGGTTGCGCAGGACGGACGACGCGGTGCGCTTATGCTGTCTGTAAGCATAAAGCATCCGGACAGCGAGGCTTTCATCGATGCGAAGATGACTGAAGGCAAGGTGACCGGTGCCAATGTGTCTGTCAAGATAGACGACGAATTCATGGAAGCAGCCGTAAACGACAGACCATATACACAGCAGTTCCCGATAGATTCGGACAATCCCATGGTGAAAAAGGAGATATCCGCGAAGCAGCTTTGGGACAAGATAGTGCACAATGCATGGAAGAGTGCCGAGCCGGGTGTACTTTTCTGGGATACAATATTGCGCGAGAGCATTCCCGACTGTTATGCAGATCTGGGCTTCCGCACTGTTTCCACCAATCCTTGCGGTGAGATTCCGTTGTGTCCTTACGACTCCTGCCGTCTGCTTTCAATCAATCTTTATTCATACGTAGTGAATCCGTTCACTCCTGAAGCACGCTTTGATTTCGAGAAGTTCAAGGCTCACGTACGTGTGGCTCAGCGTATAATGGATGACATTGTAGACCTTGAACTCGAAAAGATCGATAAGATAATGGAGAAGATAAACATCGATCCGCAGAGTCAGGAAGTGAAAGGCGCCGAGTATCATCTGTGGGAGAAGATAAAGGACAAGAGCGGAAAGGGACGCCGTACGGGCGTGGGCATCACGGCCGAAGGCGATATGCTTGCTGCGATGGGACTGCGCTACGGCACTCAGGAAGCCACCGACTTCAGTGTTGAAGTGCATAAGACTCTTGCTCTCAGTGCATACCGCAGTTCTGTAGAGATGGCCCGTGAGCGCGGAGCGTTCGAAGTGTTCGACGCATCACGCGAGGCCAACAACCCGTTCCTGCTCCGTATAAAGGAAGCTGACGCCCAGTTGTATGAGGATATAATGAAATACGGCCGCCGCAATATAGCATGTCTTACCATTGCGCCAACAGGTACGACAAGTCTGATGACGCAGACAACAAGCGGAATTGAACCTGTGTTCATGCCTGTTTACAAACGTCGTCGCAAAGTGAACCCCAACGACACGGAGGTGCATGTCGATTTTGTTGACGAAGTGGGCGATTCATTTGAGGAGTACATTGTATATCACAAGAAGTTCCTCGAATGGATGAAAGTGAACGGATATGATACAGAGAAGCGTTACACCCAGGAGGAAATAGACGACCTCGTGGTGAAATCACCATATTATAAGGCAACAGCAAACGATGTCGACTGGCTGATGAAAGTCAAGATGCAGGGTGCAATCCAGAAATGGGTTGACCATAGCATCAGTGTGACAGTGAACCTTCCGAATGATGTGGATGAGGCTCTTGTCAACCGTTTGTACGTAGAAGCATGGCGCTCTGGCTGCAAAGGATGTACTATCTATCGCGACGGAAGCCGTTCGGGAGTAATGATTTCCGTTTCGAAGAAAGACAAGAAGAGCGATGACAAGGAAGAGTGTCCTTGCGCACATCCTGAAGTGACGGAGGTGAGACCGAAGGAACTGGAATGTGATGTTGTGCGTTTCCAGAACAACAAGGAGAAATGGGTGGCCTTCGTAGGTCTGCTCAATGGTTATCCTTACGAGATCTTCACCGGTCTGCAGGACGACGAGGAAGGCATTGTTCTGCCCAAGACAGTAACCAAGGGTAAGATAATCAAGCAGAAGAACGAGGACGGCCACAGCCGTTACGACTTCCAGTTTGAGAACAAGCGTGGATATAAGACCACTGTAGAAGGACTGAGCGAAAAGTTCAATCCGGAATACTGGAACTACGCAAAACTTATTTCCGGTGTGCTGCGCTACCGCATGCCTATCGGCAACGTAATCAAGCTGGTCGGTTCGCTGCAGCTCAAGAGCGAAAGCATCAATACCTGGAAGAACGGTGTTGAGCGTGCTTTGAAGAAATATATTGTGGATGGCACCGAGGCAAAGGGACAGTCCTGTCCTGTATGCGGTGGAACTCTTGTTTATCAGGAAGGCTGCCTCATTTGCAAAAACTGCGGTGCATCGCGTTGCGGATAGTATTCTTCTGAAGATCTAATCTTTATATACGGGTGTGCCGGAGGCTGTTCACGATGAGTGACAAGGTTTCTGGCGCACCCTTTCGTTTTTCTTTTTCAACACCGATTTTCTTTTTTTATGTACGAATACAAGTGTGGATACGTCTTCATCGACGCCATGAAGTTTCATTCTTTCCACGGAGTGATAGACCAGGAACGGCTTACCGGCAACGACTATACGGTGTCTGTGCGCGCCGGATATGATATTACCCGGGCCATGCAGACCGACGATGTGAACCATACACTCAACTATGCGGCCGTGTACGAAGTTGTAAGACGCGAGATGGACAGGCCGTCGAAGCTCATCGAACATGTGGCGGGCCGCATAGCAGAAAGCCTTTTCGAGAGTTTTCCGCTTATATTGTCGCTCGATGTCAAGATAGTGAAGCACAACCCGCCTATGGGTGCCGACTGCTCGGGTGCGGGCGTTGAAATTCATTTAACAAATTATAAAACTAAATGATTACTTGGAGTTTTTCGTATTATTGCTTACCTTTGTCGCATCATACAAGACTGATGATTAACAGAATATTTGTATTATTGGTATTATTTGCCGCGTGTACCATATCGGTCAGTGGTGCTGACCGCAAGTTTGTTCTTGTCATAGATGCCGGTCATGGCGGACGTGACGCGGGTGCATTGGGCAAATATTCAAAGGAAAAAAACATCAATCTGGATGTGGCGCTTGCATTCGGAAAGTATGTGGAAAGGAACAATCCGGATGTCAAGGTTGTATATACACGCAAGACAGACGTTTTTGTGCCGCTCTACGAACGTGCCGAGATAGCCAACCGCAACAAGGCCGATCTTTTCATATCAATACACACCAATGCTCTCGAACGCGGCCGCATAGCCCGCGGTTTTGAGACTTACACGCTCGGCGACGGCCGTTCACAGGCCACGAAGACTAATCTAGAGGTGGCCAAGCGAGAGAACTCCGTCATCCTGCTTGAGGAAAACTACGAACAGCATTACGTGGGCTACGATCCCAATTCGCCTGAAAGCAATATTATGTTTGAGTTTGTGCAGGATCGCAACCTCACAAAAAGCATCGAGTTTGCCAAGATGTTGCAGAAGAACGTGTGCCGTGCGGCAAGCCGTCCGGACAAGGGTGTGCACCAGAGCAACCTTGCCGTGCTCCGACTTACGTCCATGCCGGCATGTCTGGTGGAGCTCGGTTTCATCACGACGGCCGACGAGGAAGCTCTCCTCAACGACAAGAACAGACTCAACCAGATGGCTGTCGGCATATACAATGCATTTGTAGAATACAAGAATAAGAACTATAACGGCATATCCGTGCCTTATAGAACGGACAGCCCAATGCTGCCCGAGACACCCGAACCGGCTCCTGCAACTCCTGCGGCCGAACCAGAGCAGCCTGCGGTACAGGCGGAAACACCTGTGCAGACCGTGACTGAGACCACACCGCAGCAGCCTGTGCAGCAAGCCGCCGCACCACAACCGGTGCAGCAACCGGCAGCTGTTGCAAGCGGACGTCCGGTGTTCAAGATACAGATTCTTGTGTCAAGTCTCAATCTGAAAGACGGTGACAGCCATCTGAAAGGTCTCACCGGCTGCGAGCGCTACGAGGAGAACGGACTGCAGAAATATACATACGGAGCATCCGAAAACTACAACGAGATATATCGTCTGCGCAAGCAGATTCTCGACAAGTTCCCCGAAGCGTTCATCATTGCCTTCAAGGACGGACAGAAGATGAATGTCAATGAGGCGATAAAGGAATTTAAGAACAACAGAAAATAAATACAGGACAATATGAAATTTTTTACTAAAGAGGTCAAAATCGCACTTGTTGCGATAGCCGGAGTGGTATTGCTCTTTTTCGGAATGAATTTTCTGAAAGGTCTGAACCTGTTTTCATCGTCGGCAGACTATTACGTAGAGTTCGATGATATAAGCGGTCTGTCGTCGTCCAGTCCAGTGTATGTGGGCGGATATCAGGTAGGAACAGTCAAAAGCATCATATATGACTACAGCAACACAACGCCTACCAGAGTTGTGATAGCCGTTGACCAGGAGATGCGCATTCCCCAGGGCAGCCAGGCGAAGATTGTGAGCGACATGCTCGGAAATGTGAAGATAAACCTCGACATCAACGGTACATCCACTCAGATGATAGCGCCGGGAGGCGTCATAAAGGGATGTATAGACAACGGAGCAATGGGACAGATATCCGCAATGATCCCGGCCGTGGAGAAGATGCTGCCCAAGCTCGACAGCATAATGGGCAGTCTGAATGCCCTGCTTGCCGATCCGGCCATCGCCGCATCGCTTCACAACGTGCAGGACATCACGGCCAATCTCACCACATCTACACGCGAGCTCAACGCCCTTATGCGTACGCTCAACCGCAACGTGCCCGGCATGATGGCCAAGGCAGACGGAATACTCAACAACACCGACACTCTCACGGCCAAGCTTGCGGCCATCGACATAGACCGCACCATGACCGAAGTGAACAGCACGCTGGCCAATGTACGCTCGCTCACCGACAAGCTGAACAGCAATGAGGGAACGCTCGGACTGCTCATGAACGATCCGTCGCTCTACAACAATCTCAATTCCACAATGATGCATGCCGACTCGCTCGTGGTGAACCTGCGCGAACACCCGAAGCGCTATGTGCATTTCTCAATTTTCGGCAGAAAGGACAACTGATAGATAAACGGTAGTCAACGGCTGTGCTTGCGCATGGCTGTGCTCCCAAGTGTATGTCGCGACACACAGAAGTGTGCCGCGACATGTTTTTTATACATCCTTTGTAGGGTGGGGCGTGTCGGAAGCTTCGTAATGATTATGATGACTTCTGTATCCGTTCCATGCTTTCCGCTCTCTGTAATGTTGGCTTAGTAGCAATTCAATGGTAATTGGGTGTTCTAAAAAACATTGATATCAATCCTGTATAGGCACTGTTGCTTTCAACAGAGAGTGAAGCTGTCGGGGCACTTTCAGATTTTCAGTATCCTGCTGTTTTTTCGTCTGAGTTTTCTGTTCTACCCCAAAAAATAAGCGAGAATTTGCGGACCGACTCTCCGTTGGGCGCAAATACGCGAATTTTGAGAGTTTTATATAAGTTATTGAATAGCAATAATTTATGTGTGATATTTATTTTTTCGTGCTGCAAAAAGCACCATTTCAGCATGCGATATTGCCCGTTTCAGGGCCTCAAACGCACCATATCACACCCTTATATGTGCATAACCAGAGCCTGAAACGGCCTTAATCGGAATGCCGGACCAACTTTCCGTGACTGCAAGGCTGTGACTGCTACATGGCGTTACAGTCCGAAAGAGCCTTTATTATGCTTGTTTTTACATTTCTTAACATTTATTTCGCGATTTTATTTTGTCAAAAAAAAGTCAAGAAAAACTGTAAGTCCGTCTCCTGAGTTTTCTTTTAAAAAGCCGACATTGAGCGTAAGTAAACACACTGCGAGTATGTGCTCTTCTTCAGGTGTGGATTTATAGATAGTTGCAATGTGGATATATAGTTGTATGCAAGGTGCTTGTCCTGACTGTTCAACATCTGTGTATATGTGTCCGAAGATTTCTTCTGACTAAATGACGGCAGTATTTTCGAGTTCACGACGAATGTTTATGCACGGCCGGTATGCATTGTTGCACATTTATGCAAGACAGTTTTCAGCTTCAGTCTGTACGTGCCTGGCAGCATGTGCGGACCCTCTTTCCGGCGGAAGATGGAAAATATGCGGGTGCGATATTTTATTTTACAAAGTGAAAAAAAGGATTTGCAGATTACAAATTATTTCTTAATTTTGCACGGCATAAGCAAAAATACTACATCGCAAGATACACCTGTAAACATTTTATTTATGACAAAAGCAAGTCCTGATGCTCTTTGGGACGAGTGCCTTTCGCTCATTAGAGGAAGCGTTACTGAGCAACAATATAAAGCATGGTTTGAGCCTATCGTGTTCAAGTCGTTCAATGCCGACACCAAGACAGTCTTGGTGCAGGTTGACCGTATTGTGTACGAAGTGCTCGAACAGAACCATGTCGATTTGCTCACAAGAGTGCTCACAGAGGTATTCTGCAACGATGTGAAGCTTACCTACCGCGTCATAGACAAGGGCCGGAAGGGAACGGAGATTCCTTCTGACCTGCCGGAGAAGCCGGTGGTTGACAATACCGCGCGTGAGGCTCCCAAGGTGGGGCAGCCCAAAGTGCCGCAGCTCAATCCGCAGCTGGATCCGCATCTGACATTCAGAAACTATATTGAGGGCGAAAGCAACAAGTTGCCGCGTTCGGTAGGATTGTCCATAGCCGAACATCCGCACAATATGCAGTTCAATCCATTCTTCATCTACGGACCGTCGGGATGTGGCAAGACCCATCTTATCAACGCCATCGGAGTGCGTACCAAGCAGCTCTATCCGCAGAAGAGAGTGCTGTGCGTGAGTGCTCGTCTGTTTGAGGTGCAATATACTAACGCCGTTCTGCAGAACAAGATAAACGATTTTATCAACTTCTATCAGACCATCGACCTGCTCATTGTGGACGATATACAGGAGTGGGAGGACAAGAAGGGAACGCAGAACACGTTTTTCCATATCTTCAACCATCTTTTCCGCAACGGAAAACGCATCATTCTGGCCAGCGACCGCCCTCCCGTGGAACTCAAGGGTGTGAATGACCGCTTGCTCACACGATTCTCGTGCGGACTCATCGCCGAACTGGAGAAACCCAATGTGCAGCTCTGTGTGGACATACTCAAGAGCAAGATACGTCGCGACGGACTCAGTATACCTGACGATGTCATAGCTTTCGTGGCACAGACGGCCAACGGAAGTGTGAGAGATCTGCACGGAGTGATAAATTCGCTCATGGCGTACAGCGTTGTGTACAACTGCAACATCAACATGCGTCTGGCCGAGCGTGTCATAAAACGTGCGGTGAAGGTGGACGACGAACCGCTGACCGTGGACGACATTCTGGAGAGTGTATGCTCTCACTATAACGTCACCCAGGCTGCCATAATGGGACGCAGCCGCAAGCGCGACATTGTGACGGCACGCCAGACGGCCATCTATCTTGCGCAGAAGTACACCAAGATGCCTTCCAGCCGTATAGGCCGACTCATCGGCGGACGCGACCATTCCACCGTGATATACAGTTGCTCGCAGGTGGAGCAACGCATAAAGGTAGACTCTTCTTATGCCGACGAGGTGGGCAGCATAGAGGCTTCGTTCAAGCTGAAACGCTGAATCCGTTTATCATTTTTTCCGTATCGGCAGGCCGGAGTACCTTTTCCGCAGTTTATGCCGGGCGGTGTTGTGCCGTCATACCGGTGGTGCCTCATTCTTTGCCGGTTTCTTTGGGAAACCGGTGGCCGGTATATAACAGCGGTGTGCAGGATGTCATACATAAAGCAAGGGACGTAATCATATATAAAAAAGGACAAAGACTGTTTGCTGTAACGTCTTTGTCCTTTGTCATTATATAGTTGAGGTGTGTACGCTAAAACGCAATCTTCACCTTAGCTCCGGCCATAACCCATATTCCGGGTTGCAGCACGTCGCCTATGTCGTAATATCTGTGGTTGGTTATGTTGTCCGCTTTCAGATATATGTCATACTTGTCTTCTGTCCATGCCAGCTTCGCGTCGAGCTTGGTATAGGGATGATAGCCGTTCATTCGCTGCTGCCATCTCATGCACCAGTGGGCGGTCAGCTTGCGCCATATGCGATGGTCAAGCTGCACGCTGAGTTTGTGGCGCAGATAGTCAAGGGCGTAGAGCGACTTGTATATGTCGCGTTCCGATGTGTGTTTCTGGTTTATGTAGCCGTAGCTTACCTTCAGTCCCGTGAATATTGGGCATCCTGTCAGCAGGTCGGGGCGCAGTGCCAGATCGCATGTCAGGCCGGTGTTGTCCACCTTGCCTATGTTCAGTGCCTGATATTTTGTGCTTTCCTCGCTTTCGTAAACCCAGTCTATGAGGTCGCGCCCGTAGTTGCGCAGTACGCTGACGGTGGCTTCCCATTCCGGCCGGCGGTATCTCAGGCCGGCTTTCAGTGTGGTGTTCTTTTCGGGTTTCAGTGTTGTGCTGCCCTGTTGTGCGGCGCTGCTGACGTATAGTTCGGTGTATGTGGGTATGCGCATGGCCTTGTTCCACGAGGCGAATATGGTCCAGTGGTTGTCCGGCCGGTAGCTTGCATCTACTCCGGGATAGAATCTGAAACTGTCGTCCAGCCCTGTGTTTCTGTCGGCCATTACTCCTGCCGACAGTCTGAAGCCGCCTATGCTGATGTTGTGTTCAAGGAAAAGGCTCGTACATGTGCGTTTGCCCTCATGGTCGTAAACCCGCGACGAGCCGCTGATGTCGTGCCATTGGTCCTTGTCAAGCAGGTCGCCGTATGATGTACTCAGTATGTGTTCTCTTTTGATGTTGGCTCCGGCCGCTGTCTGTCCGGCTATCCATGACAGTCGGGCACTGATGCTTGCGCCGTAGACATCCATGCGGTGGAGATTCTCTCCGTTGGCCGCTCCGGTCATGCCGCGTGTCAGCTGATAGTGGTCGTAGTCTCTGTGGCCGTATATTGTCGGGCAGAATGTCAGCCGTCTGTCGCCCAACGGTCTTATTTCCGCACTTGCCGAGGCTATGTATCGGCGCGTTTCCTCATACTGGTTGTCGAACTTCGCACTGTAAAAGGTCGATGCGCCGTAGTCCTGCGAGGTTATGCCGGCCTGCCACATCATGTCGGCATAACGTGTGGAGAAGTTGCCCTGATAGAACAGTTTTCGCTTTACGAAGTCGCTGTTCTTCGTTCCTCCGTCGCTCCGGCTTATGCCTCCGCTCAGTCGGTTGTTGGTGTTGCGGGTGTTGATGGTCACTCCCGCCTCGCCGCATACAGTGCCGAACGAGCCTCCTTCAATGGTGGCGAAGGCGTTGCTGTGCTCCTTGTTTTTGGTCACGATGTTTATGGCACCGCTGAATGCAGGGTTGCCGAATACTCGTGCCGATGCGCCTTCGAGCACCTCGATGCGCTGGATGTCGGATAAAGAAACTGGAAAATCGGCGGCGTTGTGCCCGGTCTGTGGGCTTGAGATGTTGATACCGTTCAGTAGAATGACCGTCTGGTCGAACGTACCGCCGTTTACGGAGATGTCCGTCTGAACTCCAAAGCCACCGCGCTGACGGACATCCACGCCCGTGGCTGATTTTAATACGTCGTTGATACTTTCTGCCGCAGCTCTCCGTATGTCGTCGGCTGTCGTGACAGAGACAATCATGGCCGGCTTCTGGTCGGCCAGTGGCGCCCACGCTCCCGTCACCACCACTTCGCTGAGCTTCACCTCCTGATGTCCGAGTGAGTCTTTCTCCATAACGTCGCGCTTGGCTATGCCGTCTGCTTTGGCATAAGTCAGCGTTGCAACGCTAAGGGTGCCGATGAGCACTTCCTTACCCAGACAATTGAACAGGGCGTAGCTCTTACGCGTGAAATGCGTGAAAATCAGAGCTGTGCGCGTGTTGAAAATTGGTCTGTACATAAATGTTAATATTAAAAAAACGGTGCAAAGGTAAGAAAAAATAGTGGAAAGGGCAACTGTGTGTGATACCGAACTTCATACTGAGGGTGTTTCCTGTTATAGTGATTATTACGAAAACGGGCGGCACGTCTCTTTATTTCGTGTCGCCCGTTTTGCACTTTTTTATGTGTCTGTGTAGTGTTTCCTCCGGTTATTATTGTTTTTTCAGAAACTGTTCTTGTGACTTTCTGACGTGTGTTCCGGCTCTGTCGTTTTTCTGTCATGTGTGAGAAACACCATGTAAGAGCCGTCCCCGTCAAGTGTTATGTTGTCTCCGGTTGCTTCGTTCAGCGTTCCCTGCCACATGCTTTTGTATGCGTAGGGTTGCCATCTCAGGCCCTCACCGGTCAGGTGACTGCATGAGAGGTTGAATATGCTCACCTGTTGGCGCTTGAATGTGGCGAAACTGTTTCTTCCTTTGGCAGGGATGAAATATCCGTTGTCGGTTATCATCACCGGCTTTATGCCGAAGTCGTCCATGTATCTTGCCATGAGTGATATGTTGCCCAGTGTGTGGTCTTCGCGCTTTCCGGTAGCACCGAGGTATGCTATGTTGTGGAATCCTTTGCCGATGCAGTAGTGTGTGGCCTTGGTCTGGTCGTTGTCGTCCTGCTCGTCGATTATGTGTATTATGTCGCTGTGGCTGTTTCTGAAACCGGTGGGCATTGAGTCACCGTCGCCGACGATGGCATCAGGCCTCAGACCATGGTCGAATGCGCTTATTCCGGCGTTGTCGCAGCAGCACAGAAAGCTGTTTCTGTGTAGTATTGACAGTGGTATTTGGTGGACGGGAAAGTCACCGTCGCACAGTATTACGGCGTCGAACACCGATTGTTCGTCAATAAGCGGATAGTTCATACAGTGCTTTTTTCTGTTTTTTTATAATCATTCTTTAAAGCAGGCAGAATTTTATTGCGTGCTACGTTAGGCTTAACACAGATATTCAGATGCTTTTTTCTGATGGCTGAACGGTCATCATTTTCTTCCATTTCATATATCCGAACACTGCAATCACGGCATAAGTGCCATACAGTCCGGCTTTGAACGGTATGCCTTTATACGCGTAGAGCACGCAGCACACGGCATCAACGACAATCCATATGATCCATTGTTCAACATATTTGCGTGCAAGTGCCCACAGACCAATGATGCTCAGAGCATTCACGAAGCTGTCTGTCACCGGCACATCACTGTCGGTGAATCGTGTGAGGATTGCGTAGATGGCTATCCATGCCACCACGAATGCAACGGCGGAAGGTATTATCAGATTGCGGCGATAGTGGGTTATAGGCATCTCTCCGGCTGTTTTCTGGTTGCGTTTGCGCCCGTATTTCCATACAATGAAACCGTAAATGGCGGCCACTGCATAATATATTGCCATGCCGAAATCGGCATACAGTCCTGCTTCAAGATAAAGCACAATGTCTATCAGCGGCATAATGATGCTTGCAAACCACAGCCAAATGCTCGCCCTGTATTCAAGAATGACATAAACGATGCCGACAACCGTGCTCAGGATATCAAGTATCATGAGCTGGTTGTCGGCTATGTAATTCAATATTCCGTTCATTCCTGCACTGCTTAGAATGTGATGGAAAGATGTGCGAGGAAGTGAGTAGGAGCCTGGGCTGAATATGTTGACCACGCCCATCCGCCGTCGTAGGCAACTATCTTGCCGTTTTCGTTCTTGAAGTTCATGGAGCAGCTTCCGTTGCTTTCATACTCTTCGTTGAACAGGTTATAAACAGTCACGCCCACAGTAGCACTCTTCAGTCCCTTCATCTTGAATGTATAGGACAAGTCGAGGTCGCTTACGAACATCGCGTCGATGACAGCGCTGGTGTAAGTCTTGCCGTCTGTGTTCAGATATTTCTTGAAACCGGAGTTCGTCATGTTCTGTTCGCTGACGTATTTACTCATGAGTGATGCACGCAGACCCTTGTATTCGTAGGTGAATATGTTGTTCACTATGACATCAGGAGAGTAGGCCAGCTTGGTTGTTCCCACGTTGGCATACGACTGACTCCAGTCTTCGTTTATCACTGTTACGTTCATATTCTTTGCCCGGTTCTTGCTCAGTGTGGCGTTGATGTTCCATTCAAAGCCCTTGAAAGGACGCAGTCCGGCCATCAGTTCGATGCCCATGCGGTAGCTGTCTTTTATGTTTCGTGCCACCATTTCGCCGTTAGAGTCCTGTGCTCCGGTGAGAACGAACTGGTTGTCGTAGTCCATATAATAAAAGTTCACTCCGGCATTGAATATTTCCGACTGATATTTGTAGCCAATCTCAAGGTCGTTCAGTCGCTCAGCCTGTGGATCAACGGCGTCTGTCTCGGCCATCATGTCCTCGAAGTCGTTGCGTGTCGGTTCCTTGTGTGCTATGGCGTAAGACGCATATACGGTGTGTTCGGGAGTGATGTTATATACGAGTCCGAACTTCGGATTGAAGAAATCGTATTTACGGTCGAGTATGAGTGGACGCTGGTTATGGTCTTCGTCGAACTCCTGTGATGTGCCGTCCATCTTGTAGCTTATGTGACGATACTGCAGGTCAACGTATCCGCTGAGACCAGGAAGAAACTCATAGTTGATTTTTCCATAAATATTTCCGTCGGTCTTCTTGGCGTTGTTGCGATAGTATTCATGGTCGGGATTGAATATGACTCCATCGTTGTAATATACCTGCATGCCGTCTTCCAGCCAGATGTATGGGCTTCCTGACCACAGCACTTTGCCGAAATGGTCGCCGTCGTACTTGTTCCATCCGCCGCCGATGGTGGCTATCAATCCGTTGTGATTGTCATAATTGGCTGATGCTATGAAGCCGTAGAAATCGTTAAGCATCTTTTTCTGTCTTACGAGATTGGCCATCAAGTCTGTGTTTTTGGTCATTAGATACTTGTAAAGTTTCTGGTCTTCCTTCATCTGCTCATAGTAGCCGTCGCCACGTGTGTAGTGAAACGCTATGTTGGTATTCCAGTCAGACGACCATCTTTGGTTCCAAAGAAGTTGGTAGTTCTGCTGATGATAGTTGTCGGTCTGATTCTTATAGAAAGCCACATTGCCGTTCTTATCGGTGTAGATTCCGCTCGGGTTGTAGCTTCTGCCGTATTTCTCCATATCGGCTTTCGACGCATAGTCCCACGCCATGTATGTTTTCTCCGTTCCATTGAATGTGATGAACTTCACGACGGTGTTGTCGGCGAAGTATCCGCCTTGCAGGAAATAGGAGTTGAGTCTTGACGATGCTCTATCAATGAAGCCGTCGCTGCCGATGTTGGACAGGCGTCCCTGAAAGCCCCAGTGGCCTCCCAGCAGTCCGGTGGAGAAGCTGAAGGTCTCCTTGTGTGTGCCGTACGATCCACCGGAAAGGTCGAGTTGCCCGTAGGCTTTCTGGCTGATGTTTTCTGTCTGCATGTTGACGGTTGCTCCGAATGCACCTGCACCGTTGGTAGAAGTGCCTACACCGCGCTGTATCTGTATTGATTCGAGATTGGAAGCAAAGTCGGCCATGTTGACCCAATAAAGCTGACTGCTCTCCGCATCGTTCACAGGGATGCCGTTGGCGGTTATGTTTATGCGTGTCGGATCTGTTCCACGCACATGTATTGCTGTATAGCCGATGCCCATTCCTGCGTCGGATGACGTTGTGACAGACGGCGTGAAGTTGAGTATCCATGGCATGTCCTTTCCCTTGTTAAGTGTTTTGATCTGGCTTTTGCTCATGTCCGAGTAAGCCACAGGTGTCTTTTTGTCGGCACGTGTCGATACTACCTGTACGTTCTGCAGTTCGTAAGTTCTCAATGTGTCAAGCCGTTCACCTCCCGGCGCGGCTGCGTTTACTGTTGCAACACTTGCAAGTGCAGCAATTAGTAAAACTGTTTTTTTCATTAATTTGTTTGATTTTAAAAATACACAAAAAGGGGTACTTTTTATGTTTTGCCTTATTCCACCGCCGGTACTAACCGGATCTGGTCAGAGGGTTTGATCTCAGCCGGAAATCTCCGGCACCCCTTAACTTACTCCTTGTAAGTCGGGTGCAAAGTTAATGTAAATAAATGTAAACGCAAAGGAAAACACTGTTTTTCAGTATATTGAAGTCTGTGGCACACTCATATGGTGTCGCGGACATGTCGGGTGTTTTCCTTTGTGTTTACAGTTCAGCACTTTTTATTTCCGCGTATGTCTATTGCAGTGATGTGCGTATTACGCTTTTATGTTTTTATGTATATAATATGATGTGTCGGGAACTTGTGGAGTCTGGCGCGTTATTGCAGCTGATCATCTACGTCGGAGTATTTGGGAGATGGTCCGTATTCGTTTTCAAATTTGTCACTGTCGCGACAAAGGAATACAATCAATATCACTTTATACACAAGGCATACTATACTCAGCACCAGATATTTGAATAATATTGAGGTAATGAGGTATAAATCAGTAAACATGCTGTGCGTATCATAAATATGATGATCGCATGATGAATTGTCATAAATTGTATATACAGATATGTCGTATACAGCAATTGCTATGAATCCCAGCGGCAGCAGAAAGTCAATGATACACCATATGCCACTGCGTCCTGTGTCGTGCAGACGACGGAATGTGAGTGGTATTCTTGCGAGTTCGAGCAGGAGCCCAAGCAGCGGAGCTATCAATATGCCGGTGAATGGTGTGTAGAAAATTATGGGCAGGACGAAAACTTCAACGACAGTGATGAGAAGTATTGTCCACCAGAACTCCGAGCGTCTGGAACGCCCGCGGAACTGGATGATTTTTGTGGCTGCCGCCTGAATGGCTTGTGGGAAATCCAGCGATGGCGTTTGCTTGAAATTTTCCATATATTATAAGTATTATAGGTCGTCGATGGCGTGTTTTCTTATTACTCCGCTGTTTATTTTGTCTGTATAAGTCAGCATTACAAATCCGGTGGTAGATGTTTTCGGTTCAATGCTGAGCTTCACATCGCCTTTGTCGGTGGTGAATGTTGTGACATATTCGCAACGGTTGTCACCCACGGCGTACATTCTGTCATGGTTACTGATACGGCCGCTTATGTATATCGGATCTATATTTATCTTCTCTCTGCATGCCGAAGGTTTACCGTATTTTGTCGTTAGCATTTCTTTCAGATGTTTGTAGTCACCGTGCAAGTCATCCCATTCTTCGCGCACGGGGAAGGCAACATTTATCTTGGCTACGACATCTTTGGAATCGAGAGTCTGGACGTGGAGTATGCAATCTTTATAGTCCGCAAAGTCGCCATAAAGCACTGCAGTGCCGTCATCGGCAGAATCCTCCGGGTCTATGAGTATATTCTCGCTGTTGTCGCTGCCGTAGTTTTTGAATCCTTGCTGTTCCATACGTTTGATAAACATTTCGAGTGGGCCGTTTATTGGTACATTCTTGAAAAACATGTGGGTGCTGTCCTCCTGGGTGTATTTGCTGTAGTCCGCTACAGCTTTTGGCTCCTCTTTCTGTTTTATCAGTAGTTTGGTTACCTCCTCACACGATGTCAGCGTGAGACCGACCATAAGAATATACATCAGTTGTTTTCTCATAAAATATTGTTTTGCGGTTTATAAGGTTTTTATGTTTATTTCAAAAGGTCTTCTTCAAGGTGTCCGGAAGTTGTAGAATGAGGTCTGTTTGCGATCATTTCTTTTCCTCTTCCTTCTGTTTCTGCGAACCGTAGTTAGGTTGGTCCATGTATATTATTCTGACGTTGCTGTAGTGTTTGTTTTCGAAAAATACATGGTTGATTACGAGTGCTATCACTCCGTTGTCGCGGTTGAATGTAGATTTGAAGTCGCAGCGGTCGGTCTCAACATACAGCATTCTAAGATCGTAGGGCACTTCGTTCTCGAACACCTCAATCGATATGTCCGGCTGGCCGTAGCGTTTTGTGAGGGTTTCCTTCAGTTTGTAGTAATCGTCCGACAGCGCAGACCACGTGTCTTGATAGGGGAACGACACTGCCACATTGTTCACCTTCTTTCCGTTCTGCACCGAATAGATATAGATATCGCAGTTTTTGTAGCCTTCATATTCACCTTTGAGTATGGCTGTGCCGTCCTGTGTTATCTCGGAGAAGGTGAATCCCTTCTTTACCATTTTATTTACAAAGTTGTTGAGTGTTCCGCATATGGGTTCGCCCATGAACTCCAGATGCTTTTCCACTTGTTCCGGTTGCTGTGAAAAAGCTGCAACCGCTATGATATTTAAAAATAGTACGGATAAAAACTTTTTCATAATTGTAGAGTATTTCGGGTGAAACAATTCGGTTTTATATCACAAATTTAGTAAATAATCCGTCTGGGTGGACCTTCTTTAGTATAATTAACATATAACATTTATAAATAGTATGCGCTATTTGGAGTACATTTCAAAACTTGCGTATTTGCCAACGAATAATATCTGACGGAGAATAATTCAGAAACGAACAATTTGGATAATTATTTGATATACAATGGTTTGTGCGAAATCATATACTGAAGCCATTTCCTATGCTGTGCGAAATGTACTGTATTGCATTGCGAAATGGTCTCTTCCGTATGCCGAAATGGTCTTTATTGACGCATGAAATAGGCCTTAATGGAGTTTGAAAGAGTCTTTTCCGTATCGGTGAATATGAAAAAGAAGACAGAAATTTGGTTGCAGGCAATATGCAAATGCATCTTTGGAGCTTGTCATTCTTTAGAATAAGAAAAAGTGAAGTGTTAATTTTTTTCGGATTTTAACTTAATTTTCAGTGTCCGTGTTATGCAGAACCGCGTGTTTGGCGTATCTTTGCGAAACGGCATATAGCCGGCGGTATGGACACTGGCGCAATTTGACGCGCTTGCATCAGTACCGCTGTGCAGAGCCATTGACTTGAAAAACATATAGAAACGACAGATGAAGATACTGGTCATAGAGGACGATGCCGACCTGCGTGAGATTATTGTCAGGTCGTTGGAGAAAGAGCGTTACGTGGTTGAGACGGCGGCTGACTGTGCCACCGCCCGCATGAAGGTGTTCGTGTATGAATACGACTGCCTGCTGCTCGACATCATGCTGCCCGACGGCAGCGGTCTGGATATACTGCGCGACATGTCGGCGCGTGGCCGTAAGTGCAATGTAATAATACTTTCGGCGAAGGATTCTATAGAAGACAAGGTGACCGGTCTTGATCTCGGAGCCGACGATTACTTGGCAAAACCGTTCCATCTGGCCGAACTGCATGCACGTCTGAAAAGCGTGATAAGGCGTAGCCGCAATGACGGTGACAACGTGATGAGGATGGCGAACGTGTGTGTGCACACCGACAGTTTCAGGGTGGAGGTAGACGGGCAACCGCTTGAGCTCGGCCGTAAGGAGTACGACATACTGACTTATTTCATGAATCGTCCGGGTCGGCTCATCGAGAAGCAGATGCTGGCTGAAGCCGTATGGGGTGACTATATAGACGTGGCCGATAACTTCGACTTTGTTTATGCACAGATGAAAAACCTGCGCAAACGGCTCAAGACGGCCGGTGCGGGCATTGAGATAAAGACGGTTTACGGATTCGGTTACAAACTTGTAGAGGTATGAAACTCATAAACTACATATCGTTGCGTCTGTCGGTGATAGCCGCTGTGGTGCTGGCATTCTGGTCGGTGTTCTTCTATTTTGCCATCATAGACGAGATAAACGACGAAGTTGACGACTCACTGGAGGATTACGCCGAGCTTGTCATACGCCGTGCATTGGCTGGTGAGCCTCTGCCTACAGCCTCGAGCGGTTCGAACAACCAGTATTATCTCCATCAGGTGTCGGCCGAATATGCCGACACTCATCCGCATGTGCGCTATGAGGACCGTACGGTTTACATAAGAGAGAAGCGCGAGTTTGAGCCTGCACGTGTCATCACCTATATATATACAACGGGCAACGACAGATTCTTCGAAGTTGAAGTGTCTGTGCCTACCATTGACAAGGCCGACCTGAAAGAAGCCATATTCTACTGGCTACTGTTCCTCTATGTGGCCATTCTGCTCGGTTTTGTTCTGCTCAATCTCATTGCCGTGAAACGCAGTATGCGTCCGTTGGCGGTGCTTCTGAAGTGGGTGGACGACTATCGGCTGGGACGTGAGAACCGCGAACTGGACAATCCTACATACGTGACAGAGTTCAGCAAGCTCAATGATGCTGTGGTGCGCTCGATGAAACGCAGTGAGGAACAGTACGAGCAGCAGAAGATGTTCATAGGCAATGCCTCGCATGAGATGCAGACACCGTTGGCTGTGTGTCAGAATCGTATTGAAATGTTGCTCGATGATGATAATCTCACCGAGCATCAGATGGGCGAACTGGTGAAGACACTTGGCACTCTTGGTTCGCTGTCACGGCTCAACAAGTCGCTGCTACTGCTTTGCAAGATAGAGAACGGTCAGTTCACCGATGAGGAGATGGTGGATATGGACAAACTGACGGAGCGTCTGATGGACGACTTCAGAAGTGTGCTGAAGACGCGTAACATAGAGGTGACGGTTGGATGTTCGGACCATTGGCATGTGAAGATGAACTCCATGCTTGCTTCAACACTTGTGGGCAATCTGTTGAAGAACGCTTTTGTGCATAATGTGGACGGCGGACGCGTGATAGTGAATATAGGCAGTCATGGCATGACTGTAGCCAACACCGGAGCTGACGAACCTTTGGACAAGACCAAGATATTCACCCGTTTCTATCACACAAGCGGCATGAAAAGTTCCACGGGCATAGGTCTTTCTCTGGTGAGTGCCGTGTGCAATCTTTATTCTTTCAGTATTGACTATCGTTACGAAAACGGTCTGCATACGTTTGAAATAACCGACAATCAGGTCTGAAAGGCCCTGTGACAAACCCTTCAGACGGTACAGATAATGCGGTCTGAAGGGTTTTATTATTAATAAATGTTAATCTTATAGATTCTGACAGTTTTTTCAGATTCATTTCAGAATTGCATTGCAACTTTGCAATACGAAAGTCAGAGAGGTGGCTGACAGGACAATCAGACCACAGAGGCAACCTCCCCGGTTTCGGAAACAAAGAACAATAAAAATAATAACCATAAAAAAGAAATGAATATGAAGAGATTTTTGAAAGTCAGCATCGCAGCATTGCTCTGCCTGTTTGTAGTGAGTGTTAACGCAGTGGCTTCAAACGACAAGCCGATAGAGGTGTCGCAGCTTCCTCAGGCTGCACAGCAGATACTGAAAAAGGACTTCGCCAAGATGAAGGTCGCACTGGCCAAGATGGAGTCGGGACTCTTCGACACAAGCTATGACATCATTTTCACCAACGGCGATAAAGTGGAGTTCGACCGCAACGGTAACTGGACCGAACTGAAATGTAAATACTCTCAGGTTCCTGCCCGCCTCATACCGGCCGCCATCAGCAACTATGTGAAGAAGAACTATCCGTCGGCCAAGATACTCGAAATAGAAAGAGACCGCAGTGAGTACGACGTGAAACTTAGCACGGGAATGGAGATAACATTCAACAAAAAATTCCAGGTAACAGATATTGACAACTGAAAATATAGAATAAGACTATGAAGTGGAAATTATATTTGATGGCTGTTATAGTTGCAGCATTCGTAGCTACAGCCTGCAGCGACGATGACGATAACTTCTCTGTGAATGATGTTCCGGCCAAAGTAATGGAGACATTCAATGCAAAATATCCGGACACTACGGCTCATTGGGAAAAGGAGCGTGGAAAGATAAAGGCCGAGTTCGTGGTGAACGGTCAGGAAACAGAGGCATGGTTCGACAAGGACGGCACATGGATAGGTACAGAGACGAACTTCAGAGGTACACTGCCTGAAGCTGTGCAGAACTATATCAATGCAAACTATGACGGTTACACAGTGGATGATGTTGACTGGATAGAGACACCGACGGTGAACTATTTCGACATCGAACTTGAGAAGTTGGCTAAGCCGGATGTGAGACTTCTCATAAAGGAAGACGGTACACTGGTGAGCTGAAAAGTATTTTCGATTGACAAGACATAATAATAAAGAGGTTGCGGCCGGGTGGGTTGCAACCTCTTTTCTTTGTTACTGCGGACTGCCTACGGTGCTTTCCGATTGGTGGTACGCGTATTATGTTGACACGTCCATTCATTATTTATCTTTAGGGTAGCCCACCGGATTGTTCAGAAGCGGCAGGGCCGTGTCGCTGAGTTTCAGTATCTTTTTCAGTTCGGCGTTGTTCATGGTGGCTCTCGGCACAGTTACAAGGCCGTTGCCGGCACAGAACAGACAGATGTTCTGCGACACATAGCCGGCGTCCATGGCGGCAGTCATGCGTGTACGCTCATTTTTTGCGTCACCGAGCTTCGAGAGCTCAGAAACCAGAACGAGCGAAACCGGAAATTGGTTTACGAAGTCCTGACCTGACGCCACGGCATTACGGTGGTCGCCTTCAGTGATGAGTTGCAGGCGGTTTTCGGCTGCTATGTATTTGTATGCGCCTTTCTTGCTTATCACATACACGTCGATGTCCTGGCGGTTGAGGGCCGACGGGGCAGTGCGTTTGTTGTCACCGGGACGGTTGATACCGTTGGCAGCCCACAGAAGATCGGAAAGGTCGGCTGCGTTCAGCTCTTTGTCGGCACATTCGCGGTGCGACTGGCGCAAGGCGAGCGATTTCATTATGCTTGCGCCTTTGTCCTTGTTGGGTGCCTGCAGTTGTATGTCGTTCTCGTTTTGTGCTGTTGCGCCTGATGCCAGTACGGCCATCATGGCTGCGAATATTATTTTCTTCATGTTCTTATGAATGTTGTATTAATGAAAAACGGATGGTACAGCATGATGCGTTCATGCCGTGACCATCCGTTACGGTTTATCTTTCTATTATTTATTTACAGCTTGGAGTCCACGGCTTCAGTTGTTTGAAGAAGTCGTTGCCTTTGTCGTCAACAAGGATAAATGCAGGGAAATCCTCTACGTGAATCTTCCATACGGCTTCCATGCCGAGCTCCGGATACTCTACGCATTCGATGCTCTTGATGCTGTTCATTGACAGAACGGCAGCCGGACCGCCGATGCTTCCCAGATAGAATCCGCCGTGCTTCTTGCATGCATCGGTCACAACCTGAGTACGGTTACCTTTGGCAATCATTACCATTGAGCCTCCGTGATCCTGGAACTCGTCAACATACGGGTCCATGCGGTTGGCTGTAGTCGGACCCATTGAGCCGCAAGGCATTCCTTCCGGAGTCTTGGCCGGTCCTGCATAGAGCACAGGATGATCCTTGAAATACTGCGGCAGATCCTCGCCTGCGTCCAGACGTGCTTTCAGTTTGGCGTGTGCTATGTCGCGTGCAACGATGATTGTACCGTTGAGGCTGAGGCGTGTAGAAACCGGATATTTGCTCAGTTCCTTGCATACTTCGCTCATCGGCTGGTTCAGGTCAATCTTCACTGCGTTGCCTTCGCCTGCCTTGCGCAGTTCTTCAGGTATGAGTTCGCCGGGGTTGTCGTCGAGTTTCTCAATCCAGATACCGTCTTCGTTTATCTTAGCCTTGATGTTTCGGTCGGCCGAGCAGCTCACTCCCAGACCTATCGGGCATGATGCTCCGTGGCGCGGAAGGCGTATAACGCGGATGTCGTGTGCGAAATACTTACCGCCGAACTGTGCTCCGAGACCAATCTTGTGGGCTTCGTCGAGCAGTTGTTTCTCGAGTTCCACGTCGCGGAATGCGCGTCCTGTCTCGTCGCCTGTGGTAGGCAGGTTGTCATAGTAGTGGGTTGATGCGAGCTTAACTGTGAGAAGGTTCTTCTCAGCAGAGGTACCGCCTATTACGAATGCGATGTGGTAAGGAGGGCAGGCTGCTGTTCCGAGAGTCTTCATCTTCTCAACAAGGAACGGTACGAGAGTACCCGGATTCTGGATGCGTGCCTTTGTCTCCTGATAGAAATATGTCTTGTTGGCCGAGCCACCACCTTTAACTACGCACAGGAATTTGTATTCGCAGCCTTCGGTTGCCTCGATGTCGATCTGTGCCGGCAGGTTGCAGCGTGTGTTCACTTCCTCATACATTGAGAGCGGAGCGTTCTGTGAGTAGCGCAGGTTCTCCTCTGTGTATGTCTTGTAAACACCTTTCGACAGAGCCTCTTCGTCGCAGAAGCCTGTCCATACGTGCTGACCTTTTTCTCCGTGGATGATTGCCGTACCGGTGTCCTGGCAGAAAGGCAGTTTTCCTTTGCATGCTACCTCGGCGTTGCGGAGGAATGTCAGTGCCACGTATTTGTCGTTGTCGCTGGCTTCAGGGTCGCTCAGTATTTTAGCAACCTGTTCGTTGTGTGAACGGCGCAACAGGAAATTGACGTCGCGGAATGCCTGGTTTGCAAGCATTGTCAGTGCTTCCGGACTTACCTTGAGGATTTTGTTGCCCTCAAATTCGCCGACACTCACGCCTTCTTTTGAAAGAAGATAGTATTCGGTGTCGTCCTTGCCCATCTGGAACATGGGCGCGTACTTGAATTCTGGTGTTGTTGCCATAATGTATGTTTTATATAACCTTTATAGTCTTGTTGCCTTGTCAGCAGTGTGTCAGAAAGCGTTCGTAACATTCTCCGTACGGCTTCTGATGTGGCGTACTTCGCTTACGGATTAATGCCTGAAGGCTGATTGCAAAGTTATACAATTTTTTTGAAACCTGCTTCTTTATTTCTGCTTTATTAAGACGCCTTTTGGTTTTTTCTCAGGACCTGCCGTTCCGTGTTTTCATGTCGGGCCGGCGGCGTGATGGAAGAGCCTTTTCTGATTGCTGCCGGTGTTGTGGCATGACAATGGTCAGATGGTTCCGGACGGGTAGGTGTGTGCAGAGTGTTCTGTATGTAAAGCGTTCATAATCTGTCGTATGTACCTGTCATAATCATGAAATGATTTTCTGAATATTTTGAAATATAAGCAAATAAATGTTTAGCACTACGGGATGGTCCATTATTAAATATGTATGCCGTTATGCGTTGTGTATAAACGGGTTGCGGGAATAAAACTTTTTATTTAACTTTGTCAGCACGGATAACGTAGCCCTGCATTCATTCTGTTACACCATACTGCGGAAGACGGGGCGGAAAACAGTTAAATCAATATGATAAAACATTATCGGGAAACAATCAATCATCGGCTTATAATGCCGTTGCAGCATTTCATCAATCAGGAGAAATCCGGCGGAATTGTGCTTGGTATAAGCATTGTCGTTGCGCTGGTATTGGCAAACTCTCCATTGAGTGACAGTTATTTCCATTTCTTTGAGCAGAAGTTCGGATTTCTGTTCAACGGTGTCGATTATTTCAATTACGACCTGCATCATTGGATAAATGACGGTCTGATGTCGATGTTTTTCTTTGTCGTCGGTCTGGAACTGAAGCGCGAGTTCATCGGAGGCGAGCTTGCCGATGTGCGTAATACGATACTTCCCATCGGTGCGGCTGTGTTCGGAATGATTGTTCCGGCGCTCATCTACTTCTCGTTCAATACTCAGGGCGACGTGTCGAGCGGTTGGGGAATCCCCATGGCAACGGATATTGCCTTCTCGCTTGCCATTCTTTATGTGCTGGGCGACCGCGTCCCGTTGTCCATAAAGGTGTTCCTTACTACGCTTGCCATTGTAGACGACCTTGGCGCGGTGCTCGTGATAGCGTTTTTCTACACCTCGGAGATATCGTTGCTCAGTATAGGTGTGGGCCTGGCGTTCCTTCTTGTGATGTATGTTGCCAACCGACTGGGAGTGAAGAACGTAGTGTTCTATGGTGTGATAGGCATTTGCGGAGTGTGGACTGCCTTCCTTATGTCCGGCATACATGCAACCATAGCCGCCGTGCTTGCTGCCTTCATGATACCTGCCGACGCTCGCATAAGCGAACCGGTTTATATGGCAAGGGCATCGAAACTCATCAGGCGGTTCCGCAACGCAGAGCCTAACGATGTGTCAACACTCGAACCCGAGCAGGTGGAGATAATCGACCGTATGATCGGTGATTCGCGCGATGCCATCCCACCTCTGCAGCGTCTTGAGCACTCCATGCACCCGCTGGTGTCGTTTGTCATCATGCCTATATTCGCACTTGCCAATGCCGGCATATCGTTTGAGGGCATAGACATGGCCACTGTATTCTCGAACAATGTGGCCATCGGCGTGATGCTCGGTCTGCTCATAGGAAAACCAGTCGGCATTGTGGCCTCGGTATTCCTGCTGACACGCCTCAAACTTGCGCGCATGTCGGCCTCGATGACCACCCGCAGACTTGTCGGCGTAGGCTTCCTTGCATCCATCGGTTTCACCATGTCGATGTTCATATCCACTCTTGCCTTTGTCGATGCCACCTATCTCATACAGGCAAAGCTCGGAATATTCGCCGCTTCCATTTTGGGCGGAGTGCTGGGATATATCTTGCTTAGAGGAAAGAAATAACAGAAATGTTATATGTAGAACAACCGGGCGTGCTGCACAGATATGCAGTGCGCCCGGTTGTTTTGTCTGATGTCTGCTTTTTTTAGAATAGCAATGGCCACGCCTTGACGGGGCAACAGATATTATGTGTGTATTTCAGTGCTTTTTCTTCTTCGGAAAGAAATGCGATATGGGCTGCTTTCGGATTGTAACCGGATTTTGATTTTTCCGTCGGAGTTTTCTGTTCTACCCCAAAAAATAAGCGAGAATTTGCGACCGGACATTTCTTCAGACGCAAATACGCGGAAAATAAGAGGATTGGGTAAAATGCTGAATACCAGAGGTTTATATTCAGAGGTCGCTTTTTCGTCCTGCAATAAGCACCGTTTCGGCATGCGATATTGCCCATTTCAGGGGCTGAAATGCTTCATATCACACCCTAATACGGACGTAATCAGACCCTAAGATGGGCAATATCAGGATGCCAGATGAATTATACGCCACTGCATTATAGGATTTATGCCGATGGTGTACGGGCTGAAATGGTCTGTCTAACGCATGATTTAACATTCGTTTACATCTCTTACCGGATTTTATTTTGTCAAAAAAAAGTCAAGAAAATGTGATAGTTCTTCTCTTGAGTTTTCTATAAAATCACGGATAAAGGATGTAAGCAGGAGTGCAGGATGCAGTCGTAGGACTTACTGTGGAGCTTATAGCTTTTTGCAATGTGGATTTTTTATTGTGTGAAGAAATGCGCCGCTGCGGTTTATATCGCCAAATGTTTGTCCGGATGTGTTATGGCGTTATATGATACTTTATGTGGTGTGAGTATTTTTCCACGGTGAATCTCTGGCATCGACGTGACGCCACCTTATGACAGAAAAGCGGCGGACTGATTTCCGAATCAGTCCGCCGCTATGTTTTTAATAACCGAATATTTCTTCTGTTGTAAGTCGTTTTACCGGAGCTATGCGTTCGAGCGATTTCATGTCGAGATTTTTCTCATCACCCAGGATGATGTATCTGTATGGTTTGCCAGCCATTGTCTCCTTCTCGAATTTCACCATATCGCTGAGCGTAATGCCGGGAAGCGCATTGTATATTTTCTCGTTTATGTCGTAGTCAATGCCCATCCGCTGTGCCGAAATGTACGCGTTAAGTATCGAGAACTTCGTTGTGCGCTGTGCTGCCAGGCGTTTTGTCGTGGCCTGTTTGGCCAGTTCGAATGCCTTTTCCGATTGTGGAATGGTATCGATGATGCTGTTGAACGTGCGTATGCAGTCCATCATCTTGTCGTTCTGCGATATTATCTGTGTGCGTGCAAACTCGTTGCGGTCCTTCTTTCCCGGTGTATAGTATGCCGCCCATGCGCTGTATGCAAGTCCGCGGCTTTCGCGCAGTTCCTGGAAAACCACCGAGTTCATGCCTCCTCCGAAGTATTCGTTGAACAGCTCGATAATCGGCTGCTGCTCTACCGACCATTTCTTGCCATTGTTGTTGTATTGTGCAATGTAGGCGTTCTTTGCTTCGTACGGTGCTATTATTATTTCGTTTTCGGTTGTCAGTTGCTCGGTGTATTCCTTACCGGCAGGCACCGGAGCGAGTTTTTTGGCCGTCTTGTGTTTCTTGTCTATTACAGACGTCAGTTCCTTCACGCTGTACGGGCCGTAGTAAAGCACCGTGTGCTCATAGTTGCGCAATGCTTTGAGCATGTCGGTAAGCTCCTGCGGATTCTTGTTTTTGAGTTCCTGCTCACTCGGTATGTTGCGTAATCTGTTGTACGGACCGTAGATGCCGTAGTTGAGCAGGGCAGAGAAGTTGCCCGACTGGTTGAGTTTGTTGTCCTTGCGGTTCTTCAGTTCGGATTCAACAAATTTGTTGTATGCCTCGGTGTCCACTTTTGCGTTTGCCAGAATGTCCTCCATCAGCTCAAGAGCCTGCGGCATGTTTTCGTTCAGACCGTTGAGTACGATGTTCATGGCATCCGTGCCTACGTTTATTCTGTATGTACATGCCAGTTTGTAGAACTTGCGTTTCAGTTCCTCTGCCGACATTTTGTCTGTTCCGAGATAATCGAAATAATATGCGGCAAAAGGCAGCCACTTGTCGCTTTCCTCACCGAACTCATAGCGGAAGGCAAGCGTGAAGAGTCCGTTATCCTTGTTCTGGACATAGAGCAGCGGCAGTCCCTTCTTGGTCTTAGCCTTTGTCATGTCCTTGTCGAAATCGACGAAGCGCGGCTGTATGGGTTCAACCTCCGAATTGATTATCTCACCTACGAATGCGCTCTGCTTGTCGCGGTTGGCCGGAATAGGCGTAATCTGTGGTTTGTCTATCTTCTTCTGTGTGGTGTCTTCGCCCTGTCGCTTGTACACTACGGCATAGTTGTTGCCGAGATGACGGGCAGCGAATTCCATGATGTCCTTCTTTTTCATGCCTGCAATGCGGTTGATGCGGTTCACCACGTCTTCCCATTTCTTGCCGTTTACGAATGCGTCGACATACATGTCGGCACGGCTTTCGTTGCTTTCCATGTTCTCATAATAGGCCAGACGCATGTTGTTGATGGCTGACGGCAGCAGATCGTCGTCGAAATCACCGCGTTTCAGTTTGTCTATCTCGTCCAACATCAGTTTCTTGACGTCGTCCAGCGATTGGCCTTCGAGAGGCATACCGTAGAGTATGAACTGCGAATATTCGTTCATGTTTGATGCAAATGCTCCTACTCCAAGGCACTTCATCTTCTGGTTTATGTTCAGATCAAACAGGCCTGCGTTGCCGTTTTGCAGCATTTCGGATATTACGTCGAGTGTGTCACACTGAAAAGATGAGGCTCTGTCGAACTTCCATCCTACCATGATTGTTTCTGCCTCCTGTCCCACAACAGTTGTGTCAACGGGTGCGGTAAGGTCACGCTCAGGAGCATACACGGGGAAAGTAAGATTGTCGTTGGGCTTCCATTGTCCGAAATATTTCTCGATTGTGTCCATCACCTTGTCGCAGTCGAGGTCGCCCGACATACAGATGGCCACGTTGTTCGGTACATAATAGCGCTTGAAATAGTTCTTTATGTTCACAATCGACGGGTTCTTCAGGTGTTCCTGCGTGCCGATTGTGGTCTGTGTTCCGTAAGGATGGGTGGGGAAGAGCATTTTGTTCATTGCCTCCCACATCTTGCTGTTGTCTCTGGTGAGGCCCATGTTGTATTCCTCGTACACCGATTCCAGCTCTGTGTGGAAACCGCGTATCACCATGTTCTGGAATCTGTCGCTCTGTATTTTGGCCCAGTTCTCCACCTCGTTTGCCGGAATGTCTTCCACATAACAGGTCACGTCGTTGCTGGTGTAGGCGTTGCTGCCTTCCGATCCTATCGCCGCCATCAGTTTGTCATACTCGTTTGGTATGTTGTACTGTGCTGCGAGCTGCGACACACTGTCTATTTTGTGATACTGCGCCTTGCGCTGTTCGGCATCAGTCATGGTGCGGTAGACCTCATACATGTTCTGTATGGTGTCGAGCAGCGGAGCTTCCTTGGCTGCGTCCGATGTACCGAAGCGTTTTGTTCCTTTGAACATCAGATGCTCCAGATAGTGTGCCAGTCCGGTTGTTTCGGCCGGATCGTTACGGCTTCCTGTGCGTACGGCGATGAAAGTCTGTATGCGCGGTTTCTCCTTGTTGACAGACAGATACACCTTCAGACCGTTGTCCAATGTGTATATGCGTGTTGCCATCGGATCGCCATTCACCGATTTGTAAGTACGTTCCTTTGCCTGTGCCATGCTGCATAGCACAATCAGACAAAAGACGATAAAAGATCTCAGTTTCATTATGTATTGTTTTTATTGTGAATACTCTTATTCCAGGAGCTGTGTGCAGCAGTGCCGGTGTCGCGGTGTGTGCTGTGCACGGCGGCTTAGCGCTACATGTAGAGCTTCTGATTCTCGAAGTCAACCTCGCGGTCGAGCTGGTCGTTGAAGTTCTGGAACACTTCTTCCTCAATATCTCCGAGCGCAAACTCCTTGCGTGCGTCCTTCTTTATCTCCGCTATCCATGCGCGGCGTGCTGTCACGTAGTCCTGTCTTATCTTCTCGGCGTCTTCTTCGGTCAGTGTCTCCAGTCCGTAGTAGTCGAGCATCATGCGGTATGTCCACGCCCAGCGGTACTCGGGATAGTTGTCGTTGATGTCTCTGAAACGTTCCTCTACACCCTGTGTTGTGTCGATGGTTCCGTTTATTATGTCGTCGATGAGGCGCTGTTCTTCCGATTCGGGCAACAGAAGTCCCGACAGGTCGTTCCAGTTTCCAGTGCCGGTCTCGCTCAGCGGTTTCTCCAGAATGTGGCGTTTGAGCACGGCACCCATGTATATTCGCAGTGCGATGTCGTAATATTTGATACCCTTGCGCAGTGCGCTTGCCTTGATTACATATTCATGATAATTGTAGGTCGATACATCATCGCCCGATGCTTCGCGCAGACTTTCGAGAATACGTTTGCCTCGCAGTATCTCGCCTACGGAGAAAGGACTGAGCCAGTCGAAGTTCACGATGCTCTTGCGTCCGCCATGTGCTCTCATGTCACGCTTGGGCCACTTGCGTATGTCGCGGTAAAGTCCGACGGTGGTGAGGTTTCGTCCCGGTACGAGATACATGGTGTCGTTGTACGCTATGAGGTAAGAGAAGGGCAGATTGCGCGTGTCCGGATGATACATCAGCTTGCCGAAGCACACCGAGAAAGTTCCGATATTGGCAGGCATCAGTATGTATGCGCCGCTGGCAGTCTTGGTTCCGCGCTCCATCAGACCATAGTGCACAGGTCCCATCTTATATGCGTGGTTGCTGAAGTTGGTTGCCGAACCGGCATTGTAGAACGAGAACATGCCGCCGATGAGCAGCGAACTCTTGTGGTGGCTGGCCGTGAACGGACCACAGAAAGCCGCACATGCTTCGCCGTTTGACATATAGCTGTTGGCAAAGAACACACTGCTCGACGCTGTGAATCCGTTGCTTATCTGGCATGCCTCGCCGACAAAGCAGTCCTGCATCTTAACACTGTTGATTATAGACGAACCGTCGGAGATGATGGAGTTCTCGCATATCACGCCGGTACCGATGAATACGTTGGCGTTGGCCGAGCTCAAGATGGTGCAGTCGCTCAGTCTTGAAGCTCCGCTTATCTCGCAGTCGTCGTATATCACGGTGTTTGTTATCTCCTTGGTGTTGACAATCTTCACGTTGTTGCCGATTGTTCCGCACTCGTGCGAGTTGCGTTCTATCTCCTCGTTTATGAGGCGGCGTATGGCATCCTTGAGCGGACGGTTGCCCGCATGCTTCACCATGAAAGCCGCAAACTGGCTGTTCAGTCCGTGGAAGAGCGTAAGATTACCGTTGCCCACTTCGTTGAGTACCGATATGAGATTGCCTTCGCCATAGGTTGCTCCTTCGGTAGTCTCCATAGTACATACGTTGGATATGTAGCAGTCGTCGCCTATTGTGTAGTTGTTTATGTAATTGCCTATGTTTTCGATGAGGCAGTTGTCGCCAATGGTTACATTGCGCAGAGTGGCGTTGTTTATGCCCGAGTGCTTCACGAAACCCTTGCTCACCTCCACGCTTTTCTCAAACGTGCCGAGCTTTATGGTGCCGTAGAACATCACGCGGTGGAAATAGTTGGCCTTGAAGTCCTCTGCAACGCTTATGGCCGACCAGTCTTCGGCCCAGCAGCTGTTGTCTTCGAGCAGCCTTATTTCCTGTTCTGTAAGTTGTCTGTAGTTCATAAAGTGTTATTAATATTTATTCTTCGTAAGGTTCTTCTATGTTGTACAGAAAATCGTTATAAGGATATTTCTGCACGTGGAGTTCGCGCACCTTGGTGTAGAGTACGTCGCGGAACTCGTCGATGTTCTGTTTCTGGCGTGCCGATATGAACAGACAGTTCTCGTTGAGGCGTGCCATCCATGTGCGCTTCAGCTCGTCCAGTGTCACGTTTTCCTTTGTCGGTGGAGTGAGGTCGTCCTCGTCCTTGTCCACCCATGTGTAGTTGTCTATCTTGTTGAAAACTATCATGCTCGGTTTGTCGGCGCATCCCAGATCCTTCAGAGTGTTCTCCACTACGTTTATCTGTTCCTCGAAGTCCGGGTGTGATATATCGACAATGTGCAGCAGAAGGTCAGCCTCGCGCACCTCGTCGAGTGTCGATTTGAACGAATCCACAAGGTCGGTCGGAAGCTTGCGTATGAATCCTACGGTGTCGGCCAGCAGGAACGGCAGGTTCTCTATCACCACCTTGCGCACCGTGGTGTCGAGTGTCGCGAAGAGTTTGTTCTCGGCGAACACCTCGCTCTTGGCCATGAGGTTCATAATTGTCGACTTGCCCACGTTAGTGTATCCCACGAGTGCTACACGAATCATACGTCCGCGATTCTTGCGTTGTGTGGTCTTCTGCTTGTCTATTTCGGCAAGACGCTGTTTGAGCAGCGTGATGCGCTGCAGGATTATACGGCGGTCCATCTCCAGCTGGGTCTCACCTGGTCCGCGCAGTCCCACGCTTCCCTTGCCTCCACCCGAGCCGGAGCCACCGCCCTGACGCTCGAGGTGAGTCCACAGACGCTGCAGACGGGGCAGCATGTAGCGGTATTGCGCCAGTTCCACCTGCGTCTTTGCAGCAGCCGTCTGCGCTCTCATGGCGAATATGTCGAGGATGAGCGATGTACGGTCGAGAATCTTCACGCCCAGTTCCTTCTCAATGTTGCGTATCTGTTTGGCCGACAGCTCGTCGTCGAAAATGGCCATACCCACCGGTCTTTCGGCGTCCTCCTCGTCCTTGATGTACTGTTTTATTTCTTCAAGCTTTCCGCTTCCCACGTATGTTACGGAGCTCGGACCGTTCACTCTCTGTGTGAAACGCTTCACGGTTATGGCTCCTGCTGTGTCGGCGAGAAACTCCAGCTCGTCGAGATATTCTTTTGTCTTGGCCTCGTCCTGGTCTTTGGTGATGAGTCCAACGAGCACAGCGGTCTCGGCCTTTACTTCAGATAATACAAATTCTTTCATTCAGTTTTGTGGTTGTTTTGTGCATCTCCCGCATGTGTTTTCAGGCGGTTGCGTGCATGTTTTTTCTTTCCGATTATTTCACAAAATTAATACAAATCGCCGTATGTGCAAAAGAAATCGTCTTATTTATTATGGTGGAGGCGTGCGCGCGTATGACGGAAAGCCTCAAACAAGAACTGCGAAATGTTAAAAAATCGGCGTCTGAAATGCTCGAAAAATCGCAGAGTTTTCTTCAAAACACATTTTTGGACGTATGACGCTGTTTTTGAGAGTTTTATATAAATATTTGATGACTAGGTGATTACGGAATATCTATGTGTCTGTTTGTTTCAGCCTGCGTTGCGATAAACATCATTTCAGGTGCTGATAAAGCCTGTTTCATGCTCCGAAATGCTTCATATCAGGTGGTAATAATGACTAAAACGTAGCGTAATAAAGCCTGTATCGCATGGCGTGTGTGTGAAAACGGCTTTGCAAGGCTGTTGACTTGATTGTCGAAAGAGGCTTGTTCTGTATCTCAATTTTCTGGAATGTGTTCTGGAAATGTGTTAATTTTATGTCGAGTTTTCGTTAATAAAAATCAACGAAATAAATCAGGCACGCAGGTTGCTGCGCTCAGATAATTTGCCGGAAAGAATGCAGACACTAAAAAAACTGTAACGGATTGTGGGGAAAGAGAATTTTTCCTATCTTTGTGCAACATATGATGCGGTTCGACAAACCCAAATCCGGATAAATAATATTACTCCGTTTTGTCGTTGCTCTTACCTTTCACAATATTTGCAAGTGTCGCATAAATTTAGGGTGAGTCCGCATTGTGAAGAAGAGAAAAACATAGATGTAGTATACTGATAAGTAACTGAAAACCAATACTCTGACGTTTAATATCATTCATTGTGAACATCCTTGTATATATGAATAAGTTTGAGTTTACTTGCATACGTTTCATGCTGTCCTTATGTCTGTTGTCCGGCATGGCGGCTGATGTCTGTGCTGCGATGGCGGATAATGACAGACCGGAGAAGAAAAAGGCCGTGCCGGCCATAGATTTTCTCAACAGTATGGGAGTGTGCGTACACATACAGCATGGCGAGGATGCCTCGCGCATGGCGCCCTTGCTCAGATATATCGGTGTGAGAAACGTGCGCGATGCGGCCGACCGCAACTATGACACGTCGGGACTCATACGTCTGCACAACGACGCCGGGGTGAAAGTGGCCATCTGTGTGGGCAGCGGTGCGCGCGACGCCGACCTGCCTGCCGTGCTCGATATGGCGCGTCGGTTACACCGTGCAGGAGCTTTGCTCGCCATAGAAGGGCCTAACGAGCCCAACAACTTCGGTGGTGTGACCTATCGCGGACGCTCTACTGCCAAAGACAATACGTGGATGCCTGTAGCCGAGATGCAGCGAGATCTTTATGCTGCGGTGAAAGCCGACAGCGAACTGTGTCGTTATCCGGTGTTCGGCGTCAGCGAGACAGGCGCCCAGACCGACAATACCGGTCTGCAGTTTCTCGTTGTGCCTTCTGGAACGCAGTGTCTCATGCCCGAGGAAACACGCTTTGCCGACTATCTGAACGTGCACAATTACATGTATCATCCGTCGTGGCAGGGACTTGCCGACAACCGTGTGTGGATGGCGGCCGACCATACATCTGCGTGCCGTGTTGATGGATTGTACGGCAATCACGGGCTGACATGGCTGAAGAAGTTTGAAGGATATAGTGAGGAAGAACTCGCCACGGTGCCGCGTGTGACCACCGAGACCGGTGTGAGAGTGGGCGACAGCAACGGTGAAGTGACTGAACATGTTCAGGCCTGCCACTATATGAATGTATATCTGGCGCAGTTCAGTCGAGGATGGAAACATACATTCATATACGAAATGATTGACGACGGCGACGGAGCGTTCGGCTTTTTCCACCGCGACTATACCACACCGCGCCTTTCCGCACACGCTCTGCACAACATGACAACACTGCTTGCCGACTCGCTATCGGCTCCAGGAGGTTCGCTTGCCTATTCGCTCAACACCGAAACCGACTGTGTGCACGACCTTCTTCTTCGCAAGCACGACGGCAGTTTCGCACTTGTGGTTTGGGGAGAGCGCGCTTCCGGTTCTGAGAAGGTGACGCTCCGGCTGGGCAGATCGTACGCGATGGAAGTGTTCGATCCTCTCGTCGGCACAACTCCTGTTGCAAGATGTGAAGGCCGCAGTCTGGAACTGGAGGTGAGTGATCATCCGCTCATAATACTCATGTCGCGGCAGCGGTTGAAATAATATTGCATAATTATTGCGTTTATGCTTTGAGGTTCGGAAATAAAACTCTATCTTTGTGATGATGGCGTCGTCCGTCCGCACGTGCTGCAGAGCCGCGTTACAATCGTGAAAGGAATCTATAAAACAATGATAGTATGAGAAAAACTTTTTTATTATTCATCCTGTTGTGTGTCATTGCGCCGCAAGTGGCATCAGCCATGCCGGCTGCCGACTACAATGTTGTGCCTCTGCCACAGAGTGTGACGCTTGTCGAGGGCGAATCGTTCATGATGGAAAGCGGAATGACTGTTGCCTACACAGAGGACAACGAAGACATGAAGCGCAATGCAGAATTTCTTTGTGAGTATGTGTCGGAGACGACAGGTGTGAGACTGACGCCTGTGGCTGGAAAGGCAAAGAAGGGCATGCGTCTCGTGCTCGACAAGAAGGTGAAGGGCGACGAGGCCTACACCATTGTGGTGGATAAGAAGGGCATCACCATAGCCGGAAGCACTCCGCGCGGTGTGTTCTACGGTGTGCAGACTCTGCGCAAGTCGTTGCCTGTCGGCAATGCCACAAGAATACTCATGCCGGCGGTGGAGATAAAGGACTGCCCGCGCTTCGGTCATCGCGGTATGATGCTCGACTGTTCGCGCCACTTCTTCCCGTTGAGTTTTGTGAAACGCTATATCGATCTGCTCGCGCTGCACAACATGAATGTGTTCCACTGGCATCTGAGCGATGACCAGGGCTGGCGCATAGAGATAAAGAAATATCCGCTTCTGACAACCATAGGCTCGAAGCGCACCGGAACGGTGATAGGCTTCAACACAATGCTTGATGACAGCATTGCTTACGGCGGCTTCTACACACAGGACGAAGCACGGGAAATAGTGGAATATGCACGTCAGAGATATATCACTGTCGTGCCGGAAATTGACATGCCGGGACATATGGTGGCTGCACTCACCGCTTATCCCGACCTCGGTTGTACCGGCGGACCTTATCAGGTGGGCCATCGCTGGGGAATATACAACGATGTGCTGTGTCTGGGTAACGAGAAAGTGTATGAGTTCTGTGAGGGAGTGCTTGATGAGATAATGCAGATATTCCCGTCTAAACTAATCCACATAGGAGGCGACGAGTCGCCTACAGTGAGATGGACAAACTGTCCGAAATGCCAGAAAGTGGCAACAGAGCACAACCTGAAGCCTGAAACAATACAGGGATACTTCACTTCTCGCATCGAGAAATTCGTGAACAGCCGCGGTCGCAGCATCATCGGATGGGACGAGATACTGGCCGGAAACATCGACCAAAGTGCCACCATCATGAGCTGGCGTAACACCGAATACGGACGTAAGGCAGCCGAGGCAGGCCACGATGTCATCATGTCGCCGACATCGCACTGCTACTTCGACTACAACCAGGCCGACGAGAAGAACGCCAAGTATGAGCCTACGCTGTGCGGAGGATATCTGCCTGTGGAGAAGGTTTATTCGTTTGAGCCTTACGCCGAAGGCATCTCCGATGAGGCAAAGAAACACATTCTGGGTGTGCAGGCCAACTTGTGGACTGAATACATACAGTATCCGAATCAGGCGGAATATCAGGTGTTGCCGCGTATGGCAGCTCTTTGCGAGGTGCAGTGGACTGCCGGTAAGAAGGATTATAAGGCATTCGTGGAGCGTCTTACGCGTCTGCTCAATCTGTATGATGCTTACAATCTGAACTATGCACGCCATCTGTGGCCGGACCGTATCGTATCGCCGTGGGCTGACAATTGATAGAAAATAATATAAAACATAAATAACTGACATGAGAGTAATTATAGAACCTGATTATGAGCAGCTGTCAAGATGGGCTGCCGAACATGTAGTGGAACGCATCAATACATTCAATCCCACGCCCGAACGCAAGTTTGTGCTCGGACTTCCCACCGGATCGTCGCCAAAAGGCATGTATGCCGGACTTGTGAAGGCTTACAAGGAAGGACGCGTTTCGTTCAAGAATGTCATAACATTCAATATGGATGAGTATGTAGGACTGCCCGAAAGCCATCCCGAGAGCTATCATTCGTTCATGGCAACAAACCTGTTCGATCATATCGATTGTCCGAAGGAGAACATCCATATACTCAACGGCAACGCCGAGGATCTGGAGGCAGAGTGCCGCCATTATGAGGAGATGATAGCCGAGGCAGGAGGTATCGACCTGTTCATCGGTGGCATAGGACCAGACGGTCACATAGCTTTCAACGAACCTGGCAGCTCGCTTGTTTCGCGCACAAGAGTCAAGACTCTCACCACCGACACCATTGTTGCCAACTCACGTTTCTTTGACAACGACATCAACAAGGTGCCGCGTCTTGCCCTGACTGTGGGTGTGGGCACGGTGATGGATGCTCGCGAGGTGATGATACTTGTCAACGGACACGGTAAGACACGCGCCCTTCAGGCTGCGGTGGAAGGTCCTGTCACACAGATGTGGACAATCAGCGCGCTGCAGATGCACCGCCACGGCATTATTGTTTGTGATGAGGCTGCGACAGACGAACTGAAAGTAGGCACTTACCGCTACTTCAAGGACATAGAGAAAAACAATCTTTAAGCATCGTGTTCCGGCCGGCACCCCGATGGTGACGGCCGGAATTTTTATTGTATATATATGAATGAGAATACGAGAGGCTGGATGCCGGACGCATGTCAGCAGGAGGTGATAGACGCGCAGCGTGGCATGCACCTGGTGCTGGCGCCACCGGGATGTGGCAAAACGCAGATACTGACCGAACGCATACGCAAGGCTCACGACGAAGGAGTCGCTTTCGAGGATATGCTTTGTCTGACGTTTACAAACCGTGCGGCACGGGGCATGGCCGACAGAATAAGTGCAAACATAACCGATGAGGGCGCCGCCGACGTGTATGTGGGCAATGTGCACAGGTTCTGTTCGCGTTTTCTCTTCTCCAACGGCATTGTGGCTGCGGAGTCGTCTGTGATAGACGATGAGGATGCACTGAGCATTCTGGCACGCATAATGGGCGACGACGAGTATGACATAACAGTGAACAACCGTCGCCGCAGGGAGTATGCGGAGGTTATGCAGCTGTCGGTTTTCATGTATCAGATAAGGCACGGCCATCCTAAGGAGCTGCGCATACATCCCGAATGTCTGAAGATGGAGGACATAAGTGCGCTGAGGAAGATATGTGAGGTGCAGCAAATGACGTTCGATGCCAAGGCAATGACCGACATATACGACAACACATCGTTTTATCGCGAGGCATCCGAAGGCGACGGATACGACTATGGCACGAAGGCAATGATATCCACCTTGTTGCGTAAAATGTCGCTCGCGCATCAGTATGAAGAATACAAGCGTACCAACCGACTGCTCGACTTTGAGGATCTTCTGGTGATGACGTACGACACGCTGAAGGCAGACAGCACCGGCGAATACCGTCGTTATCCGTGGATTCAGGTGGACGAGGTGCAGGATCTTAACCGTCTGCAGCTGGCCATAATCGACGAGCTGGGCGGTGACTGTCCGCTTGCCGTGATGTATCTCGGTGACGAGCAGCAGGCCATATTCTCGTTCATGGGCGCCAAGATAGACACACTCGGAATGTTGAAGAAGCGTTGCGAGGGCAATATTCATCATCTCAATGTCAACCA
This sequence comes from uncultured Prevotella sp., assembly GCA_900553465.1. Lineage (GTDB taxonomy): Bacteria > Bacteroidota > Bacteroidia > Bacteroidales > Bacteroidaceae > Prevotella. Next base: position 55,567 of record USDT01000013.1, read on the forward strand.
CAGGTCGCCGGCCTATATGCTGGATGTGTTCAATACGTATGCCTCTAAGGTGCTTGGCATAGACAGCAGTCTGCTTCCGTCGCACAGTTTTGACGTGGAGCGCAGCGGCGACGAGCTGAAGATATTGAGCAGCGAGAACTATGACGCGGAAGTGAGAGACGTTGCCGAGACAGCCGAAAAGCTGTTCCGGAAATATGAGGACCAGACGACGGCCGTCATTGTGAACGCCAACCGCGATGCCGACCTGATAAGTACGGAGCTCACGGAGCACGGGATAAGTCATTTCAAGGTGTCCGGTTCCGACCTGTTCTCGTCGCCGGAGGTGAAGCTTTTGCTTGCCCATCTCAACATACTTGCCAACGGCAATAACTTCATAGCGTGGGCGCGGCTGCTGAAAGGACTGAAAGTGTTCGCCCAGAATTCCACCGCACGCAGGTTTGTCCGTGCTCTTCTCGACCGTGCCATATCGCCTGCCGACCTCGTGGAATACGACGCCGACGGCACATATCTGCAGGAATTCGTATCGGTTTACGACAATTCCGATATTGTGGTATTCGACACTGAGACCACCGGGCTCAATGTCTTTGAAGACGATATAGTGCAGATTGCGGCAGTGAAAATGCGCCGTGGAAAGATTGTGGAAGGCTCGGCCTTGTCGCTGTTCATCGCCACCGACAGGGAGATACCGCGCATGCTGGGCGATGTGGAGAATCCTATTATAGAGGAGATGCGCCACCACGAACTGCTCGACAGAAAAGAAGCGCTGCTCAGGTTTATGGATTATGTGGGTGACAGTGTGCTCCTCGGTCACAATGCCGACTACGATTATAACATCCTCGAGAACAATCTGAAACGCTGTGGCAGCGGAGTGGAGCTTCGCAAACGCTGTCCGCGCTATCTCGATTCGCTCAGACTCGTGAGGTTGCTTGAACCCGAACTGAAGGAACACAAGCTGAAGTATCTGCTTGCGGTACTCGGTCTGGAAGGCAGCAATTCGCATCTTGCAGATGAGGATGTCATGGCCACGTGCAGCGTTGTGAACCATTGTTATGAGAAAGCGCGCACAATGATAGAGGAGCAGCGGCGTTTTCTTAACGAACGTCGTGTGGCAGAGTATGTCTCAACGTTGCGTCGCCAGTACGCAGAACTTTATCGCAGGGCAAGGCAGACGATGTACGACCGTGGACGGAACGAAGGCTGTCCGGTGCTTGTCAGCGAGATGTTGTATTTTTATAATCATCTTGTTGACAACGAAACTATACTCCCTGTGAGAAACCTTGATTATATATTGGATTTCCTTTCGGCCGATGTCATAGACTTGTCCGAATATCCTTCGCTTGCCGAACAGCTCGGACGGTATATGATGGAGATAAATACGTTCAAGGAAGCCGACCTCTGCAACAGTGCAAGTCTGAAGGAACGCATCTTCGTTACGACCATTCATAAGGCGAAGGGACTGGAGTTTGACAACGTGATTGTGTTCGACGCGATAGAAGGAAGAATCCCAAACTTCTTCAGTCAGAACAATGCCGCGATGCTGGCGGAGGATGCGAGAAAGTTCTATGTCGCAATATCGCGCGCCAAACGCAGGCTTTATGTGTCTTACTGCACGACGCGGCGCGACTATCACAACGAACAGCACAGGCAGTATCTCACACGTTTCATGATGCCGCTTCAGAAGTTGTTCGATTGAGAATATGACGTTATAATTATGAACGGTGCACTATGCGGTGTACCGTTTTTTGTTATAGCATTATATGGAATGAACGGTCGTGGTGGATGAAAACATTGGTTCATCAGATTTTTGAAGGAAACTCAGAAGACCAACTTACGATTTTTCTTGACTTTATTTTGACAAAATATTTTCGTAAAAGAGGTGTGAACGAATGTTAAAATCAGTACAATAAAGGCTCTTTCATCCTGAACCGCCATGTAGCAGTCACAGCCTTGCAGTCACGGACAGTTGGTCCGGCATTCCGATTAAGGCCGTTTCAAGCTCTGGTTATGCACATATCAGGGTGTGATATGGTGCGTTTGAGGCCCTGAAACGGGCAATATCGCATGCTGAAATGGTGCTTTTTGCAGCACGAAAAAATGAATATCATACATAAGTTATTACTATTCAATAACTTATATAAAACTCTCAGAATTCGCGTATTTGCGTCCGACGGAGAGTCTGTCCGCAAATTCTCGCTTATTTTTCGGGGTATATCTGGAAACTCAGATGGAAAAATAAAAATCCGGTTACAATTTGAAAGTGGTCTATATTGTTTTTATCTGAACAGAAGAAAACAGCGCTTATCCGGAATTTAATCCGTTGTTTTTATCAAAACCTCTACACGCAGAATTTCCATTAAGCCAATAATACTTGCTGAATATCATCATGTACAGTTTTAACGCGTGTTCGTACCGGGTGTCTGTTGGTGCTTTATTGTTGTGATGCTTTTCTCGTGTCGGAAGTCAATATATACAGAACGGCCCGGCAGAAGCGTCTCTTCTGCATCATTCCGATGCTGTTGACGTTTCCCTGCCGGGCCGTTTTATGCGTCTTGTTGAAATGTTATTTTGCCTTTGATGCCTTGATGAAGTAAGTTATCAACAGTGCGTATGCAATGAGAGAGCATACCTCAGACAGCGGATTGGCGAGCCAGTTCTCGTTAATCGGGTTAAATTCCAGATAGCGCAACAGAGCACTCAGTACGCCCATAAGCGCGCCACCGGCAATGAATCCGCTGGCAATGAGTGTACCTTTCTCGCCACGCTTGCTGTTCACTTCAGGATCTTTGGAGCGTGATGTAACGTACCAGCTTACGATACCACCTACAAGCAGTGGAGTGTTAAGCTCTATAGGGATGAACATTCCAAGCGCGAATGCTATGGCAGGAACCTTGAGGAGAGTGAGCACAATGGCGATTATCGCACCGATGATATAGAGAATCCACGGTGCCTCGATGCCGTTCATGAGCGGGTCTATCACGGCAGCCATGGCGTTGGCCTGCGGAGCTGCGAGCTGACCGCTGGAGAATCCGTAAGTGTTGTTGAGCAATATCATCACGCCGCCTACGGTTGCTGCTGAGACAAGCGTACCGAGGAACTTCCACGACTCCTGCTTCTTCGGTGTAGTTCCGAGCCAGTAACCTATTTTAAGGTCGGTAATGAAGCAGCCCGACATTGACAATGCCGTGCAGACAACGCCACCCATAATGAGTGCGGCAACCATTCCGCTGACACCTTTAAGACCTACGGCCACCATCACGACAGATGCAAGGATGAGCGTCATGAGCGTCATTCCGGAAACAGGATTGCTGCCCACGATTGCTATGGCGTTGGCTGCGACGGTGGTGAAGAGGAATGCTATGACTGCCACGAGCAGGATTCCGACAACCGCAAACATGAGGTTGCCGTCCATGATGCCGAACCAGAAGAATAAGAAAGTAACAAGAAGAGTTACGGCAGAACCTATTGCGATGATCTTAAATGACAGGTCGCGCTGTGTGCGGAGCTGTTTCTTGTCGTCTGTGCTCTTGCCTTTCATTTCCTTGGCAGCCAGTGTCACTGCACCTTTTATTATGTCCCACGACTTTATTATACCTATAAGGCCGGCCATGGCGATGCCTCCGATACCGATGCTTTTGCCGTATTCACGGAATATTGTTTCCGGACTCATGCTGCCGACAGTCTCTGTTATGGCCGGATTCCAGGCGTTCAGAACCTGATCATGGAAGATGACTGACATCAAAGGAATGATGAGCCACCATACGGCAAACGAACCAAGGCAGATGATGAGTGAATATTTCAGGCCGACAATATAGCCGAGTCCGAACACTGCGGCGCCTGTGTTGACCTTGAAAACGAGTTTCGCCTTTTCGGCTATTGTCTCTCCAAAGCCTACGATACGCGTTGTGAAGTTCTCGTTCCACAGTCCGAACGTGGCGACGATGAAGTCGTACAGTCCTCCCACAAGACCTGCGAAGAGTAGCGGTTTGGCCTGGTTGCCGCCCTTGGCACCACTAACCAGCACCTGGGTTGTGGCCGTTGCCTCAGGGAAAGGATACTTTCCGTGCATGTCGCTTACGAAATATTTGCGGAAAGGAATGAGGAACAGGATGCCGATAATGCCTCCGAGGAGTGACGAAATGAACACTTTGATGAACGAGGCACTCATCTCCGGATACTTGGCTTGCAGGATGTAAATGGCCGGAAGGGTGAATATGGCGCCGGCAACAACGGCTCCCGAGCATGCGCCGATGCTCTGTATGATGACGTTTTCGCCTAATGGATTATTGCGTTTTGCTGCTGTTGACACTCCGACTGCAATGATAGCGATAGGTATTGCGGCTTCAAATACCTGACCTACCCTCAGTCCCAGATAAGCTGCTGCGGCCGAAAATACGATAGCCATCAGTATTCCCCATGTCACAGACCATGCGTTCACTTCCGGGTATTGCCTTTGCGGATTCATCACAGGGCGGTATTCCTCACCGTCCTTTAGTTCTCTGAATGCGTTCTCCGGCAGTTTCACTGCCTCTTTTTCCTTTTCTGTCATAACTGTATTTGTGTAATTTGTTTGATTCGTTGTAGAAGTTTCTGGTATTATATATGTATGACTTGCATGAACATCTCCATGCTTTGTTTGTTGTACAAAGGTACTCCAATTTGATATAAATGCCAACAAAATGATGACATTTTTCTATTTTTGTTTCAAATGAAAATAATTTTGTTATATTTGCATGCCTTTTTTAAGGCATTAGAGAAATGTGGATTTAAAAGTTTCTATAGCAGATGAAAAGATTGTTACTTGCTGTCTTAATGACAGTTTTTGTTTCTGCGTCTTTTGCGGTTCCTGCAAAGCGGGGAGTTGTCAAGACGCTTAAGCTGGCTGATGGCACTGAAGTAAAGGCCCGGCTGGTAGGTGATGAAACCATGCATTATTTTGTTACGGACGACGGTAAGAAATATGTTGTCGGAGAGGACGGACTTTATCAGGAAGCGGACATGGACGCACTGAAGAGCCGTGCGGCTGAACGACGCAGCAAAATGAACTCTGTGATCAGCCGTAAGGCCAAGAAGCGTGTTGGTGGAACAGGTAATGTGTTTTCCGGAAAGAAGAAAGGTCTGATCATACTTGTGGAATTCTCAGACAAGAAATTTCAGGATTCACACGACAACGCATTCTATCAGAAAGTGGCAAACGAAGCTGGTTTCACTAACGACGAGGGCTTCTGTGGAAGCGTGAGCGACTATTTCAAAGATCAGAGCAACGGAATGTTCGAACTCGACTTTGATGTTGTAGGTCCGATTTCGCTGCCGCAATCTTATTCTTATTACGGACAGAACTTCTGGGGAAATGATTCCCGTCCCGGTGAGATGGTGGCAGAAGCTTGTCTTGCAGCCGACAGTGAGGTGAACTTTGCTGATTACGACTGGGATGGCAATGGTTTGGTAGATCAGGTGTTTGTGCTTTATGCAGGATTGGGTGAGAATGCCTGTGATGATTCTAATACCATCTGGCCTCATATGTGGGACCTGGTCAGCAGTGATTATGGAAAACCTGTGACAGCAGATGGAGTGATGGTAAACACTTATGCATGCAGTAGTGAGATGACTGTTGATTATGATAGCCCGGGATATCCGGAGATTGTGGCCGGTATCGGAACTATTTGTCATGAATTCTCTCATTGTCTCGGTTATCCCGATATGTATGATACAAACGGCAATAACTTCGGAATGGCGACATGGGACCTGATGGATTACGGCAATTATAATGGCAGAGGATTCATTCCTTCCGGTTATACGGCATATGAAAAATGGGTTGCCGGATGGATTACTCCTGTTGAGCTGACAGAAGAAACTGAGGTGAACAACCTTAAACCGATAAGTGAAGGCGGTGAAGCGTACATTATATATAATGATAATCATAAGGATGAATTCTATCTGTTGGAGAACCGTCAGCTTACAGGATGGGACCGTGCACAGTATGGAGAAGGCCTTATTATAATGCATGTGGATTATAATGAGTATATATGGAGCAGCAATACTGTGAACAACACGGCGACACGTCAGCGTTGTACTATATTCCATGCCGACAATTCTGATGGTATCTACGATTATTGGGGACGTATTGATGAAGACGACCTTGCCGGTGACGCTTATCCATACGGAAGCAACAACAGTCTGAGCAACACCACAACACCGAAGGCGTTGCTTTATAACACGAACACCGACGGCGGCAAACTGATGAACAAGACGGTGTATGACATCACACGAAATGAGGACGGAACAATTTCGTTCAAGTTCAAGGGTGAGGATGAAACACCGGTTGTTCCTCCTACAGGAGACGAACTTTTCCATGAGACATTCAATCAGTGTCTGGGTACCGGAGGCAATGACGGCCAGTGGAGTGGTAATGTCGCTTCTGCCGCATTGGTAAGTGATGTTGCCGGTTGGGAAGGAAACTACATGTATGGTGGAAACAACTGTATGCGAATCGGCAACAGCAAGAATGCCGGAATCGTCACATCTCCTGCTTTTGAAGCAAAGAGTGGAGCTGTGCTCACACTTGTTGCAGCGCCGTGGGCCGGTGATGACAATACGCTCGACATATACTTTGGAGATACCAATCTGGGCACATATACCTTTGAAGAAGGCAAGTGGAGCGAGATAACCATTCCTATTGAGGCGACAGGAACTGGCAGTCTGAGGTTTGTTGCAGCAAAGCGTTTCTTCATTGATGACGTGAAAGTTTCTGTTCCTACAACGGATGGCATTGAGAATGTTGCAATAGACGGTGTGAAGAAAGCCGACAACCGCGTTTACAGCATCGACGGCCGCTATCTCGGACGCGACATCAACAGCCTCGGTCATGGCATTTATATTGTCAATGGCAAGAAGTATGTGAAGTGATAAAAATATAGTGTTACGGTTTCGCCTTCAGCGTTTGACGACGTGTGGCGGAACCGTTTTCAATATATGTATAATACATTCAAATATCAGGTATCATGGAAACTCAACAAAGAACAAATAAAAAAACATTATATATTTTTATTTCTTTGAGTATATATTCCCTGTGGCTATTACTAAATACTGTTTTATTGGTTAAGTCATCCACGTATGAAAAAGAAAGCATAACCATTCTTTTTCCATTCAATTACCGATCTGATCCGGGCTTATGGGCATACGATTTATCTGAATTTATATGCTACTCATTTGTCATTCCATTCCTCATGTATTCATACATAAAAAGACATTTCTTATTGGCAAATAAACTTAATAATCTTAAATCCTGGCTTTTTCTTTTCATCATTGCTTATTGCGATTTTGTACTGTTATACTTAAGGTGGGTTCTATCAATTCCATTTTTTATTTCTTGCATAAGGCAGCAGAACCCTT
>USDT01000014.1 GCA_900553465.1 uncultured Prevotella sp.
CGAGCTGGGTTCAGAACGTCGTGAGACAGTTCGGTCTCTATCTATCGTGGGCGTAGGAGTTTTGAGCGGCTCCGTCACTAGTACGAGAGGACCGTGATGGACAGACCTCCGGTTTACCGGTTGTTCCGCCAGGGGCACCGCCGGGTATCCGTGTCTGGTCGGGATAAGCGCTGAAAGCATCTAAGTGCGAAGCCCTCCGCAAGATGAGAACTCCTTTGAGGGTCGTCATAGACGATGACGTTGATAGGGTGCAGGTGTAAAGACGGTGACGTCAAAGCCGAGCACTACTAATTGCCCGAAACTTTCCGTGAGTGTTCATAGTTTCAGAAGTGTGGGTTTTGCTTGTATGAAGATGTCAACCTTATACTCTTCCTGACGAGCGGTCAGGATATGAAAAGAAATTTTTGGTGGTGATAGCGACGGTGTTCCACCTCTTCCCATCCCGAACAGAGAAGTTAAGCCCGTCATCGCCGATGGTACTGCAATGCAATGCGGGAGAGTAGGTAGCCGCCTTCTTTTAGATGAGGGACGTTCCAAGGAGAAATATCCGGAACGTCCCTCTTTTTTGTTATATAATTTATTGTCAGTGCAGGAGGCCGCGGTCATTGTCCTCTTCCGAATCCGGTCATTTATATCTTCTTCCACCCGTTATAATAATGTATGTGTGTTTATGTCTGTGGAATGTCATATAATATTTTGCTCATCTTTATTGCAGGTTTCTATCTTGTGTAAGCCAGTTATATGTATTGAGGAAGAGTTTGTATGTATGTTATGGTGCTGACAGTACAGGTACGGCAATATTGTCTGGTATATGATGGATGTTCTATGTTAACGCTGTTATGTCAAGGTAGGTAATGGGTGAGAATGTATCAATGGATAATTTTGATCTATGATATATATAATTCTCCGGATATAGGAGAACTTATAATTTTAAATAGACATACCTATGAATTTTTTATAAATAGGATTTATTTAGGTTTTTATATACTACCTATTATATAAAAATCAACCCAACATCAGTGATATATTCTAATGCCAGGTTGATTTTAATTAGTACATATAAATTTATTTTGTACTATTGATAATATTGCTCATTACGATATCTGCTAATTTATATGATAATCCTGATTTTCCAACTTTTTGTGGATCATATTGCATTTCTTTAATTGTATCAGTATAAAAGGCACTGTTTAATATCGTCAGATTCGAAGTTAATTGTCATAGGATTGATGATCCAACTTAGTTTGTTATTCTCAATTTTTATAAGTTCGGTCAACCCACAAATGATCGGATAGAAGAAGCCATATGCGTAATCATATGTTGATTTCTTTTCAAAAGTATTGAATGGTCCGGTATATTTACTTATGTAGCCGCCTGTTTTATTTTCTTTTTGAGTAACACCTTTTATATGTCCGAAAGATCCTGCATTAAAATTATATATGTATGGGAAATAATAATAAACTTTATCACAGAATCTTATAATATCATCGACAAGTTCAAATCCAGATTTAACAGCAGAATCAATAATATTATATTTACCAAGCTGCAGTTCTTAGATATTATTATCTTTCATCAAGTTACGATAATATTTAACACAAGTGCTCTTTTGTGAGTATAGTGAAATACGATTGAGTGATCCGATATTATTATATTTTTGTTTAAGATGATAATAATAAACAATATATAGAAATGGTTTTATATGATATTATAATAGAACTTTTACGATATTAGAAACAGACTATATTGAATTAATTTTGTATTTTTGTCAATACTAAATCTTACGACTACATACAACATTAGAAAGGCCTCTGTGAGGCAGTTACGACATAGAGAGACTTTTGACATGACATACATTATATCCATAATATAAATATGAGGAAGATAATAACAATCGTTTTAAGTGGTGTGATGGCGTCTGTGTATGGGCAGAACATTAAATATGCCAATACCATCAAGATTGAGCCGGATGATCCTAAGGAGGTAATCATTGAGAAGGCGGCGCATGTTGTTCCTACCGAGAACCAGTTGCGGGCGATGGAACGTGAGTTCATTGCTTTCGTGCATTTCGGTCCGAATACGTTCACTCGCATGGAGTGGGGATCCGGAATGGAAGATCCTGCCGTGTTCGACCTTAAGAATCTGGATACAGACCAATGGTGTGAGGCCATCAAGGCTGCCGGGATGAAGCTTGTAATACTCACCGTGAAGCATCATGACGGTTTCGTGTTGTGGCAGAGCCGATATACGAAGCACGGCATCATGTCGAGTCCGTTCCAGGACGGTAAGGGCGACATTCTGCGCTCATTGTCCGAATCGTGCCGCAAGTACGGTCTGCGTCTTGGCATATATCTGTCGCCTGCCGACCTTTATCAGATAGAAAGTCCGGAAGGCCTTTACGGCAACCTGAGCAAATACACCATGCGTACGATACCCAAACCGGTTGAGGGCCGACCGTTCAAGAACAAGAAGACATTCCGCTTTATGGCCGATGACTACAACGAGTATTTCATGAGTCAGCTCTTCGAAATACTCACCGAGTACGGTCCTATAGACGAGATATGGTTTGACGGAGCACATCCAAAACGGAAGGGAGGACAGAGATACAACTACACGGCATGGCGCGAGCTCATAAGGACACTGGTGCCCGATGCCGTTATTTACGGCCGCGAGGACGTACGCTGGTGCGGCAACGAGTCGGGGCATACGCGCGACACCGAGTGGAATGTGGTGCCATTCCAGCACAATCCAGATACAATGACACACTATGATGACATCGTGGCGGAGGATGTCGGCAGCCGCGAGCGGTTGTATGAAGCCAGATATCTGCATTATCAGTATCCGGAAACCGACACGTCGATACGCGAAGGATGGTTCTATCGCGACGACACCAACCAGAGAGTGCGCAATGCCGACGATGTATTCGACATATACGAGCGTTCCGTGGGAGGCAATTCCGTATTCCTGCTCAACATTCCGCCAAACCGCGACGGCCGCTTTTCGGACACGGATGTCGATGTGTTGCACGAAGTGGGCCGGCGCATACGTGAGACCTACGATACCGACTTGCTCGACGGGGCTTCAGGTCCGCGCAAGCTGCTCGACAACAAACTTGATACTTACGTCAGCGTGGACGAAAACTCGGAAATAGTAATAACCACACCGCGTCCCATCACCTTCAACCGCCTGCTCTTACAGGAAGCCATAGCCAAGCGTGGCGAACGTGTGGAGGAACATGTCCTTGAGGCATGGGTTGATGGCGGATGGAAGGAACTGGCACGTGCTACCAACATCGGCTACAAGCGCATTCTGCGTTTTGCCGACGTCACCACCGACCGTCTGCGTCTGCGTTTCCCAAAGATGCGCAAGGAGGCCGGTATAGCCAAAGTGTCGGCTCATTATTATCATTCGCGTCCGCCGCAGCTCACTGCCAGTCGCAGTCTGGACGGAACGGTGGAGATAAAACCAATGGATCTTGGTTTCAGATGGAAGAGACATGGAGAGGATGTGGCAGCAAATCTGAATGCCGGTTTCAAGATATACTACACTCTGAACGGTGACGATCCTGCCGAGCATGGCACAGAATACAGTGGCCCGATACAGACCACGAACCAGGAACTGCGTGCCGTGTCGGTGCTCAACGGCCGTGCTGGAGCGGTATATCGCGAACAGCTGGGCTATGTGAAGAGTGGCTGGAAGGTTTCGGTCTGTGGCAGCGAGCAAAGCGGACACGAGGCTGCGAAAGCCATAGACGAAAATCCCGACACCTATTGGCGCAGCGAGAAAGGTGCTGCCGACCGTTCGCTCGCAGTGGATTTAGGACGCGAGCTTACGCTGAGAGGCTTTGCCTACACGCCGCAGAGGGCCGACAAAGAAGGTATGATGGAGCGTGGCACGGTATGGATAAGCCGCGACGGAAAGGACTGGCAGAAGGCCGAGGACTTCACTTTCGGCAATCTGATAAACGATCCAGTGAAACGCTATCATTACTTCCAGAAACCGTGTACGGCGCGATATGTGAAGATAGAAATGACCGAGGCCGCCGCAAACTCAGGCTACGCCTCCATGGCTGAACTTGATTTCTTTTAAACTAAACATATTGGGCCCTGTAGCGGGGCCCTTTTTCTTTTCTGAATAATGGTGTGTAGATGCCGTTCCGCAGACATTAGCACATGCTGGTTGGTCGGCTTATGTTCTGTCTGTAATTAACTTTTATTAAGAAATATAGACCAAAAGAGCCTTCCCTAAATGTTAAATCCAGAAGTCGAAAAAATCATCCTGCGTTGTCATTCCAGATGAAGGGTGTGCCGCGATTAACGGTCTTTCATGCCACACCAAGCAATGCTGCGTCGCCTTGTGTTCGTCTCTGCGCTACAATAAAGGCCGTTTTGCGGTCTGATAATGCCTTTATCAGGGTGTAATATGCACCATATCAGGGGACAAAAAAGGCAATATCAGAGGCTGAAATGGGCTGTTTTGCAGTGCGAAGGTGTATATACAGAATGGTGGTATGGTGTTAAGTGCCTGGTATACAGCTGATTGTGATATGTTGCCATTTTCCGCGTTTTTCAAGATAAAGAGGAGTTTGATGGATTTTCCGTGTTAAATCGGTGTTAAAAAATGTTTCATGAAATAGTTCCGCAATGTTTAGAACGTGTTGTTTTCTGGATTGAAATAAAATGCCGGAGACCATTTATCTGACCTCCGGCGTTCTGTCTATGTTTGCCACACAGTTCGCGTTTACAGGTTTATGCAGTCTGACTGTTGTTTTGTCTGCCGTCTGCATTGTTCCGTTTTTGTGCATTTATATGCGTCTGCCTCTGAAATGATAAATCAACTGTCTGAAGTTTTCGTATTTATTGCTGTCAATCCACAACTCTTTAGGTGAGAGATTGAATATCATGTATTTGCGGTTGTCATTGTCATTGTCGTCTCCGAAATACTTCGCAAAGACGATCTTTACAGACTGGGGCATGCAGCCCGTGTGTGTGTTCTGCATGGACGATGTCATCCCTCAAGTTCCTTTTTCAGGAATCGCGGCGTATATCCCTTGTCGCTTTCGGCCACCTCTTCAGGTGTTCCGGCCGAGAGCAGAGTGCCTCCGTTGCGTCCACCGTCCGGTCCCATGTCTATGATGTAGTCGGCCTGTTTTATCACGTCAAGGTTGTGTTCTATTATGACTACAGTGTTGCCGCGGTCAACGAGGCGGCGCACCACGTCCATAAGTATTCTGATGTCCTCGAAGTGAAGTCCCGTTGTCGGCTCGTCCAGGATGTAGAGCGTCTTACCGGTGTCGCGCTTGCTCAGCTCGGTGGCCAGTTTCACTCGCTGGCTTTCACCTCCGGAGAGGGTGGTAGAGGGTTGTCCGAGTTTCAGATAGCCCAGTCCGACGTCCTGTATGGTTTTGATTTTCTGGAGTATGTTGGGCACGTTCTCAAAGAAGTCCACGGCCTGATTGATGGTCATGTCGAGCACGTCGGCAATGCTCTTTCCCTTATATCTCACCTCGAGCGTCTCGCGGTTGTAGCGCTTGCCGTGGCATACCTCGCAGGGCACCATCACGTCTGGCAGGAAGTTCATCTCTATGGTCTTGTATCCGTTGCCTCCGCATGCCTCGCAGCGTCCGCCCTTCACGTTGAAGGAGAAGCGTCCCGGCTTGTATCCGCGTATCTTTGCCTCGGGCAGATTGACGAACAGCGAGCGTATGTCGCTGAACACTCCTGTGTATGTGGCGGGGTTTGAGCGCGGTGTACGTCCGAGTGGCGACTGGTCGACGTTCACCACCTTGTCGATGAACTCAATGCCTTCTACAGAGTCGTAGGGCATCGGTTTCTTCAGCGAACGGTAGAAGTGCTGGCTCAGGATAGGTTGCAGTGTCTCGTTGATGAGTGTCGACTTGCCCGAGCCACTGACTCCAGTGACTACAATCAGCTTGCCGAGCGGAAACTCCACGTCCACGTTTTTCAGGTTGTTGCCGCGTGCGCCTCTTATCCACAGGCTGTGGCCGTTGCCTTCGCGACGGTGTTCGGGTATTTCTATTTTCAGTGTGTTGTTGAGATAGCCGGCGGTGATGGTGTCGTGTTTGAGCATCTCCTCCGGTGTGCCCTGGAACACCACTTCGCCGCCTTTGCGTCCGGCTTTCGGACCGATGTCCACGATGTAGTCGGCACTTAGCATCATGTCCTTGTCGTGTTCCACCACAATAACGGTGTTACCCAGATCGCGCAGGCTCTTGAGCGAGTTTATCAGACGCTCGTTGTCGCGCTGGTGCAGACCGATGCTCGGCTCGTCGAGGATGTAGAGCACATTGACGAGTTGTGAGCCTATTTGTGTGGCAAGCCTTATGCGCTGGCTCTCTCCTCCGGAGAGCGAGGCCGACTGGCGGTTGAGCGACAGATAGTCGAGGCCTACATCAAGAAGAAAGTTTATTCGTGTGCGTATTTCCTTTACAATCTCTGCCGCTATCTTCTGCTGCTTGCTCTCCATGTGTGTTTCGGCCTCACTTAGCCATTCGCTCAGCTGGCTCATATCCATGGCAGCCAATTCGGATATGTTCTTGTCCCAGATGCGGTATGACAGCGACTCCTTGTTGAGCCTCTGTCCGTTGCATTCCGGGCACGTGCATGTGGCGAGAAACTGGTCGGCCCACTTCTGTCCGTTGGCCGAGTCATCGCTTTCCATCACGCTGCGCAGATATTTTATTATTCCGTCGAAGGCCACGAAGTAGTCGCTCGATGTGTGGATGAGCTCTTTGTTTATGCGCACATTCTCAAGTGAGCCGTACAACACCTCGTTCAACGCATCTTCCGGAATGTCCTTTATCGGAGTCTTCAGGTCGCAGTCGTACTTCTGCAGCAGTGCCTCTATCTGCCAGAAAATCATCTGGTTCTTGTATTTTCCGAGTGGAACGATGCCGCCGTTGCGTATCGACAGCGAGTCGTCTGGTATCACCTTTTTTATGTCAATCTCGTTCACATAGCCCAGACCCTTGCATCGAGGGCATGCACCTTCGGGCGAGTTGAACGAGAATATGTTTGGCGCCGGGTCCTTATATGATATGCCCGTAGTGGGGCACATGAGCCTTTTTGAGAAATATTTGGCTTCGTCGGCGTCCTTGTCGTATATCATTATCAGTCCGTCACCCTCCTTCATGGCCGTTGACACGCTCTTTTTGAGCCGCTCCACATAGCCTTCTTCCATCTTCAGTTTGTCTATCACAACCTCGATGTTGTGGTTTTTGTAACGGTCGGTCTTCATGCCTCGCGTTATCTCGCTTATCTCGCCGTCGACGCGCGCGTACAGATAACCTTTGCGGCGCAGGCTCTCGAAAAGCTCGCGATAGTGGCCCTTGCGTTGTCTTACGACCGGTGCGAGGATGTATATGCGCTTGCCGTTGTAGTGGGTTCGGATCATTTCCAGAATCTTCTCTTCGGTGTATTTCACCATCTTTTCGCCAGTCACATAGCTGTAGGCCGTGCCGGCTCGTGCGAAGAGAAGTCGCAGATAGTCGTATATCTCGGTTGTCGTGCCCACAGTGGAGCGCGGATTCTTGTTTGTGGTCTTCTGTTCTATGCTGATGACAGGGCTCAGTCCGGTGATCTTGTCCACATCGGGCCGCTCCATGTTGCCCAGAAAGTTGCGTGCGTATGCAGAGAAAGTCTCGATGTATCGGCGTTGTCCTTCGGCATAAATGGTGTCGAAGGCCAGCGACGACTTGCCCGAACCGCTCAGTCCGGTAATCACCGTGAGACTGTTTCTCGGTATCTCTACATCAATGTTTTTCAGATTATGGACGCGTGCGCCCCATACATTGATTTTTTCGTTTTCCATAAAATAAACCTACCTATTGAATATAGTGTTTTTCTGTTTGTTTCAGTTGCCAGACACCGAACCTCCATCCTCTGTGAATCCTCTCAGAAGGTTGACGTCTTTCTTTATGCTGAATTTTCTGCCGTCGGCACCCTTTGCCTCCACGAGTACGAAGTACACGCCGTCTTTCACGTCGTTGCCCTTGTACTTGCCGTCCCATCCTCCGGCCGGGTCGCTCCATTCGTATAGCTTCTGTCCCCAGCGGTTGAATATGTAGGCGTGGAATTCAATGAGGCTCTGATAGCCGTCCTTGGCTTTGTATATGTCGTTTATACCGTCGCCGTTTGGCGAGAATGCGTTGGGCATCTCCAGCTTGCTTTCGGATATGGAAACGGTCATTGGACCGGTTTCGTCCCAATATTCCTTTGTATATTCTACCAGTTCGTCACCTTTTGTGAAAGTGGCGTAAACCACGATTTTGTGCAGTCCAGCCTTGGTGAATGTGTATTCTGTGTCCTGTTCGTAGCGGATGAGGTAAGGTTCTTCGGCTTCTTCCAGAGAGAAGCGCCACTCGTAGTGGGCTGTCCATCCGTCGGTGTTCTCTGGGTTGGCCTGAAATTTTACGGTCAGAGGCGCTGCGCCGGAATAGCTTGTGCCTGTCTCCTCGCCGTCGGGAGTCATGAATATGGCTGAAGGATTGATCGTGGGATACTCGTCTGCATATACTTTGGCAAATCCGACCAATAAGGATATGATGAGAAAAAATATTTTGTGGTTCATACAAAAGATCTTGTCTTGTGTGATTATAAATGCAAAAATACACAATAAATTTGTTATCGCCGTTTTTTTTAATTATTTTTGAACAGTTGTTTACACAATGTTGTCGTACGGACAATTTTATGTGATATAATTTCAGCGTACGACATATTTTGCGTATTTTTGCATATAAAAACAAAGGACGATTGTATGAGACGTTTTTTCAGATACTGCCTCTTTTCGTGTTTTTTTCTGTTGCCCGCGCTGTCGTTCGGGCAGACCACAAAGTGGCAGGATATATATAAGGTGAAGAAAAAAGACACCGTTTATGGCATAGCAAAAAAATATAACATCACTCCGGAAGAGCTTATGAAGGCCAATCCGGCGATTCCCCAGGCTGATTATAAACTGAAGAAGGGTGAGGAACTGTTCATACCTTATCCGGTGAAGACAGCAAGTGCTACTGCTGCAAGTACAGCAAAAGACACAAAGAAGGTTGAGGCCAAGAAGTCGTCGGCGCTAAGAGTGGGAATAATGTTGCCTTTGCACGACGAAGATGGCGACGGACGCAGGATGGTGGAGTATTACAGAGGTTTTCTGATGGCATGCGACAGTCTGCGGGCAAAAGGAATTTCTACAGATGTTTATGCATGGAATGTGACTGCCGATGCAGACATAAGAATGACTCTGCTTGACGACAATGCCAAGAAGTGTGACATGATTTTCGGTCCGTTATACACCAGCCAGTTGAAGATGCTGGGTGATTTTTGCAGGGCTAACGATATAAAGCTGATTGTTCCGTTCTCCATAAGTGGAAACGAAGTGGAGGCCAATCCTCACATATATCAGGTATATCAGTCGGCTGAAGTGTTGAACGAACGTGCCATCAAAGCCTTCATGGAGCGTTTCCCGGATTGTCATCCGGTGTTCATCGACTGCAACGACACTACGAGCAACAAGGGATCGTTCACATTCGGATTGCGTAAACAGCTCGAAGCTAAAGGTATTGCTTACAGCATAACCAATCTGAAATCGTCTGAGGCATATTTCGCCAAGGCGTTCAGCACTTCCAAACGCAATGTTGTGATACTCAATACCGGTCGTTCGCCACAGCTTAACGTGGCATTCGCAAAACTCGACGGATTGTGCGCGACTAATCCGGGAATAAGAGTTTCGATGTTCGGATATACCGAATGGCTCATGTACACGAAGGTTTATTTGAACTATTTCTACAAATACGATACTTACATCCCGACGACATTCTATTATAATGCATTGTCTGAACAGACAGAGGCGTTCGAGTCGTCTTACCGTAAATGGTTCAAGTCTGACATGCAGACGGCGCTTCCACGGTTCGCTCTGACGGGATACGATCATGCTTGTTTCTTCATCGGGGGTGAGCATGCACGTGGCAAGTCATTCCGCGGAACGAAGGGACAAAGCACATATCGTCCGCTTCAGACGCCTTTGAAGTTTGAGTATGCATCACCTAATGGCGGTATGCGCAACAATGCTTTCATGCTTGTTCACTACATGAGCAGCCGCAGAATAGAATCCATAAGTTATTGATGTTATGAGTATTCGCAATACATTTGTTTCTTTGCTGTTACTTTACTCGGCCGGTGCTGCAGCGCAGATAGGTGAGCATCGCAACGATCTTTCCATTGGTTTCAACGGCGGATATGTGTTGAGCAATGTCGGATTCACTCCGAAGGTGACGCAAGGATATCATGGCGGAATGACAGGAGGTCTGTCTGTAAGATACGTATGTGAAAAATATTTCAATACGATATGCTCCATCTATGGCGAGGTGAACTATGCTCAGGCCGGATGGAAAGAGGATATTCGTATGACAGACGGCAGTCCGGTAATTAACAAAGTGACAGGTCTGCCGGAGGAGTACAGCCGTACGCTTAATTATGTCCAGATACCTATCTTTGCCCATCTGGCATGGGGACGTGAGACAAAAGGCTTCCAGTTCTTCTTCCAGGCAGGTCCTCAGTTCGGTTTTCTCATAAGTGAGAAGACCAAGACAAACTTCAATTTCGCAGATCGTAATATGGACGATCGCACCAATAAGGTTTGCGCACAGGATACAATGGCTGTGGAGAATAAGTTTGACTATGGTATTGCTGCCGGTGTGGGTATGGAATATTCAATACCGAAAGTCGGACATTTCTTGCTCGAAGGACGATATTACTACGGCTTAGGCAATATTTACGGCAACTCAAAGCGTGATTATTTTGCCAAATCAAATATAGGAAACATAGTCATAAAACTGACTTATCTGTTTGACATAACTAAAACCAAAAAATAAAAAAACATGTTTGAAGGTCAACCAAAAGGACTCTATGCGTTGGCATTGGCCAACACTGGAGAGCGTTTCGGCTATTATACAATGATAGCCGTGTTTGCATTGTTTCTAAAAGCCAACTTCGGACTGGATCCCGGTACGGCAGGTCTGATTTACAGTTCGTTTCTTGGCTTAGTCTATTTCTTGCCGTTCATCGGTGGTATCATGGCTGATAAGTTCGGTTATGGCCGTATGGTGACAATCGGAATTCTCATTATGTTTGCCGGATATCTGTTCTTGTCGATTCCTTTGGGAGGCGATACGTTAGCTTTGGTTTGTATGCTTGTTGCCCTGATTCTCATCAGTTTCGGAACCGGTTTGTTCAAAGGTAACTTGCAGGTAATGGTGGGTAATCTGTATGATGATCCCAAGTATTCCGACAAGCGCGATTCTGCTTTCTCTATTTTCTACATGGCCATAAACATCGGTGCACTTTTTGCTCCGACTGCAGCTGTAAAGATAAAGGATTGGGCTGAATCTATAGGTTATGCTTCCAACGATGCTTATCATTTCTCGTTTGCGGTAGCCTGCGCTTCACTCATTCTGTCAATAGCTATTTACTATATATTCCGCCCGACGTTCAGACACGTTGAAGGTGGTGTTGCAAAGAGTGGCGAGGCTGTTCAGACCGAGCAACAGCTATCTCAGTCTGAGACAACAGCCCGCATCATCGCTCTTTGCCTCGTATTTGCGGTTGTGATATTCTTCTGGATGGCATTTCATCAGAATGGTCTTACTCTGACTTATTTTGCTGATGAATTCACTGCCAAGAGTTCTTCTGGAGTTGAAAGTATGGCTTTTGATGTGTTCAATCTGGTTGCCATAATATTTATTGTTTATGCACTCTTCTCTCTGTTCCAGAGCAAGAAAGGCCGCACTAAGATGATTTCGGCTCTTGTGATTGTTCTTTCATGTGTTTATCTTTATTACAGATACACCACTCTTGAAGGTGAGGTCGCTGTAAGTGCTCCGATCTTCCAGCATTTCAATCCGTTCTATGTTGTTGCATTGACACCTGTCAGCATGGCTATTTTCGGAAGCCTTGCACGCAAAGGCAAGGAACCTTCTGCACCACGTAAGATTGCCTACGGTATGCTTGTTGCAGCAATAGGTTTTGGTGTTATGGCTGTCGGTTCACTTTCATTGCCAAGTCCGGATGCTCAGAAAGCCGCTGGTGATGCTGCCGTGTTTGTGTCTCCTAACTGGCTTATAACAACATATCTTGTACTTACATTCGGTGAGTTGTTGCTCAGTCCGATGGGTATATCGTTTGTTTCAAAGGTAGCACCTCCAAAGTATAAGGGAATGATGATGGGTGGATGGTTTGTTGCAACAGCCATAGGTAACATTCTTGTCAGCGTTGGAGGTTATCTCTGGGGCAGTCTTCCGTTGTGGTGTGTATGGAGCGTGTTCATCGTTCTTTGCCTCATCTCGGCTCTGTTCATGTTCTCTATTATGAAGAAACTGGAGAAAGTCTGCTGATAAAAAGAATTTTGTAGCGTTGTTATAAATGCGCTTCAATATAAAGAAAAATGCTTTCCGGTATTAACTATAGCCGGAAAGCATTTTTTATGTTATATGGAGATAGGGCAGAGAAAACATGTAATGTAGTGATATAATTCTATAGGCATTGTATCAGATTCGTTTTGTTATGGCTTGTGCAGTATTAATGGGTTGTTTGGAAAACTATGTTTCTATAATAGATTATAAAGGGATATTTTCGCTTTTGTTTACAAATAAAGGACGCACTTCAATAGAATGTGCGTCCTTTATTTGTACAAGTACTTTTATTGGTATGCCTTATTTAATCTTTTTATCCGGCCATGTAAGCCCATATTGCAAATGCGGTCAAGCATAAAGCTGCAATACACATCACGTAGAATAAAACCGTTGTGATAGTGTGTTGCAGACGTATTTTCTTGAGTCTTTGATTTTTTAACTCTTCGGCGTCACCAATGTGCTTGTGTGAATGATGTAATGTCATAATTTTTTTTGCAGTTGTTTCTTAAAATACGGCATACCGTTTTTATGACGGCGTGCCGCGATTCTTTGTTAGTTATTTGCTTCGTTTTCTCTTTCAATTTGTTACATGAAAGCTACTGTCAGTCCGGCCATAACAATACTTACCATAGACATGAGCTTTATAAGTATGTTGAGCGACGGACCGCTTGTGTCCTTGAACGGATCACCGACGGTATCTCCGACGATTGTCGCCTTATGACACGGACTTCCCTTGCCTCCGAAGTTACCTTCTTCAACCATTTTCTTTGCATTATCCCATGCACCGCCGGCGTTTGCCATGAATACGGCTAAGGTAAAACCTGTCGCAAGACTGCCGGCGAGTAGTCCGAGAACTCCTGCTACTCCGAGTACCACACCCACGATGACTGGTATAAGAATGGCAAGAACTGCCGGAAGAACCATCTCGCGCTGTGCTCCGCGTGTACTAATCTCAACACATCGTCCGTAGTCTGGCAGAGCTTCGCCTTGCAATATACCCTTTATCTCGCGGAACTGACGGCGTACTTCCTCGACCATTGAGGCTGCGGCACGGCTTACAGCGCCCATTGTAAGACCGCAGAAAAGGAATGCTGCCATGGCACCGATGAAACAGCCAACAATTACTTCTGGATTGATGAGATTGACACGGAAGAACTCCATGAAGTCGGTTATGCCGGCATTGGCCGGATTGAATACCTCACCAGCTGCGTCGATGAATTGTTGTCCGCCTTCTGCAGCACGTATCATGGCTATCTTTATTTCTTCGACATACGAAGCGAGCAGTGCTAGGGCTGTAAGTGCGGCTGAACCGATGGCAAATCCCTTGCCCGTGGCAGCTGTTGTGTTGCCTAGTGCATCGAGTGCGTCAGTGCGATGTCTGATTTCCTCTCCCAGTCCGCTCATCTCTGCATTACCGCCGGCATTGTCGGCGATAGGGCCGTAGGCATCTGTCGCCAATGTGATGCCGAGTGTGGACAACATACCGACTGATGCAATGCCGATGCCGTAGAGGCCTTTGCTTACAGATGTAGCACTCATAGTCATGTCAAATCCATTTGCACAGAGATAGCTCATTAATATTGCCGCTGAAATGGCAAGCACAGGTATGAGTGTTGATATCATGCCGGTTCCAATACCTTTTATAATTACTGTCGCTGAACCGGTGACCGATGCCTCGGCAATTTTCTGAGTCGGTTTATAGCTGTGCGATGTGTAATATTCTGTAGCCTGTCCTATTACAACTCCAGCTATCAGACCACTCAGGACAGAAAATGACAATCCGAGCCAGTTGTCGATGTTGAGCATGTATAGTATGACGAAAGTGGCTATTGCCGTCAATCCTGCACTGAGGTTTGTCCCGACACCTAGTGAGTGTAGCAGGTCTTTCATTGTCGCACCTTCCTTTGTTTTAACGGCAAGGATGCCGAGCAGTGAAAGGAATATGCCCACAGTGGCAATAAGCATCGGTGCAATGACAGCTTTAAGCTGCATGTCGCCACTCATGGCGAAAGCCGTTGCGCCGAGTGCAGCGGTGGAAAGAATTGATCCGCAATAGCTTTCATACAGGTCGGCACCCATTCCTGCCACGTCACCTACATTGTCGCCTACGTTGTCGGCAATTGTCGCCGGATTTCGCGGATCGTCTTCCGGTATGTCAGCCTCCACTTTTCCTACAAGGTCGGCACCTACGTCAGCCGCCTTGGTATAGATGCCTCCGCCTACACGTGCGAACAGAGCCTGCGTCGATGCACCCATTCCGAAGGTAAGCATGGTTGTTGTGATAGTGACTAAAGCCATCTGCTCTCCGTCGTACACTGCATTGAGAATAACAAACCAGAGAGCGATGTCGAGCAGTCCAAGACCGACAACCACCAGTCCCATCACGGCGCCGCTGCGGAACGCTATTTTCAAACCACTGTCAAGGCCGCGGCGTGCGGCGTTTGCCGTACGTGCCGAAGCATATGTCGCAGTTTTCATTCCGAGAAATCCTGCAAGGCCGGAGAAGAAACCTCCGGTGAGGAATGCAAAGGGCACCCACGGATTCTGTACCTTCATGACATAGGCCATGAACGCGAATACCGCGGCAAGAATGACAAAGACGATGGTCACTATCTTGTATTGTTGTTTCAGATAGGCCATGGCGCCTTTCCTTACATAACCGGCTATTTCACGCATCCTTACAGTTCCTTCGTCTTCCTTCATCATGCTTCTGAAGAAGAACCACGCTGCAGCCAGAGCCGTCAAGCTGGCTACGGGAACGAGCCAAAATACAGATGGAATGTTACTCATATAGTTTCAGTTAAAGGTTTAGGCAAATTAAAACAGGATCAGAAGCGGAAGTCCACCTCTACGTCCACCATGTTGTAGTTGGGCTTTTTCAGTGAACGGTCGTTCACGAAAGCATATTCGGCACTCAGTCTGAAGTTCTTATGGAAATCATAGTGTGCGCCCACTTCGTATTGTGTCTTGGCCGTACTCCATTCCGCTTTCGGACGGTACATGTCGTAGCGTGCCTTCAGATAAAACTTCTTCTTCACTACCGGAGCGATCACGAGTGCATACAGACCGTCGGCCTTATCGCCTGCAGCTGTGTTCACGGTGCAGTCTTTTGCGTCGTCAACGTCCTGATATGTGGTTTTGAAACCGTAGCCCTGGCTGTGTATATATTCCGAACGCAGTGTCCAGTCGTTGGCTGCATATTCCACACTAACGGCATAACGGTTGCGGTCGAGTGTTCTCACACCCTTCTTCTCCACGATGGTTCCTTCCGGAGTTGTTGCCTGCCATGTACCTTTGCGTGAATACGTACCGGTCCATCCGAACGCACCGATCCTGAGTCCGCTCACCGGCATCACCCAAATACCTCCGATGACGTCCTTCTGTTGATCTGCGTCTTTCACGTTTATTCCCTGTCCATTGAATACACCTATCTGATAGTGTAACAGATTTCGGCCGGCTGCATTCTTCAGGAAATCACCTTGAATCTGCAGACCTATGTCGCGTCCGTTGCTGGAATGTTCACCCACACGGTCGGAGAATCCCGCCAGCTTGCTCACGTTCTGCGAGTAGCTCATGA
This sequence comes from uncultured Prevotella sp., assembly GCA_900553465.1. Classification (GTDB taxonomy): domain Bacteria; phylum Bacteroidota; class Bacteroidia; order Bacteroidales; family Bacteroidaceae; genus Prevotella. The sequence goes on from USDT01000014.1 coordinate 15,993, forward strand.
ATCCCTGATCTATAGGATTCATCGGGTTCTCAAAGGTGAAAGGTCTTTTGTATTGTCCTATCTTCACTTTGAAGAACGGGAATTTCTGCCATTCGGCAAAGGCGTCCACCACTCGTGGTGAGCTGCCCAGTGTAGATGTGTTGCCGTTGAACTGTATCTGTGTTTTCCAGTAAAAGTCTTTCAGTATGCGTCCTTCGAGCGACAGACGCGCCATTCTTACGTCGAATGAGTTGCTTTCGGCGTCTTCCTGACTGCTGTACTGATACTGTGTCATAATGTATCCGCTGAACTTTATGTCGCTGAAGACGGTCATTTTCTTTTCTTCTTTCTGAGCGTTGATGTTCATTGCTGTGAGTATGAGCATAGCGCTTATCACTGCCTTTTTGTTCATCATTTGAAAATTATGAAGTTGTTAGTAATTGATTTATATTTTTGTTAGGTTGTTGCTCATCACAAATATAAATAAAATAAGTGATGGCAACATACCCCTAACGTTCTTTTTTTATCTTTTTTATAGCTTTTTGGTTCGCGTTTCAATTTCTCTTTCTGAGCAGCACCACGTTCTCCACGTGCGGCGTGTGAGGGAACATGTCTACCGGCTGTACCGCCTCCACGGCATACGCTGTGTCAAGCAGTGACAGGTCGCGTGCCTGTGTGGCAGGGTTGCAGCTCACGTATACTATGCGTTGAGGCTGTGCGCGGAGTATTGTGTCTATAACGTCGCCATGCATGCCGGCGCGTGGCGGGTCGGTGATTATCACGTCCGGACGTCCGTGGCTTGCTATGAATTCGTCAGTCAGGATGTCCTTCATATCGCCTGCGTAGAACAGAGTATTCTCAATTCCGTTTATGGCTGAGTTTACCTTGGCGTCCTCTATTGCCTCCGGCACATATTCGATGCCTATCACCTTGCGTGCGCTGCGTGCCACGAAGTTGGCTATAGTGCCTGTTCCGGTGTATAGGTCGTACACCAGTTCGTTGCCGGTAAGGCCTGCAAACTCGCGTGCCACTGAATAAAGATGGTATGCCTGTTCGGTGTTGGTCTGGTAGAAACTCTTGGGACCGACTTTGAACTTCAGGCCTTCCATTGTCTCGAAAATATGGTCGTTGCCCTTGAAAACGCTCACTTCCAGGTCGCCGAATGTGTCGTTGCACTTCTGGTTGTTCACGTATAGCAGCGATGTTATTTGCGGGAACTTTTCGGCTATGTGTTCAAGCAGACCTTTTGCGCGCAGCTCGTCGCCCTCTTCATCGTAGTGGAACTGTATGATGACCATCCATTCGCCGGTGTTGGAGTTGCGTATAACGATGTCGCGCAACAGTCCGTGCTGTTCGCGCAGGTCGAAGAAAGTCATGCCCGTTGTCAGTGCGTAGTCGCGTATCTCGTTGCGTATGCTGTTGTGCAGATCGTCCATAAGCATACACTTCTCTATGGGCAATATCTTGTCGAAGGCGCCCGTGATGTGGAATCCGATGGCATTCATCTCGGTGTTCTCAAAACTTTCTCCCGACGCTATCTGCTCCTTTGTGAGCCACTTCTTGTTGGAACATCCGAACTCGAGCTTGTTTCTGTACTCGCTTGTTTTCACCGATCCCATTATCGGTCTGAACTCCGGCAGTTCCACCTTTCCTATTCTCGTGAGTTGGTCGTGTACCTGCTTATGCTTGGCCTTCAGCTGTTCTTCGTAGGGGAGCATCTGCCATTTGCATCCGCCGCACACTCCGAAGTGACGGCACATGGGTTCTGTGCGCAGTTCACTGTATTTTATGAATCTTATCACTTCTGCCTCACAGTAGTGGTGTTTCTTGCGTCTCACCTGCAGATCGACAATGTCGCCGGGCACGGCAAAGGGCACAAACACCACCATGTCGTTGATTCTTGCCAACGATTTGCCTTCTGCTGCAACGTCGGTGATCGTGATGTTCTCGAGCACCGGCAGCGGTTTCTTTTTTCTTGTCATTTCTTTATGTTTTGCTTGTTTTGTCCGTTCAGGCTGATACGGATAATGTGCAAAGGTAACACTTTCTGCTGATATGGCGTCATAATGCGCCATATAAACGAATTATTTGCAGAAACATGGATTGTTTTTCGTACGGTTTGGGCTGATGTGTGTCGTATTGCCGGCTGATGTTATGATTTGTTGCAGAATCCCGAATTTTTCTTATGGTTTTTATTAAAATATGTTTATTATAGTTAATTGTTGGCTTTTCTGGTGTCTTGAAATTCGCGCAGTTTTCTGTTTGTGCACATTTTCCTGAAAAACAGAGAAAATATGCAATTTTTTATAATTGTCTGACAGTCAATGTGTTTCTGAATGTTGGCTGAAGATGATGGCTTCGGTACAAAACTTTTATGCATGGAAAAGTCTGCCAAATGGGCTTTTTCATGCTCCGGAAATGACCGTATTACACCCTGATATGGACTTTCTGGCTGTATGGTATGGGCCATTTCGGGGTGTAATATGGGCTTTGTTGTATGGAGGAAAGTTTGGAGCGACTTTTCCGAAGGCTTTTTCCCGCAGATTCCTTCTCTATTTTGTGTCCTCAAGAAGTGTTAATTTGGACTCGAGTTTTCTGTAAGTGCCGGTTGTCTGTCGGCTGCCGTTTTCATGCGTAACTGTGCATGCCGCCCAGGACATAGTTCACTCCGAAGTAGGTCATTATGATGCACAGGAATGCGGCTGTCATGAACGCATGGTAGTGCATGGGGTTCCGCAGCCACGGCAGACTGTCGCTGTGTACAGCTATTGCATACACCATGAATGTTATGAGGGCCCATACCTCCTTCGGATCCCAGCTCCAGTAGCGTCCCCAGGATATGCCGGCCCATACAGCTCCGGTGAATATGCCGATGGCAAGCGCAGCCAGTGCGGGATAGAGAAGCAGTTGGGAGAGGAGTTGCAGCATGCGTATCTGCCGTTGTGCATGGCGTCGTGTCATGTGCATGATGATGGCCGTGACGCCGCATACGAATGTCAGCGCAAGCATGGCGAAGCCTGTCATGATTACTGAAACGTGTATGCAGAGCAGCGGTGAGTTGAGTACAGGCATGATGTGTGTTATCTGCGGGTCCATGCTGTTGATGTGGCTCACGAGCAGAAAGAAGCCGGACGTGAGCAGTCCGCAGGGCATAAGGAAGTGAACCCGGCGGCAGAACATCAGACTGAGAAGCATCACCAGCCATGCGGCAAGGAGCATTGTCTCATAGCCATCGGACATGGGAGCTGTGCCGCTTATTATCCAGCGCAGCGCAAGACATGTAGATAGTGCAAGAAATGATAAAATCATTGCTACGATGGTAAGCTTGTTCAGCATATTGTCCTTGTGGCTCTGACCGGCATGGTTTGTGTTGCCGCGGCATAGACGGCGTATGGCGAGAACCATTGTTGTGAATCCCACGCTGAGGTTGAAGATGAAAAGTATCGTGGCAAACGGCACTCTGTTGTATATCATCTCTGCCTTTATCCGGACAGGTGAGGGTAGTGAGGCACCGCCGTTTTTCTGTTGGAAACGTGCCATCTTCGTAATGATTTCGTTCATCTGTGTGTGTTCGCTCGCCAGGGCATGAGTGTAGAGCAACGAAAAGACGTTCTGTATGTAGAGCTGTTGATTGTGGGGTGTTACCTCGGGCAGGTCTGATACAGGTGAGTGCCACACCACGGACTTTCCGTCGTGTAATGGAAATATCTTCAGAAGCGTACCGCGACGCAGATCCATTATCAGTTGCAGCTTCTCGTCTATGTCGGCTGCCTGACGGTGGAACTTGTCGTTCTGTCCTCTGTAATACTCCTGCACGTAAGGTCCTATGATGTAGCCGCCCATATCGCGGTTGAAAAAACGATTAAGCGACATGTGTTCTGGTAGTACGAGCGCATCCTTCAACGGTCCGCCTTTTATGTTTATGAACGGTTCGTCACTCCATTCAGTGCCCCAGAATATCCATCCCGTCACCACCTGTTCGGGCGTCAGTCCCTTGTATGATGTCTTGCCGTAAATTTTCTTGGTGAAGTCGGTGGCGAAAGTGTTGAACGGACAGATGCGGTTGTTGTGTAGAATGAGTAGTCGCCCGAAGCCTTCTGCCACATCCTTGGGCAATGCGTGTGGTGAGGCTGATGATGGGAGGGCATTACAGAATAAGAGCATTGCTGCTATAAGAGATTTTCTTACAGGCAACATTCTTAAAATCCGTCGGTATGGACCTTTCGGGTCTGCTAGCATCCAGAGAAATGAAAGAAACAGCAGGGCATAGCCTGTGTAGCTCACTGCTATGCCGTAAGGATCACGGCTTAAGGACAGGCGGCTACCGCGCATGTCATTGTCGTAGCCCGACTGGCAGAATCTTGTGTGACCATAGTTGAATATTTTGTTCATCGACACTGTGGCTTCGGTTTTGTGCCCCTCGCTCTTGTCGGTGATGGTAAAGTGAGTGAGATAGTCTGCCACGGCCGTTGTGCCTTCATGATATTTTATCTGGAACGAATCGAGTCTCACACAGAATGGCAGCGCGGTTTCCACGGTCTTACCAGGTTGTATCAATCTACTGTAACTGTCGGTTGTAACGCCATGTCGCAGATGCAACGTACCTTCATCGGCTGAAAGATGTGTGAGCAATGCTCCGACAAGTATCACGACAAACGAGAAGTGCAACATAAGCAGGGCAGGCCGGCGTAACTTTCTGCGCACAATCCATGCAATGGCCAGTATCGTCAGCGCGATCCACGAGAGCGAGAACCACCACGAGCCGTAGATATGTCGTGACACGAAGGTGCTGTCATGATAGTGCTCGACGATGGTGGCTGCGGCCATTGTTATTATTATAAATATGTATATTGTTACAGTTGATTTTTTCATTTCATTCGTATTTAGGTGTCACAGGTGCCATTGTTTTCGTTTTTTCTATAGCGGCACTCTTCTTTGCTGGAATGTAAGAAGAGTGCCGCTGAATATGTTAGTGTGTATCTGTTGACGTTAGATAGAACGCAGGAATTTCACCACGGCATCGCGGTCGGCTTTGCTGAGGTTGTAGAACTTCTCAGCCGATGTATATGCGTGGCTCTTCTTGCTGTAGGCGTGCCACATTATGGCCTCTATCTCGTTGCGTGCACGGCAGTCGTGCAGGCGGTCTTCGGCTCCGGTATTGAGCAGAGAGAGCCCTCGGCCCCAAAGCGGAGTTGTGCGGCACCATGAGTTGTGTATGTCGTTCTTCATATAGAGCTTGTGCTGCACGAAGTCGGAGTAAGGATAAATCTTCTGGTTTGGATATTTCGGGAGCGGCCGGTCTTTTATTATGTCGGGAGTCCAATAGTTGTCGTCGCCGGTTGTCCATGACGGTCTGTGGCACGACGCACAGCCTATTTCCATGAACACTTCCTTACCACGCTGCACATCCTTGTCGTTCAGATTGCGGGCACGTGGTATGGCAAGTCCGCGATGCCATACCATGAAAGCATAGAAATTGTTGGTGCTCATTTCCGGAGTGAAGTTGTGCCAACGGTTATCAAACTGATCGGTGGTAGGTGACAGCAGGTTTTTCACGGCGTCAGCTATGCCGCTGTCGGTGCCGTCGGCATAATAGGGCGATGTCGGATCTGCCTTGATGGCATTTATCACATCAATGTTCATCGACATTGCGTCGGCCCATGCCTGTGTGGAATAGAGCTTCGGACGGTCAGGGCGCGATACGTTCGGAATGTTCCACATGGCGTTAGCGCCTGCGCCGTCCTGAAGGCTCGCACGTGTCAGGGCATAGGTGTAACGTTTTATCATTCCGCTTACGGGTGTGCCGTCGGCCAGTGCCCCGGGGCTTGTCCAGTTGGTATAGTAGGCAGATGGAGCCCAGTCGTCAGCCGACAGATCCCACATGGCGCTGTTGATGTATTCATCGGCGTTCATTCCGGTCTGTGCAGCCATCATGCGTGCGTACTCGGCCTGCGCGCGGTATTGCTCTTTCAGGGCTGATTCTGGTATGGCGTCGATGAGGCCGGTGCCTATTATTCCGATGGTGGATTCTACGCGCACTGCGATGTTCTCCGGTTGTGGATAAGTGTTGAAGGCACTTTGCGGGATTTTTATCTCGGGATAGATAAGCTCGTATTTCTCGCCGTCAGGGAACTGCATCGGCAGTCCGCTTTCCATGGATGTCACCTGATGCCATTTCATATCGATCTGATTCTCGTCTACCGGCGGCAGGAATGGCGATACGGCCTGCGTCTGTGGCATACCTGTCACTTCGCTTATGTAAGGCCCGTCGTTGCTGTTGTCGCCGTCAACGGGATTATATATCACGAGCAGATATCCGTTGCCATAGTTAGCGGCTTTGTATGTGTCCTGTCGTTTTCCATGGCCGTAGCCGGGGTGGCAGTCGATGCAGGATGTGCGTACGGACGCCGGTCCGAGACCATTGAATGGTGGTGTTGTCAGTGTGACATTACGTTCGAAGAACATCTCGCCGAGGTTGAAGTCGTCTATGAGTCCTTGATTATTTACTGCCGGAGTCTCGTCCTCGTAGCACCCGGCCTGTATGTTCTCCGTGGTGCCAAGTCTTCCACCGGGATACCATTCGTCTTCTGTGAAATTGCCGACGGCTTTTCCTATGTAGCTGTAGTCGTCGCTCTGCCACACGTCGCCGAAATCTTTGGTGTCGTCGGTGCAGGATACTGTCGAAAGACATGCACATGCGGCCAAAAGGAAGATGCGTGTTTTCGTAGAATTCTTCATTGTCAGTGTGATTTGAATTTGTATGTTTGCATATTGTCAGAAACCATGCCTGACAGGGTGTACTTGTCGGCATGGATAAACGTAGTGTGTTATTGTATCAGTTTGCTATGATCCAGTCTTTCGCCTCGTTGAGAACGGTGTTCAGACCATTGATTGCATTCATGGCATTTTCAACGTTGTCGAGTTCTTGCTGTGTACCACTGCTAGCTATGAGTACGAACGGACGACCCTGCAGACAAACGTCGAGTGCGGCAAATGAGGCTTCAAGGCCAGATTTGATGTCTGTTGCCAGTTCGGGCTTGTATTTGGCAAGATAGGCCATGATGGAATTATCGCTGTATGTGGAGCCGTTGATGTTGCCGTAAAGAGCATTCTTTATGCTGACAATGTTGTCGTAGAAGTCGGTGAATGACTTGTAGCTGTAGGGTGATTCTATGTAGTTGGGATCGTCGGCTTCGGCTCCGGTGTTGGCCTGGCCGGTGGCACAGCGCCACACCTGACCCATCTTCTGGTCGGACACTTCCTGTGCGATGTTCATGCAGCCAGAGTCGATTATGGTGGCTATGACGTTGCGCCATGAGGTATATGGACTGCCACTGCCCGGATTGAGTAGTGCGTGCCCGGTGTATGTCCCTTGTGTGGTGAGAGTGAAACCGCGCTCCTGGCAGCGTGATATACGGTCTGTAGGTGCGCTTTCGCCTTTCCAACCTACTTCGAGCCAGTAGCAGTGGTCGCGCAGGTCGCCTGCCACGGCAAGTGCGAAGTCGAGCTCCAGTTTGCCGTCAACGCCTGAACCGGCAAACTCTGAGGCGGTTTCTTCATTGCTGAAGTCGCTTACCGTACGCGGATTGCCGTTGCGGAAGAGAATGAACTCCAAACCGTGGAAACCGAGCCATGAGTCTTCGTTGTTATTGCGGCTCACCTGTTCGATAGCATTGTTGATGTCATATCCAGGAGCAAAGATGGTGTTTCTGTTATTTTTCAAAAATGTGGCGAGACCGTCGCGGCTGAGTGGCCATGTGTCGATGTGTGGATCGATGCCGTGTACGTCGGCCGGACCGTAGAGCCACGCCTCACTTTTCTCCCACCACGCGCGTGCCTCAAGAAATGTGTTGCAGACATCATCTATCTGGCTTTGTGTGAGATTGCCGGCAGACAAGTTTGATTTCATATTCTCGATTTTTCCATATAGTGACTCTGTGGCGTCAGCAAGTTTGCCGTAGGTGTAGTACACCACGTTATTGACATAAGTGGTTGTGAGAGCTTTCATCTCTTCCTGTTTCTTTAGCTCTGCCTCGGCATAGCGTTCGTCGTCATCGCTGTCACTGCACGATGAGAAACCTGTTGTGGTGGCCAGACATATGGCCACGTAGTAGAAAAGTTTTTTCATTCTGTTGATTGTTTTATTAATATGAGTTTGTTTAATTAAAGAAAAAATCCTTGGTATGCTATTCCTATAGATAAGGATGGCTCGTCGTTGTAATGCAGACCGGCTGTTGTGGTCTTGTTGAAATATCGTTTTGAATATTCGGCCTTAACGGCAATTTCTGGTACAGGATAGTAGTTTAAGCCGACGGCAAAGCGGTTTTTCGCAGTATAGTTGAATGCGTGTGACTGTGATGTGGCCGGAATGTATGAGTCGTAGTATTCGTAGCGTGAAAAGAGATATAGCTTCTGGTCGTCGTTTCTCGGTCGTGGTATTTGTGAGAAAACGTCGTAACCTACTTCGATTCCGACTGCCAGAGCGTTTTTTCCTACTTCTGATTTGTTGACGGGTGAGCTGCCTCCGCCGCTGTTGGCCTTGATACTGCTAATTTTGGCGGCATCGCGCAGATATCCGTAGTCAGCGTTGCCGCGGACAATCCAATTGTATCTGTTGAATGTGAAGTCTATCGCACCAATGAAGACTTCGCCTTTTACTTTTTGGTTGACTTGTCCTTCATTTTCCATGTCGTGTGGAAACGTGTTGTGCATGGAACGTCCGTAGTAACCGCTAAAGCCGATACGCAGACCGGGAACGGTGTAGTTGTCAAGGCGAGTGGCGAATCCATATTTGTTGGCAACCTTGAATTCAAATGGTGAACCTGCGCCGCCCTGTATCCAGTTGTCGCGGCTGAACAGCATGGCATCTAGGCCGGCGATGAATTGGAGTTCGTAACGGAAGTCACCGGCACGCCCCCAAAAACTGATACCGGTATCATGCCATGTGCATGGAAGGATGGTTGACTCGCCTTCGGGACGATAGACCGTGAAGAAGTTTAGTGGTTCGTGGTAGGCATTTGTGAGACCTACCGGTACAACAAAATGTCCTAGACGGATGTTTGCCCATGGGGCAAATGATTTCTGAATCCAGAACTGCTCAAGTTCTACCTCGCCTCCTTTTTCTGTCTCTTGTTCCCATTCACCGCCTTCTTCCCATTCTTTTTCGGATGCACCGCCAGTGCCTCCGTGTTCAAACTCAATTTCACTTGACATTGTCCACCCTTTGCCGAAATCATAGCTTATGTATATGACTGCATGAGGAATGTCGAAACGACCATGACTCGGATCGTTTTTATAGTCTTGTGGACTACGGTAACGATAAATGTTATCGCTGAAAAAATTGCGGGTGAGTGCCACTTCTCCATATCCACCTATACTCAGACGATTGCCGGATACATGTTGTTGGATACTGTCGGATGTGACTGTCTGTGCGTTTGCAAAGAACGGACACCCGGAAACGGCCAGTGCAACGACCTGCGAGAGAATGATTTTTGTTCTCATATTTTATAGATTTATTTGTGTTTTTTATGATTGCAAAGTTATTTCTGTCAGGTATTTTCCGCAATACTTAAATTTTAGTAAAATGACGGTAGCAAGAAGTTGGTATGCGATTGACGAGGAAAGAAGTTTGACTGTGTTCAGATGTGTGTAAAATACCTAAAAATAATTATTGTGTGTGTCGTAAGTTTTTTGTTATTTTGCGGTTGTAATTATATATTATTATAATAATGTGTGATGAGAAGTTTTAAGATGTATGAGGCAAGCGACAAGATGATATCGCTTATAAAGGATAATTATAATCTGTTGCAGTGTCTTGGCAGTTTTGGAATAAGTCTGGGGTTTGGTGATAAGACCGTGAGTGCTGTGTGTGAAGAACAGAATGTGGATACATTCACATTCATGGCTGTGGTGAACTTTACCATCAATGGTTATCTGAATGCCGATGACATAAGCAAACTTTCCGTGCCGACGTTGCTGCAATATCTGAAGGCAAGTCATGAATATTTTCTCGGATTCCAATTGCCGTTTATAAGGCGGGGACTTGTTGGAGCCTTGGATGAAAGTGATAACCTCGCAGGACTGATAATAAAACTTTATGACGAATATGCACATTCCATAACATCGCACATGAGATATGAGGAAAAAAATGTCTTTCCTTATGTGGAAGCATTGCTTGATGGGAAGCCGACGGGAAACTATGACATTGATACATATTCTAAACATCATGGACAGGAGAGTGACAGGCTCAGAGAATTGAAAAGCATCATAATAAAGTACTTGCCTGGTGACGGACTACACAACAACCTGCTTTCGGCAACTTTATATGATATATATAATAATGAAGAATGGTTGTCGCTGCATGCAGAGGTCGAGGATAAAATATTCATACCGGCAATAAGGCTTCTTGAGCATAAATCGCGTCAGAGTGGAGTTAGTCAGAATATTTCGAACATGATAGGCAAAAAAAACGATAACGGTGAAATGCTAGGTGAACGTGAGAAGGAGGTTATCGTAAGTCTTGTGCAAGGAATGACAAATAAGGAAATTGCGGATCATCTTTGCATATCGATAAACACGGTGATAACTCATAGGCGGAACATTGCACGAAAGCTTCAGATACACAGTGTAGCCGGGCTTACTATCTATGCTATTGTGAACAATCTGGTGGATATTTCGACTGTAAAACTATAAATGGCAAGATATTTTTATTACAAAAATATTAGGTGGATAATGTAGTTATTCTATATTTTTGGTTATCTTTGCACCGAATTTGAAAACGTAACAAAAGGTGTAACTATCATTATGGATAATTTTTAAAAGTTTTCTGTTTTGGATAACTTTTTGAAAAATGAAAATGAAAAAGTTATCCGTAATGGCAAAGAATTGGAATAGAAATGAAAGACTTTACTATCTTGAAAAGGGACGGTTCGCGTGACCGTTTTTCTCTTGACAAAATTATGAATGCCGTAATAAAAGCGTTCAATTCTGTAAACGAGGAGACTGATTTGTGCTCATTGTCGAAGATTCTCAGTCATTTGGATATGCATGAGGACATAAAGGTGGAGGACATTCAGAATCAGGTGGAGATGGCCTTGATGCAGGAAGGGTATTACAAGGTAGCAAAGTCGTTCATGCTTTACAGACAGAAGCATACAGAAGACCGTGAAACGATGGACAAATTGCGTTTCCTTACTGAATACTGCAATGCATCAAATGCGGCAACTGGTTCAAAGTATGATGCTAATGCAAATGTGGAGCACAAGAATATTGCAACACTTATAGGTGAATTGCCCAAATCTGGATTTATTCGTTTGAACAGAAGACTGCTGACAGACAGAATTAAGAAAATGTATGGCAAGGAGGTTGCTGATGACTATATAGACAAACTGTCACATCATTTCATATATAAGAATGATGAGACAAGTCTTGCAAACTACTGTGCTTCTATAACAATGTATCCTTGGTTGACAGGTGGTACTATGTCTATAGGAGGAAACTCTACGGCGCCGACAAATCTAAAATCGTTCTGTGGTGGTTTTGTAAATATGGTGTTCATGGTGTCAAGTATGCTTAGTGGTGCATGCGCGACTCCGGAATTCCTGATGTATTTGAACTATTTCCTCGGACTGGAATATGGGAAGGATTATTGGAAAGAGCCAGATAAGGTTGTTGACTTGTCGTTGAAGCAGCGCACAATAGACAAGATGATAACCGATTGCTTTGAGCAGATTGTCTATTCAATCAATCAGCCTACCGGTGCCCGTAACTATCAGGCGGTATTCTGGAATGTAGCTTATTATGACAAACCTTACTTTGAGAGTTTGTTCGGCAATTTCTATTTTCCGGATGGTTCACAGCCGGATTGGAACGGATTGTCATGGTTGCAGAAGAGATTCATGAAGTGGTTTAACAAAGAGCGTACGAAAACAATTCTTACATTCCCAGTCGAGACAATGGCATTACTGACAAAGGATGGTGATGCAGTTGATAAGGAATGGGCTGATTTCACTGCTGAAATGTATTCGGAGGGACATTCGTTCTTTACATATATGAGTGATAATGCCGATTCTCTAAGTTCTTGTTGTCGTCTGCGCAACGAAATTCAGGACAATGGTTTCAGTTATACACTTGGAGCCGGAGGCGTTTCAACTGGTTCGAAAAGTGTGCTCACGATTAATCTGAACCGTTGTATACAGTATGCCGTAAACAATAAGATAGATTATAAGGAATTTCTTGCAGAGGTTGTTGATTTGTGTCATAAGGTACAGCTTGCATATAATGAAAATCTGAAAGATCTGCAGGAACATAAGATGTTGCCTCTGTTTGATGCGGGATATATCAATATGAGTCGTCAGTATCTTACTATCGGAGTTAACGGACTTGTGGAGGCTGCTGAGTTTATGGGATTGCAGATAAATGATAACCCGGACTATTTGAATTTTGTACAGACTGTATTGGGAATTGTAGAAACCTATAATAAGAAATATCGTACCAAGGACGTGATGTTCAATTGTGAGATGATCCCTGCAGAGAATGTTGGCGTGAAACACGCGAAATGGGATAGGGAGGACGGCTATTTCGTACCACGTGACTGCTATAACAGTTATTTCTATGTGGTTGAGGATGATAGCCTGAACATAATGGATAAGTTCAAACTGCATGGTGCTCCGTATATACAACATCTTACAGGCGGGTCGGCATTGCACATGAACTTGGAAGAACATCTGTCAAAAGCTCAATACAGACATTTGTTGAAGGTTGCTGCAGTTGAGGGATGTAATTATTTCACTTTCAACATACCGAATACCGTATGCAATGATTGTGGGCATATAGACAAGCGTTATCTCAAGGAATGTCCTCATTGTCATAGCAAAAACATCGATTATGTGACACGTATAATCGGTTATTTGAAACGCGTGAGCAACTTCTCGCAGGCACGTCAGCAGGAGGCAGGTCGCAGATATTACGCGGATAAGGAAAAGATGGTTGAAGCATGATTTTTTAGATAAGGAATATTTGAAAAGAATGCTGAAATATACAAATTACGGAATAGTGTTTCAGGAGATCCCGGACGAGGTAACGCTTTCGATAAATATATCGAATTGCCCTTGCCGTTGTCCGGGGTGTCACAGTAATTATTTGTGGCAGGATATAGGTGTGCCGTTGACACCTGTCGTATTGGAAAAGTTCATGCATGAATATGGTAAGGATATCACATGTATCTGTTTTATGGGCGGTGATGCTGAACCTGAATATGTGAATGTTCTGGCTCGTTTCCTACGTCGTGAATATCCACAGTATAAGATTGCATGGTACAGCGGAAGACAACGGATACCGTCTAAAGTAAAGAAATCGGATTTTGATTATATAAAAGTGGGTCCATATATAGAACATCTTGGATGTTTGAAAAATCATACAACAAATCAGCGTCTGTACAAGCGCGTATCGGGAGATGATTTTACTGACATTACTTATCGTTTTTGGAAGAATGGAAATTAATTATAATTGTGGTTTATGGAAAAGCCTTGCGTGGTAATTGTTGATTCGAATACGTTTGTTGGCATTGGTCTGAAAAATATGTTGCAAAATGTGATGCCGATAATGGATGTAGATAACTTCAGATCATTTGCCGAGCTGGAGGCTAACAGACCGGAGCATTATTTTCATTACTTCGTTAATGTGAATGTTGTATTGGAACACAAAGATTTTTTTGTTTTGCATAAGAAAAAGACAATAGTATTGTCACATTTCAGTGAGCCTTTCGTATTGACGGAAGGCTTTCATAATATATGTGTGAGTCTCCCGGAACATCATTTGTTGAAGTCGCTTCTGATGCTTGAACATTATGCTCATGCGGATGGACGTAATTTGCCGTCTGCAGAGAACGGGGAGTTCAAGCAGTGTATATTGTCTGCGCGAGAAATAGAAGTAATGTCGTTGGTAGTGAGGGGATTAATCAATAAAGAAATTGCAGATAAATTGGGAATAGGTGTTTCAACTGTAATAACACATCGTAAGAATGTGATGGCTAAGCTTAATCTGAAAAGTGTTGCTTCTTTAACGGCATATGCTGTTATGCACGGATATGTCGATATAAACAGTATATGATGTGATGATCAAAGGAACGGAGTGAGCAAATGGGCGAACCAGGCAACAAATTTCTGCCAGTCTGTTCTGAATTCATCCCATGTTTCTGGTGTAAGTTTAAAACTATCAGATTTGTCTTTGTCAAACATGTCAGACAACTCTTTGGTTGTGCATCTGTCGATAATGACAGCGTTCTCCTCATAGTCGAAGTTAAGGCTTCGTGCATTAAGGTTGGCACTGCCAACAGTGCAAAATCGTCCGTCAACCATTATTACTTTCGTATGGTGGAATCCTGGCTTGTAGATGTAGATATCAGCACCATGTTTCATTAGATTATGTACATTGTAGAATACACAATCTGGAGTTAACGGAATATCACTGTGTGCAGATACCATGATTTCAACTTTCACACCGCGTTTTATTGCATTCCGTAGTGATTTTTTTAACTTATGATTGAGTGTCAGATATGGATTGATAATCTTTATACTGTCCTTGGCGTTGTTTATCGCACTTTCGTAGAATGTACGTATTATCTTGTTGCTTATACGGGGTTCGCGGTTTATTATGCCGACCATTTTTTTTCCGGCCGTTTCACAGGTGTCGGGTTTTAAGTCTTTAAAATAAGTTGCAGGGAAACAACCTCTGAAATATTGTGCTCCGTGAACATTTTGCCCTGTTACTTTATTCCAAATCTTTAAAAAGATTGCTTGGAGAGTGTTTACTTCGTCACCATCGATTCTACAGTGCATGTCACGCCAGTCTCCAACCTGTTCTGTGCCGTTTATGTAATAATCAGCAACATTCATTCCTCCTGTGTATGCAATCTTTCCATCGATGACAACAATCTTGCGGTGATCTCTGTGAAAGACGTGGTTGACCCACGGAAAACGAATTGGGTCAAACTCGTAAATTTCAATGCCTTTATTTCGTATCTCTTTCAGATGACGTTTACGAAGAGGTCTATTGTTGGAATCATTTCCGAAACCATCAAACAAAGCCCTTACCTCAACGCCCTCTTGGGCTTTTTGGGCAAGCAGTTTGAAAAGAAGACCTGCGATAGAATCATTGCGGAAGTTGAAGTATTCAAGATGAACGCTGCTCCGTGCCTGACGGATGGCTTTAAACATATCATCGAATTTTTCCTGACCGTTCATTAATAATGTAACGCTGTTGTTTTTGGAGAATTTGATGCCGGAAGCACGTAATTCATTGACAACTAAAGAATCGCTTGTCTGTGCATGAACGGAGATGCATATACAATAAGTGAAAAATAGAATTATGATATATTTCAATTTCATCTTAAATTTAGATCATGCAGTTATGATAACTTAATGGTATCATACTGACTTAGTCTTGGTCTGATATTACTTAGTATTATATGATGGCAAATCAGCCAGATATATCAGACTTTTGTATAATTCTAAAATCTATCGTAATATAATGTTTGCATGGAAAAGAACTTGATATGTCCTCTATGTATGAGTATTATGCTGCATATTTTGTCCATGTTCGCATGCAACATTATATTGGATAGTATGGGGTGATATAAATTTTATAAACGTTATAATTTTTATATCAGTTTCAGATCTTTTATCTGTTAGTTTGCGGATTCGAATTCGTTGAGGAATCGTACATCATTTTCTGAGAACATTCTCAAATCCGCAACCTGATATTTCAGATTTGTTATGCGCTCAACTCCCAATCCGAAAGCATATCCACTGTAAACCTTACTGTCAATATTACATGCTTCAAGTACATTTGGATCAACCATTCCACATCCAAGAATTTCAACCCATCCTGTATGTTTGCAGAAACCACAACCTTTGCCTCCACATATATGACATGATATGTCCATTTCTGCACTTGGTTCTGTGAATGGGAAATAGCTTGGACGCAAACGGATACGTGTGTCATTGCCAAACAGTTCTTTCGCAAATGCAAGAAGAACTTGTTTTAAGTCTGTAAATGAAACGTTCTTGTCTATATAAAGGCCCTCAATTTGATGGAAGAAACAATGGGCACGTGCAGAAATTGCTTCATTACGATATACACGGCCTGGACATATCACACGAATAGGTGGTTGCTGATGTTCCATCACGCGGCTTTGGTCGTTGGACGTATGAGAGCGAAGGATGATGTTTTTTGTAACGTCTTCCTGGTTGGTCTCAATAAAGAACGTGTCTTGCATATCGCGTGCTGGATGGTCTGCAGCAAAGTTTAGTTTCGTGAAAACATGCAGGTCGTCGTCAATTTCCGGTCCTTCAGCAATGCTGAATCCCATACGCTGGAATATATCGATAATTTTATTTCTTGTAATTGTCAGAGGATGACGTGCTCCGAGTTGTATCGGGTAAGCAGAACGTGTCAGGTCGATATCATTGAAAATATCATTACCTGTATCTGCATTCTCTTTCAATTCATTGATTTTCTGTATAGCTAGTTGCTTAAGTTCATTTATTTTAATACCGACAGTCTTTTTTTCTTCTGGTGCAACATTTCTGAAATCAGCCATGAGAGCGGTGATTTCGCCTTTCTTTCCAAGATATTTCAAGCGCAGTGATTCTATTTCTTCGGCACTTTTTGCAGAAAGATTGTTTACCTCGATAATCAGTTGGTCTATTTTGTCCAATATCATAATTATTATATTGATTGTGTTGTTGGTTGTTGCTAACAGGCATGACGGTTCATAAAGGGTGTTTTTGCTCATTATAATGCTATGCCTTATATTTAAACGTTGCAAAGGTAATATTTTTAGCTTAGAATAAGAAAAATATAGAAATAAAGTTGTACTTTTGCCAAAAATTTGAGGAATGACAAGTCCTGCAATATGTATATGAAAAGATGTGCTGTTTTTATTATACTGATAATTGTTATCAGTGTAATAAGTTTTTCTTCAATGGGTTGTTCGGACAAAAAGAACTTCATGGCGGATTCTGTTTCTATTACTGATTCTCTGTCTGCAGATACGACTGCAACGGATACGATGGAAACAATCATATCTGAAACTCCAATGCCACGGGCGGCAGATGAACTGTTTGACGATTTTTTCTTTAATTTTGCTGCCAACGGTAAATTACAGAGAAAACGTATTAAGTTTCCGTTGCCGGTAATTCGAAAAGATACAACTTTTATAAAAGCTAGTGCTTGGAAAACCGAACATTTCTTTATGCATCAGGATTATTATACACTGATATTTGATAATCTTAGACAGATGAATGTTGTGAAAGATACGACAATTCACCATGTGATTGTTGAAAAGATATATCTTAAGCGTAATACTGTTAAGCAATATCTTTTTGATAGGGTGCAAGGGCTTTGGAAAATGACAGCAATAAAGTATGAAGGAATGCGCAAAAACCGTAATGCTTCATTTTTGAGCTTTTACAGTAAATTTGCAACAGATTCAGCTTTTCAGATAAGTAGTATTAATGATCCTTTGGATTTTTCTGGTCCCAGCTCGGATGACGAGTTTGATACTACGAGTGGTTTTCTTGCACCGGAACAATGGTTGTCTTTTGCACCAGAACTGCCTTCTGGGATGATTTATAATATTCAATATGACAGTGAGAGAAAATCTGGTGGTAATCAGAGGATTTTCGTTATACGAGGAATATCCAATGGTCTTGAAACAGAACTTACATTCCGTAAGAAAGAAGGAAAGTGGATGCTAATAAAACTGATAGTATAATGAAAGATTTTTGCAACTATAGTTTGTTAAAGCATAATACATTTGGCATGGATGTCAGATGTGCAAGATTTCTTGAGTTCAGTACAGTTGAGGAACTTCGTGGAATAGCATTACAAATAGAAAGTTTTCAGAAACCTCTGCTATTTTTAGGTGGAGGGAGCAATATGTTGTTTGTTGGATATTTCTCTGGAACAATACTTCATTCAGGAATAAAAGGAATTGAAACGATTTCGGAGGAAGATGACATCCGTTTGAGATGCGGTTCAGGAGAAGTTTGGGATGATGTTGTTGAATATGCCGTGTCAAACGGTATGTATGGAGCCGAAAATCTTTCAGCAATTCCAGGGGATGTGGGCGCTTCTGCTGTTCAGAATATCGGTGCTTACGGCTCTGAGGTTAAGGATCTGATAGTGAATGTTGAGGCTGTGGATATTCAGACTGGGGATATCTGTAAATTCACGTCGAATGATTGTCATTATGGCTATAGAGACAGTCGGTTTAAGCACGAGTGGAAGAACCGTTATGTGATTACTTATGTGACATACAGATTTTCCAAAACTTTCGAGCCAAAACTGGACTATGGTAATATAAGATCCTTTCTTCAGGCAAAAGGAATAGATGAACCTACGGCAAGAGAGCTACGGGATTCTATTATCTCTATAAGAAATGCCAAATTGCCTGATCCCGCAATAATGGGAAATGCTGGCAGCTTCTTTGTGAATCCGGTGGTAGATGAAAAGAAATATTCTGCTCTTCATGAAGAATACCATGATATGCCACATTATCTTTTATGTGACGGTCGTGTGAAGATACCGGCAGGATGGCTTATTGAACAATGTGGATGGAAAGGTCGTTCGTTTGGAAATGCCGGTGTTTACGAGAAGCAGTCTCTCGTTCTTGTGAACCATGGTGGTGCTACCGGTGCAGAAGTCGTTGCGCTTTGTGAAAGAATATGTGAGGATGTTTGGAAAAAGTTTGGTATAGAAATTTACCCGGAAGTAAATATTATACGATAATCTTTAGGGTTAGAACAAATATATTTAGTCGATCTATAAATTATGAAAGTCACACTGCTTGGAACAGGTACATCTGGCGGAGTGCCCTCATTGGGGTGCAGTTGTAATGTTTGCCGCAGTAATGATCCTCGTGACAGGCATATGCGCAGTGCCGCCTTGCTTGAAACTATTTCTACTCGAGTGTTGATAGACTGTGGCCCTGATATACGTGAACAGTTGATGCCATTCCCCTTTAGGCCTATTGATGCCGTACTCCTTACACATTGTCATTATGACCATGTGGCAGGCATAGACGATTTGCGGCCCTTTTGTGTGTTTGGCGCAGTCAATATATATGCAGACAATACAACTGTCGGATGTGTGAAACGTGTGATGCCGTATTGTTTCGGTAATGATCTTTATCCAGGTGTACCGTTAATAAAACTGAATGTTATAAAGCCTCATGATGTTTTCAGAATAGGTGACATAGATGTATTCCCCGTAAAGGTTATGCATGGTAAAATGCCGATATTGGGGTATCGGTTTGGTGAGTTTGCATATATTACGGATATGAAAACGATAGAAGATTCAGAATTATCAAAACTATACGGTGTGAAGAAACTTGTTGTCAATGCTTTACGTTTCACTAAAGAACACCACTCACATCAGTTGGTTGATGATGCAATAAACTTTGCTCACAAAATAAAGGCAGAAGAAGTTTATCTTACTCATGTATGTCATCATATAGGGCTTTATTCCGAAGCTTCCGCCAAGCTGCCAGACGGTGTCCATCTGGCATACGACGGTATGACAATCAACGTCTCCTCTTTTTGAATATAGAGCGGCTACCTTTGAATTTTCTGTAGATTTTCCAACCGAGAATGACACCGTCTATTACACCAGCACCCATGTTTATCATGTTGGACATACGTTGTACAGGAGTGGCTGGCTCTTGTGTCTCTTTTTTATAAAAGAGTTCACTCCATAGTGAAGCTATTTCTTCTTCGTCGGCATAAATCTCATTTTGCAGTTGCTCCTTGCGGGCACGTATATCAGCCAACGAACAGAACGTCTGTGTATTTTTATCAGTTGTTGTCATAGAGGTATTATTCTTGCATTAAAACGCTGGCCAGAAATTTAACCAACGGACGCTCTATCCACTTCTTTCTGAAAATAATGCATAATATAAGTGCTGTGAGGTATGCGCCGGCTACCACGCAGAATGCAGCAGCTACACCGATGAGTGGTTGTAAGGCAAATGCTGCGGCAAAGGAAGCGTAAATAAGCATAAGCATCAGTAATACGGTTAGTATGATCATCATCACAAAAGCCGTAAGCAGACGCACAATCTTGTCAATTACATCGAGCTTCGCGTATTTTGTCTGAAGCCCGATGTAATGTCTTATCGCCTCGATAAGCTGTCCTATGGTTTCTATGTTTTTATCACTTGAAAACATATCGGCAGTTTATCCGTTGGCTCTTTCTGTTGCATCCTTAATGTCGTCAACGAGATCTTCAACCTCATTGCGGCTTAATTTGATGTTGTGTTTCTTGCAGAAATCGTCTATTGCATCTCCTATTTTAGTACGAGTTTCGCTACCTTTCTCTGGCGCCATGAGAATTCCTAAAGCAGCTCCGGCAATAGCACCTCCTAAAAATGCGCCGATATAACCCAGTGTTTTCATTTTCGTAAAGTTTTTAATTCAACAATGTTAGTTTAATTATGAGCAAATATAGAAAAAAGATGCGTAAGAAGTGTTGTTTTAAAAGCCATTTTTTGTTAAAAATACCCGCGTTTTGGTATTTAACAAACTTTATGTGCCTAATTTTCTTATACTTATAATATATTTTGTAATTTCGCACATTATTAAATTTTGACGAATTTATAATTAATAACTAATATGAAAATGAAAAAAAGTGTGGTTTTGTGTGCAGGCGTGTGTGCCGCATTAGCACTTACAGGTTGTAAGTCGAGTGAGAGTGCTTATAAAAAGGCGTATTTGAAAGCACAGGCACAGCAGGAAAGCCAGCAGACAGAAGCTGCTGAAAGCGAGACACCTGTTGTCGCTCCGATTGTGGAAAAACCAGTTACACAGACAACCGTTGTTGACAATACAGACAACGCTCCTGTTCGTTCAGAAAACGTTACTCTTGTAAGCGGTGCCGGATTGAAGGCTTACAGTGTTGTTGTTGGTTCATTCTCTCTGAAGGCAAATGCGGAAGGACTGCAGAGTACTCTGAAAGGAGCGGGATATGATGCTCAGATAGTATATAATCCTTCAAATAACTTCTATCGTGTGGTTTCTGCCACATTCGATCAGAAGTCTGACGCAGTGAGCTCACGCGACCAGTTCCGTGCTAAATATCCGGATGCATGGTTGCTCTTTAAGAAATAATAAACATTGTGGCTCGCATATTATCCATAGATTATGGAAAAAAACGGACGGGGTTAGCAGTTACCGATCCATTGCAGATAATACCAAATGGATTGGCAACTGTTGACACCGTTGAGTTATTTTCGTTTTTGTCGTCTTATGTTGGCCGTGAGGATGTTGAGCGAATTGTAATCGGTGAGCCGAGACAACTGAACGGTGAACCGAGTGAGAACCATTCGCGTGTCCTTCAGTTCGTTGCCAGATGGCGTAAGGCTTTCCCGGCTATCCCGATAGAGCTTTACGATGAGCGTTTTACATCAGTGCTTGCTCATAGGGCTATTATTGACAGTGGCATAGGCAAGAAAGCACGGCGCAATAAAGCATTGGTCGATGAGATTAGTGCCACAATCATTTTACAGAGTTATTTAGACTACAGACAGGATAAAAAGTGGTAAACACATTTTGTTTATAACTGTTATATTAAATTCTATTTCTAAAGTTTGATGATTCTACCTATTTATATTTATGGTAATCCTGTGTTGCGCAAACAGGCACAGGACATTACACCCGATTATCCGGATTTGCAGGCTCTTATTGAAAACATGTTCGAAACCCTTACCGAAAGCGATGGCATAGGACTTGCTGCGCCTCAGATAGGACTTGATATACGCCTGGTTGTTATAGATCTTGATGTTCTTAGTGAGGACTTCCCGGAATACAAGGATTTTAAAAAGGTTTACATAAATCCTCATATTGTGGAGTATGATACTGACGGTCCCAAGGAAACAATGGAAGAAGGCTGTCTGTCACTTCCTGGAATACATGAGAATGTGACCCGTCCCAAACGCATACATGTGACATATCAGGACGCAGACTTCAACATGCACGACGAATGGGTGGATGGTTATCTGGCTCGTGTGATGCAGCATGAGTTCGATCATCTTGATGGAACAATGTTTGTTGACCGCCTCTCTCCGATGCGTAAACAGCTTATCCGCAACAAATTGAAGTCTCTGTTGCAGGGCCGTTATCGTTGCGGATATCGTACAAAACCTGCGAAAAGATGAGAAAAGTACTGTCTTTCATAATGCTGATTCTGCCGCTGGGAATATTTGCGCAGTTCAATACCGACCGTCTTATGGTGACCGGCCGCAGTGCTCTCTTTTATGAAGACTATGTACTTTCAATACAGTATTTCAATCAGGTTCTTAACGTTAAGCCTTATCTTTATGATGCCTGGTTTTTCAGAGGTGTCGCGAAATTCTATCTTGATGACTATGTAGGAGCAGAAAGTGATGTGACGGAAGCTATAAAGTTGAATCCGTACATATCCGATATATATGAGCTCAGAGGTCTGTGTCGCATCCATCAGAAAAATTTTGATGGCGCAATAGGTGATTATGACAAGTCGCTTGAGTTCAATCCGTGGAATTACAATGTCTGGTATAACCGCACGTTGTGCCGCATTGAAGACAAGGATTATGAGCGTGCACAGGCGGATCTTGACACTATGATAACAAGATGGAAAACCAATGCCAAGGCTTATTCGCTGAAGGCTGAGGTTTTTCTCATGCAGAAAGACACCACCAAGGCGGATGAGTGGCTTGGCAAAAGTTTGGAGATTGATCCATACAATGCTGACGCATGGTCGGCAAAAGCCATGATAAGTCTGTCACGTTCCAAGTGGAAGGATGCGGCTGCCAGTCTTGACAAGGCTATACATCTGAAGCCTCAGAATGTGGCAAATTATGTCAATCGCGGTCTTGCGCGTTACAATTTGAACAACCTGCGTGGTGCCATGGCTGATTACGACAAGGCTATAGATCTCGATCCCAACAATTTCATGGCACGCTATAACCGTGGATTGCTTGGCATGCAGTTGGGTGACGACAATAGAGCGATAACCGACTTCGACTATGTTATCAAGATGGAGCCGGGCAACGTAATGGCTATTTTCAACAGAGCGTTGCTGCATGATCGTACTGGTGATCTGCAGGCTGCCATAAAAGACTATACGACGGTTATCAATCAATTCCCGAACTTCTGGACAGGTCTTGCACGGAGAGCCAATTGCTATCGCCGCCTGGGAATGACGGCCAAGGCAGAACTTGATGAGTTCAAGATACTGAAGGCTCAGATGGATAAGCATCAGGGTGTGCAGCCACGCTGGAGCGCATCGAAAACCAAACAGATGCGAAAAAGAAGCGACATTGATCCGGAGAAATACAATCAGATTGTCGTTGCTGATGAGAACAAGGTGGAGCACGAGTATGAGAGCGATTATCGAGGACGCGTGCAGAACCGTTCTGTGGAACAGTCGTTCAGGCCGATGTACTTTCTTGCCATGTCGCCCTACGATAATGGTGTGAAAAGTTATCAGGCATTCTCGACTGTTGTGGAAAGGTTCAACAACACAGGTCGTGTGTTCCGTCATGTTTATGTTAACTGTATGTCGCGCCAGCTCGACAAGACCACTTCGCAGAACTATTTTGCATGTGTGGACAGTCTGTCTGCCAGAATAGATGCATCGCGAAATGTAGCCGATGTTAAGTCTGATGTACTTGTACGTTCGGTTGTATATTCATCTTTACAGAACTATGATGCTGCGATTTCCGACTTGACTACCTATTTGTCCATAGATTCCCTGTCGTCGCTTGGCTATTGGCAGCGTGCCGTATGTCTGTCGAAGATGAATGAGTTCAATGCTTCGGGCGGAACTGATGTGCGTATTGCGGCCGA
Source organism: uncultured Prevotella sp. (assembly GCA_900553465.1). Taxonomy (GTDB): domain Bacteria; phylum Bacteroidota; class Bacteroidia; order Bacteroidales; family Bacteroidaceae; genus Prevotella. The sequence continues at coordinate 39,857 of USDT01000014.1, forward strand.
GAGAGCTATGGCGGACATGAACCAGGCTATAAAGCTCGATGCAGATAATCAGTATCTGTATTATAATCGTGGCAATATGTATGCGGCCGGAAAACTTTATGATAAGGCCATAGCCGACTATAACGAGGCTATACGACTTGATGCGAAACTCGCAGAGGCTTATTACAACCGAGGACTGGCACGTATAAACAACAAGGATGTCAATGGTGGTATCGCGGATCTGAGCAAGGCAGGAGAACTTGGACTGTATGACGCGTACAGTCTCATAAAAAAATACCAGCAGTCTGACAAGAAATCACGCTGATAAAATTATCAGCAGTAATTGTTTTTTATTGAAAGAATATATTAATTTTGCAACATAAAAAGATTAAATACTAATTTGTTATGGTAAAGATCACTTTTCCGGACGGCGTTGTTCATGAGTACGAGCAGGGCGTGACCGGTTTACAGATTGCAGAGAGCATTTCGCCTGCTCTTGCCCGCGACGTTGTATCTTGCGGCGTAAACGGCGAAACAGTAGAACTGAACCGTCCTATTCTTGAGGATGCGGATTTTGTTCTGTACAAATTTGAAGACGAAGAAGGCAAACACACTTTCTGGCACACATCGGCCCACCTGCTGGCTGAAGCCCTGCAGGAACTCTATCCGGGCATACAGTTCGGCTTTGGTCCGGCTGTTGAGAACGGATTTTTCTACGATGTAATGCCTCCTAAGGGTGTCACTATAAGCGAGAATGATTTTCCTGCCATTGAGGCAAAGATGAAGGAACTGGCCAAGAAAGACGAGCCGGTGGTACGCAAGGACGTGGCAAAAGCTGACGCTCTGGCAGAATTCAATGCTGACGGGCAGACTTATAAGTGCGAGCATATAGACCAGGATCTTGAGGATGGCACCATCTCTACTTACACCCAGGGATCGTTTACCGATCTGTGTCGTGGTCCGCACCTCGTGAGCACCGGTTCCATTAAGGCTATTAAGTTGACAAGCGTGGCTGGTGCATTCTGGCGTGGCGATGCAAAGCGCGAGCAGATGACACGTATATACGGTATCACTTTCCCGAAGAAGAAAATGCTCGACGAGTATCTTCTCATGCTTGAGGAGGCTAAGAAGCGCGACCATCGCAAGATAGGACGTGAGATGGAACTCTTCATGTTCTCAGAGCGTGTGGGTAAGGGACTGCCTATCTGGCTGCCGAAAGGTACTGAGTTGCGTCTGCGTCTTCAGGACATGCTGCGCAAGATACAGAAGAACTACGGTTACATGGAGGTGATCACTCCGCATATCGGAAGCAAGAACCTCTACGTTACGTCTGGTCATTATGCACACTACGGCAAGGATTCGTTCCAGCCGATACACACACCGGAAGAGGATGAGGAGTATATGCTCAAACCGATGAACTGTCCTCACCACTGTGAGGTGTTCGCTTGGAAGCCGCGTTCTTACAAGGACCTGCCTCTACGCATCGCTGAATTCGGTACTGTATACCGTTATGAGATGAGTGGTGAACTCCATGGTCTCACTCGTGTACGTTCGTTTACACAGGACGATGCTCATATCTTCTGTCGTCCTGATCAGGTGAAGAATGAGTTCTTGAGAGTGATCGATATTATCCAGACAGTGTTCTCTACCTTCAATTTCACTGATGACAACGTAGAAGCACAGATATCTCTGCGTGATCCTAACGACCATGAGAAGTATATCGGTTCAGATGAAGTGTGGGCTTCTGCCGAGCAGGCCATCATCGAGGCTTGCCATGAAAGAGGTCTTAAGGCTAAGATTGAATACGGTGAGGCTGCATTCTATGGTCCGAAACTCGACTTCATGGTTAAGGATGCCATAGGTCGTCGTTGGCAGCTCGGTACCATACAGGTTGACTATAACCTGCCGCAGCGTTTCAAACTCGAGTACACCGACGAGGACAATACCAAGAAGACTCCTGTCATGATACACCGTGCGCCATTCGGTTCTATGGAACGCTTCTGTGCTGTTCTTATCGAACATACAGCCGGTCACTTCCCATTGTGGCTCACACCGGATCAGGTTGCCATCCTTCCTATCTCAGAGAAGTATAATGATTATGCGAAGAAGGTTTGCAGATATCTTGACAATCAGGGCGTTCGTGCTTCTGTTGATAGCCGTAACGAGAAGATTGGACGCAAGATCCGCGATAATGAGATGAAGCGCATTCCTTACATGCTCGTTGTAGGTGAGAAGGAACAGGCTGACGGAACTGTAGCTGTGCGCAAGCAGGGCGGTGGTGAACAGAGCGTTATGTCAATGGAAGACTTTGCTGCTAAGATCAATGCTGATGTAGCCGAGATGCTCAAGGCCACCGACATCCGTCCAGAATAAGAAGACAATACGTTTTAGTTTTGAACATAGCAAAGGCGTTGCAGGATGATGCGCAGATGCGTTTCCTGCAGCGCTTTTTTCTTTTTACTGTTTTTTGTAGGCTTTTATATCACGTAGAAACCTGATTGTTATGAAACACCGTTTGGAGGCATATATGTGCGGTGTATTACATTTCGGTCTTTTCTTATGCGTGCCGTCTTGTGGAAAGGTATCCAAAACAAGCATTATGTTAAAAGAAAAACAATGAAATATTTTGCCGATTGGTTGAAATGTGGTAACTTTGCAGTCGCTTATCATAAAATAGTTGAATGAAGAATGACAAAATGAAGAATCAGTACCGCGTGAATGAGCAAATTCGCGTCAGGGAAGTACGAGTTGTAGGAGAAGACGGTTCGACTGTAATGCCGATACGTCAGGCGCTTGACATGGCCCACGATCAAGGTGTTGACCTTGTGGAGATATCTCCAAATGCACAACCTCCGGTTTGTCGTCTCATCGACTATAGCAAATTCCTGTATCAGCAGAAGAAGCATGCCAAGGAGATGAAGGCAAAGCAGGCTAAGGTTGATATAAAGGAGATACGTTTCGGACCTCAGACCGATGAGCACGACTATAACTTCAAACTCAAGCATGCAAAGGAATTCTTGAGTGAGGGAAATAAAGTGCGTGCCTATGTTTTCTTCAGAGGCCGTTCTATTCTTTTTAAGGAACAGGGTGAGGTGCTTCTCCTTCGTTTTGCCAATGATCTGGAGGAGATTGCCAAAGTGGAACAGCTCCCGAAGCTCGATGGAAAGAAGATGTTCCTCTATCTTTCGCCCAAGAAGGCTGGTGTGGCCAAGAAGAGCCAGCAAAAGCTCGACCGTGAGCGCCGTGAGGCTGAACTCAAGATCCAGAATGCTGCAAAGGCTGCTGAGGCCGAGGATGAAGTTCCGGCAAACGGAGGACTTTTCGCAAACGCAAAAATCAGCGAAGAGGCTCTGAAGAAACTCAATATGGAATAAGACGAGAAGTGCGTAACGCCGGGTATATGCGTTGCCACTCATATTAAATAATAATTTAAAACATAAAAAAATGCCAAAACAGAAGACAAAGTCCAGTGCAAAGAAGAGATTCAGCTTCACTGGTACTGGTAAGATCAAAAGACATCATGCTTACCACAGTCACATCTTGACTAAGAAAACAAAGAAGCAGAAGAGAAACCTCGTTCATCAGACAATGGTGGATGGTAGCAACCTGAAAGCGGTGCGTGATATGCTCTGCCTCCGTTAATTTTAATTAGTCAAAACATTTAAAAGGAAAACAAAACTATGCCAAGATCAGTAAATCACGTTGCTTCGAAAGCAAGAAGAACAAGAATTCTTAAACTCACCAAGGGTTACTATGGTGCAAGAAAGAATGTCTGGACGGTTGCTAAAAACACATGGGAGAAGGGTCTCACATACGCATACCGTGACCGTCGTAACAAGAAACGCAACTTCCGCTCATTGTGGATTCAGCGTATCAACGCAGCAGCACGTCTTGAGAACATGAGTTATTCTACACTTATGGGTGCGCTTCACAAAGCAGGTATCGAAATCAACCGTAAGGTTCTTGCCGATCTCGCTGTAAACAATCCTGAAGCATTCAAGGCTATTGTAGAAAAGGTGAAATAAATTAGGACATAACAAGTCTTAATATAACATAGAAAGAGAGCCGCAGTTATCAGTTTACTGCAGCTCTCTTTGTTTATATAGGTACGTGTGGCAATGGATGGCATATTCTTCATTTCTAAAATGCCAGAACAGACAAAAAGAGTGTAATTCTATAGGCTGGTGAAATGCATTTACTTTATGGTAATGCTTTTGTTGTCTCTCATATCGACTGAAAACTTTTTCCTGTTTCTTCTGGTATGGTGTATGTGTTGTAATCCATTATCATATATCTACTGTTTTTTGAGGTGTTTTCGAAAGAATGTGTAGCGAATGTTCTATGGGTAATATTCTTCCATATATGAATTAAATATTCTATATTTGCATAAGTAATTATAGATATTATGAAAAACATAATTTATATTCAAAAGCAGCATTGTTATACAATGAATATCATTGTGTCAAGTAATTTAATATATTGGTGCTTGGGGATGATATCCGATACATTTCTATTTTTCCATGCAATAAGACTTAAAATAATAAACTAAATTTATATATGGCAAATCTATTAGATGAAGTTACAGGGCCTGTTAATGATAATGGCCGTGATGTACATGTTATTGATCGTCAGTTACCTGTTGAAGTAGGGTTCGGATCCACACTTTTCGAAATCGCGTTGTGGGTGACAATACCTTGTCTTGTGTTATTGTACGTTTACTTTATGGGCAGTACATTGGAGAATCCTCTGTTGGTTGCATTTGTCGGTGGTCTTGTCGGCATATTGCCAGGCGTGATATTTATCTTTATGAAAATATCTGCCCATAATTATTTCCAGCAGCTGGAGCAGCGCATTCAGGCTGAGGCTTCCAACATAGACAATTTTTGAGTTCATCGTGGACTGTCTAAATAACGGCTCGTTTTCTGAGAAGTAATTTACCCGAAACCGACGTCAATGCTCCATCCATATTGTTTTTCAAATAGATTATAAGTTGTCTGCTGTCTGTGAAGGCTCCCAAAGACAGATTCTTACCGATTTTAAAAAGAAAAATATATGTATTCTTTAGAAAACTCAAGTGTCGAACTTACAGTTTTTTTTGACTTTATTTTGACAAAATAAAATCGCAAAAGAGATGTGAAGAATTGTTAAACCATATATAAGAAAGGCCGGTTCAGGTTGTACTGTCTTATCATATACCCTGTAGTGGCATGCCGGATAATTCATCCTGCGTTCCGATTATGCCTGTTTTATCCTCTGTTTACGTCTGTTTTAGGGTGTGATATTGTGGGTTTCAGGCCCTGAAATGGGCAATATCATGTGCTCAAATGGTGCATTTGTATGACAGGAAGAATCGTCTTTAATACAATTCGTTGGTATTCAGTATATTGCGCAAAGTTCTTATTTCTCGCGTATTTGCGTCCGACGGGGAGTCAGTTCGCAAATACTCGCTTATTTTTGGGGGTAGAATAGAAAACTCCGGCTAAAATATTATAAGCTGCTTAGAATTTGAAATAGTCTCGCTCGTCTTTATCTCTGAAAAAAGAGAAAAGTCTGCGTCGAGGGAAACCTCCGTCTTTTGTAGAAACCAGTCAGCATTGAAGTCCTGCCAGACTGCTTTATGACATCGTTCTTATTATTACAGTTTGAATCTGTGTTTCTTGCGTGCTTTCTGTGGTGTCACGTTGTCGGGGAATCCGAATGCGCCAGATCCTCCGCGTGCCTTGTTGCGGTATTGTGCCCAACGGTTTCTGATGCTTTCTACATAGCCTGCGGTTTCCTGACCGCGCATGTATCCGTATTTCACAACAGGGTCGTTGTAATATTCCGGACGGCTCAGTTTCAGAACGAATTCCGATACGTCGCTCCATGAGTGAGGGTTGCGTCCGTGTTTCTTTGCCAAAGCCATGGCGTCGCGTATATGGAAGAATCCTCCGTTGTAGCTGGCCAGAATGAAGGAGCAACGTTCGTTGCGGTCTCTTATGTCAAGAAATTTTCCGTTGAGTGTCTTTATGTAACGGGCCGCGGCGGCGATGTTCTCTTCCGGATCAAATATGTTGGCGCGTGACAGTCCTATCATGTCCGCAGTCGCTGGCATTATCTGCATCAGACCACAGGCTCCGGCCCATGAACGTGCCTTGGGGTCGAATGTTGATTCCTGATAACATTGTGCGGCGAGCAGACGCCAGTCCCATCGGGTGAGTGGAGCGTATTTCTGGAACAGATGGTCGTATTCTGAGATTATGCCGGCAGAAGCATTGAGCATTGGAGAGTAAGTGTGGCGCCGTATGCTTCTTGGCGAATACATGAAGTCTTCCTCTTTTTTTATCTGTGCGAGCAGCTGCGGTTTGTACCAACGGCTGAGTGTGTCTGACAATTCCTCGTTGCCTGCACTTACAGCCCATGAGGTGCTGTCTGTACCGTATCCGCAATATTTCAGACCTTTCAATTTTCGTGGCATCTGATATACTATGATGTCGCCTTCTCCGTCTTCAAGTCTTTTTATCATCTCGGCAGTGTCTCGGCAGAGCTCCACCCGCAGGGATACACCAATATTGTGTGCGAATTTTTCACACAGCAGATATTGCGTTCCCATTCCTCGTCCGCGATAATCAAAATATGTGTCTGGGCCGCTCATTGTGAGCATTATCATTTCGCCGTTATTCTGAAGGTCTGTAAGGCTGAAATGATTCTCAACGGTCATGGTATCCTCATCTGCAACGCTGCCCCATGGAGTCATTTCCTGGGCCTTTTTCTTATTATTGCAGCTGAAAACCAATAATACTGAAAATAATATGTATAAAAATTTCAATTGCATGTAAATGGTGCACAAATGTACTACATTTCTTGCATAATTCCTTGGAAAACGGTATTTTTGTCATTATTTTTTTAATATATTTGATATTATGTTACGAATTGCCGTGCAATCTAAAGGTCGTTTGTTCGACGACACAATGAATCTGCTTGCCGAAGCCGACATCAAAGTCTGCACCAGCAAGCGCACATTATTAGTACAGTCTGTGAACTTCCCTATAGAGGTGCTGTATCTGCGCGACGACGACATTCCACAGAGCGTGGCAAGCGGTGTTGCCGATGTCGGCATTGTGGGGGAGAACGAGTTCCTGGAAAAAGAAGAGAACGCCCAGATTATATCAAGACTTGGATTCAGCAAGTGCAGACTGTCTCTTGCCATACCGAAAGAGTACAAATACAACGGCCTTGAATGGTTCAACGGTCGGCGTATAGCAACGTCTTATCCTAATATTCTGGATAAGTTTCTGAAGAAGAATGGCATCACGGCAGAGATTCATGTCATAACCGGCAGTGTAGAGATTTGCCCGGGAATAGGTCTTGCCGATGGTATTTTCGATATTGTCAGCTCGGGAAGTACGCTTATAAGCAATAATCTCAGAGAAGTTGAGGTTGTAATGGAGAGTGAGGCTCTCCTGATTGGCAACTGGAATATGGATGATGACAAGCATGCCATACTCAACGAGATGTTGTTCCGTATCGAGGCTGTGCGTTCGGCAACGGATAAGAAATATGTCATGATGAACGCCCCGAAAGACAGAATAAAGGATATAACGGCAGTGCTGCCTGGAATAAAGAGTCCGACAATCATTCCGCTGGCTGATGAAAACTGGTGTTCAATACATACTGTACTTGACGAAAAGCGATTCTGGGAGATTATCGGACGGCTTAAGGAACTTGGTGCGCAGGGAATACTTGTTACACCAATAGAAAAGATGATTCTGTTATGAAAATAGTTAGATATCCAGAACGGAAGGATTGGAAAAGTCTTCTGGAACGCCCGCATATAGACGTTTCCGAACTGAACGGAGTTGTGAAAAGCATTCTGGAGGATGTGCACGAGAATGGAGATGATGCAGTCCGGCGATATGAAATGAAGTTTGACGGAGTGTCATTGGATGCTCTTTCTGTGACAGAACAGGAGATTGACAACGCTGTAAAAGCGGTTGACGCAGGCTTAAAAGAGGCAATTGAACTTGCACATTCCAATATAGAGAAATTCCATATGGCGCAGCAGATGGCCGAGAATAGGGTGGAGACTTCTCCGGGTGTGTGCTGTTGGCAAAAAGGTGTGGCCATACAGAAAGTCGGATTATATATTCCCGGCGGTACGGCACCGCTGTTTTCTACGGTTCTGATGCTTGCCACACCGGCAAAGATTGCTGGATGTGAGGAGATTGTATTGTGTACTCCGCCAGACAAAAACGGCAATGTCAATCCCGCCATTCTTGTTGCGGCGAAGACTGCCGGTGTCAATAAGATATACAAGATTGGTGGTGTCCAGGCCATAGGAGCTATGGCTTATGGAACAGAAACTGTGCCGAAGGTATATAAGATCTTCGGTCCGGGAAACCGTTTTGTAATGGCTGCAAAGCAGCATGTGAGCCTTTCTGATGTGGCGATTGATATGCCGGCCGGTCCTTCTGAAGTTTGTGTTATTGCAGACGAAAGCAGTAATGCGGAGTTTGTTGCGGCTGATCTTTTGTCACAAGCGGAGCATGGTGCGGACTCACAGGTGCTCCTCATAAGTACGTCGGAGGCCATGGCAGAGCAAGTGAGCATGGAGATAGAACGCCAGCTTGAGCTTCTGCCACGTCGAGATATCGCCGTGCAATCACTTGAGAACAGTCTTTGTATAGTCGCTCACGACAGCAGCGAGGTGATGGATATAAGTAATACTTATGCTCCGGAGCACCTTGTCATAGCTACGGAAGACTATGAACAGCTTGCTGACAAGGTGATCAATGCAGGGAGTGTTTTCCTTGGGAAGTATGCATGTGAGAGTGCCGGAGATTATGCAAGTGGGACAAACCATACGTTGCCTACCCACGGATATGCCATGGCTTACAACGGAGTTAATCTTGACAGTTATATCCGCAAGATAACATTCCAGCACATCACGCCGGAGGGAGTTATGTCCATCGGGCGTGCAGTGGAGCTTATGGCAGAGAACGAACATCTTGATGCGCATAAGAATGCGATGACCGTACGTATGAGAAATATTGAGAACAAATGAAAAAACTGGAAGAACTACTACGCGATAATATCCTGAAGCTGTCACCATACAGTTGTGCAAGAAACGAATACAGCGGACATACAGCCACCGTATTGCTTGATGCAAACGAGAATCCGTATAATAATCCTTACAACCGTTACCCGGATCCGTTGCAGATGGAACTGAAAAAGATGATGGCCAAGCTCAAAGGTGTATTGCCGGAACAGATATGTTTCGGCAACGGAAGTGACGAGATAATCGATCTGTTGTACCGTTGTTTCTGCCGTCCGGCGGTTGACAATGTTGTGGCAATAGAGCCGACATACGGCATGTATAAGGTTTGCGCCGACATAAACGACGTGGAATACCGTCCAGTGATGCTTGATGACAAATTCCAGATTGATTCGGAGGCGCTGTTGAAAGCATGCGATGATAACACAAAACTCATATGGATATGCTCACCGAACAATCCTACCGGAAATCTGATAGACTGCGGTGAGATAGAGAAAGTGGTGAATGCATTTGATGGTATCGTGGTTATTGATGAGGCGTATACTGATTTTTCGCGTGCAGTTCCTTTCAGACTCAAACTTGCAAAATATGAAAATATAGTTGTGCTCAACACTATGAGTAAGGCTTGGGGGTGTGCAGGAATAAGACTCGGAATGGCTTTTGCACGCAAGGAAATCATAGATGTGTTCAATAAGGTGAAATATCCTTATAACATAAATGTGCTTACCCAGAAGTGTGCCATTGATGCGTTGAAGGATTCGTTCAGAGTGGAGAAGTGGATAAATACCATTGTGGTGGAACGCAACAGGATGATGAATGCTTTCCAGATGTTGCCGATATGCAGTAAGGTATATCCCACGGATGCCAATTTCTTCCTTGCAAAGATGGATGATGCGCAGGCGATATATGATTATCTGGTGAAGAATGGAATAATTGTGCGCAACCGTACCAATGTATGTATGTGCAACAATTGTCTGCGTGTGACTATAGGTACGAGAAACGAGAACAATGCGCTTCTTGCTGCTTTAAGACAATATTGATAAGACAATAAAAATCCCGGCATATCATAAAGGTATGCCGGGATTAACATATAGATTTGCTTTACAGTACTTAATTATTTTGCTTCCTCAGTATTGTTTTCTGTATTTTCGGTAGCTTCAGCTACAGGAGCAGCTTCTTCTTCTTTCTTTTCAACAGGAGCGTTTTCTGCAACAACCTTTACAGGGAGCTTAACCTCAACTTCTTTGTGGAAGTGGATAACAGCCTCATAGTCGCCTACGCTCTTGATGTCGCGCATTGTAATGATCTTGCGGTCAATATCGAAGCCGAGTTTCTTCAGTTCGTCAGCAACGATGTTTGTGTTTACAGAACCGTAAGTAACACCGGTAGCACTTACCTTAGCAGCGATTACAAGTGAAACATTGTTGAGTGCTTCAGCCTTCTTCTCTGCTTCTGCCTTGATAACAGCAAGTTTATGAGCCTGCTGTTTCAGGTTCTCTGCAAGTACTTTCTTTGCAGACTCAGATGCGATAACACCTTTTCCTGTCGGGATGAGGTAGTTACGTCCGTATCCGCTCTTTACGTTTACAATATCGTTCTTGTAGCCTAAGCCGATGATATCTTCTTTAAGTATTATTTCCATATTGTCGTTCCTCCTTTTTTATTTCATCAAATCGGTTACATATGGAAGCAAAGCTATCTGGCGTGCGCGCTTGATGGCCTGTGCCACACGACGCTGATATTTCAGAGAAGTACCGGTAATGCGACGCGGAAGGATTTTGCCCTGCTCGTTCAAGAACTTCTTGAGGAACTCAGGATCCTTGTAGTCGATATACTTAATACCGCTTTTCTTGAAACGGCAATACTTTTTCTTTCTTGTATCCACTGAAGGTGGAGTCAAATAACGAATTTCTGATTCTACTGCTGCCATAAATTAAGCCTCCTCTTTTTTAGCAAATTTGTTACGTCTCTTCTCAGCGTACTGCGCAGCGTACTTGTCGAGTTTGACTGTTATGAAACGGATTACTTTCTCGTCGCGGCGGAAGCCAGTTTCGAGAGTCTTAACGATTGTAGGCTCAGCCTTGTACTCAAGCAGGCAGTAAAAACCTGTTGATTTCTTCTGAATAGCATAAGCCATTTTTTTCAATCCCCAGGTTTCCTCATTCAGGATCTCTGCACCGTTGTCGGTCAGGAGTTTCTTGAATTTAGCAACCGCTTCCTTCATCTGATCATCAGACAAAACGGGAGTCAAAATGAAAACGGTTTCGTATTGATTCATATTAAAAATAAATTGTTAAATGATTTAATTTTGCAAAATGCGGTGCAAAGGTACTTATTTTAATCGATAGAAACGAAGTCTGACTTGGCTTATTTGCGTATTTAACAATTTTTAGAATTATAAGATGACTGTGATATACTGAACTTTAATATTTTTGCAGCGGAAAATATAAGTGCGATGAAACGGTTTTTAAAGAATTACCTGTGGATACTTCTTGTATGTATTGGTGTGATGATTATATTTGTCCTGTATCTTCTCGGTTGGACAAACTCGAATATAGTCAACATCCTTGCATCCCTTATGATTCTGACGGGGATTGTTTTGTATGTTTACAAAATGAAAAAGAACAGCATATATTAGTTTTTTATGGCAGCGGCCGCTGCGTGTCGGGCGATGGAACTATGGTATGTGAACGGTCTTCGGTCATGCCATGAAATAGTGTTGCGACATTTCTTATCCTGAGCTCATTCCCTGCAAGACATAGTAAAAGTTGTGCGCTGTACCGCATCGGGCAACGTCTGTTTTCTGAAAGATACTTCTTTTTACAGTCTTTGGGGAGATAAGTAGAAATTCAACGGAGACTGGTTACGATAAAAGACTGCGACTTCGTCTCCGGATCAGCGTTGTCGCCTTATGCTGAAAGAAATTGATCCGTGGCACTTTCAGATTTTCAGTATGCTGCGATATTTTCGTCCGAGTTTTCAGTTCTACCCCAAAAAATAAGCGAGTATTTGCGTGCTGACTCTCCTTCGGACACAAATTCGCGAAAAATAAGAACTTTGCGCAAAAAACTGAACATCAACAGCTTACGTTTAAAGTTAATTTTTTCGTCTTACAATAAGCACCGTTCTGGCATGTGATACAGTCCATTTCATGACCTGAAACACACAATATCACACCCTAAAACAGACGTAAATAGGGGATAAAACGGGCATAATTGGAATGCAAGATGGATTATCCGGCATTCCACTATAGAGTATATGATAAGACTGTACAGTCTAAATAGGTCTTTCTTATATGCGACTTAACATTTATTTACATCTCTTTTACGAAAAATTTTTGTCAAGAAAAAGTCAAGAAAAATTGTAAGTTTGTAGTCTGAGTTTTCTTTAAAAACACAGACATGGGGCGTGAAAAGAAACACGAAAAACATAAGAAGATCTTGAGAGGATGAACTATCGGTTGGGGCAACGTGAGTTTGTTATTATGTGAGAAAACGTATTGCACGGTTTATGTCATTACGCTCTGTCGGATAATTTTCCGGCATTATATGGCACTTCATTAATAAAAACAATCCCCACATAATTCCTGTTGAGCGCTTTTTGTGTCACAGGTGAGATGAAGGTGCTGTTCTTTGTCCTATTAGTAAGTTATAGATGTAATGCAGAGAACATTATTTCTCCAGTTTGTTTTTATGTATTCTTGTTGCCGTGTATGCACGTCATGTCAATTATGGCATATAAAAAATCAGGCTCCCTCGATTGAAGGAACCTGATTGTTGTGTATGTTTTAAAGGCTCGTTATTATTCGCCCTTTATAGCAGCAACACCCGGAAGAACTTTTCCTTCGATTGCCTCGAGCATAGCACCACCACCTGTTGAAACGTAGCTTACCTGATCTGCCAGACCGAACTTGTTGACAGCAGCAACAGAGTCACCACCACCTACGAGTGAATAAGCACCGTTTTCCTTTGTAGCCTGTGCTACATATTTTGCTATTTCGCCTGTTCCGTGTGCGAAGTTCTCGAACTCGAATACACCTACAGGGCCGTTCCACAGAATTGTCTTTGATCCGAGGATGATCTTCTTCCAGATTTCAAGGCTCTCTTCAGAAGCGTCCATACCTTCCCATCCGTCAGGAATGTTGTAGATGTCAACAACCTTGCGCTCTGCGTCGTTAGAGAATTCGTTTGCTGCAACAGTTGCAACAGAGAGGCTGAGGTTAACGCCCTTCTTCTTAGCTTCTTCGATAACATTCAGTGCCTCCGGCATGAGGTCGTCCTCATGGAGAGACTCACCGATCTTACCGCCCTGTGCTTTGATGAATGTGTAACCCATACCACCACCGATGATGAGGTTGTCCACCTTGTCCAGGAGGTTCTTGATAACGCCGAGTTTTGAGCTTACTTTAGAACCGCCGATGATGGCTGTGAACGGATGCTGTGCGTTCTTCAGCACGTTGTCGATAGCTGTTACTTCCTTCTCCATCAGATAACCCAACATCTTTGAGTCTGCGTCGAAGTAGTCAGCGATAACTGCTGTAGAAGCATGCTTGCGGTGAGCTGTTCCGAAAGCGTCGTTAACGTAAACGTCAGCATAAGAAGCCAGCTTCTTTGCGAAGTCTTTCTGACGCTTCTTCATTTCGTCCTTTGCTGCTGCGTAAGCAGGATCAGCTTTGTCGATACCAACCGGTTTGCCTTCCTCTTCAGGATAGAAGCGGAGGTTTTCGAGCAGAAGAGCCTCGCCCGGCTTCAGAGCCTGTGCAGCCTCGTCGGCATTAGCGCAGTCAGGAGCGAATGCAACTTCTACACCAAGTGCCTTTGCAACGTCCTCTTTGATCTGTCCGAGAGACATCTTTGGGTTCACTTTGCCTTTGGGTTTGCCCATATGGCTCATCATTATGAGGGCACCACCGTCAGCAAGCACTTTCTTAAGTGTAGGAAGTGCACCGCGGATACGAGTGTCGTCTGTTACTTTTCCATTCTCATCCAATGGAACATTGAAGTCCACGCGAACGATTGCCTTCTTGCCGGCAAAATTGAATTGATCGATTTTCATTTATCTTAAATATTTAAGTTGGATATTATTTTCTCTGCACGCAAAATTAATAATAAAAGTTGACATTGCCAATGTTGAAATCCGAAAATTATATGTATTTAACCGCTTTGTGCGTGTCTTGCTGTGCGGTGTGCCGCTATTGATTTTCGTATTCGGTTCTGTCGTCTATTCCGGCAAGCGCCAGAGCCTCTTTTCTTTCGATGCAGGTGCCGCATTTTCCGCAGTGTTTCTCACCGCCCTTGTAACAGCTCCATGTTTCGGAATAATCTATTCCGAGACGCTTTCCTATGGCAGCGATGTCGGCTTTGGTTATGTTTGTGTATGGCGCATCGATGCTCACATCCTCGTATGTGCCGTTTATTATCGCCTCGTTCATTGCCTTGATGAATTCCGGACGGCAGTCCGGATATATCGTATGGTCGCCTCCGTGGTTTGCAATGAGAATCTTTTTCAGTCCGTTGCTTTCGGCGATGCCGGCTGCTATTGACAGCATTATGCCGTTGCGGAATGGTACCACTGTCGATTTCATGTTCTCGTCAGCGTAGTGTCCTTCGGGTATGGCGTCGCCGCCTTCGAGCAGGCTGCTTGTGAAATACCTGTGCATGAAGTCGAGTTTTATCACTATGTGTTTTATGTTGAGGCGTTCACAGTGCACCTTCGCCCATGCTATCTCTTTTGCATTGTGGTTGCTGCCGTAATCGAACGTAACGGCAAGTGCAATTTCATCCTTCTTGTCGTAGAGCAGCGTGATGCTGTCCATTCCGCCGCTGACAACTATTACAGAATCTTTCATGATGTTATCCAAATAATATTCTTAATGCTTCTTCAACCTTTCTGACTGGATGAAGATTGATGTTATATTTTGTCTTGTCTATCCTTTGCATGTTGAAGAGTGGTATGACGATGTCGGTGAATCCCAGCTTTTCGGCCTCGGCCAGCCGCTGTTCCATGCGGTTCACGGGGCGCACCTCGCCGCTCAGTCCCACCTCGCCGGCCATACACCATCCTTGTTCGATGGGAGTGTCCACGTTACTCGACAATACTGCGGCTATGATGCTCAGGTCCATTGCAAGGTCGGTGACTCTTATTCCGCCTGCAATATTGATGAAAACGTCCTTCTGCATGAGTTTGAATCCGACGCGTTTCTCCAGAACCGCAAGCAGCATGTTGAGTCTTCGCTGGTCGAATCCGGTGGCGGCGCGTTGCGGAGTGCCGTATGCCGCTGACGAGACAAGGGCCTGCGTTTCTACCAGAAATGGCCGTGCACCCTCGATGGCCGAACTGATTGCCACACCCGAAAGTCCTGAAAGATCTTGTGCCAGAAGCATTTCCGACGGATTGTTCACCTGTCTCAGTCCGTCCTGTCGCATTTCGTATATGCCCAGTTCCGATGTGCTTCCGAATCGGTTTTTTATCGAACGCAGTATGCGGTACATGTAATGCTGGTCGCCTTCAAACTGTATGACGGTGTCAACTATGTGTTCCAGTATTTTCGGTCCGGCCAGAGTGCCTTCCTTGTTTATGTGGCCGATAAGAATTATTGGTATGCCGCTGCTTTTGGATATGCGTAGAAGTGTTGCGGCACATTCCCTTACCTGCGACACGCTTCCCGGACCGCTGTCGACGCTGTCGGTGTGTATTGTCTGAATGGAGTCTATGATTATTATCTCCGGTCTGACGTTCTGAATGTGATCTATTATCTTGTCGAGCGACGTCTCACAGAGTATTATAACATTCTCGTCTTTCTTTTCGCTCTGTTCCTTCCGGCTTTCCAGACGGCGTGCACGCATCTTCAGCTGATGAGCGCTTTCCTCACCGCTTACATATAAGATTTTGTATTCCGGCAGATTGAGTATTGTCTGCAGTGTCAGTGTGCTTTTTCCTATTCCCGGTTCTCCGCCAAGCAATATCAGGCTTCCCGGCACCAGTCCGCCGCCAAGAACTCTGTTGAGCTCTTTGTCGTTGAGATCTATTCTTGGATAATCCTCGTATGGGATGTCCTTCAGCCTTATAGGCTTCATCTCGGCAGCCTGTTTTGCACTGCCGCCAAATCTCTCAGAAGAAAGTATAGAGGATGTTGCAGTGTTGCCTGCGACTTTTATTTCCTTAAATGTATTCCATTCTCCGCAATTCGGACATTTGCCGATCCACTTCGTCGACTCCTGTCCGCAGTTGCTGCATACGTAAGCAATTTTGTCTTTTGCCATAGTATTCAATTTCCTACAAAAGTATAAATTATTTTCATTGTTACAAAATTTATTGTTATTTTTGCCGTATGAACAAGAACATTCTTTTTATCCCGGCAGTGCTGATTGCCGCCGTTTTTTTTTCATGTGGACGTTCTGCTGAAGAAGTACGGCGCATATCGTATGAAGAGCGGATGAAACAAGCAAAAGAGGAGCGCATGGCGTTGAAGATTGCAGTGATGCCGACACTCGATTGTCTGCCGGCTTTTATCGCCAGAGAATGCAATCTGTACGACACCACGGCGGTTGACATAAGATTAAAGAAATTCACCGCGCAGATGGACTGCGACACAGCTCTCATAGGCAAGAGCGTCGAAGGAACGTTCTCCGACTTTGTGCGCACGGAGCGCATAAAGCGTCACGACGGTCTGCAGCTGGATTACATATCAACCACAAACGCTTATTGGAATCTGATAACAAGCCGTAAGGCGCGAATAAAGAAAATAAACCAGCTTGACGACAAGATGGTCGCCATGACGCGATATTCGGCAACCGACCTGCTCACATCGAAGTTTACGGAAGGAGTGAAGCTGAAATCACAGGTGTTCCGCATCCAGATAAACGATGTGAACGTGCGTCTTGCCATGCTTCTTAACAACGAGATTGATGCCGTATGGCTGCCAGAACCGCATGCTACGGCAGCAAGAATAAGAGGCAACAATGTGATAGCCGACAGCCGTGACAAGAAAAAAGTGCTGGGAGTGATAGCATTCCGTGCCGAGGTTATGAAGGATGCCCGTCGCAGAAAACAGCTGTCAGCCTTTATGACGGCATACGACATGGCCTGCGATTCCATCAACAAGAACGGGCTGCAACATTATTCGGCGATACTGAAAAAGCACTACGGGATAGACAGTAAGGTGATAAAGGCATTGCCGAAGATAAAATACAATCATATACAAAAGCCGCGCAAGGCGGAAATAGACAAGATCGTCTTATAACATTATCCGGCATAAGCCGGTCATAAGTCATAACGAAGTATGCGCAATTCCATAAAGCATTCGATATTGAGCAGGCAGGATCTGGGAAAAGCCCTGCGCGATATACGTAACGAAATCAACAGCGACACAATATATTCTTCTCTTGAAAACCAATATGAAGTCATTGAAAAAGACTATCATCTTATGCGCGACTTTATGTTGCGCGGTTTTAAGGATCCGCAGATAGACGCCGTTTACAGAAATCTTCTGAAGCGTGTCTATCGCCTGTATGGTGCCATGCAGCTTGCTGATATGACAAAGAAGCGCTCGTCCTACATAACTGCCAGAATAAATGCTGGCGCTCTTTCGCTGGAGTCGGACGAGGTGCGTGGTGAACTTGAGCGTTTTGTGCAGGACGTGGCAATGGCGTCTCTCGGCATGGCAGGCATACAGGAGACCTCTCTCAGTAGTGTTTATGCGCGCCATCAGCAGTACATGTCGCGTCTGTTCGACGCCGTACTGGTGTCAGAACAGTGGAATGACAACTGCGCGGAAGCAGTAAAGGGACTTCTGACATCGCCGACGGTGGATTCCAACGACGTTATGCTTCTTCTGTCTGCAGTTATGCTGTCTGCCATGAATGTGTTCGATCTGAACAAATGGCTTGTGATGGTTGATGTATATGAAAACGCTTCCGACGAGAAGATAAGACAGCGTGCGCTGGCCGGATGGGTGTTTGCTCTGCCGGCAGACGATATGTCGCTCTTCCCGGAGGTGAATCAGACGCTTATTCGTCTGACCGGAAACAAGGATGTGTGCCGTGAGATTCTGGAGATGCAGATGCAGGTGCTCTACTGCAACAACGCCGATGCCGACAACAGAAAGATACAGAACGACATTATTCCAAGTCTGATGAAGAACAACAGGTTTGAGATGACCGATGCTGGCATAATAGAGAAAGACGACGACAAACTGCAGGATATTCTCGATCCGGGAGCGGCCGACCGCAACATGGAAGAGCTGGAACAGTCGGTCAACAAGATGATTGACATGCAGAAATCCGGCTCCGACATATACTTCGGAGGATTCTCACAGATGAAACGTTTCCCGTTCTTCAATACGCAAAGCAACTGGTTCTGTCCGTTCTACATGGAACATCCGCAGATAGGAAGTCTGGGAGAGAAGATGGGGAGCAGCAAGTTCATACAGAAGATTTTCAAGGACGGTCCGTTCTGCGATTCGGACAAATACTCTTTTGTTCTGGCCATGTCGTCGGTCATCGAGCGTATGCCTGACAACATAAAGGAGCTGCTCAACAACGGCGAATCTCTCGGAATGCCCGCCGGAATGGAAATCAATACGTCTGATCCGGCTTATATACGCAGAATGTATCTGCAGGATCTTTACCGTTTCTTCCGTCTCAACCAGTACAGAAACGACTATGTGAATCCGTTTGCCGGCAGAGGCCGTCAGTCTGGTGGCCTGTTCTTTGCCAATCATCTGCTGGACGGCGTGCTTACGTCAGACAGTGTGGTAGAGCTTGAGAAGTTTCTCTACAAGCACAAGCAGTATGACATGATTCTGTCGCTTGCGGCAGAATATGCCCTAAATGATGTGGAGGAACATCTTGTCATGGTCGCCATGTCGCATCTCCGGCTTGGTCACAGCGATGAGGCCGAGAGTTTGTTCAGCCGTATTCTCCGCATGAACGCAGACAGCGAGCAGGCCATAAAAGGTATGGCGCAGATTTCTTTCGCCTCGCGCAAATATTCGGAAGCAGAGACATACTATGGAAAACTTGTCGTGCTTCATCCCGACAACAGAAACTACATGCTGAACAAAGCTGTGTCGCAGCTGTGTTGTGGCAAACTGGAGGAGGGTATGGCTGTCATATTCAGGCTTGATTATGAACATCCGGGGGACAACAACGTCAGAAGGGCACTGGCCTGGGGACAACTTCTGAAAGGCGATGCGAAGAAAGCCGGTGAGATATATGATGCTCTCATAGAGGGCGGACGCTGCATCAGGGCCGACTACCTCAATTCGGCATACGCAGGATGGTTCTGCGGCGACATAAGCTCGGCGGCGGACCGTCTGCGCAGATACGTTTACTATAATAATGAGAACATGGGGTACGAAGAGTTTGAGTCGGCTCTTGCGGAAGACAGTACACTGCTGGACTCATATGGCATCACTGCGACGGAAAGGAAGATAATGACAGACGTAGTGTTCAATGCCGGCGAATGAACGGTCACAGGACTGCGTCTGTAGTCTGATTTCCGGTTGTGATTTATCGGGGAATATACGTTTCATGCGGTTTCTTGCAGGCAAGTCATGAATGATGGTTTGTATATTTGTATGCGTGTTTCCGTGCTCGGCATAAAATCAGTAGGGAAACAGGTTTTTACCCCAAAATCATCATAGAATGTCGGAAAAGTCCAGGCAACGCCGGATTGTATAAACAGTGACGGGCCTTTTCACACGTAATGACAGATTCACGTTGCCACAACCGATAAATCATACAATCAGGACAAACGTGTGCTTTCTGTGTCTTCTTCCACATCTTATATCGACACTTTTAAAGAAAACTCGGACGGCGGACTTACAATTTTTCTTGACTTTATTTTGACAAAATAAAATCTCAAAAGAGAAGTAAGGAAATGTAAATCCGGCATTGGAAAAGCCCGTTCCGGCCTTACGGCATTGTCGTAGATCCTGTAGTGGAATGTCGGATGATGCGCTTGGCGTTCCAATAATGCCCGTTTTATCCTCTGTTTATGCCTGTATCAGGGGGTGATATTGTGCGTTTCAGGCCCTGAAATGGGCTGTATCACATGCCAAAACGGTGCTTATTGTAAGTCGAAAAAATGACCTTTAAATGTAAGCTGTTGATGTACAGCGCTTTGCGTAAAGCTCTTATTTCTCGAGTATTTGCGTCCTAAGGAAGGTCCGCGTGCAAATACTCGCTTATTTTTAGGGGTAGAACTGAAAACTCAGACGAAAAAATTGTAGTACACTGAAAATATGTAAGTAGCCTCTGTTATTTTCATTTCAACAGAAGAGAGCAATGCAGATTCGGGATAGAAGCTACAGTTTTTGTTTCAACTATTCAACGCAGGGTTTCTATTGCGTGTGTTTCCGTGTTCAATTCTTTTTCTTTACTTCCTGAGGCATGCAGCAAAGATGCGCTTTCCATTGTCCGTCTCTCTTTCTCATGACAATGGAGTAGAGGGCTGAGTCTCTCATTTTTGACGGGACACCGATGCTGTCCATCATGAGAAAATTCTTCACCTTTATTGTCACTTCAGCTGTGGAGTCGTTCTCCATCGTCAGGTCTGTGCTCTCGCATGTGGCGTCGTCCTTCTGCGAGTTCAGTATGTCGATGTCCTCCTGCGATATGTTTGATGCAGCATAGCTCAGCCATTTTGCCGACTCTGGTGTGCACATCTCCATTGCATCCTTGTATAAGCAGTTGAAATAATATTCTGCAAAGCGGCATGCATTGTTTTCAATCTCCTCCTCGTCGTTGTTTCCCGAACATGATGCTACGCTTATTGCAGTGAGAAATATGAGTGTGCCGGCCGATGTGGCAAGAATTCTGTTAAGAACGGATAATGCCTTTTTCATGAAGTGAGGTATATGGTTTGGTTTTGCAAATTTAGCCAAATACTTTGGCATATTCATATCTTTTTGATACTTTTGTATAAAAATAAAGGCACTGATGTTGAAATTCATATCTTTTGGTAGCGGTAGCAGCGGCAATTGCTATTGTCTTTTTACGGAAACTGACGGGTTAATGATAGATGCCGGATTGGGCATACGCACAATAAAAAAATATTTCCATGAATACGGATGTTCGTTCCAGATGGTGCATAACATCATCATTACGCACGACCATGCCGACCATATCAAATCGGTGGGGTCGCTCAGCTGTACGTACGGACTGCCCGTATATGCCACTCCGACCGTGCATCAGGGCATAGTGCGCAACTACTGTGTCAGGAACAAGATACCCGAAACCAACAAGAGATTCATCGAGAAGAACGTGCCGTTCCGGGCCGGTGATTTCGACATCACAGCTTTTGAGGTGCCACATGACAGCAGTGACAACGTAGGCTATCAGATAAAATGCGGCGATGTGGTTTTCTGTATCATGACCGATGCCGGACACGTGACAGAGGAGATGGCGGGAATGATTGGGAAGTCGAACTATCTTGTTTTGGAGTCGAACTATGACGAGGACATGCTGCGCGACGGACCGTATCCGGAGTATCTGAAGTCGAGAATAAGAGGTGGCCGTGGCCATCTTGGCAACAACGACTGTGCTGCGGCCCTTGCACAGTATGCCACGGAGCGTCTGCGTCATGTATGGCTGTGCCATCTGAGTGAGGAGAACAACCATCCGGAGATAGTGCGTAAGACTGTCGAACAGATACTTGACTCTCACGAAGCTGAACACGAAAGACGTTTTAAGATTGATATATTGAAGCGCAAAAGTCCTAACGGTATTTTTGAGTTGGGATAATTTAAACCCTATTTATAGTCTTTCTAAAGGCATTTTGAGGGGCCTCAACTGAAAAAAGTTGGGGTTATTTTATTGATATACAGTTGAAATGAACTCGGTCGTTTGAGTAGAAATATCTTTGAAATGCAGGAAGTGGTTAAAAGGTTTGTAGATAGTAAAATCAACTTATTCATGCAGAAAGAATAATTTACTATGTTGGATGATAACAAGCAGCCATCAACTTTTGCCTCAATCATGATAGTTACTCTTTCTATTTGTACGTAACAGAGAAGAGAAAATATCAAGTTTCGTCTTAAAAGCGGCAGATATAATATATATTTAAATGTGAAAAGCTGGGAAGAAGAACTGGAAAGTGTAAAATTAATGGAGTAAAAGAAAGAGGAATATAAGGAAATTATAGCCTTACTGAAAAAGATTACTCAATTCGCAATACAGCCTCCTTATGTAAGGAGGATAATAGTAACAATAGTTCGTTAAAAATTAGCCAAGCCTAAGCGGCTTTGGCGGTAAATAAAA